>NZ_JAYRPN010000025.1:0-38606 GCF_041911175.1 Tabrizicola sp.
CGGCACCTCACCAGGAACCGGCGGCATGCTACTTCCAGCGCCGACCGGCATTCTCGGTCAGAAGCCCGCCAACCACCCCGCCGAACAGGATCGTGCCGAACACCCCCAGCGACACCAGCGCACCGGATCGCTTGGCCATCGTCTGGAAGATGTCCAGGAACGCATCCAGCGCCCCGTCATAGCGCATCTTGACCGAGTTATCGAGCATCTCGGCCAAAGCGAGCAGGAACAGCGCCGCAACTGCCAGCACGATCGACGTCTTGATCCCCGCCCCCGCCGCCTCGACATAGCCCTTGCCGACCGATGGCCCCATCACTTTCCAGCCGGTGATCGCGCCCACCAGCGCCGCCACCTCGCGGATCGGACCGGCGGCGGCGGCGTCCGGCATGTTGACCGCATAGAAATTCGCCAGCACCCAGCCCACGACCGCAAAACTCGCGGCGGCCATCAGCTTCGCGCCGGTCGGCATCGGAGTCGGCATTCAAGCACCCTCAGCTGGGACGCGTCACCGTGATCTGCGTCACGTCGCAGTTTCCACCCTGGAATGCCCCCGCGCAAGAGGCCAGGTAGAAATCCCACATCCGCTTGAAACGTTCGTCGAATCCCAGCGACTTCACCTCGGCCCAGCGCGCGGTGAAGGTCTCGTGCCAGCGCCTGAGCGTCAGGCTGTAGCTCTCGCCGAATTCGATGGTTCCCTTGACCCGCAGCCCCGCCTTCACCACTTCGGCCCGCAGGACCGAGGGCGCAGGCAGCATGCCGCCCGGGAAGATGTGCTTCTGGATGAAATCCACCCCCCGCCGGTACAGCTGCCAGCGCGAATCCGCCACCGTGATGATCTGCAGCGTGGCGTTGCGGCCCGGCTTCAACCGCTCGCGCACCGCGTCGAAATAGACCGGCCAGTAGCGCTCGCCCACCGCCTCGAACATCTCGATGCTGGCAATCCCGTCATAGCTGCCGCGCTCGTCGCGATAGTCCTGCAGCCGGATCTCCACCCGGTCGGCCAGCCCCGCACGCCGCACCCGTTCGACCGCAAAGTCGTGCTGCGCCTGGCTGATCGTCAGCCCGGTGACCCGCAAGCCCCGCTCCCGCGCGGCGAATTCCGCGAACCCGCCCCAGCCGCAGCCGATCTCCAGCACATGATCACCGGCCTGCGCCCCCATCTGGTCGATCATGCTGGCGTATTTGCGCCGCTGCGCCGCCTCCAGGCTTTCCTGCGGGTTCTGGAAGATCGCCGAGGAATAGGTCATCGTCTCGTCCAGCCACAGCCGGTAGAATTCGTTGCCCAGGTCGTAGTGATACGAGATGTTCTTCTTCGCCTGCCGACGCGAATTCGACTGCATCCAGAACCGCAGCCGCTCATAGGCACGCACCAGCCCCAGGCCGGGAAAGCCGTCACCGACCAGGTTGTTCACCGGAAGCTGGATCAGGTCCAGGAAGGCCTGCAGGTCCGGCGTCACCCACCAGCCGTCCAGATAGGCGTCGCAGAAGCCCAGATCGCCCTCGCGCACCAGCCGCGCGAACAGGTCGGGATGCTGCACCGTGATCTCGGCTGCGATGCCCGGCGCCTTGCCCTCGGCCCGGAACCGGCGGCCATCGGGCATCACGAAATCGAGCCGCCCCTCGCCAAGCCCGGTCGCTGTGTCGAAGACCGTCGCGAACCAGCGCGGCAGACCGGCCTGCCCCTTCACCGTGGTCAGCACGTCCATCGGCCCGCTCCCCCCTGGGTCCCTGTCGCTGGCGACAGTTTCACCAAACTCGAGGCGTCGCTCAAGCCTTTCCTGCGCCATATGCCGCAAGGGCACGCGCCCTGCCCGCCGCCAGCTCGACCACCGGCGCGGGATAGGCCTGCCCCGGCACCAGCCCCCAGGACCGTGGCACCGCCGCGAAATAGGCCAGCGCCTCCGGCCCCGGCGCCCCGGACAGTTCGGCCACGAACCGGCGGCGATAGCGCCCGTCCGCATCGAACTTCTCCGCCTGGCCGCCTGGGTTGAAGATGCGGAAGAACGGCGCCGAATCCGGCCCCGAGCCCGCCACCCATTGCCAGCCCATCGCATTCGCCGCCGGATCCCAGTCGGTCAGGCAGTCGGCGAACCAGTCCAGCCCGACCTTCCAATGCGTCATGAGATGCTTGGTCAGATAGCTCGCCGCGACCATCCGCGCCCGGTTGTGCATGGTCCCGGTGACATACATCTCGCGCATCGCCGCATCGACGAAGGGCTCCCCCGTCATCCCCCGCCGCCAGCGTTCGGCGTCAGGGTTGTCGCCGCGCCAGGGAAAGCCGTCCCATTCCGCCCGCCAGTTGCCCCGCGTGATCTCCGGCGTATGGTGCATCAGGTGATAGCTGAACTCGCGCCAGGCCAGCTCGCGCAGGAAGCTCTCCGCCCCCGCCCGCCCCTCGTCCCGCGCGCGCAGGCCCGCATGCCAGACCTCGCGGATGCCGATCTCGCCACAGGTCAGGTTCTCCGACAGGCGCGAGGTTCCGGCGACCCCCGGAAAATCCCGCATCTCGCCGTAGCGGTCGACCGGCCCGTCCAGGAACGCCCCCAGCCTCGAACGCGCCGCCGCCTCGCCAACCACCTGATGGCGGGCCACGACCTCCGCCCCCCGGTTCATCGCCGCGCCCAGCCGCCAGTCTTCCAGCCGGTCCGAGACAGGCCAGCGCTCCACCCCCCGCAACCCTGTCGGAGCCACGGCCGGAGCCGTCACCGGCAGCCCCCGCATCGCCGTCCAGTACGGCGTGAACACCCGGTAGAAGCCGCCCTGCCCGGTCTCCACCGCCCAGGGCTCGTGCAACAGATGCCCCGCGAAGCTCCGCGCCTCAACCCCCTCCGCCTTCAGCGCCGCCTTCACCGCAGTATCCCGCGCGACCGAGGCCGGGTCATAGAGCCGCGACCACCAGACCCCGCCCGCGCCGGTCTCGACCACCAGCCCGCGCAACGCGTCCAGCGCCGACCCGCGCCGTAGCACAAGACGCACGCCCACCCCCTCCAGCGCCTTGCCGAAAGCCTCGACCGACAACCCCAGCCGCCACTTTGGCGCCGCGCCCAAAGCCTCGGTCTCCGGGTCCAGCAGGAAGACCGGCACCAAAGCCCACCCCGAAGCCGCCGCCGCCGCCAGCATCGGCTGGTCCGAAAGCCGCAAGTCGCGGCGGAACCACAGGATCAACGGTCTGTCGGACATTCCCCGGCCTCTCCCAACGCAGAGATACGTTATCCAACCAGGATCGGATCACCTAAACCCTTTCACCTGGCGAAAAATATCCTCCGGGGGTTCGGGGGTGGAAAACCCCCGACGCCGTCCCTTGCGCACTCTTCGCGCAAGGGACAAATGCAAAGGCTCGCGCGCCAGCGCTCCTTTAAACTGACCTCACAACACCCGGTCCAGCGCCGCGATCAGCCGCGCCACCTCCTCCGCCGAGGTATAGTGGACCGCCGACATCCGCAGCACCCCCTTCTCCCGGTCGATCCCCAGCGCCTCCAACGGCCGCACCGCGTAGAAATCCCCCGCCCAGCAGGCGATCCCGTTGCGGCCCAGCTCCTCCGACACCGGCTCCGCCGCGCGGTCCAGCTCCACCGCCACCGTCGGCGCCCGCCGCCCCGCCTCCCTCGGACCCAGCAGCCGCACGTCATTCCGCTGCCCCAGATAGTCCAAGAGCGGCTGGATCACCGCCACTTCCTGCGCCCGCATCAGGTCATGCACCCCGTGGTTGCGCGCCGCCGCATCCCCGCCGATCCCGTGCCGCGCCGCCAGCGCGTCGACATAATCCGCCATCCCCGCACAGGCCGCGACCTGCGCATGGTCCGGCCCCGCCGGAGTATGCCGCTTGTAAAGCGTGCCGTGGTTGAAGAAATGCGCCTGCCCCGGCAGCTCGAACCCGAACCCCTCGCGGATCACCATGATCCCCTGATGCGGCCCGAAGGTCTTGTAGGCCGAGAAGAGATACACATCGCAGCCCAGCGCCGGGACATCCGGGAACCCGTGCGGCGCATAGCTGACCCCGTCCACCACCGTCCGCGCCCCGGCGGCCTTCGCCATCGCCGTGATCGCCGCCACATCGTTGATCTCGGCGATCACGTTGGAACAATGCGGGAAGCACGCCAGCTTCACCTTGCCATCCGCCAGCAGCGCCCCCAGCGCCTCCAGCCGCAGCGACCCGGTGGCAGGGTCCAGCTTCCACTCCCGGACCTCGATCCCCTCCTCCGCCAACCGCCGCCAGACCCCCGAATTCGCCTCGTGGTCCTGGTTCGTCACCACCACCGCCCCGCCGGTCCCCGCCAGCCACTTCCGCACCGCTTGCGCCAGCACATAGGTATTGGCGCTGGTCGAAGGCCCGAACGACACTTCCTCCCGCGCCACCCCCATCATCGCCGCCAGCCGGGTCCGCGCCTCGTCCATCTCCGCGCCCCCCGCCAAAGCCCCCGGATAGGGCCCATAGGGCTGCACCTTGCGGTCGCGGTAGAACCGGGTCAGGCGGTCCACCACCTGCACGCAGGGGTAACTGCCCCCGGCATTCTCGAAGAAGGCATGCGAGGACAGGACCGGCGACGAAAACGCCGGGAACTGCGAACGGACGAAGTCGAGATCAAGCGCCACCTTACGGCTCCATGTTGGGGCCGCAGACCGGAACACCCCGACGCGAGGCGGGAAATCCCGGTCCGCGGCAGGTCTTCCAGCCAGACCGGCGGATGTCTCCCCGCCAGCCAGTGCCGGGCAGCCCCGGCATCGCCCCCAGACCTATCCTTCCCCGCCGCGCCCGGCAATCCCCTACCTGCGGCAGACCGCCGCCCGCGCTCGCGCAATCCGCCTTCCCCTGCCCTGCGACATTTTCTTGCGCCGACCAGGGGAATTCCGGCAGATTCCCCTTGTCCTTTTTTCCGCCGCCTCCCACCTTTGCGCTACCGGGACGGGACTGAGGGGTTCGCGTCTCCAAATCACAATGACCACAACCGGCGATCCGCCCTCGGGCCGGGCTGCCTGCCAACAGAGGAGCAACCATGACCCGTCTTCCGCTTTCGCTGATCAGCGCCGCCTCGGTGCTGGCGTTTTCCGTCGCCGCCCACGCCGCCGACCCCGAGCTGACCGTGCTCGACTGGGCCGGCTGGGAAATCGACGGCATGCTGCAGCCCTATGTCGACAAGAACGGCGAGAAGCCGAGCTATGTCTTCTTCGCCGACGATGACGAGGCTTTCCAGAAAGTCTCCTCGGGCTTCAAGGCCGATGTCGTCCACCCCTGCGCCGCGGCCGTTCCGCGCTACCGCGACGCCGGGCTGATCGAACCCTGGGATGTCTCGAAGATCCCGGAATTCACCAATATTCCCGAACGGCTGACCAAGCCCTTCACCGATGCCGAAGGCGTGTGGTTCATCCCGACCGACTATGCCTATACCGCCATCGCCTATAATGCCGAAACGGTCCCGGTCGAGGACGTGGCCACGATCCAGGTCTTCGCCTCCGACAAATATGCCGGCCGCATCGCGCTCCCGGACAACACCGACGACATCTGGTCGCTCGCCTTCATGGCCACCGGCGTCACCTCCTGGGACAACGTGACCGACGAACAGTTCCAGGCCGCCGCCGACTGGCTGCGCAAGGTCCACCCGAACGTCCGCGCCTACTGGTCCGACCCGTCGGAGCTCAGCCAGCTCATGGCCTCGGGCGAGGTGCAGGTCGCCTGGTCCTGGAACGATCCGGTGGCGATCCTGACCGAAGAAAAGTTCCCCGTCGGCTTCAACCGCAGCCCCGCCGAGGGCGCCGCGACCTGGTATTGCGGCTTCGTCAACATCAAGGACGGCCCCGGCAAGGAAGACAAGGCCTACGATTTCATCAACTCGCTTCTGGCGCATTCCTCGGCGCAGCCGCTGCTGGACGCCATCGGCTATTCGCTGTCCAACGACGCCGCGATGGCCGAAATCCCCGCCGAAGCGCTGAAAGCCGCCTATGTCGACCCGGTGACGACGCCGCTCTTCGTGCAGTCGCCGCCGACCAACGAGCTGCGCGAAAAGATGATCTCGGAATTCGAGTCGATCAAGTCCGGGTTCTGAGTCCGCCGCATGACCGTGAAACGCCCGGAGAACCCTCCGGGCGTTTTCTCTTGCGGGCTGCCCGCCAAATGACGCCCATGTAAGTCGGGGTTCACCCCGACTCCCGCTTCCGACTCGCCCCCCCCGGCAATCCCCCGGTTGCGCCACCCGCTCTCCCCGACTAATGCAGGACCCATCCCGACCCGGTCCCGCATGTTCGAACTCATCAGCCTCAGCTTCGCCTTCTTCTTCGGCCTGGCCGTCCGCCGGGTCGGACTGCCACCGCTGGTGGGATTCCTCGCCGCGGGGTTCGCCGTCCATGTTGCCGGGCCCTGGCTCGGCCTGCCGGGCGAGGCAGGGGCGATCCTCGACCATGTCTCCCATCTCGGCGTCCTGCTCCTGCTTTTCACCGTCGGCCTCAAGCTGCGCCTCGCTCAGCTGGCGCAGCCCCAGGTCTTCGGCGGCGCGCTGATCCACAGCGCCGTGTCGACCACCGTCGTCAGTCTCGGTCTCGTCACCTTCGTGGCGCTCGACTGGCCCACCGCGCTTCTCCTCGGCGTGGTCCTTTCCTTCTCCTCCACCGTCTTCTCGGCCAAGATGCTGGAGGCCAAGCGGGACATCGGCGCCTTCTATGGCCGCACCGTCATCGGCATCCTCGTCGTGCAGGACATCATCGCGCTGGCGGTCCTCGCGCTCTACAGCGGCGACGCCCCCTCGCCCTGGGCGCTGGTCGTCCTTGTCCTGCTGCCGCTGCTGCGCCCGGCCCTGCACTGGCTTCTCACCGTCGCGGGCCATGACGAGCTGATCGTCCTCGCCGGCATGCTCCTCGCCCTCGGCGCGGGCGGCGTCGGCTTCCAGGCGATCGGCCTCGGGTCCGAGATCGGGGCGCTGGTCATGGGCCTCCTCCTCTCCACCCACCCCCGCGCGAAAGAGCTGTCCGATGCGCTCTGGGGCCTGAAGGAAATCTTCCTCGTCGGCTTCTTCCTGCAGATCGGCATGTCCGGCCTGCCCGGCCTCAACGACCTCGTGATCGCCCTTGTGCTGGTGCTGCTCCTGCCGCTGAAAGGGGCGCTCTATTTCTCGCTGCTCCTGCTCTTCCGCCTCAGGGCGCGGACCGCCTTCCTTGCCGCCATCAACCTGACCACCTACAGCGAGTTCAGCCTGATCGTCGCCGCCGCCCTCCTGCCCGACTGGCTGGTGCCGCTGGCGCTGGCCCTCAGCCTCTCTTTCATCATCGCCGCACCGCTCGACCGGCTGGCGGACCGGCTCTTCGAGCATCTGGAACCCTGGCTGCAAGGGTTCGAGGCCCGGCGAATCCACCGCGACGAACTGCCGACCGACCTTGGCGCAGCGACCGTGCTGATCCTCGGCATGGGTCGCACCGGAACCGCCGCCTATGACGAGATCGCCGGGCATTTCCCCGTGACCGGCATCGACGCCGACACCTACCGCGTCCAGGGCCATGTCGCGGCCGGTCGCAACGTGCTCTTCGCCGATGTCGAGGATGCCGGTTTCTGGCGTGGCCTGCGGATGTCCAGGGTGGAATGCGTGATCCTGGCGATGGACAATGTCGAGGCCAAGATCAGCGCCGCCCGTGCGCTCAGGGCCAAGGGCTTCCACGGCCCGATCATCGCCCATGCGCTTTACGAGGACCACGTCCTGCGCCTGAAGACTGCCGGGGCGACCCATATCTACCAGACGATGAACCAGGCCGGCATCGGCCTGGCCGAACAGGCGGAACGCGCCATCGACCTTGGCCGCCAACCCGCCAGCTACATCGAGGTCTAGCCGCCGCGACCGGGCTGATCGCACCTTTCCAGATCCTTAACGCCCACGACCAACCTTTTGATACCGCTTCGCAATCCGATCTTGTCCACTGTGGACACCCGCCCTTGCACCCCCCGCCTCCGACCCCTATATTGAGCCTGTCGGGGGCAACCCCGACTATGGCGATAAACGCACCTGTAATAATCGGCTCGGACCCGGGGGCGGTACCCGGCGGCTCCACCAACACCCCGTTCGTTGCGGGAGGAGGGGGCCGAAATAGGATCGACGAACGACCAAAGAGGCCAGCTTTCGCTCGGTGAGGTACCACCGTTATCGGTCCATGATCACAGTTGCCAACGACAACCGTGCTCCGGTGGCGCTGGCCGCGTAAGCGGCTCGCAATACCAAAACTAAGCCCTTGCGGTTAGCACCGTAAGGCGGGGTTCGCAGGTACCTGGCAACAGAAACCTGCACCTTCCCCGCACTGCTCCTCGTTCGCCTACGGCTTCTCGTCGCCCCGCGCCCGCGAGGAGAACCGAAGGGCACGACGAGCCGCTTGCCAGACCCCGCTCCGCGGCCCCATCCTGCCCCATGCTCCGCGCGGCCCTTCTTCTCTGCCTGACCACCCAGCCCGCCCGCCCTTGCGAGACGGCGCTGCTTCTCTCCATCGACGTCTCCGGCTCCATCGACGCGGGCGACTACCGGCTCCAGACCGAAGGCCTCGCCAGCGCCCTGTCGGACCCCGAGGTCGCCGAGGCGCTGGTCGCGGGCCAGGTCGCCCTCGCCGTCGTCCAGTGGTCCGGCACCGAGGAACAGGCCTTCGTCCTGCCCTGGCAAAGGATGCTCTCCGATCCCGACGTCACCCGCTTCGCCGCCCGCGCCGCCGCCCTGCCCCGCGCCTTCTCGGGCTCGGACACCGCCGTCGGCCAGGCGCTCCGCTTCGCCACCGCCCAGTTCGCCGCCGTCCCCGACTGCCATCGCAAAGTGATCGACATCTCCGGCGACGGCCAGGAAAACGCGGGCTTCACCGACGCCAAGGCCCGGTCCGAGGCCATCGACGCGGGCCTCATCCTGAACGCCATCGCCATCGAGGAGCCCGGCCCCGCCATCCCGATCACCACCTACTACCGCAACTGGATCATCACCCCCGGCGGCTTCGTCGTCACCGCCCGGGGCCTGCAGGACTATGCCGAAACCCTGCGCCTGAAGCTTCTGCGCGAGCTGACCAAACCCATCGGCTGACCCTTGACCGACCCGGCCCCAAGGCCTACCCCTTGACGCATGGGGTCCGCGTCCGCCCCGTGAGGCCAAGGCCCAAGCGTCGCATCCCTGACCCATGCCAAGGATGCCCCCATGCCCCAGTTCGGCCAGATCACCCCCGCACAAGCCTTCCGCCAGATCGGCACCCCCGACGCGCCCAGTATCCTCGACGTCCGCACCAAGGACGACATCGCCGCCCTGCCCCGCACGCTTCCCACCGCCCGCTTGATCGCGCATGACCGGATTGCCATGCTGACCGATCCGCCCGGCAGGGCCATCGTCGTCTGCACCAAGGGCAAGAAACTGTCCGAAGGGGCCGCCGCCTGGCTCCGCAGCCAAGGCTGGCAGGCCGAGGTGCTGGAAGGCGGCGCCCTCGCCTGGGAGACGGCCGGACTGCCGATGCTGCCGCTTTCCCTCCTGCCATCGCCCGGCACCCCCTGGGTCACGCGACACCGCCCGAAGATCGACCGCATCGCCTGCCCCTGGGCAATCCGTCGCTTCATCGACCCGACGGCGCGCTTCCTGTTCGTCGCCCCGGCCGAGGTGCAGGCCGTCGCCGACCGTTTCGGCGCCATTCCCTTCGACATCGAGGGCGTGACCTTCTCGCACCGGGGCGAGCGCTGCAGCTTCGACGCGCTGCTCGACGACTTCCAGCTTCACACCGAAGCGCTTGACCGCATGGCCACCGTGATCCGCGCCGCCGACACCGACCGGCACGACCTTGCCCCGCAAGCCGCGGGTCTGCTGGCGCTTTCGGTCGGGTTGTCACGGATGTTTCGCGATGACCTGCAACAGCTCGACGCCGGGATCGCGCTTTACGACGCGCTCTACCGCTGGGCCCGCGACGGGCACGAGGAAGGCCACGACTGGCCCGCAGGACGCCGCGAATGACCACGACCCTTTCCGAACTGACCCGAACCTTCGCGAAGATCGGCTGCCTGTCCTTCGGCGGCCCCGCTGCGCAGATCGCGCTGATGCACCGGGTGATCCTGGACGAGAAGCGCTGGGTCGACGAAGCAGACTATCTGCGCGCGCTGTCGTTCTGCATGCTGCTGCCCGGCCCCGAGGCGATGCAGCTGGCCACCTGGATCGGCTGGCGGATGCACGGCCTCCGGGGCGGGCTGATCGCCGGGGGGCTGTTCGTCCTGCCCGGCGCGCTGGTGGTCCTGACCCTCTCGCTCATCTACGCAGCCTTCGGGCAGGTCCCGCTGGTCGCGGCGCTATTTGCCGGAGTGCAGGCCGCCGTCATCGCCATCGTGGTCGAGGCCTTGATCCGCGTCTCGAAACGCGCCCTGAAATCGCGCGAGGCCTACCTGATCGCCGCCCTCGCCTTCCTTGGCCTTTTCGCGCTGAAGCTGCCCTTCCCGGTCATCATCCTTGCAGCGGGGATCTGGGGCTTCTTCCGTACCCCGGCAGGCACGACCGACCGCCCCGCCCCGCCCGCTGCCCTGGCCCGCTCCCTGAAGGCCGCCGCCCTCTGGCTGGCGATCTGGCTTCTGCCCCTTGGCCTCCTGATCCTTGCCGCCCCCGCCCGCCTGGCCGAGATCGGCATCTTCTTCTCGAAACTCGCGGTTCTGACCTTCGGCGGGGCCTATGCCGTCCTCGCCTGGATGGCGCAGGACGTGGTGCAGGCGAAGGGCTGGCTGACGCTGAAACAGATGATCGACGGGCTGGGCCTGGCCGAAACCACCCCAGGCCCGCTGATCCTGGTCAACGAATTCGTGGGCTTCATGGCCGCGCACCAGACCGGCGGGTGGGTCCTTGGGCTGGCAGGCGCGGCAATCGCGCTCTGGATGACTTTCATCCCCTGCTTCCTCTTCATCTTCGCCGGCGCCCCCTTCATCGAGCGGCTGACCCATATGCCCCGGCTTTCCGGCGCCCTGGCCGCCATCACCGCCGCCGTGGTGGGGGTGATCGCCAACCTCTCGCTCTGGTTCGCGCTGCATGTTCTGTTCGCCAGCGTTCCCGAATTCGGCCTTGGCCCGCTGCACTTGTCCCTGCCGGACCCCGCAACGCTGCGGCTCCTGCCCCTCCTGATCGCAGCCTTCGCGGCCTGGGGGCTTCTGGTCCGGCATTTACCGCTACTGGTTGTTCTGGCGCTGTCCGCACTCGCCTCTGCGGTGGCGGCGGCTCTTTGACAAGGGAGCGCCACACCGACGCATCCACCCCTTCCCTTGGCCCCCGAATCCCCTATGCTGCACCCCAACCGGAAAGGACGGCTCATGGCGCGCAGTATCGACTATGGCAATCTCATGCACCGCGCGATGCGGGGCCTGATCCAGTCGGTCCTGACCGAGGTTGCCGACCACGGGTTGCCCGGCGCGCATCATTTCTTCATCACCTTCGACACCACCCACCCCGACGTGCAGATCGCCGACTGGCTGAAGGAACGCTACCCGACCGAGATGACAGTCGTGATCCAGCACTGGTATGAAAACCTGTCGGTGACCGATGAAGGCTTCAGCATCACCCTGAATTTCGGCAACAACCCCGAGCCGATGGTGATCCCCTTCGACGCGCTGCGCACCTTCGTCGACCCCTCGGTCGAATTCGGCCTGCGCTTCGAGACGCAGGAGCAGGACGAAGACGAGGACGACGAGGACATCGAAGTCGAAGTCGAGGAAGAGCCCGCGCGGCAGGACGCCGAAATCGTCTCGCTGGATCAGTTCCGCAAACACTGATGGGCAGCGATCTCGCGCTTTTCCGACGCCGCCTGCTGAAGAACCCGCGGCAGGTGTCGGCAATCGCGCCCTCGTCCCGAACCCTGGCCCGCGCCATGACGCTGGGCCTCGGCCCGAAAAGCGGCCCGGTGGTGGAGTTCGGCCCCGGCACCGGGCGGTTCACCGAGGCGATCCTGGCCCGGGGCGTGCCGCCCGGCAACGTCACCCTTTTCGAGCTGGACGAGGAATTCGTCACCTACCTGCGCGAGAAGTTCCCCGGCGTGACCGTACACCAGCTTCCGGCGCAAGAGGCGGCACGGCTGGTCCCGCCCACGGTCGGCACCGTGATCTCGGGCCTGCCGCTTCTGTCGATGCCGCCCGAGGTCCGCGAGGGGATCGTCGCCGCGGCCTTCGACGTCCTTGCCCCGCGCGGGCGCTATGTGCAGTTCACCTACGGCTCGCGCCCGCCGCTCCCGCCGGAGACCATTGCGACCCTTGGGCTGACGGTGAACCGGGGGCACAAGGTCTGGGCCAACCTGCCCCCGGCGACCGTCTACCGCTTCCGTCGCGGCTGAAGCCCGGCCGGGCTCAGAACTCCTTCCGCATCAGCCGGTCCAGCGAATAATGCGCGCCGCCATAGGCCGCGAACAGCGCCGTCGTGCCAGCCCAGAACAGCGAATTGGTCTCGGCCTTCATCTGCACCAGCGCCAGGAAGGTTGCGCCGCCGTCCGGCAACAGGTTCTCCTGCCCGGCAGCCGTCAGGTATTGCAGGTTGGCTTTCAGGAACTCGATCCCCTCGGGGGTGAGGAATTCGGGACCATAGGGATGGCTGACATGGAACCACCAGGTCACCAGCAGCATCACCGCATTGGCCAGCGAGACCGGACGGGTGAAGAGGCCGATCACGATCATCGCGCCGCCGATGAAGTTCAGCACCGCCAGCAGCGGCGAGAAGAACCAGCCCGGATAGAAGCCGAGGCTCTCGACGAAGCCGGTCATCGCCAGGGGCGCGGTGATCTTCGGCCAGCCCTCGACCATCAGGTAGCCACCGATCACCACCCGCACGGCGAGCCAGCCGAACGGCTGGGCGAAGCCATGATAAAGCGGCGCAAGGAAAGGCAGGATCAGCCGGTCGCGCGGCGACGAGGTCATTTCTGGCATGTCAGTCATTCGCATCTCCTGTATCAGGGGCCGGTCCCCGGGAGAGGCGGACCGGCCGCAGGTCGACTTCAGCACAGCACAACCTTCCCTTGCAAGCCCTGCGTCTCCCGGCCCACGCACACACAGTATGCGACGGTATGCCGATTGATTTCACCGCCCCCCGGCGCTAGACGGACGGCATCGCTTTGCAGGAGGACTCCATGACCGCGACCCGTACCGAGACCGACAGCTTCGGCCCGCTGGAGGTTCCGTCCGACAAGTACTGGGGCGCGCAGACGCAGCGGTCGATCATCAATTTCCCGATCGGCTGGGAACACCAGCCCGTCCCGATCATCCGCGCGCTTGGCGTGATCAAGAAGGCCTGCGCGCTGGTCAACATGGCGCAGGGCGACATCGACGCGACGCTTGGCAATGCCATCGTGGCCGCCGCGGACGAGGTGATCGCGGGCCGCTTCGACGACAATTTCCCGCTGGTCGTCTGGCAGACCGGCTCGGGCACCCAGTCGAACATGAACGCGAACGAGGTGATCTCGAACCGCGCCATCGAGATGCTGGGGGGCGTCAAGGGCTCGAAGAAACCGGTGCATCCGAACGACCATGTGAACATGGGCCAGTCCTCGAACGACACCTTCCCGACCGCGATGCATGTCGCCATCGGGATGCACACGCGCGACGTGCTGATCCCGGGGTTGGAGAAGCTGTCGGCGGCCTTGTGGGCGAAGTCGCGGGAATTCAAGGACATCATCAAGATCGGCCGCACCCATACCCAGGACGCGACCCCGCTGACCCTGGGCCAGGAATTTTCCGGCTACGCGACCCAGGTCGACAAGGGCATCGCGCGGGTGAAGATGTGCCTGCCGGACATCTACGAACTGGCGCAGGGCGGCACTGCCGTCGGCACCGGGCTCAACACCAAGGTCGGCTTCGACAAGCGGGTGGCGGCCGAGATCGCCACGATCACCGGCCTCCCCTTCGTCACCGCCCCGAACAAGTTCGAGGCGCTTGCCGCGCATGATGCGATGGTGATGTTCTCCGGCGCCTTGAAGACCGTGGCGGCGGCCTTGTTCAAGATCGCCAACGACCTGCGGCTTCTGGGCTCCGGCCCCCGTTCGGGCCTCGGCGAGTTGATCCTGCCGGAGAACGAGCCCGGCAGTTCCATCATGCCGGGCAAGGTCAACCCGACCCAGGCCGAGGCGCTGACGATGGTCTGCGCGCAGGTGATGGGCAACGACGCGGCGGTGGGCTTCGCGGGCTCGCAGGGTCATTTCGAGCTGAACGTCTACAACCCGATGATGAGCTACAACGTGCTGCAATCGATCCAGCTTCTGGGCGATGCGGCGGGCAGCTTCACCGACAACATGGTGGTGGGCACGCAAGCCAACGTGGCGCGGATCGAGAAGCTGATGAAGGAAAGCCTGATGCTGGTGACGGCGCTGGCCCCCACCATCGGCTACGACAACGCGACCAAGGTGGCGAAGACCGCACACAAGAACGGCACCACGCTGCGGGAGGAAGCCATCGCGCTTGGCTTCGTCGACGGCGAAACCTTCGACCGCATCGTCCGCCCCGAGGACATGGTCGGCCCGAAAGGCTGATGGGCGAGGTCGTCAACCTTCGGCAGGCGAAGAAGCAAGCGGCCCGCAAGGCCGCCCGCTCGACCGCCGATGCCAATGCCGCGAAGCATGGCCGGACCAAGGCGGACCGCGAGTTGGAGACGGCGCGGGCGGAGAAGGCGGCGCGGGAGCTGGATGGGCACAAGCGGGAGCCGGAGTAACCCGCCGTTAACCTCGCTGCGGCAGGGTTGCGGCAGGAGGTGCGCCATGCGGGAACTGTCTTTGCCGATCACGTCGCAGGAATGGATGCGACAGATGTTTGCCACCAAGACGGCGCTGGATGGTGGCGTGATCCGCCGAAAGGTCAGCGACGTCGAACGCCTTGTCGGACGCGACCTATTCCTTGCCGCGATGAAGAAGCGTGGCTTTCGTGTGGTCGAAAATGCCGGACATTTCGTGGTCTTCTGCAACTCGGATGACGTAGTGCTCCGCCTCTGATCCCGCGGGGTCCAAATTTCTTAAGTAAGAAATTTGTCAAAATCCTTACTTAAGGATTTTGGGCCTCCGCTGCTTTGGCTACGCTCCCGCCATGACCACCCGCCCCGCCAAGCACTCCCTCACCCTGCACGGCCACCGCACCAGCGTCTCGCTGGAGCCCGAGTTCTGGGAAGCTTTCCGCGCCATCGCCGCCGAGAAACAGACCCCCCTCAACGCGCTGGCCGCCGAAATCGACGCCGCGCGTCGCGGAGAGGAGGGCCTCGCCTCGGCAATCCGGGTCTTCTGCCTGAACCACTACCGGAGACCCTGATGCGCGCCGCCGTCCTCCGTGCCTACCGCGAACCCCTGTCGTTGGAGACCGTCCCCGACCCGGCCTGTGAAGCCGATGGCGTGGTCCTGACGACCCTCGCCTGCGGCATCTGCCGCAGCGACTGGCACGGCTGGGTCGGTGAGCATCCCAAGGTGAAACCCGGCGACATCCCCGGCCACGAATACTGCGGCGAAGTCGTCGAGGCCGGGCCGCAGGCCAAATGGCGCAAGGGCGACCGGGTCATCGCCCCCTTCATCCTCGCCTGCGGCGACTGCCCGGAGTGCCGCTCGGGCCAGACCACCACCTGCCGGTCGCAGCGCGTTCCCGGCTTCGGCGACCGCGGCGCCTATGCCGAATTTGTCTCGGTCCCCCACGCCCACAACCTGACCCGCCTGCCGGAAAGCCTGTCGCCTGCCCTCGCCGCAGGCCTCGGCTGCCGCGTCACCACCGCCTTCCACGCCCTCACCGGGCGCGCCGCCCTGCAAGCCGGGGAATGGCTCGCCGTCCACGGCACCGGCGGGATCGGACTCTCTTGCCTGCTCATCGGCAAGGCGCTTGGCGCGCGGGTGATCGTGGTCGACGTTGTGCCCGAAAAACTGGCCCATGCCCTCTCCCTCGGCGCCGAAGCCGCCCTGGACGCCCGCGAGGGCGACGTGGCCGCCCGGATCGTGGACATCACGAACGGCGGCGCCCATGTCAGCGTCGAGGCGCTGGGGATCGAGGCCACGGCGAACAACTCGCTGAAATGCCTGCGCCCGCTCGGCCGCCATGTCCAGGTCGGCCTCCCCGTCGGCCATACCGCGCGGATGCAGATCGACATGAACACGCTCTACATGCGGCAGCTCTCGGTCTTCGGCACCAGGGGAATGCCCGCCTGGCGCTACCCGACGCTCCTCTCCCTGATCGAAACCGGCCGCATCGACGTCAGCCCCATCGTCGCCCGCACCGTTCCGCTCAGCCAGGCGACGGAAGAGCTGAAAGCCTTCGACGGCCCCACCGCCCCCGGCGTCGCGGTGATCACCGATTTCGCGGGCTAACCGGCCACCCGCCCCAGCGTCACCGCCAGGTCGCCATAGCCGGTCAGCCGCCGCTCATAGGCCAGCCCCAGCCGCCGGGCGCAATCCTGCGCCTTCAAGTCCAGCGCCGGGTCATCCAGCTGCGCCTGGTAGACCAGCTTGGTGTAGTTGCCGAAATACATGTCCCGCAGCTCCGGGTGACGGTCGAGCCCCATCGGCTTCCAGACGAAGGCATCGAACTGGCGGACCAGGAAATCGGTCAGGTAGAAGGCGGTGAACTCCTCATCCGCCCCCGCCGCGAACTTCGCATTGCCCTCGAAGAAGGAATAGCAATGCGGGCCCTCGACCATCTCGATGCCAAGCCGGTCGCAGGCGGCCTGCAGCTGCCCCCCCGTCCCGCAATCGGCATAGACGACGAAGATCGTGTCATAGCGGTCCCGCGCTTCGGCGACCGCCTCTTCCATCGCCGGAATGATCTTTTCCGGCCAGAGATGCAGCTTCGCCGGCAGGCATTGCAGGTCCATATGCGCCCAGCCGTTCGCGGCCTTCAGCGCCAGGATCTCATGCGCCAAGGCCCCGCAGGCGATCAGCAGGATGCGACCGGCATGGGCAGGCGGAAGCCCGGTCTCGGAAAGGGTAATGTCGTCCATCGGCCTGCCTTACCGGCTGACGCGGGTCCAGGTCAGGATCACGCTGGCGGAAAGCGCCGCGAAAGCCAGGGCCGCGAAGGGAACCCCGGTCGAGACGGCAAGCCAGATGGTCAGGCCAGCCGCAAGGATCACCAGGGCGATCAATCCAAGGAAATGAGTCAAGGGCATGGTCCACGTCTCCCTGACCTTCAATCTGCGCTTCGGGGGCGCTTCATTCAAGCCCCCCCGAATCACTTGGGCGTGCGTCAGCCGTTCAGCTGGTTGTGCTTGCGGGCGACGAACTGCTTCGCCGTCTCCACCGCCACGGCGGCGTCGCGGCAATAGGCGTCGGCACCGATGGCCTTGCCGAATTCCTCGTTCAGGGGCGCGCCGCCGACCAGCACGATGTATTCCTCGCGCAGGCCCTTTTCCTTCATCGTGTCGATCACGACCTTCATGTAGGGCATCGTCGTGGTCAGCAGGGCGGACATGCCCAGGATATCCGGCTGCTCTTTCTCCAGCGCGTCCAGGTATTTCTCGACCGCGTTGTTGATCCCCAGGTCCACGACCTCGAAGCCCGCGCCTTCCATCATCATCGCGACAAGGTTCTTGCCGATGTCGTGGATGTCGCCCTTCACCGTGCCGATCACCATCTTGCCCATGCGCGGCGCGCCGGTTTCGGCCAGGAGCGGCTTCAGGATCGCCATCCCCGCCTTCATCGCGTTGGCGGCCAGCAGCACTTCGGGCACGAAGAGGATCCCGTCGCGGAAGTCGGCGCCGACGATGGTCATGCCGGCGACCAGCGCCTTGGTCAGCACGTCATAGGGCGCCCAGCCACGCCCGATCAGGATGTTGACGCCCTCTTCGATCTCTTCCTTGAGACCGTCATACAGGTCGTCGTGCATCTGCAGCACAAGCTCGTCATCCGACAGCTCGGACAGGATGATATCGTCTTCGTCGGCCATGAGGGTGCTCCAAATGTTTGGTTTGACATGGTGATGATCCGAAACCGACGCGGTCACTATGCGACAAGCGACATACACCGGATGAAAGCCGACAGGAAGCCGTCGCCGGATGGAAAGGGATGGCAAATGTTCGCTTTTTGTTCTAGTCTTTCGAAATGACCGGCAACCCGACCATCCTCCCCGGCCAGCGCCTGCGGGCGCGGGGGGCCGAAAGCAACCGCGCGGGCCGGTTCGAGGCGAGGGAGCGTGAAGCCTTCGACGACGGCTGGAACATGGAGGAGGAGGACCGCCTGGTCGCAACCGAGGTCCGTATCGAACGCCCCCGCTCCGCCCTGACCTTCAACCGTTCGCCCGACCTGCCCTTCGACCGCTCGATCAACCCTTACCGCGGCTGCGAACACGGCTGCATCTACTGCTATGCCCGCCCCACCCACGCTTACCTCAACCTTTCCCCCGGTCTCGACTTCGAGACGCGGCTCATCGCCCGCCCCGGTATCGCCTCGGTGCTGGAGGCGGAACTGCGCCGCCCCGCCTACGCCGCCGCCCCGGTCGCCATCGGCACCAACACCGATCCCTACCAGCCCGTCGAACGCGACCACGGCATCATGCGCGAGGTGCTGCAAGTGCTGCAGGCCTTCCGCCACCCGGTCTGGATCACCACCCGCGGGACGACGGTGGAGCGTGACATCGACCTGATCGCCGCGATGGCATCGCAGGGGCTGGCATCCGTGTCGATCTCGGTCACCACGCTGGATGAAGGATTGGCCCGCAAGATGGAGCCCCGCGCCCCGGCACCGAAGCGGCGGTTGCAGATGATCCGCCGTCTTGCCGAAGCGGGCATTCCCGTCCGCATCCAGGTCTCGCCGCTGATCCCGGCGCTGACCGATCACGAGCTTGAGACGGTGATGGAAGCGGGCCGCGACGCAGGTGCGCAGGCTGCGAACACCATACCGCTCCGCCTGCCGCTGGAGGTTGCGGCGCTCTTCCGCGACTGGCTGGCCGCCACCGTCCCCGACCGTGCCGCCCGCGTCATGGGCCGGGTGCGCGAGTTGCACGGCGGGCGCGACTATGACCCCGAATTCGGCAAGCGGATGCGCGGCCAGGGTCTCTGGGCCGAATTGATCCACCGCCGCGCTACCCTCGCCCGCAAGCGGCTGGGCCTGGGCGAAGGGTTGCCTGCCCTGCGAACGGACCTCTTCCAGCCTCCGCCCCGGGCAGGCGACCAGTTGACGCTGTTCTGACCGGCATCAACCGGGACCAAATCTTTTCGAAAAGATTTGCCAAAATCCTTCGAAGGATTCTCGCCCGGCCCGACCGTTCAGCCCCTGCGGCCCCGACGTTCCCGCCGCCCCGCGCCCGCGTCGTCGCCCGTCCCGTCCGAGGCCGAGGAGAAGCCGCCAAGCTTGCCCTGGATCGTCTCCAGCGAAGGCCGGTTGCCCTTGGGACGGCTCTCCAGCGCCACTCGCATCGCGCGCAGGTGTTCCGGCATCGTGCCGCAGCAGCCGCCGATGATCCTGACCCCCGCATCCCGCGCCATCACCGCATATTCCGCCATCAGCTCCGGCGTGCCGTCATAGTGGATATGCCCGTCGTGATATTTCGGGATCCCCGCATTGCCCTTGGCGATGATCGGGCGCTCCGTCCCGGTGGCGGCAAAGCCCAGCACCGTGCGCATCAGGTCCGACGCCCCCACCCCGCAATTCGCCCCGAAGGCGATCGGCGGGTTGACCAGCCGCTCCACCATCTCGGCCATCGACGACGAGGTCACCCCCATCATGGTCCGCCCCGCGGTGTCAAAGCTCATCGTGCCGCACCAGGGCATGTCGGCGCGCAAGGCCGCATCCGCCGCCGCACGGTATTCCTCGGGCGCCGAGATCGTCTCGACCCAAAGGACATCCGCACCGCCCTCCTTCAGGGCCTCGGCCTGTTCGTGGAAGATCTCCACCGCCAGCGCATGGGTCAGGCTGCCCATCGGCTCGAAAATCTCGCCCGTCGGGCCCATCGAGCCCGCGACGACCACCGGACGCCCGGCCTTGTCGGCGATCTCGCGCCCCAGCGCCGCGCCGACCCGGTTCAGCTCGCGCACCCGGCCTTGCGCCTGGTGCAGCTTCAGCCGCGCCGCATTGCCGCCGAAAGTGTTGGTCAGGAACAGGTCCGACCCCGCCGCCACCGCATCGCCGTAAAGCTTGCGGATGTTTTCCGGCTTCTCGATGTTCCAGAATTCCGGCGGCTCGCCCGACGACAGCCCCATGTTGAACAGGTTGGTCCCCGTCGCCCCGTCGGCCATCAGCCAGTCGCGCGCGGCAAGCATGCGGGTCAGTGCATCGGTCATTCTTCGCTTCCTTCAGGCAGGCCTATGGCTCCCCTCTGCCACGGGTTGCAGCCGCTGGCAATTTCATATTCCGCATGTGGTGTTGTGGTCCGGCTCATCTTCGCCGA
Source organism: Tabrizicola sp. (assembly GCF_041911175.1). Taxonomy (GTDB): domain Bacteria; phylum Pseudomonadota; class Alphaproteobacteria; order Rhodobacterales; family Rhodobacteraceae; genus Tabrizicola. Next base: position 20,279 of record NZ_JAYRPN010000025.1, read on the forward strand.
TGGCGGGGGCATGGCGCCTGATCGCCCACCGACCGACCGCAGCCGCGAAGACGCACAAAGAAAAAGCGCGGCCCCGACGGGGCCGCGCGCTTCACTCCCGACAGACCAGACGGGCCTTCAGATTTCCGCCAGAAGCTGCGCCTTGGCGACCGGCATCAACTCGCGCATCTTCGCGCGCACCTCGTCGGCGCTGGCCTTGCCCGCAAGATCGGCCACCACCTTGCGCACCACGTCCTCGTCGCCGGCTTCCTCGAAGTCGGCGCTGACCACTTCCATCGCATAGGCCGCCGCCGCCTCCTCCGACTTGCCCATCAGGCCCGCCGCCCAGAGACCGACCAGCTTGTTGCGCCGCGCCTCGGCCCGGAACTGCATCTCGCTGTCATGGGCGAACTTGGCCTCGAAGGCATTCTCGCGGTCGTCGAACGTGGTCATGGGCTCCCCCGGAAGTGCTGGCGTTTCGATCCATATGCCCCGCGCGCCCCAACACCGCAAGCCCCCTTGACCCCGCCAGGGGCGCTCGCGCCTTGCGGGTGAGGCCCCCTTGGACTATAGGCCAAGGAAAGCGGTTTGACGGCAGAAGCCCTGTCGCCGCCCCCCTTGATCGAGTGAACGATGGCACGGCGCAAGAAGGTCTACGAAGGCAAGGCCAAGATCCTGTACGAAGGCCCCGAGCCCGGCACGCTGATCCAGTATTTCAAGGACGACAGCGCCCCCACCGTCGCCGCCCCCGCCATGCGCGAGGGCAAGGGCGTGCTGAACAACCGCCTGTCGGAATTCTTCATGGCGGGCCTGAACCAGATCGGCGTGCCCACCCATTTCATCCGCCGCATCAACATGCGCGAGCAACTGGTGCGGATGGCCGAGATCATCCCGCTGGAAGTCGTGGTGCGCAACTTCGCCGCAGGCCCGCTGACCTCGCGCCTCGGCATCCCCGAGGGCACGCAACTGCCGCGCCCGATCGTCGAATACTACTTCAAGGACGACAAGCTGCAGCTGCCGCTGGTGGCCGAAGAGCATATCGTTGCCTTCAACTGGGCCAGCCAGCAGGACCTCGACGACATCGTCGCGCTCTCGCTCCGGGTGAACGACTTCCTCTCCGGCGTGATGATGGGCGTGGGCATCCGCCTGGCCGATTTCCGCATCGAGGTCGGCCGCATCTGGGAGGGCGACTTCATGCGCCTGATCGTCGCCGACGAGATCAGCCCCGACAGCTGCCGCCTCTGGGACATGCGCCAGCCCGAACGCCCCGACGGCACGATCCCCGACCCGCAGCCGATGGCCGACGTCTATACCGAACTGGCCCGGCGCCTCGGCGTCCTGCCCTCGAATGTGACCCACACCACGAAGCCGACGCTGATCAACTGAACCTGCCTTGCCCGTGACCCGGCGCTTCGCTAAGGACGGGCCGAACCATTACCGGAGACCCCGATGAAAGCCCGCGTCACCGTCATGCTGAAGACCGGCGTCCTTGATCCGCAAGGCGAGGCGGTGCGCCACGCGCTCGGCTCGCTGGGCTTCCAGGGCGTCGGCGGCGTGCGCCAGGGCAAGGTGATCGAGCTGGACCTGACAGAGACCGACGCCGCGAAGGCCGAGGCGGATGTGAAAGCGATGTGCGAGAAGCTTCTCGCCAACACCGTGATCGAAAGCTACCGGGTCGAGCTTCTCTGACGCCGAAGGTGCGTGATCTCACGCACCTCCCGCACCACTCCGCCGCTCCACTCGTAGCCAGATCCCGTCCCGCGCCCTGACGGTCAGGTGCGCCACCGGCACCGGCACCCGCCCCTCCACCGCCTGAAACCGGAAGGCCCGCACCAGATGCGCCAGCATCAGCGTGCCCTCCAGCATGGCGAACCCCGCCCCCGGACAGACCCGTGGCCCGCGTGAGAACGGCAGATAGCCCTCCCGCGCCGCCTCCCTCCCCTCGCCCACCCAGCGGTCGGGGTCAAAGGCATCCGGCCGTTCCCACAGCCTTTCGTGCCGGTGCAGGTGCCAGGGGCTGATCACCACCTGCGCGCCCGGCTTCACCGCCCGGCCCCGGAACTCCTCCGGCCCCGCCGCCTCGCGCACCAGCATCGGCACCGGCGGATACAGCCGCAGCGCCTCGCGGAACACATCCCTCGTGAACCGCAGCGACCCCACCACCCCGAACTCCGGCCGAAGCGCCCCGGCCTCTGCCGCCACCCGCTCCTGCACTTCTGGGTGCGTCGCCAAGAGATACAGCGCCCAGCCCAAAGCCGAGGCGCTGGTCTCGTGCCCCGCCAGGAAGAAGATCGCCACCTGGTCGACCATCTCCGCCGTCCCGAAAGTCTCCCCCGTCACCGGGTCCGGCGTCGTCATGATCTTCGTCGCCAGGTCCTGCGGCGCCCGGCCTTCGGCAATCGCCTCAGCCCGCGCCGCCGTCAGCCCCCGGATCAGCCCCCGGATCGCCTTCGCCGACCGCTTCGTCGCCCCCCGATGCAGCCGGGGAAACCAGCGCGGCAGCGGCAGGAAGGCCCCCAGGTTCAGGATCGGCGCCGAGCGCTGATAGGCCCGGAACTCATGGAACACCGCCTGCGCCACCGCGTCCTCGATGGGGATCGAGAACAGCGTGCGGAAGATTACATCCGCCGCCGCATGGCTGGCGATGAACTCCGCCTCCACCTTGCCCGGTTCCATCCGCGCCACCGCCGCCTCGCTGGCCGCCCAGATCGCCGGGAACGCCTCCTTCACCCGCCCGCCCTCGAAGGCCGGGTCGATGATCCGCCGCTGGTGCAGCCACTCCTCGCCGTTGGTCACGAAGACCGACCGGCCCAGCAAGGGCCGCAACCCCTCCGTCACCCGGTCCGATTTCGGGAAATCCGCAGGCCGCTCATCCAGCACGCGGCGCACCAGCGCGGGATCGTTGCAGAGGTAGCTCTCGAAGAACGGCGTGCGGAACTCGGCCATCCAGGCCCGGTAAAGACGCGCGGGCTGCGCGGACAATATGTCCCGCCGGAACGCCCTGAGATGCCCCAGAAGCGAGACCTTGTCCGCCCTTGGTTCCGGCTTCGGGGGCAGCACCGGGCTCATGCCACGTCCCGGAACGGCGAGAGGGGCGTGGCGATCCGGCTGGACGACGGCTTCCGCCCCCGGAACCGCTCGGCCAGCGTCAGGGGACCTGCCGTGATGCGGAAATAGTCGTAATCTCCCGGTCGGTCGAAGGCGCAGAGATACTGGAAATGCAGCCGGAAATAGCGCCGCCTCAACGCCTGCCACGTCTCCGGGCTCAAGGTCTGCGTGAAGGCCGCCGACAGGATCAGCGGCCAGCGCTGCCCCTCCGGCGCCACCCCGCTGACCGCCACCGGATCGCACAGCGCAAAGCTGCAGCCATCCCCCGGCGCGGTCACATCGACCCAGGTCAATTCCTCCCGCTGCGACAGATACGCCAGATCTCCCCGCAGCCGCGCCGCCCCCGGCAGGTAGGACACCATCGGCACCGCCTGCCCCAGGCTCAGGAACCCCAGCGCCGGACCCTCCGCCACCCCCTCCCGGATCAGGTCGGCCAGCACCGAAACCCCCAGATGCACGCCCGAGGAATGGCCGACCACCAGCACCTCGTCGACGCCCGAGCCGAGCGCCGCCCGCACCCGCGCGCCGAACATCGCCAGCCGCGCCTCCAGCACCGCCGGATAGGCCCCGCCCGCGACCGTGGTGAAGGCATAGTCATGCATCAGGTAATAGACGAAAAGCCGATGGTCGATGCGCCGGAACCCCTCCAGCACCGCCCAAGCGGCGGCCAGCCCGACCAGCCAACCCCAGGTGACGGGCAGCAGCCACAGGACCAATCCCGCGACCAGGGCCGCCACCAGCGCCTGCCCCACCAGCAGCACCACTGGATACAGCGCCGCGATCATCGGCCCCTTGCGCAACCGGATCAGCCGCGACAGCGCCCCCGAACGCAGATACAGCCAGGCCGTCCGCAGCATCTGCGCATAGGTCCCGGCAATCCCCCGCCCCATCGAGCCCTTCACCAGGTCCGACCAGACCAGCACCTCGACCTCGGCCTCGACCACCTGTCCGTCCATCTCGCTTGAGACACGCCAACCGTAGGTTTCCCCCGCCCGGGGGGTGATCGCCAGCCCATAGCCCGAGATGGCCGCCTGCGCCGCGCCCTCAGTCCGGTACAGCTCGCGATAGCGGCGCGGCGGGAAGGGATCGTAGCCGGGGATATAAAGGACATGGCGCCGAAAGACGCCCGCCTTGTCCCCGCTCTCGCCCCCTGAATCCACGCGCATTCCGCCAGCCTGACCCAGCCACCTTAACCGTTGGTTGCCGAGAGGAAAGCCTCAGCCCGGCAGCGGCACGCCAAGCGCGTCGTACAATTCCAGCATCCAGTAGCTGAAGTCGGTGAAGGCCCCCGTCACCAGCATCAGCCCGACAAGGATCAAGAGACCGCCCATCAACCGCTCGATCAGCTTCATGTAGCGCTTGAGCTTGGCCATCAAGTGCATTGATTTTTCGATGAAGATCGCCGCCAGCAGGAACGGCAGCCCCAGCCCCAGGGCATAGGTGCCAAGCAGGATCGTGCCGCGCTCCATGCTGCCTTCCTGCATCGCCAGCGACAGGATCGCCCCCAGTTGCGGGCCGATGCAGGGCGTCCAGCCGAAGGCGAAGGCCAGGCCCAGCAGATAGGCCCCGAAGGCCGACCCGCCCCGGTCGCCCGCATCCACCCGCATCTCGCGGTGCAGGATCGGGATGGTGAAGACCCCCAGGAAATGCAGCCCGAAGATGATGATGACGATGCCGGAAATCCGCGCCAGCAGCACCTGGTTCGCCAGCACGAAACTGCCAAACGCGCTGGCGGTGAACCCCAGAAGCAGGAAGATCGTCGACAGGCCCATGACGAAGAACACCGCCGGCAGGATCACCCGGTGCTTCTGCGAGCCGTCCTTCATCTCGCCCACCGAAATCCCGCCCATATAGGCAAGGTAGGGCGGCACGATGGGCAGCACGCAGGGCGACAGGAAGGACAGCACCCCCGCCACCAGCGCGACCAGCATCGCGGGCAGAAGGGCAGCGTCGATGATCTCGATTCCGAACATTGTCGCCCCCCTTAGCCGCTTTCTTCCGCCTCGTCACGCGGCGTGGCGTCACATCCCCGTGGCGGTGCTGCAACTTGCCGTGCTGCGTCCGCCCCGCTACACCCCGCGCATGATCGGCTGGGATGACATGGTGGATTGCGAGGGGCTGCTGTGCCCCCTGCCCGTGCTGCGCGCCCGCAAGCGGCTTATGTCGCTCGCTCCCGGCACCGTGCTCTGCGTCCGCGCAACCGACGCGATGGCCGAAATCGACTTGCCACATTTCTGCGCCGAGGCGGGGCACGCCTATCTCGGCGCTCAGGCCGAGGGCAAAGTGACCCTTCACCTCATCCGGCGTGGCTGAACGAAAACGGGCGGCCGTTTCCCGACCGCCCGCCTCGACTTTCGTCTCAGCGGCCCAGCGACCACCAGCCCTTGCGCTTCGGCTTGGTCGGCTCTTCCGGCACTGCCTCGGACACCGCCGCCTCGGCCGGATCGGGCACCAACATTTCCGCCGTCGGGATCATCCCCGGATCGGGGGCCAGCGCCGGAGCCTCGGGCGCGGCCGAAACGACCGGCTCGACTGCCGTCGCCTTCGAACGCGAGCCCCTGGCCCGGGCGGGCTTCGCCGCCGGTTCCGCAACGGCCTCGACCGGCGCATCTGCTACAGGCGCCGCAGCCTTCGCCCGGCTCGCCCGTTTCTTCGGCGCAGGCTTCTCCTCGGCGACCGGCTCGGCGACGACCTCGACCACCGGCTCTGCCGCCGCCTCGGCCACCGGAGCAGCCTCTGCCTCGGCCTTCGCCCCGCGCGGCTTGCGGGTCCGCTTCGGCTTCGCCGCAGGGGCTTCCTCGGCAACGACCACGGCCTCGGCCGCCTCGGTCACGGCATCCGCCGCCTCGCCCGAATCGTCGTCGCCGTCGTCCTCGCCATCCTCCTCGGCACCCGCGCTCGCCGGGGCATCCTCACGCTGGCCACCCCGCCGCCGCCGACGCCGACGCCGCTTCTTGCGGCCCTGCCCGTCGCCTTCGCCCGCAGGCGATGCCGGAGCAGCCGTTTCCGCAGCCTCCTCGGCTTCCTCCTCGACCAGATCGTCGGTGATATCCTCGTCTTCCTCTTCCTCGACCGGCGCGCCCATCAGGCCCGCATGGCCGGAAACCACCGGCGTCTCCGGCACCGCGCGCAGCGCCGTCTTGAACTTCTCGATGGAGTAATCCGGCGACACCATCATCGGGTCCGCCTCGATCCGCACCGACATCCCGTAGCGCGCCTCGATCAGCGCCACATGCTCGCGCTTCGCATTGAAGAGGTAGTTCACGATTCCAACGGGAGCCTTCAGCAGCACCTCGCGCGACCGCTTCCGCGTGCCCTCTTCCTCCAGCGCCCGCAAGACCGTCAGCGCCATCGAATCATCCGACCGGATCAGCCCGGTGCCGTGGCAATGCGGGCAGGCCTGCGTGGTGGATTCCAGCATCCCCGGACGCAACCGCTGCCGGCTCATCTCCAGAAGCCCGAAGCCCGAAATCCGCCCGACCTGAATCCGCGCGCGGTCGGTCTTCAGCTTGTCCTTCAGCCGCTTCTCGACGGTGGCGTTGTTGCGCCGCTCTTCCATGTCGATGAAGTCGATGACGATCAGCCCGGCAAGGTCGCGCAGCCGCAGCTGCCGCGCAATCTCTTCCGCCGCCTCGACGTTGGTCTTCAGCGCGGTTTCCTCGATCGAGCCTTCCTTGGTCGCCCGGCCCGAGTTCACGTCGATCGCCACCAAAGCCTCGGTGACGCCGATCACGATGTAGCCGCCGGATTTCAGCTGCACCACCGGGTTGAACATGCCCGACAGATAGCCTTCCACCTGATACTTGGCGAACAAGGGCGTCTGGTCCTGATAGCGCACCACCTGCTTGGCGTGGCTCGGCATGATCATCCGCATGAAGTCCTTGGCGGTGCGATAGCCGCCCTCGCCCTCGACCAGCACCTCGTCGATCTCGCGGCTGTAAAGGTCACGGATCGAGCGTTTGATCAGATCGCCTTCCTCATAGATCTTCGCCGGGGCAATCGACTTCAGCGTCAGTTCCCTGATCTGCTCCCAGAGCCGCATCAGATATTCGTAGTCGCGCTTGATCTCGGGCTTGGTCCGCTTGGCCCCCGCCGTGCGCACGATCAGGCCCGCGCCTTCCGGCACCTCCAGCTCGCCCGCGATTTCCTTCAGCTTCTTGCGGTCGACCGCATTGGTGATCTTGCGGGAAATCCCGCCGCCCCGCGCGGTGTTCGGCATCAGCACGCAGTAGCGACCGGCCAGCGAGAGATAGGTGGTCAGCGCCGCGCCCTTGTTGCCGCGCTCTTCCTTGACCACCTGGACCAGCATGATCTGCCGGACCTTGACCACTTCCTGGATCTTGTAGCGCCGGGCGCGCGGGCGACGCGGCTGGGCGATTTCCTCGGCGACGTCCTCTTCGGCGATGGATTCAATTTCCTCGTCGGTGTCGCTGGCGTGATCCACGGCGCGGTAACGCCCGCCCGTCTCCTGCTCGACCTGCTCGTTGTGGTGGTCGTGGTCGTGATCATGGGAATGGTCATGAGCGTGATCGTCACCGTGATCGTGCCCGCCGTCGTCCTGAGGCAGACCGACCGAAGCCGCCTGCACCAGTGGCCCGTCCGCAACCTCGTCCTCGCCAAGGTCGACCACATCCATCCCGGACGGGCCCTCCCCGGTCGGGCCTTCCAGCACGGCATCCTCGATCTTGACCTGTTCCGCCTTCACCGCCGGGCGCGGCGGGCGACGCCGCGAGCGGCGGTTCTCTTCCTCTTCCTCGGCGCGGGCCATCGCCCGCTCTTCCTCGATCAGCGCCTTACGGTCGGCGACCGGGATCTGGTAGTAGTCGGGGTGGATTTCGGCGAAGGCCAGGAAACCATGCCGGTTCCCGCCATATTCCACGAAGGCCGCCTGCAGCGAAGGTTCGACCCGCGTCACCTTGGCCAGGTAGATGTTCCCGGCCAGTTGGCGCTTGTTTACGGTCTCGAAATCGAATTCTTCGACCTTGTTTCCGTCGACCACGACCACCCGGGTTTCCTCGGAATGGGTGGCGTCGATAAGCATTTTCTTTGACATGTTGGTCCACTGCGCCCCGGGCGCAACGGGTCGCCTGGCGGACCAGACGGGGAAACGGAACGAACGGGGCGGCTTGTCTGTGCGCGGACGATGGGGGCATGCACGAAGGCTCGGCCCAGGGGGCCAGCGTCTCCGATCTGCAAAATCCCGTTACGCCTCATCGCGGTTACAATTGAAGGGCCTTGCGGGCCCTCCACCTAATCAAGCCAGCAAATCCAGGGACTTGCAGGCAATGTGCACGGCCTTGCGACCGATCCGGCTCCTCCGAAGGGACACATTGTCGCGCGCCCGGCAGCAAAGGAGAGAATTCTTCGGGCGGACAGACCGCCTCGCGTCGACCCTATCGGGAAAAAGCGACCAAGGGCAATGGCGAATTTTGCGAAGGCCTCCTCGTTCGACTTCGTCTCCTCGTCGGAGCTGCCCCCGCGAAGAGTGACGAAGTCCACGACGAGCAACCCGTCAGGTCAGGGAAAATCCTAACAAATCCTGAACGTCCGCGCACAAGCCCTTGATTCTCCTGCCGTCGAAAATCTGTCCACCGTGGATAGCCTTCGTCAGACATAGTCCCCACGGCTGAGGCCATACTTCGCCATCTTCTCGTTCAGGGTCCGTCGGGGCAGGCACAGCTCCTCCATCACCGCCACGATCGACCCCTTGTGCCGCCGCATCGTGTTGTCGATCAGCATCCGCTCGAAGGCCTCGACATAGTCCTTCAGGGGCTTGCCTTCCGTGGTCAGCGCCGGCCCCGAGGCCTCGTTTTCCGCCATCAAAAGCGAGGCAATCGACCCCGACCCCCGCCGGTTCTGCAACACCGCCCGCTCGGCGATGTTGACCAGTTGCCGCACATTCCCCGGCCAGGGCGCCTGCAACAGCTGCGCCGCCTCCTGCGCCGTCACCTGCGGAGCGTCGCAGCCGTATTCCTCGGCGAACTGCTCGCTGAGGCGGGTGAACAGCTGCAGGATATCCTCCCCCCGCGTCCGCAAGGGCGGCAGCACGATGGTCATAGCCCCCAGCCGGTAGTAGAGGTCCGGCCGCAGCGCCTGCTCCAGCGTCGTGTCCGGGGCATGGCTGTTGCAGATCGCGATGATCCGGGTTTCGGGCGGCATCCCCTGGTCGTTGATGAAGGTCAGGAGCCGCGCCTGCAGCGCCCCCGGCATCGCCTCGATATCCTCCAGACACAGCGTCCCGCCCCGCGCCTCCTCGACCAAGGGAAGCGCCCCGTCCTCGCCCGGCCCGAAGAGCCGCGCCGCCAGCTTGTCCTCGGACCAGGCCGCGCAGGAGATCGCCACGAACTTCTTCGACGCCCGCGGCCCGACCGCATGCAGGGCGTGGGCGACCAGGGTCTTGCCCGTCCCCGTCTCGCCGTCGATCAGGACGTGGCTGTCCGCCTGCCCCAGATCGAGGATGTCCTCGCGCAGCCGCTCCATCGCCGGAGATGTCCCGATCAGCTTCTTGATGATCGTCGACCCGTCCGCCAGCTCTTTCCGCAGCGCCCGGTTGTCCAGCGTCATCCGCCGCGCCTGGGTCGCGCGCTTGGCAAGCTCGGTCATCCGGTCGGGGTTGAAGGGCTTCTCCAGGAAGTCGAAAGCCCCCACCCGCATCGCCTCGACCGCCATCGGCACGTCGCCGTGGCCGGTGATCATGATCACCGGCAAACCGCTGTCCTGCCCCATCAGCCGCTTCAGGAAGGCCATCCCGTCCATCCCCGGCATCTTGATGTCGCTGACCACGACACCCTGGAAATCCGGCCCGATCACCTTCAGCGCGTCCTCGGCGCTGGCATAGGTTTCGGTATCGAATCCCGACAGGGCCAGCCACTGGCTGATCGACTGCCGCATGTCGGCTTCGTCGTCGACGATCGCCACTTTCATTGCGCGGGCCATAGGGACCTCTTCATTCTGCTGCTTCCTGTTTGTTGCCAAGGATCGGCAACTGCATCTCGAACACCGCCCCTTCGCCGTCGCCGTTCCGCGCGGTCAGGCGGCCACCCAGGTCGGTGACGATCCCGGACGAGATCGCAAGGCCAAGCCCCACCCCCTCTCCCGGTTTCTTCGTCGTGTAGAAGGGCTCGAACAGGTTCTCGAGATCGGCGATCCCGTGGCCATTGTCGCGCACCGTCAGGGTCGCGGTCTCGCCCGCCGACAGAAGGATGTCGATCTGCGGGTCCTTGGTCTCTTTCGTCGCGTCCAGCGCATTGCGGAGGAGATTGATGATCACCTGCTCCAGCCGCAGCCGGTCGGCCATCACCATCACCGCCTGCCGCGGCATGCCCCGGCTGATCTTGACCACGCGCGCCTTCAGCTGCGGCTCCATCATCGCCAGGGCCGAGGAGACGCAGGCGCGAAGGTCAACCTCTTCAAAGGCTTCCCCGCCCTTCCTCGCGTAGGACTTCAACTGACGAGTTATGGCCCCCATCCGCTCGATCAGGTCGTCGACGCGCTGGAAACTGGACAAGGCCTCGTCCAGCCGCTTCCTCTGCAGCAGCAGCCGCGCGCCCGCCAGATAGGTCTTCATCGCGGCCAAGGGCTGGTTCAGCTCGTGGCTCACCGCCGCCGACATCTCGCCCAAAGCCGCCAGCTTCGACGACTGCGCCAGCGTCAGCTCAGCAACCTCCAGGTCCTTCTTCACCTTCTCGCGTTCGGCAATCGCCCGCTGCAGCCGCGCGTTCAGAAGCCGTAGCTCCGCCGATTCCCGCTGGAACGACAAGGACCGCGACCAGGCCCGGCGCGACAAGAGGTAGAAGGTGAAGGCCATCAGGATCGCGAATCCCATGATCTCCAGCGCCAGGATGCCGTTCACCTGCTCGCGGACCGAGCCATAGGCGGTGAAAGTGGCAATCTTCCAGCCCCGGAACGGCACCCGCGCTTCGGTCTTCATCACCGCCTCGCCGCGGACATAGGCGTCGGGCGGGTCCTGGGTCCATTCGGCCGTCGCTTGCAAGGCGCGCGAGATGGCCGACGGCGGATCGCGCAGCGCCAGCGCATCGGCCATCGGCAGGCCCCGCCAGCGCGGCTCGGTCGACAGGACCACCGTGCCCTCGCTGTCGGTCACCATGATCGCATCCTGCAACCCGGTCCAGGCGCGCTCGTATTTCATCAGGTCGGCCGAAACGATGATCACGCCCAAGGGCTTGCCATCAACCATCACCGCCCGCGAATACAGGAAGTCGAACCCGCCCGCGTCGCGCTTGACCGGCGAGAAGATCGTGTCCTTCGCCCGCTGCGCCCCGACGAAATAGATCTCGTTGCGGTGATTGGTGCCCAGCACGTTGCGGTTGGTCGCCCCCACCACGCGGCCGTCGGCATCCACCAGCCGGATCGAGGCGACGCCCAGTTCTTCCTGCAGCGAGATCAGCTTGGCCGAAGTCGCCGAGAAGTTGCCGTCCTTCAGCGCCTTGCGCAGGTCCGGGTCCGAGGCCAGCAGCAGTGGCACAACGGAAGTCCGCTGCAATTCCGCCATCAGGTTCCCGGTATAAAGCGCCAGCCTCACCTCGGCCCGGCTGCGGGTATCGGCGGTGTAGCGGTTGGTCAGTAGGCGGTTCGACACCAGCACCACGACCACCGCCAGAATCACCAGCAGGACCACGGCAAGCTTGGCACGCCAGGGCAGGCCCGGTGCCGAAGGGGGTGCGGTGGAGGTATCCGTGGCGGTCATGGCCCAAGAGTAGGGCCGGGCCGGGTGGGCCTCAAGCCGATGGGGCTCAGGCCAGCGCCATCCCGCGCATCAACGAGGCGAAGAGCCCCTTGCCATCCGTGCCGCCCAGGGCGGCTTCGGTCGCGCGTTCGGGGTGCGGCATCATCCCCAGCACGCGGCGGTTCTTTGACAGCACGCCAGCGATGTCCGCCATGCTGCCATTGGGGTTCGCGCCATAGGTAAAGGCGATGCGGTCCTGATCCTTCAGCCGCGCCAGCCCCTCGGCGTCGATGGTGTAGTTGCCGTCGTGATGCGCGATCGGGATGCGGATCTCCTGCCCCGGTCGGTAGGCGCTGGTGAAGTCCGACTGCGTGGTCGCGACCTTCAGCACCACTGTGCGGCAGACGAACTTCAGCGTGGCATTGCGCATCAGCACGCCGGGCAAGAGGCCCATCTCGGTGATGACCTGGAAGCCGTTGCAGATGCCCAGCACATAGCCGCCGCGGTCGGCATGGGCCCTGACCGCCGCGCTGATCGGCGACTGCGCCGCGATGGCGCCGCAGCGCAGGTAATCGCCGAAGCTGAATCCGCCGGGGATGCCCACCACGTCCACGCCCGCAGGCAACGCGCTGTCCTTGTGCCAGACCCGCGCCACCTCGAACCCCGCCCCCTCGAAGGCGACGGCAAGGTCGCGGTCGCAGTTCGACCCCGGGAAGGTGATCACGGCGGCTTTCATCGGGGCGACTCCCTTGTGCTGGATGCGCGCCTGATAGCCGAAAGCGCCGCGAAGGGCCAGAGCTTGTGCCCCGCGCGACAGGCGATAGGCTGGGGGCATGCTCAGCGATCCCGCCCTCTCCGCCCTCCGCACCATCTTCGGCGACCGGCTCTCCGTCGCCGGGGCCGTTCTGGCCGAACATGCGCAAAGCGAAAGCCTCGTCACCGGCGGCCTGCCCGATGCCGTGGTCTTCCCCCGCGCGACCGCCGAGGTCGCCGCGCTGGCCGAATGGTCCTCCGCCCACCGCGTTCCCCTGATCGGCTGGGGCGCGGGCACCTCGCTGGAAGGTCACGCGCTGGCCCTGTCCGGCGGCGTGGTCGTCGACTTCCGCGAGATGGCCGCCGTGCTGGAAATCCGCCCCGAAGACCGCCTCGTCCGCGTCCAGCCCGGCATCACCCGCGAGGCCCTGAACCTCGAACTCAGGACGAGCGGCCTGATGTTCTCGGTCGACCCCGGCGCCAATGCCTCGCTTGGGGGCATGGCCGCAACGCGGGCCTCGGGCACCACGGCAGTGCGCTACGGGACGATGCGCGACAACGTGCGTGGGCTGGAGGTCGTGCTGTCAGGGGGCCGGGTGATCCGCACCGGGACCGCCGCACCGAAATCATCGGCGGGCTATGACCTGACCGCGCTTTTCGTCGGCTCCGAGGGCACGCTGGGCCTGATCACCGAACTGACGCTGAAGCTTCACGGCCAACCCGAAGCGGTGATGACCGCGGTCGCCGCCTTTCCCTCCGTCGCTGCCGCCGTCGACTGCGTGATCGCGACAATGCAGATGGGCCTGACCCCGGAGCGGATCGAGTTCCTGGACCAAGCCACCGTCGCCGCCTGCAACGCTTACTCGCACCTGACCCTCCCCCCTGCCCCGCAGCTTCTGGTGGAATTTCATGGGCATACGGCAGCGCTGGACGAGGATGTCAGCCGCTTCCGCATCCTTGCGGCCGAGTTCGGGGCGACGGGGCTCGACTGGGCGGAAAGGCAGGAGGACCGCACCCGGCTCTGGGCCGCGCGGCATTCGGCCTACCGCGCGATCCTCGCGTCAAGGCAGGGGGCGAAGGCGGTGGTGACGGATGCCTGCGTGCCGATCTCGCGGCTGGCGCAGGCGGTAGAGGAAACGCGGGCCGACATCGCCGCCTCCGGCATTCCCGGCCCGATCCTGGGCCATGTCGGCGACGGCAACTTCCACGCGATCCTGCTGGTCGATCCTTCGAAGCCCGACGAAGCGGCGACCGCCAAGGCGCTGGCGACGCGGATGGCCGAACGCTCCCTCCGCCTTGGCGGCACGATCACCGGCGAGCATGGTGTGGGCTTCGGCAAGCTCGGCCTGATGGGGGCCGAGCATGGCGAGGGCTGGCAGGTCATGGGTGCGCTGAAGGCCGCGCTCGACCCGCTGAACCTCATGAACCCCGGCAAGCTGGTGCCGGGTCAGCCATGATCAGTAGTCAAAGCTCGACCGGCGGAACAGGCCCTGGTCGATCTCGCGCTGGCGGCGTTCAAGGTCGACCAGCGAGACCGAGCCGTTCAGATAGGCACGCTCCAGATCGGCGATACGCGGGAAGGCTTTCCCGGAAACCAGCGATTTGAACAGGTTGAACATGATGACGTCCTTTCTTCTTGGCCAGAAGATAGGATGCCGCAGCGCAGCATTGTAGGTGCAAGCGGGAAGCCCCGTCATGCACCGAATGCATGGATCGTCACAGTTTCGCCGCAGCTTTTCAGTCCTGAAGCAAGGCCCGCGCCGCAGCCCGCGCCGCCTCGGTCACGGTGTCGCCGGCCAGCATCCGGGCGATCTCCTCGACCCGCTCGCCGTCGCCAAGGCCCGTGACGGTGGACAGCGTTTGCCCCTTCGCCACCCGCTTCTCCACCCGCCAGTGCCGCGCGCCGAAGGCCGCGACCTGCGGCGAATGCGTCACCACCAGCACCTGCGCCCCCTGTGCCAGCGCCTTCAGCCGCCGCCCCACTGCATCCGCCGTGGCCCCGCCGACGCCCCGGTCGATCTCGTCGAAGATCAGCGTCAGGCCCGGGCTGTCGCCGGTCAGGCAGACCTTCAGCGCCAGCAGGAACCGGCTCAACTCCCCACCCGAGGCGATGCGATTGAGCGGCCCCGACGGCGCGCCGGGGTTGGTCACCACCGTGAAGGTCACGGCATCCACCCCCTCCGGCCCCGGCTCGCCGCCCGTCACTTCCGTGGCAAAGACCGCCCGCTCCATCTTCAAGGGCGCCAGTTCCGCCGCCATCGCCGCGTCCAACCGCTTCGCCGCCGCAACCCGCGCCTTCGTCACCCGCGCCGCTTCGGCAGCATAGCCCGCCTCGGCCTCGGCCACCGCCTTGCCCAGCTTCGCCAGACCCGCCGCCCCGCCGTCGATGGCCGCCAGTCGCACCCGCAGCCCCTCGGCAAAACCCCCAAGGTCGTCCGCCAGAACGCCATGCTTCCGCGCCAGCGCCCGGATCGCGAACAGCCGCTCCTCGACCCGCTCCAGCTCTCCGGGATCGAAGTCCAGCGCCTCCAGCGCCCGCTCGACTCCGTCCGAAGCCTCGCCCAGCTCGATCAGCGCCCGGTTCAAGGCCTCCATCGGCGCGTCGAGGCCACCCTCGGCCTTGTCCGCCGCCCCATCCAGCCAGCGCAAGGCATCGCGCATCCGGCCCTCGGCGCCTTCGTCCGAGAGCGCCATCAGCGCCTTCGCCACATCCTCGCGAATCCGCCCCGCCCCCTGCATCAACCGGCGGCGGGCATCCAGCGCCTCGTCCTCGCCCGGCAGGGGGTTCAGTTTGTCCAGCTCGGCCACGGCATGACGCAGGAATTCCTCTTCCGCCGCCGCCCGCGCCAGTGCTCCCTCCGCTTCGGCCAAAGCCGACCGGGCCGCGCGCTGCGCCGCCCAGGCCGCGCGCAAAGGCGTAAGGTCCAGCCCCGCGAAAGCATCCAGCAAGGCCCGGTGGCCGCGCGGGTTCAGGAGACCCCGGTCGTCATGCTGGCCGTGCAGTTCCACCAGATGATCCGACAGATCGCGCAGCACCTCGCCCGAGACGCGGCGGTCGTTGACAAAAGCGGTCTTGCGCCCGTCGGCAGCATTGACCCGGCGCAGGATCAACTCGTCCTCCGCCTCGATTCCCGCCTCGTCCAGCACCACCCGCGCCGCATGGCCCGGGGCCAGGTCGAAGACCGCCGTCACCTCGCCCTGCGCCGCGCCCGTCCGCACCAGCTCCGCCCGGCCGCGCCAGCCCAGCACGAAGCCCAAGGCATCCAGCAGGATCGACTTCCCCGCCCCGGTCTCGCCGGTCAGCACGTTCAGCCCCGGCCCCAGGTCGAGGCTCAGCCGGTCGATGATCAGCACATCGCGGATATCAAGGCTGCGCAACATGGTCAGGCGTAGGGTGCGCATTCATGGCGCACCGCCCTCACAACCACTCGCCCTTCACCATCTGGCGATAGATCGTGCGCAGCCAGCCTTCGCCCTTGGCTTCCGGCGACAGGCCCTTGCCCTTCAGCAGGCGATAGGTGTCGTCGTAGAACGGCGAGGACTGGTAGTTGAAGCCCAGGATCGCCCCTGCCGTCTGCGCCTCGTCCGTCAGGCCAAGCGCCAGATAGCATTCCACCAGCCGGTGCAGCGCCTCGGCCGTATGGGTCGTGGT
This sequence comes from Tabrizicola sp., assembly GCF_041911175.1. Lineage (GTDB taxonomy): Bacteria > Pseudomonadota > Alphaproteobacteria > Rhodobacterales > Rhodobacteraceae > Tabrizicola. The sequence continues at coordinate 36,457 of NZ_JAYRPN010000025.1, forward strand.
CTGGAAATCCTGCACCACCACGCGGAAGCGGTTGATCGCCGCCGTGTAGTGGCCCTGTTTCAGGTAGTAGCGCCCGACTTCCATTTCCTTCGCAGCCAGCTGGTCGAAGGCCAGGTCGAACTTCAGCATCGCCGAGCGGGCATATTCGCTGTCGGGATAGGTCTCGATCACATCGCGCATACCCTGCAGCGCCTGGAAGGTGATCCCCTGGTCGCGGCCCACGTCGTCGATCTGGTCATAGTAGGACAGCGCCATCAGATACAACGCATAGGGCGCATCCTCGTCACCCGGATAGAAGTCCAGGTAGCGCTGTGCCGCATCACGGGCCTCGGGGTATTCCTTGGCCTTGTGATGGGTATAGGCCTGCATGATCAGGGCGCGCTTGGCGTATTCCGTATAGGGATACAGCCGCTCGACCTCCTGGAAATAGACCAGAGCCTCTTTCGGCTTCTTGCTGGTCTCAAGCTCCAGCTCGCCCTTCTTGTAGATCTCTTCGGCGGTATAGCTGTCGAGCGGACGCTCGTTGGACCGGCCGCCCCCGCAGCCAGCCAGCACCGAAACCAGAAGCGCCGTCTTGAGGAACCCTGCGCCGGGCCTTCTGCCTGACATTCTTCGCCTATCCACCTGTAGCCCGGGCGGTTCGCCCTGTTCTCGGCTCGCACCTTCGGCCCGTCCTAGCACAGAAAAATCCGGGGCGCAAAACGCCTTTCGTGACTTTTCAACAGTCGGGCCAGGTCAGTTGCGTGCGGGCAAATCACCGGCATGGACGCCCACGCCCGGCAGCTTGTCCAGAGTGCGCGGCCCGCAATCGACGATCGCATAGGCCGAGGGGTCGGCAAACAGCGCCCGCAGCAGGCGGTTGGTCAGCGCATGTCCCGCGCGCTCGCCGACATAGCGGCCCAGGATCGGCCCACCGGCCAGCGCCAGGTCGCCGACCGCGTCCAGCATCTTGTGACGCACGGGTTCGTCGGCATGGCGCAAGCCGCCCGGCGACAGCACCTCGGCCCCGTCGAAGACCACCGCATTCTCCAGCGTGCCGCCCAGAGCCAGGCCACGGGCCCGCATCGCATCGACATCGGACTGGCGGCAGAAGGTGCGGCTGTCCGACAGCTCACGCACGAAGGCGCCATTGGCCATGTTCAGCCGACGGGATTGCACCCCGATGGCTTCGTCGGCAAAATCGATACGGAAGTCGATCTCCAGCATGGTCGCCGGCTCCAGCCGGGCCAGCGCCTCGCCCTCGCGCACCTCGACCGGCTTCAGCACCCGGACGGCGCGGACCGGCAGGGCCTGCTCCTCCAGGCCGACCGCCAGGAAGCCTTCGATGAACGGAACAGCCGAGCCGTCGAGGATCGGCACTTCCGGTCCGTCGATCTCGATCAGGGCGTTGTGAATCGCGAAACCGGCCAAGGCGGCCATGATGTGTTCGATGGTGGAAACCGAAACGCCATCGGCGTTCTCGATCACCGTGCAAAGCCGCGACGGCGTGACATTGTCCCAGCGCGCCTCGATCCGTCCGTCGCGATCGGCCATGTCGGTCCGCCGGAACCAGATCCCGTGATCCGCCGGTGCCGGGTGAACGACCATCCGCACCGGCTGGCCGCCATGCAGCCCAAGTCCGGCGAAGGCGGCGGGGGATTTCAGGCTGTTCTGCACGTCTCGCTCAACCTCATGTGGACCGGGTTCGAAGCCCGACTCCGATTGCCAGTTAGCTATTCCGTGAACGGCCTATGCTCAACTCACTCTTTGTGACGGTATGTGACAGGTTTGAAACACGCCACAAGCGCTTGTTCCAAAAGGAAAAGGCCCGGTTTCCCGGGCCTTGCCAAAAGGTTGATGCCGCGTTCTTTTCAGTTCGCCTGGCGGCGCAGGAAGGCAGGAATCTCGATCCGGTCCTGGTCCGTACCCATGTCCAGATCGTCGTCATAAGCCGTGACCGGCGGTTGCGTGCGCGCGACCGGGGCGGCCTGGGTCGCCTCCAGATGGCCGGCCATGCGGTTGATCAGCGAGCCGATGCCGAAGCGCGGCTTGGCAGCCGAAGCGGCAGGCGCCGCCGCCGGGGCGGCAGGAGCCGCGACCGGGGCCGGACGGTTGAACTTCGCCGGAGCGCTGCTCGGACGGCTGACGGCGGCCTGCAGACGGGCCAGCGC
>NZ_JAYRPN010000026.1:0-9082 GCF_041911175.1 Tabrizicola sp.
GCCGCCCCTCCGCCCCGGATAGAAGGCCCCGATCCCCGGTTTCAGCGGCACGAGGCACCCCGATGGCATCCTACCAGTTCGTCTACCACATGGATGGCGTCTCCAAGACCTATCCCGGCGGCAAGAAGGTGTTCGAAAACATCCGCCTGAACTTCCTGCCCGGGGTCAAGATCGGCGTCGTCGGCGTCAACGGCTCGGGCAAGTCCACGCTCCTGCGCGTCATGGCCGGCCTCGACAAGGACTTCTCGGGTGAGGCCTGGGCCGCCAAGGGCGCCACCGTCGGCTACCTGCCGCAGGAACCGCAGCTCGACCCCGCGCTCAATGTCCGCGGCAACGTCATGGAGGGCGTCAAGGCCAAGCAGGCCAAGCTCGACCGCTACAACGAGCTTGCCATGAACTATTCCGACGAGACGGCGGAGGAGATGGCCAGGCTCCAGGACGAGATCGACGCCGAAAACCTCTGGGACCTCGATTCACAGATCGACGTGGCGATGGAAGCCCTGCGCTGCCCGCCCGACGACGCCGACGTGGAAACCCTGTCGGGGGGCGAACGCCGCCGCGTGGCGCTCTGCAAGCTGCTGCTCGAAGCGCCCGACATGCTCCTCCTCGACGAACCCACCAACCACCTCGATGCCGAGACCATCGCCTGGCTGCAAAAGCACCTGATCGAGTACAAGGGCACGATCCTGATCGTCACCCACGACCGCTACTTCCTCGACGACATCACCGGCTGGATCCTCGAACTGGACCGCGGCCGCGGCATTCCCTACGAGGGCAACTATTCTGCCTGGCTCGAACAGAAGGCAAAGCGCATCGCCCAGGAAGCGCGCGAGGACAAGGCCCGCCAGAAGGTGCTGGAGAAGGAACTCGAATGGATCCGCGCCGGCGCCAAGGCGCGGCAGGCCAAGCAGAAGGCCCGGATCAACGCCTATGATGAGATGGCGTCGAAATCCGAACGCGACAAGATCACCTCGGCCCAGATCGTCATCCCGAACGGCCCCCGCCTCGGCGGCAAGGTGATCGAGGTCGAGGGGCTGAAGAAGCACCTCGGCGACAAGCAGCTGATCGAGGACCTGTCCTTCGCGCTTCCGCCCGGCGGCATCGTCGGCGTCATCGGCCCGAACGGCGCCGGCAAGACCACGCTCTTCCGCATGCTGACCGGGCAGGAAAGACCCGACGCCGGCACCGTCAGCTACGGCGACACGGTGAAGCTTTCCTACGTCGACCAGTCCCGCGACGCGCTGGACGCGAACAAGACGGTGTGGGAGGAAATCTCGGGCGGCGCCGAGCAGATCGAGCTTGGCGACGTCACCGTGAACTCCCGCGCCTATTGCTCCTCCTTCAACTTCAAGGGCGGCGACCAGCAGAAGAAGGTGGGGCTCCTGTCGGGCGGCGAGCGGAACCGCGTCCACATGGCGAAACTCCTGAAATCCGGCGGCAACGTGTTGCTGCTCGACGAGCCGACGAACGACCTCGACGTGGAGACCCTCCAGGCGCTGGAGGCCGCCCTCGACGATTTCGCCGGCTGCGCCGTCATCATCTCCCACGACCGCTTCTTTTTGGATCGGCTCTGCACGCATATTTTGGCGTTTGAAGGCGACGCCCATGTCGAATGGTTCGAGGGCAACTTCGAGGCCTACGAAGAGGACAAGGTGCGCCGGCTCGGGCCGGATTCAATCGAGCCGAAGCGGGTGAAGTACAAGAAGTTCACGAGGTGAGGGGATGAGCTCTTTTATCTGCATTTGTAATCCCGTAAGGGTTTGGGATTATGCAGGGTTTTTCGCTACCAAGCGCGAAATCGGATACTGGGTATTTCCCAAGTCCACCTTTCGCGAGGTATCTGAGAACGATTCTCTTTATCTACGAGTGACACAGGCTGATAAACTCCCGGGTGTGTACGCTAAATTCTCCGTTACAGGAAAAAGGACTGGAGTGTGTCCAAAGGAATTCTGGCGACCCGGGGCCTATCCGCAAGACCTCCAATACTTGGTGGATTTCGAAGTAAGGGAGTACTTTCCGACGCAACGCGTCACACCAGATGACATGAGGATGGCTGGCGTCTCAGCAAGTTCTCCATTGCTACGAGTCCCGCAAGCAAAGGCGGCAATAATCGAGTCTCACGACGCTACTATCCTCGAAAATCTGATTGCTCGGCGTCGCCAAAATAACATATGACGGCTATCAAACTACTGTTATCGGTCGCTACGGCATGCAAGAAGTGAAGTCTGGACCGGCGATTTCTCTCAGTCCCTTCATATCAAAACTTACGATAGCTCTTTGACTTGCGACGGGCTGCAATTCGATCAAGAGTTGGCTGCCGCCGGCAATATCTCTAATGAACGAAGTTGATCGCTTCTCGGTGTCACTGAGATCAACGAGATGAAGCGCTCGGCCGGATTCCTGGGGTACTGAATAAACGAAAGCCCTTGGATCGTCATCGACACGATACGAAAATACATGCTCTTCAAGAAAAATGCACCCAGTTGTTCCTAACAGCGCTTGTGGGCCTTTCGGAGAACAATGCAAATATAAGCGCACCTCCGAAACGGTAGATCCACAGACCACAGGTGAATTCGCGTCGGTGAAGTATAACTCTGTTTGGTCGTCTGTCATTGGGGAAGTCTGGGTCTGCCTCGACCACTTGGTTGGGGCTTCTGCGAAGGCAACCTGCGCGATGACCAGTGCTATCGGAAGTACAAGTTTCATTTTCGCCACAAAGCTGGATTCGTTATTCATCCATGTATCAGTTCTGAGCTCGCGTCGGCAAGCCGTAGCAAGCAAGCCGTAGCAAGCCGTAGGGTGCGTGCTCGCACGCACCATTGCCCGACCCGGACACCTTCCCCCGGGCCACTCTTGGTGCGTGAAATCACGCACCCTACCCCCGTCCCTTACGCCAACATCGGTGCGTGAAATCACGCACCCTACCATCGCTCCGACGCGATCTCACGATGGATCGACGAATACGGCCAATCGTCGGGCCGTTCGACGAACCGTGCTTGACCGGGTTCATGGGGCAATACCGGACATGCGCGGCGAAATCCCCTCGTCCCGAATGTGATCGGCTTCGCCGCCGGGGCTCCGCCCGTTCGGTGCTGAAATCGGTCCACCTCGCGGACCAGCAGGTCTGATCCGCGCTCCGCGAGGCAGACCGTGAAGAACACGGGGTAGGCCGGGAAGGCGGGGACGCAGGTAGGTCGACATGGCCCACCCTCGCCCGGACGCGGCTAACGGCAACTGAGCTCGCGTCGCGATCCTGCCCGCCCGGCGGCGCCCCGTCCCACCATGCCCCCTCCGCCTCACGGAACCGTCACCCGTCACCGGCGTTTCCCTCTCGTCGCGGCCGTTCGGCCTTCACAGAAGGGACAGCACCATGACCCTCGGAACCATCCTGATCATCATCCTGATCCTCGCCCTGATCGGCGCCCTGCCGACCTGGGGCTATTCTCGCGGCTGGGGCTACTATCCGGCAGGCGGACTTGGGCTGGTGCTCGTGATCCTGCTCATTCTCGCCCTGATGGGGCGGGTCTGACAGGCTCCGCGGAGCCCGCCGCCCGGCCCGATCCAAGACCACGCATCGCGGAGGACATCATGAAGGGCATCATCGCCTGGCTTCTCGGAGTCCCGATCTTCGTCATCATCCTGCTCTATCTTACCGGCATCTTCTGATCCGGAACGCCCCGCTCGCCGGGGTTAACGGACCCTTGCGGCCGCGTTCGCGTCCCGACATCTGTCGGGACGGAAAACCGACGCGGACCCGACGCGAGGCGGACGGAAAATGGCGGTCCGAAAGGCGGCTTTCCCGCCGGGCAGGTGTTGACGAACCGGCAATCTCGCCCCGCCAAAAGGAAAGGGCGCGTCCTTCCCGGGCGCGCCCTTTTCTGCAAGCGGGGGTGGGGTGGGTCAGCCGAAATTGGTCTGGCCGCCAAGCTTGGCGCGGCTCGAGACGAAGGCGAACGGAACGGCGTGGCGGCCGGCGCGCAGGCCGGCGCGGCCAAGGCGGTCTTCGCCGGAAATGTGCGACAGGGCGTTGGTGCGGCCGAGGCGGGCTTTTTCGATGAGATCGGTCATTTGGGTGCTCCGTGGTGGCTGGATTGTGCTCTCTTTACCGTCAAACTCGCGACCTGAGGCCCATCTTTGACCACGGAATTGACGGAAACATGACCGGATTGCGCCGAAAGCACGCCGCAAAGGTGCCATTTTGTTGACAACCTTCGGTTGTTTTCAACGATATTGGGTCAGCATCGTGGCATCGTTTCGCGGATGGAACAAGTGACCCGCGGGCCGCCCGGCCACATCGTTGCCTGAGTCTGGAAAACGGGAATCACCCCGGCGGGTGATTCCTCAGGCCCGCTGCATCCGCCGGCGGTAACGCCGCACACGCCAGGCTTCCAAGAGGATCAGCGGCACCGAATAGACCGCGACCTCCCGCCAGCCGCCATAGTCGGTCATGATCCAGTGCAAGAGCGTCAGCACCGCCATCGGATAGACCCAGCGCTGCACCCGCTTCCAGAGCGGCCCCATCCGGTCCACCGCCGTGTCGAACGAGGTGGCGGCCAGCACCGTCATGATCGCCATCGCGATCCAGCCAACCAGCAGGTCCATCCGCAGGAACGACCGGAGCAGGGCGCCGAGGTTCACCCCCAGAAGCCAGATGAACGTGTGCAGCGCCGCATAGCCGAAACTGGCGACACCGAAATACCGCCGCCGCTGCCTCAGCCACGGCAAGGGGCGGCGGAACAGCTGCTGCAGCGGGGTGATCGCCAGGCTGAGGATGAGGAACCAGACCGAGGGCAGGCCGGTCCACCAGATGTAGTCCATCTTGGTGTGAGGCACCAACCGCTCGTAGAGCAGCCACAGGCCCGGCAGCGCCATGACGAGCCAGAGCAGGTAGATATCGTCGGTGATCCGGCGCAGGTTCATTCGAGGCCCCAAAGGTTGCCGCCGGGCCCCGGGGGACCGGCGGCCCGCCTATTCCGCGGCGAGCGCCGGCTTGACGCTGCCGGCCGGTTTCTTGACCTCGAATTCCTCGTGGTAGGAGCGTTCGACGTTCACGTCCCAGACGTCGTTCTTCTCGCCGAGGACGTTGCGGGCGGCATACATCGCCGAGAGCATGGAGTGGTCCTGGTTGTTGTAGCGGTGCAGCCCGTTGCGGCCGACCGTCTGGAAGTTCTCGAGGCTCAGGATCCACTCCTCCAGCACGTCGAGGGCGGCGCGGTATTCGCCGTCATAGACCGGATAGGCCTTGGGCTGCCGGATGATCGCGGCACCGATGACGTCGGACGCCTTGGCGAGCCCGAGTTGCTCCAGCTCCTTCGAGGCCAGAGCGCGCAGCTCCTCGTCCGTCATGGTCCAGAGCCCGTCGCCCTCCTGGCAGAAGTATTCCATGCCGATCGAGGCGGTGTTCTGGTCGGGCAGCATCTCCTTCGACCAGGCACGGAAGTTCTGGATGCGGCCGACCTTCACCTTGGGCGAATGGATGTAGATCCAGTTGTCCTTGAACGGGTCGGCATGGTCGAGCACCAGAGTGACGATCAGGAAATCGCGGTAGCGGAGCTTGTCCGCGGCGGCCACGACCTCGGGCGGCGGCGGCGGGTCGAAGGCGTGGATCAGGTCGCGCAGCGCCATCGAGTTGATGAAATGATCGCCCTCCACCCGCTCGGTCACGGGATCGCGCCCGTCCTCGTGCCAGTGCCGAACGTCGATCGAGGTCACGCGGTTGCCCTTGCGATTCACCCGCAGGACTTCAGAGCGCAGATGCACCTCGCCGCCCTGTTCCTCGACAAGCTCGGCCGTGCGTTCCCACATCATGCCGGGGCCGAGACGCGGATACTGGAATTCCTCGATGAGGCTCGTGGTGTCGTTCGAACCCGAAATCGCGTTCCATACCGCCTTGAACAGCGACAGGTTCTTGATCCGCTGCGCCGCCCAGTCGGCACGGATCTCCTTCGGGCTGATGCCCCAGACCTTCTGCGTGTAGCTGCGGAAGAAGTGCATGTAGAGCCGGCCGCCGAAGCGGTTGATCACCCATTCCTCGAAGCTTTCCTCCTTCTTGTAGGGGCGGACCTGCCACTTGAAATACGACAGGAGGATGCGCATCGACTCGTAGGGGCCGATGTTGACGAGGGCGTTCATGAGCTTCAGCGGATAGTCGAAGAACTTCTCGCGGTAGTAGATGCGGCTGAGGCGGGGGACGGTGATGAAATCGTCCTTCAGCACCTCGTGCCACATCGCCTCGACCTCCTTCACCTTGGTGAAGAAGCGGTGGCCGCCGATGTCGAAGCGGTAGCCGTTGTTCGATTCGGTCCGCGAGATGCCGCCGACCATGTCGGAGGCCTCGTAGACCTTCGGCTTGTGACGGGCCGAACGCTTCTGCAACTCATAGGCCGCGGTAAGCCCGGCCGGGCCGCCGCCGATCACCACGACGGGACTTGCGTCATCCTGCTGCATTCTCGCCACCACCGTTCCCGACAAACTGACTTTTCTAAAATCCTACCCCACGCTGCCGACTATACAGTCTGGCGCTGCAGGGGCAAAACCATCTTCACCGAACCGGCTGCCAAGGGCACCATTTATGGAACCAATCCCGGGTTTTATAACCGCTTCGTTCCCCTTCGCACCTGCAGCGAGGCGGGGACATGCAGAGAAATCAACCTTGGGTTGAATACGCCGCCACTCAGCACAACGAACAAATACAGCATCCGAATCGCACCTCCACTCCGGACACCGCGGACCGACCCGCGGCCCGCTTCAAATCTTCACGAACCGCCCCTCGGCGGGCACCACGCCGCGGGCCGCAAAGGCGTTCCGCGTGTCAAGCAGAAGCCGCGCCGACCGCGCCACGAGCGCATAGTCGACACGGGTATGATCGGTCGCCACCAGCACCGCATCATAGCCCGCCACCGCCTCCGCGGTCAGGGCAACCGAGCGGCGGCCGGCAAGGTCGGGATCGTCGCGGGTCAGCGGCATCACCGGGAAATAGGGGTCGTGGAAGTCGCAGACCGCGCCCATCGCCTCCAGCCGCTTGAGGATGGCCAGCGCCGGGCTGACGCGGGTATCCTCGACATCCCTCTTGTAGGCGATCCCGAGGATCAGCACCTTCGCGCCCGAGACCGGCGGCCCGCCGCGCTTCGACAGTTCCACCGCGACGCGGCCTGCGATCATGTCGGGGGCGTTGTCGTTGTTCGCTCGCGCCAGATCGACGATCGGCAGCGACGAGCCCACGTCGCGCGCGCGCCAGGACAGGTAGGCGGGCGATACCGGGATGCAGTCGCCGCCGATTCCGGGGCCCGGGTAAAATGGCATGTAGCCGAAGGGCTTGGTCGCCGCCGCCCGCACCACCTCCCAGACATCGACGCCCATCGCCTCGAGCGCCACCTTCATCTCGTTCACGAGCGCGATATTGACGGTCCGGAAACTGTTTTCCGCGAGCTTCACCGCCTCGGCCGTGGCCAGCGAACTGACCGGCACCGTCTGCGTGACGATCTGCGAATAGAAGAGGTCGATCAGATCGCGCGACCTGGCGTCGTCGGCCCCCACCACTTTCGGGATCGTGCGGGTCTCGAAGCTGTGGTTGCCCGGGTCTTCGCGTTCGGGCGAGAAGGCCAGGAAGAAATCCTCGCCCGCGCGCAGCCCGCCGCTTTCCAGGATCGGCCGGATCACGGTTGCCGTGGCGCCGGGCCAGACCGTGCTTTCCAGCACCACAAGCTGGCCCGGCCGAAGCCATTGGGCGATGCCTTCGACCGCCCGCAGGACGTAGCTCAGATCCGGCTCGCGCGCGGGCGACAGCGGCGTCGGCACGCAGATCAGGATCACATCCGCGTCGGCCAGCGTCGCGAAATTGTGGGTGGCCGCGAACCGGCCGCCTGCGACCGCGTTGCGGATCCGGTCCTCGGCGAAATAGGAGATGACGCGCTCTCCCGCGTTGATCGCCCCGACCCGCGCTTCGTTGAGGTCGAGTCCCGTCGTGGGAAAGCCGGTCTCGCTGATCGTCAGCGCCAGCGGCAGACCGACATAGCCCAGCCCCACCGTGGTCACCCGCGCCTCGTGCCGGGCGATCCGGTCCTTGAGCGTCGAGAACAGCGAAAAGGCATTGGTCATGGTCAAACTCGCAGCAGCACGCTCGGCACCGTCATCCAATAACACGGACCGCAGGCAGGATGCACATATCCAATTAGCCAAGCAAACGCCACGCGGCCAGTCTGGAATGTTGTACCTCTGCTGCGGACAATCGCGCCGTGACGCCGGGTTTGAAGCCGGTTGCCTTCCGCTGCCGCGCTCCCGGCGTGCCGGGCGATTCTGCGGGACACGCGGCAGCGGGTGGCACGGGGCGATGGCAGTGTCTGCAATCCCTGTTCACCGATCGCTGCAGCGCCGGACTGTTTCCTTTGGCGCGGCCAGCCGGGACAACCGCATGGCCGCCGCCCTGCGTCCGTGATAGCATCCGCAGCCGGATCGGCGGGCTGGATTTCAGGCGAGGGGACATGAAGATACTGATCACGGGCGGCGCCGGTTTCATCGGCTCGCATCTGTCCGAACGTCTCGTTGCCGAAGGTCATTCCGTCACCGTGCTCGACGACCTTTCCACCGGACGGCGCGAAAACCTCGCAAGCCTTGCCGGGCACAACCGCTTCCGCTTCGTCGAAGGCACGATCCTCGATCCCGCGCTGGTCCAGGGCCTTATCGACGAGACGGACGCGATCTTCCACCTCGCCGCCGCGGTCGGTGTGAAGCTGATCATGGAGGAGCCGTCGCGGTCGATCCTGACCAATATCAACGGCACCGAGAACGTGCTGAAGGCGGCGCTGAAGGACCGCAAGCTGACCTTCATCGCCTCGACCTCGGAAGTCTATGGCAAGGCAACGAAATTCCCCTTCTCGGAGGATGACGACCTGACCATCGGCGCGACGCGGAACCTGCGCTGGTCCTATGCCTCGGCCAAGCAGCTCGACGAATTCCTGACGCTTGCCAATGTCCGCGAGGTTGGCCTGCCCGCCGTCATCCTGCGCTTCTTCAACACCACCGGCCCGCGCCAGACCGGCCGCTACGGCATGGTGTTGCCGAACTTCGTCCAGGCCGCGCTGGA
>NZ_JAYRPN010000027.1:0-12561 GCF_041911175.1 Tabrizicola sp.
TGTTCATCCCGGCGCAGTAGTAGCCGGTCGAGCCGCGCACGGTGATGTCGACGGGGGCGTCCACCCCGGCGGCGATGGCATGGGCGCCCTTGGGGTTGATGACCTCCCAGTCGGTCATGTTGGTCTGGCCTTTCAGGCCGTGCAGCGCGCTGTTCAAGGCGCGCAGGCCCTCTTTGCCCAGATCGAAGCTCTGCATTCTCTCAACGCTCCCAGAAGTAGACGGTGGCGGGTTCCGGTTCCCAGACGCGGGCATCCTCGATCCCCGGCAGGTTGACCAGCGCCCGATATTCCGACCCGAAGGCGACATACTGGTCGGTCTCGGCCATGACGGCCGGCTTGCAGGCGATGGGGTCGCGGACGACGCCGAAGCCGTTCTTGGTGCCGACGACGAAGGTGTAGAAGCCGTCGAGGTCATCGAGGCCCGATTCCAGCGCCTGCCCCAGGCTTTGCCCCTCTTCCAGCTTTTGGCTGACATAGGCGGCGGCGACTTCGGTGTCGTTCTGGGTCTCGAAGGTCTTGCCCAGGCGGATCAGCTCGCGCCGCAACCCGTTGTGGTTCGAAAGCGACCCGTTGTGCACCAGGCACTGGTCGGCCCCGGTCGAGAACGGGTGCGCGCCCATCGTGGTCACGGCAGATTCGGTGGCCATCCGGGTGTGGCCGATGCCGTGGGTGCCCTTCATCTTCGACACGTCGAAGCGGGCGGCCACGTCCTTGGGCAGGCCGACTTCCTTGAAGATCTCGATCGAGTCGCCCGCGCTCATCACCTTCACCGAGGGACGCAGATGCGCCAGCGCGGTCCGCGCGGCAGCCAGCTGGTCCAGCGGCACTTCCAGCACGGCATGGGTCGATTTCACCAGGATCGTGACCGGCTGGCCGATGGCGTCATGCAGGTCGCCATCCAGGTTCTTGAAGTCCTTGTCCGGGTTTGCGGACTGGATGGTGATCTTGCCCAGCCCATCCTTTGCCCCGCCGTAGATCGCGATCCCGGCGCTGTCCGGGCCGCGGTCGGTCATGGTGATCAGCATGTCCGTCAGCATGGCGCCAAGCTTCGGCTCCAGCTTCGGGTCCTTCAGGAATAGCCCAACGATGCCACACATGGATTCGTCTCCTTTACCTCGCTGGATCGACGCTAGCACCGTCGCAAATGCGTTTCAACTGGGGAGAAACATTTTTCACCTGTCATGAAAATCATCTTCCAGAAGCGGCACTCTTGCAGTTTTTCTTGACAGAATGCCGCGGCTAGCTTTCCCATAAGAAAACTTTTTTTGCCGCGAGGGGAAAGACGCCAGGGCCACGTCGCGCGGAAACCCAAGAGCCCGAGGGAGGAAGACGTGGAAGACCTTAATCAGCGGATTGAGGCGATGCACAGGCGCGATGTCATGGTGGCATGGGCGTTCGTGATCGGCCTCTGGTTCGCAATCATCTTCGTCGCCATCGCGACCTGGAACCTTGCGCCCACCGGCGGCGCGCGCACGCTCTTGCTCATCGCCGGGGCCATCGTGCTTCTGTTCAACACCGCCGCGATCCTGGCGATGCTGCGCCACTACCGCGAGGACCGCGACTTCATGTACGGCCTCGACATCAAGTTCCTCGACGAATCCAAAGGCAGGAGGGGCTGAGATGGCGCATTATGAACCCCCGAAACAAAGCAAGGCCAGCCAGCTGATCGACGTCATCGTGCTGGTCGTCCTGACGATTGGCGCCCTGTTCGTGCCGTTGTGGATGGGCATGGCGGGTGCCGCCAAGACCGTCGCCGCCCCCATCGCCAATGCCACCTGGGAGGCGCTCGGCCAGACCCCGGCACAGGCCGCGAAATACGAGGCGCTCGGCTACACGCCCGAAAGCGCGCATGACCTGATCCTCGCCCGCTTCGACTACAGCTTCTCGGTCGGCGCCCTTGTCGCGATGGTCGCGGTCATCCTGCTCTACTACGTCCTGATCCTGCGCTTCTCCGACGTGGAGTACCGCGAGGTCATTGCCGAAAAATTCGGACAGAAATAGGGGGCCGCGATGGATCTGTGGAACTGGCTTGAATACGCGGCCTGGGCGCTGTCGGCGCTGTTCGGGCTCTACATGGTCGTGGACTGGCTGAAGACCGACTCGACCTACACCGAAGATGTCCTGACCTCCTCGCGCGAAGGCGAGCTTGAGGCCATGACCGAAGAGCACAAGGGATGAGATGATGACAGACACCGATATCACCTCGCCCGTCATGGACGGCATGGGGCCGCACGGCACCAAGGTCGGCCTCCTGCGCGTCCTTGGCCCGGCGCATGTCTGGGCCCTTGGCGTCGGCATCGTTCTGGTCGGCGAGTACATGGGCTGGAACTTCGCCGTGGGCAAAGGCGGGGCCTATGCCGCGCTGATCGCCTGCTGGTTCGCGGGCATCCTTTACACCTGCGTCGCGATGATCGACTCCGAAGTCACCTCCACCGTCGCGGCGGCGGGCGGGCAGTATACCCAGGCCAAGCACATCGTCGGCCCGCTGATGGCCTTCAACGTCGGCCTCTACCTCGTCTTCGCCTACACCATGCTGGAAGCCGCCAACGCGATCACCGCGGGTTACCTGTTCTCGGTCGTGGCCACGATGACCGGCCATGCCGACGCCCTGGACCAGCGACCATTCATCGTCCTCGTCATCATGTTCCTGGCATGGCTGAACTATCGGGGCGTTCTGGCGACCCTGACCTTCAACCTGGTGATCACCGCCATCGCCTTCGTCGCGATCCTGGTGCTGTTCCTCTCGACCTCGGGCATCCTTGGCGGCGGGCTCATGGAACATGCGGCGCTGTTCGAGGGCCATGAACTGCCCTACGGCTGGATCGGCGTCCTTGCCGCCATGCACTTCGGCCTCTGGTACTACCTCGGCATCGAGGGCACGACCCAGGCGGCCGAGGAAGTCCGCTCCCCCGCCCGCGCGCTGCCGTTCGGCACGCTGGCCGGCATCATGACGCTGCTCATTGCCGCGACGCTGACCTGGTACATCTGCTCGGGCGTGCTGCCGTGGGAGTTCCTGGGCGACGGCGTGAATGGCGCAGTCGCACCGCTCTTCTCGACCGCGCAGCTTGCCGGCTCGCAGGGGCTGGTCTGGCTCCTGGGCTTCGGCACCCTCTTCGCCACCCTGGCATCCGCCAACGGCTGCATCAACGACGCCTCGCGGGCCTGGTTTGCAATGGGCCGCGACAAGTACCTGCCGGGCTGGTTCGGGGCGGTTCATCCGAAATACCGTACCCCCTACCGGTCCATCGTGTTCCTGGTCCCGATCGCGCTGATCTTCGCCCTGGGCGCGCCGCTCGACCAGGTGATCACCTTCTCGATCCTCTCGGGCCTGCTGGAATACACGTTCATGCCGCTGAACATCATCCTGTTCCGCAAGAAATGGCCGCTGAACTCGATCAAGCGTGGCTATGAACACCCGTTCCACCCGCTGCCCGCGCTGACGCTGCTGACGCTTTGCGGCATCACCTTCTTCGCGGTGTTCCTGGGCTACGGCACCCAGCTTGTCGCGATGATCGGCTTCTACATCGTGGTCTCGCTGTGGTTCCACTTCTGGCGCTACCGCTTCGTGAACCGGGGAACCCAGTTCACCATGCCCTGGCCGCGACCGCAGGGCTACTAAGGCAAAGCGGCCCGCCCCCCAGGGGCGGGCCTTTTCCCATGTCCCCACTCATCCCCCTCGGCCTTGCCTTCGCCGCTCTCGGCCTCTGGCTCGCCTTCACCCTGTTCCGTGAATCCCGGACCCGCCGCACCACCCGTGCGGCCTACTTCGACGCCGCGAAACCTCTGTTCAACGGCGGCGAGACACGCGTGCAACCCACCGGCTTTCCCCGGATGACCGGCCGCCGTGCCGGTCTGGCCTTCGACCTGCAGGCCATTCCCGACACCCTGACCTTCCGCAAGCTGCCCGCGCTCTGGGTCCTGGTCACCCTGCCCGAGCCCCTGCCGCTGGAGGCCACGCTCGACCTGATGGCGCGCCCCTCGGGCCATGAACCCTTTACCCGCTTCGCCGCGCTGCCACAGTCGCTGCCCACTCCGCCCGAATTGCCAAAGGACATCGCCATCCGCAGCGACGATGCCCGGCGCATCCCCTCGGCCGATCTGGTCGCCCGTCACGCCGACCTGTTTGCCGACCCGCGGGTCAAGGAACTGGTCCTGTCACCCAAGGGCCTGCGCATCGTGATCCTGGCCGAAGAGGCCGACCGCGGCCGTTTCCTCATCTTCCGCGAGGCGGAAATGGGCCGCACGCCGCTGTCCCGCGCCAGGCTTCAGCCGCTGCTCGACAGGCTGGTGGCGCT
This sequence comes from Tabrizicola sp., assembly GCF_041911175.1. GTDB lineage: Bacteria > Pseudomonadota > Alphaproteobacteria > Rhodobacterales > Rhodobacteraceae > Tabrizicola. The sequence goes on from NZ_JAYRPN010000027.1 coordinate 4,296, forward strand.
GCGCGACGACATCCTTCTCCTGACGAAAGACCCCGCATGAAACCGCCACTGAACCCCTACATCGTGCTTGCCGTGGCGCTGGTGCTGCCCGGCATGGGCCAGGTGCTGAACCGCCAGCCGGTGCGCGGGCTGGTCTTCGTCTGCTTCGCGATTCTCCTGGGCGCCTTCACCCTGAAGACCGCCGCGCCCGAGGTGTCCTTCGTCGGCAAGATGGCGGGCGGGCTTTTCGTCTGGGCGATGGCCGTGTTCGATGCCTACAAGACCGCCCGCATCCGCCACACGGTCTGGAGCCACGCGAAACAGAAGCCGTAGGGGACAAATTCCTTCGAAGGAATTTGCAAAAGTCTTCGAAGACTTTTGGCTCCTACTCCCGCCAGAGCGCCCCCAGCATCCCCTTCAGCGCTTCGATCGCTTCCGGCCCATCCTCGCACCCCGGCCCGACCCTGACCGCGACCGTCGCCGCAAAGCCGTAGGCCGCGCGCTTGTCGGCGCGGATCGTCACCTCGAACCCCTTCGGCCCGGCGACAGCACTCTCGATGGCGTCCTCCGCCCCGAACGTCTCGTCGCTTGCCTCGAACCAGACCGGGCCACCCTCCAGCGGCTGCCGGAACAGCACATAGCCCTCATCCGCGTCCTCGCCCGCGGCGAAGCCCACGAACAGCTGGCCCTCGTCCTCGACGACCGACCCGTAGGCCGCCTTCACCGTGATATCCGCCATGACCCGCCCCTCAATACCACTTCGCGACGGGCGGCAGGCTCATCAGCACCGCATTCGCGTCATGTCCGGTCTCCAGCCCGAACTTGGTGCCCCGGTCATAGACCAGGTTGTATTCCGCATAGAGACCGCGATGCAGCAGCTGCGCTTCGCGGTCGGCCTCGGTCCAGGGCGTCGCGACCCGGCGTTCGGTCACCGGCAGGAAGGCGGGCAGGAAGGCCTCGCCAACCGAGCGGGTGAAGGCGAAGTCGCGGTGCCAGTTGCCGGTGTTCAGATCGTCATAGAAGATGCCGCCGACGCCCCGAGCCCGGCCCCGGTGGGGCACGAAGAAATACTCGTCGGCCCAGGCCTTGAACCTCGGGTAGTAGTCCGGGGAATGCTCGTCGCAGGCCTTCCGCATCTCGTCGTGGAAGTGGGCGGTATCCTCGGCATATTCGATGCAGGGGTTCAGGTCCGCCCCGCCGCCGAACCACCAGGCCTCCGGCGTCCAGAACATGCGGGTGTTCATGTGGACCGCCGGGCTGTGCGGGTTGACCATATGCGCGACAAGGCTGATGCCGCTGGCCCAGAAGCGCGGGTCGCGGTCCATTCCCGGCACGCCCCGCGCCGCCATCGCGCGTTGCGCCTTTTCGCCGAGTTTCCCGTGGACTTCCGACCAGTTCACCCCGACCTTCTCGAAGACCCCGCCGCCGCGCATCACGCTCATGATGCCGCCCCCGCCCTCGGCGCGCTGGGTCGGGGTCACCTCGAACCGGCCCGGCTTGCCCTCGGCATGGCGGTCCTCCAACCCCTCGAACGCCGCGACGATCCGGTCGCGCAGAAGGCGGAACCAGGCAGCAGCCTCTGCCTTGCGGCTGTCGGTGGGATCGGTCATGGTCATATCCTCGGATGCGGGCCACCCATGCCTAGCACTGCCGCCCGCCGCTTACCACCGCTTGAGGAAGGTCCGATGAAACGGCTGACTTTTCTGGCACTTGCCACGCTTGCGGCCTGTGGCACCCCGCAGGAGCAATGCATCAACAGGAACACCCGCGACCTGCGTACCGTCGACCGGCTGATCGCCGAATCCGAGGGCAACCTGACGCGCGGCTATGCTTATGAGACGATCACGGTCTACGAAGACTACTGGCGGATGTGCCCCGGTCCCCGTCCGGCGGCGGGCGAACCTCCGACCACGCCGCATATGTGCCTCGATGAACGGCCGGTGACCGAACAGCGGCCCAAGGCCATCGACCTCAACGAAGAGGCGAAGAAGCTGGCCAGCCTGAAGGAAAAGCGGAAGTCGCTGGCGCGGCAGGCCGAGAAGGTCATTGCCGCCTGCAAGGCCGAATACCCGGAATGATCAGTGGGCCGGGGCGGCGACCGCGTCCAGCAGGCCCCGCCCGCCATCGACGGCCAGCACCTGCCCGGTGACAAAGCCCGCCGCGTCCGAGGCGAGGAACTGCACCGCTTCGACCAGCTCTGCCGGGGCGGCGATGCGGCCCAGGGGGGTGCCGCCGATGATCTCGTCGCGGAAGCCGGGGTTCTCCTTCAAGGTGGCCTGCAGGCTGGCGCTCATCACGGAACCGAAGGCGACCGCGTTCACCCGGATGCCTTTCGGCGCCAGCGCCAGCGCCAGCGACCGCGTCATCTGGTCCATCGCCGCCGCAGCCATCGAATAGGCCAGCAGGTCCGGCCGCGTCGCCTGCGCAGCGATCGACGACAGGTTGATGATCGAACCGAGCATCGTCCCCTCCTCGACCTCGGCCCGCTGGGCAAGCTGGATCATCCGCTTCGCCGTCATCTGCGACATGCGCAGCGAGGCGAGCACATTGGTCCGCCACAACTCCTCGACTCCATCCGCCTCGGGGTTCAGGATTTCCGAGATCAGCACCCGGCGGCTGGCGTTGACCAGGATGTCCACCCGGTCGAATGCGTCGATGGTGGCCGACAGGAGGTTCGCGATGGTCAGCTTCTCGGTCAGGTCGCCCGCGAACATGCGGATCGGCCCTTCCGCGCGGGCCTCCTCGCCCACTTCGGCCTCAAGCCTTGCCTCATCGACGTCGGCGAACATCACGTTCGCGCCCTTGTCCGCCAGGTGTCGCGCTATGGCCAGCCCGATGCCCGAGGCCGAGCCGGTGACGATGGCGGTCTTGCCGGAGACGGAAAAGGACATGGGCGGCCTCTAGGGTTTGGCCCGAAGCGCATCGCGCCGGGGCTTGATGGCATGGATGACGCGGAAGGCGCCGTCGCCCGCCACATCCTTGAAGTCCAGGAAGCAGTCCGCCAGCACCGCGTCATAGGGCAGGTGGCGATTGGCGACCAACCAGAGACCGCCGTCCGGCGCCAGCATCCGCCGGGCCGCGCGAATGAAGGCGGCCCCAAGCGCAGGGTCCGCCTCGCGCCCGGTGTGGAAGGGCGGGTTCATCACCACCGCGTCCAGCAGCGTCTCGGGCCGCCAGGTCGTCGCGTCGGCCCAGTGGAACCGCGCGCGGGGGTCGGTGACGTTGACCCTGGCACAGTCCAGCGCATCGGCTTCGGCCTCCACCAGGTCCAGCTTCTTCACCCCCGGCCGCTTCAGGATCTCCACCGCCAGGAATCCCCAGCCCGCGCCCAGATCGGCAACCTTGCCGCCCAGCTTCGCCGGCAGCGCCGAGGCGAGCAGGACCGAGCCCCGGTCCGGCCCGTCCGCCGAAAAGATGCCCGGCAGGGTCTGGAACCCCGCGACCTGGCGCGGCCTGGCCTGCCAGTCCGAAAGGTCCACGCCCGCCGGGAACGAAGCCAGCTTGCCATGCGCCTTCGACAGGCTTTCCGACAGGTCGACCCGACCGCGCAGGTCCTTCAGCGCCGTGTCGATCCCGTCGGTCTTCTGCCCGTCGACCGCGATCCAGCCACCCGGCGAAACCTCGGCCGCCGCCCGGGCGATCAACCCCCGCGCCGCCTCGCGCGAGCGCGGCAGGCAGACGATGGCGGCGGCGTAGGGCGCAGACGGCTCCACCGCAAACCGTGCCGCGAAATGGTCGTGGTCCGGCTTGAACCCGGTCAGCACCGTGACCCGGTCGCGCGGCAGGTCCGACAGGTCGTCGCCGATCCTGGGGCGATAGACCGCGATCCTGCCTTGGGATGGCAGGTCCAGCGCGCCGCTCTCCAGCGCCAGGGACAATCGGGCGGAACGCATGGGCGGGGCCGTCAGGCCCCCGAACTCCGGCTGAAGCGTCGCACGATCATTCCTTTTCCATCGTGCATTGCAGCGGATGCTGGTGCCGACGCGAGAAGTCCATCACCTGCGCCACCTTGGTTTCCGCCACCTCGAAGCTGAACACCCCCACCACCGCCAGCCCCTTCTTGTGAACCGTCAGCATGATCTCGAAGGCCTGGGCATGGTTCAGTCCGAAGAACCGCTCCAGCACATGCACCACGAATTCCATCGGGGTGTAGTCGTCGTTCAGGAGCATCACCTTGTACAGGGGCGGACGCTCGGTCTTGGTCTTCGTCTTGGTCAGGACGCGCGTGTCATTTCCCGGTCCATCCGTCTTGTCGGACATGGTCAAAGGGCGGATCGACACGGGGTTCATGCTCCGGGGCATTGGGATTCGGGGTTGCAACCGACCCCTGAAATATAGCCTCTTTTCCCGGAACGAAAAGAGGGCGGCCATGCTGACCACGATCGGCTTCGATGCGGACGATACACTCTGGCAGAACGAAGCCTTCTTCCGGCTGACACAGGACCGTTTCCGGCAGCGTCTGGCCGACCATGCCGACCCCGTGCATCTGGCCGAACGGCTGGAGGCGGCCGAGCGGCGGAACCTGGCCTACTACGGCTTCGGGGTGAAGGGCTTCACCCTGTCGATGATCGAGACGGCGGTCGAAGTGACCGAGGGCCGCGTGCCGGGCGAGGTGATCGCCGACCTGATCGCGCTGGGGCGTGAACTTCTGGAACACCCGATGGAACTTCTGCCCCATGCCCGCGCCACGGTGATGGCGCTGGCCCCCGACTACCGGCTGGTCCTGATCACCAAGGGCGACCTGCTGCACCAGGAAAAGAAACTGGCGCAGTCCGGCCTGGGCGACCTGTTCGACGGGGTCGAGATCGTCTCGGACAAGACCGAGGCCACCTATCGCACCGCTTTCGCCCGGCATGGCACCGGGGCGGATCAGGCGATGATGGTCGGCAATTCACTGAAGTCCGATGTGATCCCGGCGCTGCAGGCGGGCTCCTGGGGGGTGCATGTCCCGCACGAACACGAATGGGCGTTCGAGGCGGCGGAAGCCCCGGTCGAGCATCGGCGGTTCCATGCCATCGCCGATCTGGGCGATCTTCCCGCACTGGTGGGTCGGCTGTCGAACACCCCATAGCTAGGGATCAGATCACCCCGCATCGCAAGATATGCCTGCATCGGCGGATTTGTGCTGCATCCCTGCAACTGCGTGAACTATCGCTTGAAACCCTTTGGAATTTTTGGGTTTTCGGACGCACACACCTGTGCTAGCCTTCCCCCCGAGGCAGAATAAACGGCACCGGAAAATCCGGGCCAGCAGGCAAAGGGTGGGCGACGTGGCATCGCTTCTCGGGCGGATTTTTCGCGCTATTTTCATGGCATTTGTCGTCAGCACCATTGTGGTGACGTCTCCCCTCATGGCGGCCCCCTTCGCGGCCATCGTGATGGACGGTCGCACCGGCGAGGTGCTTTACGAAAAGAATGCCGATGCACGGCTGCATCCGGCCTCTCTCACCAAGATGATGACGCTCTACATCGTCTTCCAGGAGATCGAGGCCGGGCGGCTGTCGCTGGATACCAAGGTCACGGTCACGAAATACGCGGCCTCCCAGCCTCCCTCCCGCCTTGGGCTGAAGCCGGGCCAGAAGATCGCCGTGCGCTACCTGATCCGCGCGGCGGCGATCAAGTCGGCCAACGACGCGGCAGCGGCGCTTGGCGACTACATCGGCGGCGACCATGTGACCTTTGCCAAGCGGATGACCAAGACCGCGCGCCAGCTGGGGATGTCCAACACCACCTTCAAGAACGCGAACGGCCTGACTGCGGAAGGCCACCTTTCGACCGCACGCGACATGAACACGCTCGGCCGCCACCTGTTCTACGATTTCCCGCAGTACTACCACATCTTCTCGCGCCGGACGGCGGATGCGGGGATCGCACAGGTGGCCAACACCAACACCCGCTTCCTTGACAGCTACGAGGGCGCGGACGGGATCAAGACCGGCTACACCGCCCCCGCCGGGTTCAACCTGACGGCCTCCGCCCATCGCGGCAGCAAGCACATCATCGCCACCGTTTTCGGCGGCACCTCGACCGCCAACCGCAACGCCAAGATGGCCGAGCTGATGGACCTGGGCTTCGGCAAGGCGAAGAACAACGTCGCCGAGCAACCGCCCGAGGCCGCACCGCTGGACGACGCCCTGATCGCCTCGGTCGAAACCGGGATCGACGAGATCGACGCCGAGGGTGGCGCAGGCAAGACCGTGCGGGTGTCGGGCGAGGTGAAGACCTCACCCCGTCCGAAGGCCCGCCCGGATGTGCCGACCGTCGCCGACGCCGTCGCCATCGCGATGGCCGAGGGGATCGACGGCGCGCTGGCCGAAGCGACCGCCGCGCCTGCTCCTGCCGGGACGCTGGAGTTCCAGGCCGAGGCGATGGAAGGGGCGGTTCCTGCAGTCGAACCCGAAGTGGCCCTCGCGGCTGCCGAACAGCCCGAGGCGACAGTGGAGGTTGCTCCGGTCGAGCCGGAGGCCGCGACCGTCGAAGTAGCCGCCGTCGACCCCGCAGTCGCGACGGATGCGCCCGGCAGCTTCGAGGCGCAGGCCGCCGCACTGGCCTCTGGCGCCGCCCCGGCCGAGACGCCGGTGGCTGACCTGCCGCCGGTGGATGCCGTCGAAGTCGCGGAAGTCGACCCCGCCTTGGCAGGCATGAAACCGAAGGCGCGGCCCGAGGGCATGACGGTCCAGCTTGCCACCATCGAGCCGGTTGCCGAACCGCAGGCCCCCGCCCCCGAGGAAGTCGTGGTCGCCGAGGCCACGCCGGAACCGGAGCTTGTCGTCACCGATCCCGGCACCGAACCCGCTGCCGCCGCACCGGAAACGCTTCTCGCCGAGGTGACCGAAGTGGAAACCGTGGCCGCGCCTGCGACCGTCGGACCTGCGCCGGTGGAACTGGCGGCGGTGGTCCCGGCCACCAAACGCAGCGCGCCGATCTTCGATGCGGTGGAGACTGTCGAGCCTGCGGCAGCCGAAGCGGATGAGGAAGTGGTTGTCGTGATGTCCACCTCGGGCGGGCGGCACTTCGGGGTGAACGTCGGCGAATATTCCTCGCGCTATGAGGCCGAGAAGGCGCTCTTGAAGACCGCGCTGGCGGAGAGCGCCACGCTGAACGACGGGTTGCGCAAGACGACGCAGTCGGGCGGTGCCTGGCGGGCGAGCTTCATGGGGCTGACCGAAGAGCAGGCGGAACTGGCCTGCCGTCGGCTCTCGGCCCGCGCCGTGCCCTGCGAAACCGTGGGAGGTTGAACGATGGTTGCCCTGGTTTTCCCCGCTTTGCCGACCGTGACCCTGCCGGTCACCGGCCGTGCCGAACGCTTCCCGGTCCGCCGCATCTTCTGCGTCGGCCGGAACTATGCCGAGCACACCAGGGAGATGGGGGGCGACCCGGAAAAGGAGGCGCCGTTCTTCTTCACGAAGCCCGCCGATGCGGTGGTCGAATCCGGCACCCGCATCCCCTACCCGCCCGCAACGAAGAACCTGCATCACGAGGGGGAACTGGTGGTCGCCATCGGCAAGGGGGGCGCGATGGTCTCCGAGGAAGGGGCCGAGGCGATGATCTGGGGGCATGCGGCGGGGAACGACCTGACCCGGCGCGACCTGCAGGCCGAGGCGAAGGAGCGGCGGCGGCCCTGGGACATGGCGAAGGGGTTCGACAAGTCGGCGGTGGTGGGGGCGATCCGGCCCGGCCCGCTGCCGGAGGCGCGGCTGCGCTGTTCGGTGAACGGGGCGGTGCGGCAGGAGGCTTCGATTTCCGAGATGGTCTGGACCCCGGCAGCAATCATCGCGGCGCTGTCGCAGATGGTCAGCCTGTCGCCGGGGGACCTGATCTTCACCGGCACCCCGGCGGGGGTGGGCCCCTTGAACCGGGGGGATACCTGCAAGGTGGAGATCGAGGGCTTGCAGTCGGCGAGCGTGACGATCGCCTGATCTGTCCACAGTGGACAGAAAATCGGACGCAATGAAATCAAGAGGTTGCGATTCCGCATTTACGCGGGGTTAACCTTTGCGCGGAAGCGGGGTGGTGGGTTGGCACCCACCCTTGTCTCTTTGATCTGTGGGAAGATGAAGGAGGCAGACGAGACCCCGACCCACCCTTGGGCGTTTGAGCCCGTCGCGTAGCTTGGGGCTCGTCTGCCGACCATTGTCAAACCTGTACAGTTGCCTGGGAGGGTCGCACCCACGACCGATCCCGCAGACCAAGGACAGGCTCCATGACCTTGCCACAGGATGTCATCGGCGTCGATATCGCCAAAGGCTGGATCGACGTCTTCTACCGCGCCACCGCCCGCCATGAA
>NZ_JAYRPN010000028.1:0-19765 GCF_041911175.1 Tabrizicola sp.
GAGCGTCTCGGTCCGGGACTTGCTCACCCCCACCCGCGGCAGTAGGCGTTGCGTGAGGGCGGTGACTGCAGGGCTTTCCATCGGACGCTCCCTTGGCGAGGAAGAGTCCGACAGAAAACCACAAAGCATCGCCCTCACCAAGTTACTGTCGTGTAGGTTAAGCATTTAGAAAGCTTTGCCCGGCCCCGGCTGCGACGGTTGCGCGGGCCGGTTCCTATGTCTATCTTGCGCGCAGCACGGGCCGACCCGGCCCAGGGAGTGCGCCTTATGCGAGAGACTGTGGCACGCCGCTGACGTCATCCGCCCGCTGAACCCGGCGGGTCGCGGGATGACATGAGCGACCGACGAAGCGCCTTGGCCTTCGTCCGGTACGGCATGCCGACAGACTCCGGAATACCCAATGAACATCTCACGGACCGAGCAGCGCGTGCTGCACGTCCTCGCCCTTGGCGGGCGTATCGACCATTCCCGCAACGGCACCAAGATCGACGAGATCCTCTGTGTCACCCGCGACGGGCTGATCCTGTCCGATTGCACGATGCCCGTCTTCCATCGCCTGCGGCGCAAGCGGCTGATCGCGTCCTCTGGCGGCGGCCCCTACCGCATCTCGCGGTTGGGGCGGCTGTCGGTGCGCGCGCAACCGGACAACCAGGGCTGAGGCGATCCGGCGTCGGGCGTGCGGCAGGTGTCGCCCCCCTCCGTGGCCCTCCCCCCCCGGGCGGGGGCGCATCTTGCGGGCAGCGGTTCCAGGGGCCCGGGCGGCTGCGCGCAAGGCCGCGACCGGAGCCTCCGGCGGGAGTATTTGCCGCCAGGAGGAAGCCGCTGGCGGGCAGGGTCAGTTCGAGATCCAGGCGGCGGGGCTGTCGAGGACCTTCTCGATCTGGCACTGCTTGCCGCCCTGCTGCTTGCAGGCGCGAAGGGCCTTCTTCTTTGCCTGCCGGGCGTCTTCGCCGTGGTCGGAATAGAGCGTTCCGGCAGTGTCCACCGCAACGGCGATCGAGCCGTTCACCACCCAGGTCGCGGCGCGGCAATCGACGAAGCCCGACGCGTTGCATTGCGCTACCGCGCCATTGTCCGCCTCGGCCCGGCTGGCGGCATTGACATACCAGGAATAGGTCGGCCCCCCGTTCGCATCCTGCCCCCAGGCGAGGGTGCCGTACTGGTCGACCCAATAGCCGCCGGGGTCGCCGCCGCCATCGCCGTAGCCGCCGCCGTCATCCTCGCCGACATATTCGCAGAGCGGGGTGGATGCGATACCGTTGCCGCCCTCGGTCTGGCCGACGATCACCTCGCCCGGTCCGGGATTGCCGCAGGGGTATTCGGCCAGGGCCTGCGAGGGCAGGAGCGCGAAAAGCGCAAGCGGGGCCAGGGCGAGGGGGAAAGACGGGAAGCGCATGGGGAACCTTGGGAAAGACTGATCCAGGCCAAAGCCATAGCGGCAATTTCCGGCGCTGTAAGGTTGGGAAATCCCGATCCAAGGCCGGGGGGCGGGCCTGCGTCCAAGCGGGTTTCGGCCACCATGCAGGTGCAGCATATTGTCACAGGGGCGTTATCGGCGTATGACTCCCGCCATCGCCGACTCACGGTCGGCAACGGCAGCGGAGCCAAGACGCACCCCTCCTGCCAGGGGGGACCCGGATCGAAATGCCGCAAAATGCGGTGTCGCGCATCCCGGACAAGCCGACCCAGACCCCGACATTTCCCACCATGATCAACACCCAAGGGTGATCCATGATTCACGACCCGATTCCCCGGGACGCCGATCCCGCAGTGCCGCTGCTTGACGAAGCGGCGCTGGACATCGCCGACTACCTGCGCTCGGAAGTCCGCGCGGGCGACATCCACAGCGCCGAGACCCGGAGCCACGGCCTTGCCGCCCTGACGCTGGGCGCGTTGGGGGTGGTCTATGGCGATATCGGCACTTCGCCGATCTATGCCTTCCGCGAGGCGCTGAAGGCCACCGGCGCGGCGGTGCCGGGTCAGCCCGAGGTGCTGGGCATCCTGTCGCTCTTGATCTGGACGCTGATCCTGATCGTGACGGTGAAATATGTCGTCTTCCTGCTGCGCGCCGACAACCGGGGCGAGGGCGGCATCCTGGCGCTCTACACGCTGGTCCGGCTGGCGGCGGGCCGACGGTCGGTGCCGGTGCTGCTGCTGGCGCTAGCGGGCGCGGCGCTTTTCGCCGGGGATGCGGCGATCACGCCCGCGATTTCCGTCCTGTCGGCGGTGGAGGGCAGCACGCTGATCCTGCCCGGCATGGCCGGGTATGTCCTGCCGGTCACGATCGCGATCCTGGCCGCGCTTTTCGCCGTGCAGCGGACCGGGACGGCGCGGGTGGCGATGTTCTTCGGCCCGGTCTGCGCGCTGTGGTTCCTGGCGCTGGCCTGGCTGGGGGTGGCGCAGATCGTGGCGGCGCCAGAGGTCTTGCGCGCCTTCAGCCCGCTTTGGGGCCTGTCGTTCCTGACCGGCCATCCCGGTGTCGCCTTCGCGGTGCTGGGCGCGGTCTTCCTGGCGGTGACCGGGGGCGAGGCGCTTTATGCCGACCTTGGCCATTTCGGGCGGCGGCCGATCCGGCTGGCCTGGTTCGCGCTGGTGCTGCCTGCGCTGGTGCTGAACTACCTTGGCCAGGGCGCGATGGTGCTGACCCACCCCGAGCGGGCGGGGGAGGCGTTCTTCGGGCTTGCCTCACCGGGGTTCCTGCCGGTGCTGGTGTTGCTCGCGACGGCGGCGACGGTGATCGCCAGCCAGGCGGTGATCACCGGGGCCTATTCGATGGCGCAGGGGGCGATCCAGCTGGGCTTCCTGCCCCGCCTGCGCATCCGCCACACCGCCGAGGGGCAGAGCGGGCAGATCTACATCGGGGCGGTCAACTGGCTGCTGCTGGGCGGCGTGCTGTGGCTGGTCGTGGCCTTCGGCTCTTCGGGGGCGCTGGCCTCGGCCTATGGCATCGCGGTGACCGGGACGATGGTGCTGACCACGCTGCTGGGCGCGCTGTATCTGGTGCGGAGCGGGCGGTTGCGGAGGCCGGTCGCCGGGCTGGTGGTGGCGCCGGTGCTGGCGGTGGAACTGGTGTTCCTCGCCTCGAACCTGGCGAAGATCCATGACGGCGGCTATGTGCCGGTGATCGCCGCGCTGGTCATCGGGCTGGTGATGTGGGCCTGGTGGCGCGGCGCGCAGGCGGTGCGGATGCGGGTGGCGAAGACGGCGATCTCGGTGCCGGGCTTCGTGCGGATGATGCGGGATTCGAGCGTCAACGTCATTCCGGGCACGGCCTTCTTCCTGACGCCGGACCGCGATGTCGTGCCCTCGGCGCTTCTGCACAACATCAAGCACAACCGGGTGCTGCACGAACAGACGGTGTTCCTGACGGTGGAGACGCTGCGGGTGCCCTATGCCACGGCGGACGAAAGGGCCTCGGTGGAGGCGCTGGGCGGCTGTTTCGTCCGGCTGGTCCTGCGCTTCGGCTTCATGGAGACGCCGAACGTAAGCCGGGCGATGGCCCATGCCCGGGCGGCGGGCTTGCGGTTCGACGTGATGGCCTCGACCTTCTTCCTGGGGCGCAGGCGGGCTGTGGCGACGGGGCAGGGGGTGGAGCTGCTCCTCGACCGCGCCTATGTGGCGCTGAGCCGGATCGCGGCGGACCCGACCGACTTCTACCACCTGCCGCGCGACCGGGTGGTGGAGCTGGGCGAGCGGGTGGCGATCTGATCGAAGCGCCGCGCCTGACAATCCCGTGACCCCTCTGTCACAAAGCTTTGCGCGCGACGGAGGGAGCCACACCTTGCGTTAAGAGTTCGGTGCGAGATGGGTCTTGCAAGCGGGCGTCGGTTACTTTAAGTTATCGACTTCCCGGGGGCGCTGACGCACCGGGCAAACCAGGGGGCACGATGAGCACCTATACCAATCTTCCCGCGCCGAGCCCGGAACAGGGCTTGAACCGGTATCTTCAGGAAATCCGCAAGTTCCCGCTTCTGGAGCCGGAACAGGAATACATGCTGGCGAAACGCTGGGTCGACCACCAGGACGCCAATGCCGCGCATCAGATGGTGACGAGCCACCTGCGCCTCGCCGCGAAGATCGCGATGGGCTACCGGGGCTACGGCCTGCCGCAGGCCGAGGTGATCAGCGAGGCGAACGTCGGGTTGATGCAGGCGGTCAAGCGCTTCGACCCGGAAAAGGGCTTTCGCCTCGCCACCTATGCGATGTGGTGGATCCGCGCCTCGATCCAGGAATACATCCTGCGGTCGTGGAGCCTGGTGAAGCTGGGCACGACCAGCGCGCAGAAGAAGCTGTTCTTCAACCTGCGCAAGGCCAAGGCCAAGGTCGGCGCGCTGGAGGAGGGCGACCTGCGCCCCGAGAACGTCGCCAAGATCGCCAAGGACCTGTCGGTGTCCGAGGATGAAGTGATCGCGATGAACCGCCGCCTGTCGGGTTCGGATGCGTCGTTGAACGCGACGGTGGGGTCGGACGGCGACAGCGCGACCCAGTGGCAGGACTGGCTGGAGGATGAAGACTCCGACCAGGCCGAAGCCTATGAGGAAAAGGACGAGCTTGACGCCCGCCGCGCGCTGCTGGTGCAGGCGATGGCGGTGCTGAACGACCGCGAGAAGGACGTGCTGATGCAGCGCCGCCTGGCCGACGACCCGGTCACGCTGGAGGAGCTGTCGGAAAGCTACGGCGTCAGCCGCGAGCGCATCCGCCAGATCGAGGTCAGGGCCTTCGAGAAGTTGCAGGCCCGGATGCGGGAACTCGCCAAGGGCAAGGGCATGCTGGTCCCGGCGTAAGGATAGGATAAGAAGGGCGGCTCAGTCGATCCGCCCTTCTTCATCAAAACCGCATCGCGTATCCGACCGAGATGTGGGTGGCATCCATCTCGTAGTTGTGGATGTCGCCATTGTAGAAGTCGATCTGGTCCTCGCCATAGTTCGTGCGCTCGATCTCGAACCGGACGAAGGATCTTTCGCTGAGCGACCAGTCCAGGCCAAGGGCGATGGACGTGCCGGTGGCGGTGTCGTCCCAGACATCGGCATCCAGACCGCTGCCCGCATGGTTGGCTTGCCAGCTTGTGCGGGTGGCACCGACCGCAAGGTAGGGCAGCATCTTTCCGCTCACAAAGCCGATGCGCCCGCGCAGCGCAAGCGAATGCAGTGCGGTCGCCGGCCTCAGATAGTTGCCGTCATCGCTCTCGCCGGAATGTTTGGTCGCTGCAAGCTCTGCGCCGTAGACGAGGTTGCCGGACTGGAAGTTGTAGCCGGCAAAAAGGCCCAGGCCCGCGCCGTTCACGTCGACCGGCCCGTCGCCGTAGCTCAGGTCGTTGGGACTAATTGAATCGTAGCTGAGTGCGCCTCCTGCATAGAAACCTGACCAGTCCTGCGCGGCGGCAGGGGTGGCAAGACAAAGCAGGAAAAGCAATCGCGCGGTCTGTTTCATTGGGGAACCCTGTTTGCTGGAGTGTCCGTGTATTTGATCGGTGAACTGTCGAATAGAAATATGCGAAATCATGGTGTTGCAATGGCCTTCTTAAGGCATTCGGCGTTTCGGTCGCATGCGGCGACTTGTTTTCAATTGCCTGCAACCGGCGTGGCAAGTACTAGGCACCCATCAGACAGGATTGCCCCATGCGTATGATCGACACCGTCATCAAGCCCATGCACCCCGAGGGCTACAAGTTCGTCGCGGCCTTTGCCGTCGTGACGCTGGTCCTCTTCTGGCTCTGGGATCCGCTGGGCTGGCTGGGCCTGGGCCTCACCGTCTGGTGCTACTACTTCTTCCGCGACCCGAAGCGGTCGGTGCCGGAAAACGCGGGCCTTCTGGTCAGCCCGGCGGATGGCGTCGTCAGCCTGATCGAACGCGCGGTGCCCCCGGCCGAACTGGGGATGGGGCCCGATGCGCTGGTGCGGGTCAGCGTGTTCATGTCGGTCTTCAACTGCCATGTGAACCGCGCGCCCATCGCGGGCCGGGTGACGGCGGTGGCCTACCGGCCGGGGAAATTCTTCAATGCCTCGCTCGACAAGGCTTCGGAAGAGAACGAGCGCAACGCGCTGGCCATCGAGCTGGCGGACGGCCGCAGGATCGCCGTCGTGCAGATCGCGGGCCTTGTCGCCCGGCGCATCGTCTGCTGGAAGAAGCCGGGCGACAGCCTGCGCACCGGGGAACGCTTCGGCCTGATCCGCTTCGGGTCGCGGCTGGATGTCTATCTGCCGGAAGGCGTGCATCCGCAGGTCGCGCTGGGGCAGACGATGGTTGCCGGGGAATCGGTGATCGCGCTGATCGGGCAGGACGCGCCCGCCCGTTCCGCGCGGGTGGAGTAGCCGATGGCCCGTCGCCCGGACGATACCCCGCGCGAGCTTCTGCTCCTGAAGCTTCTGCCGAACCTGGTGTCGATCCTGGCGCTGTGTTCGGGGCTGACCGCGATCCGCTATGCCATCGCCGGGAACTTCACGCTGGCGGTCCTGCTGATCGGCGGGGCGGCGGCGCTGGACGGGCTGGACGGCCGGCTGGCGCGGATGCTGAAATCGGAAAGCGCCATCGGGGCCGAACTCGATTCTCTTTGCGATTTCGTCAACTTCGGCGTGACCCCGGCGCTGGTGCTCTACATGTGGGGACTGCGCCCGGAAACCAGCCTCGGCTGGATTGCGGTGCTGGTCTATGCCGTCTGCTGCATGCTGCGGCTGGCCCGCTTCAACGTCGGCAGCAAGACCAGCGTCGGCGAAGCGGCCGAGAAGACGAGCTTCATCGGCGTGCCCTCGCCCGCCGGGGCGCTGCTGGTGCTGTCGCCGCTCTATCTCTCGAACGCCACCAACCATGTGCTGCACCCTTCCCCGGTGCTGGTGGCGGCCTGGATGGTCGGAATCGGCGCGCTGATGATCAGCCGGGTGCGCACGCCCTCGCTGAAGCGGATCACCATCGCGACCGATCTGGTCCGCTATGCGCTGGTCGGCGCGGTGGTTGTCGTGGCGGCACTGCTGACCTACCCCTGGGTTACGCTGCTGACGCTTTGCCTGGGCTACCTGGCAGGCGTTCTCTGGCTGGCGATGCGCAGTTTCCAGGCGTCGCGTCTTCGCTGACCCCTGGGCGAAATCCGGATTTGTGCTTGCCTCCCCGGCCCGACCGCGCAGAGTTGCGTCGGAAAATTTCAAGGGAATCATATGCATGCAAGTAGAGGCCATCCAGAAGTCCTATCGTCGCTGGGCGCCGGTCTATGACCTGACCTTTGGCCGGATCACCCAGGGCGGTCGCCGGATGGCCGCGGCGCATGTCAATGCTCAGGGCGGATCGGTGCTTGAGGTCGGGATCGGAACCGGCCTTGCGCTGGATTTCTACGGGTCCCATGTCCGGGTGACGGGCATCGACCTGTCCGCCGAGATGCTGCGTGAGGCGGAGTTGAAGGCGAAGAAGCGCGGCCTGCGCAACGTGGCGGGCCTGCACCAGATGGATGCGCGCGAGATCACCTTCCCGGATGCAAGCTTCGACCATGTCGCCGCGTTGCATGTGATGTCCGTGGTGCCGGACCCCGAGCGGGTGCTGGAGGAGATGGCCCGTGTGGTCCGCCCCGGCGGCTCGGTCATGATCGGCAACCATTTCGCCGGCCATGCCGAGGGCTGGACCCTGGCCGAGCGGCTTGCGGCGCCCCTGGCGAACCTCCTTGGCTGGCACGCGGATTTCGCCATCGACCGCGTCCTCGGCCACCCCTTGCTGCGGCTGGAGGAGCGTGCCCAGGTGCGTCCTTTCGGGCTGATGACTTTCCTGCGCTTCCGCCGGGTTGAAGGTTAGCGCAAAACCTGCCCTAGTGTGCGGAAAAGCCGGGGGAGGGATGAGATGAAGCCTGTCAGATGGGGTGTGCTGGGCGCGGCCCGCTTTGCGCGGGAGCACATGGCCCCGGCGATCCATGCCGCCGAGGGGGCGGAGCTTGCCGCGCTGGCGACGTCTGACCCGGCGAAGGCCGCAGGCTTCCAGGCCTTCTGCCCCGCGCTGACGGTCCATTCGTCCTACGAGGCGCTGCTGGCCGACCCAGGGGTCGATGCGGTCTACATCCCGCTGCCGAACCACATGCACGTCGAATGGACGCTGAAGACCCTGGCTGCGGGCAAGCATGTGCTGACCGAAAAGCCCATTGCCCTGAAAGCCCGCGAGATCGACCAGATCATCGCCGCGCGCGACCGCACGAAACTGCTGGCCGCCGAGGCCTACATGATCGTCCACCACCCGCAATGGCAGCGCGCGAAGGACTGGCTGGAGGCGGGAGAGATCGGCGATCTGGTCCATGCCGACGTGGCCTTCAGCTTCAACCTGACGGACCTTGGCAATATCCGCAACCGGCCCGACGCGGGCGGCGGCAGCTTGCGCGACATCGGGGTCTATACTTTCGGCTCGATGCGCTTCGTCACCGGGGCCGAGCCGGTGGACATTTCGGCCCGCATCCATCGCGACAATGGCGTCGACACTTTCGCGCAGGTCGCCGCCACGATGGAAGGGCCGAGAGGGCGGTTCACCTATGGCTCGATGACCTCGATGCGGATGTACAACCGGCAGGTGGCGACCTTCCAGGGCACCAGGGGGATGATCCGGCTGGAGGGCGGGCCGTTCAACGCCAACGTCAACGATCTGGCCGAGGTGGAGCTGCACCAGAACGGCAACCGGGTGGTGGTGGAACGCTTCCCGACCGCCAACCAGTACAAGCTGCAGGTCGAGGCCTTCGGGCGGACCGTGCGCGAGGGCGTCCCCTATCCCAGCCCGCTGGAATTCGTGCGCGGGACGCAGGCGATGATGGACCGGGTCTACGACGTGGCGGTCGAGATCTGACGCGCCGCTCGTCGATGCCTTCGGCACTCCTCGCGGGGGTGTGACCCGACGAGAAGCCGAAGGCGCACGAGGAGGCGGTCCGGGACTTTTCCCGGAGCCCGCGCAAGCATAGATGACAGTGACAGTTTTCCGGAGAGAGCGATGACCCTGAACCTGCCCCAGCCCGTATTCGACGCCAATGCCAGCGGGGGCGGGTTTGGCGATCTGCCAAGCTGGGACCTGACCGACCTCTACCTCAGCGCCGATGGCCCGGAATTCGCCGCCGACATGGCAGAGCTGGAGCGCGCCTGTGCCGCCTTCGCCAAGTCCTATGAGGGGCGGCTCGGCCGGCAGGACGCGGCGGGCCTGCTGGCCTGCGTGCAGGAATACGAACGGATCGAGATCATCGCCGGGCGGCTGATGTCCTATGCGGGCTTGCGCTACTACCAGAACACCGTCGACCCCGAACGCGCGCAGTTCATGGGAAACGCGCAGGACAAGGTGACGACTGCCACCACGCCGCTGGTGTTCTTCTCGCTCGAATTCAACCGGCTGGACGACGACCATCTGGCCCGGCTGCTGGCCGCCAATGCCGACCTTGCCCGCTACAAGCCGGTCTTCGACCGGATGCGCGCGATGCGGCCGCACCAGCTGTCGGACGAGCTGGAGAAGTTTCTCCACGATGAGTCCGTGGTGGGGGCCTCCGCCTGGAACAAGCTTTTCGACGAGACGATGGCGGGGCTGATGTTCGCCGTCGAGGGAGAGCCGGAAGAGCTGAACCTGGAAGCCACGCTGAACCTCCTCTCCGACCCGGTGCGGTCGCGGCGCGAGGCGGCGGCGCATGCCTTGGCCGGGGTGTTCGAGACGAACATCAAGCTTTTCACCCGCATCCACAACACGCTGGCGAAGGAAAAGGAAATCCACGACCGCTGGCGCAAGATGCCCACCCCGCAGACCGGGCGGCACCTGTCGAACCATGTGGAACCGGAAGTGGTGGAGGCGCTGAGGAATGCCGTCGTCGCGGCCTATCCGAAGCTTTCGCACCGCTACTACCGGTTGAAGGCCAAATGGATGGGCCTCGACAAGCTGCAGATCTGGGATCGCAACGCGCCCCTGCCGACCGAAACGCCCCGCACAGTGGACTGGCTTGAGGCGCGCAGGACGGTGAGCGAGGCCTATGCCGCCTTCGACCCGCGCATGGCCGATCTGGCGAAGCCCTTCTTCGACAAGGGCTGGATCGACGCAGGGGTCAAGCCCGGCAAGGCGCCCGGCGCCTTCGCGCATCCGACCGTGACCACCGTCCACCCCTATGTGATGCTCAACTACCTCGGCAAACCGCGCGACGTGATGACGCTGGCGCATGAGCTGGGCCACGGCGTGCATCAGGTGCTGGCGGCGGGGCAGGGGGAGCTTTTGTCTTCCACCCCCCTGACCCTGGCCGAAACCGCCAGCGTCTTTGGCGAGATGCTGACCTTCCGCAAGCTTCTGGACGGCGCGAAGACCCCGGGCGAAAAGAAGACCCTGCTGGCGGGCAAGGTCGAGGACATGATCAACACCGTCGTCCGGCAGATTGCCTTCTACGATTTCGAATGCAAGCTGCACGCGGCGCGGGCCGAAGGCGAGCTGACGCCGGAAGACATCAACGCGCTGTGGATGTCGGTGCAGGCCCAGAGCCTCGGCGATGCCTTCGAGTTCATGCCGGGCTATGAGACCTTCTGGGCCTATATCCCGCACTTCATCCATTCGCCCTTCTACGTCTATGCCTATGCCTTCGGTGACGGGCTGGTGAACGCGCTTTACGCCGCCTATGCCGGGGGGTTGCCGGGGTTCCAGGAGAAGTACTTCGCCATGCTGAAGGCGGGCGGCTCGATGCATCACAAGGAATTGCTCGCGCCCTTCGGCCTTGACGCCAGCGACCCGAAGTTCTGGGACAAGGGCCTGTCGATGATCGCGGGCTTCATCGACGAGCTGGAGGCGATGGAGACCTAACCCACCAGATGCGCGGCAAGGGCGTGGTCGGGAATGTCCGACAGGTCCTTGTCGATCTCCTGCACGATCTCGGCGGCCAGCGCCCTGGGCATCGCCTGGCGCAGGACGCCCAGCATCTTCGGCCCGGCGACCAGAACGATGCGGCCCGCGCCGCCCTTCTGCCATTCCGCCTCCAGCGCGGCGACGATGTGCTTCGCGAGGCGCGGGCGTTCGATTTCCGCCGGGCTGCCGGTTTCGTGGCCGAAGCTGATCCCGCCCGCCCGGTTGCTGCCCGGATCGGTCAGCGCATGCGAGACATCGGCGAAATCGTCCGACCCGGCAGCATGGATCGGCTCCATATGCCCGGCGTTGCCGCGCAAAAGGCGAAAGCTGCGGTCGTCGGCGATGCAGTACAGCGTGTCAGCGGCTCTCATCGGAGGCCCTCCTTCTGGCATTCTGCCGCAGATCCGGCAGCCCGGTCCTGCGGCGGATTCGCGCAAGGGGCCAACGCAGGGCTTGGCAAGCCGGTTCCGCCGACCTAGCTTCCGGGGGCAGACCGGAGGTCCCGATGCCCAAGCTTGTCCGGCTCTATATCCAGAGCGTCGCCATAGGTTTCGCCCTCTCGGCAGCCTTCACCGGCGGGCTTCTCTGGCTGGACGTGGCGGGGCTTGGCCATCTGGTGATGGCGTCGAGCATCGGCTGGATCGCGGTGGCGATGCTGGTGGTCTTCAACGGTATCATCTTCTCGGCGGTGCAGTTCGCCTACCGGATCATGGCGATGGCCGAAACGGACGAGGGGCCGCAGGGCGGTCGCGGGGCGCGCGAGCCGGTGCTGCAACCCGCGCCGGTGAAGGTTTCCGTCCGGCGCTAGGGGTGGCGGGCCCGCAGCAACCGTGAGGGCCGGGGTTTTCCCGAGAGCCAGAGGTCTCAGGTGGGCGCCAGATACCCGGACCAGGATCCGGGCAGAGCCAGCCCCCGTTCGCTTGCTTATCGGCCACTGGAAAATTGGCCCCGCACGCGAGGAGCAGAACCCGCCAAGGCTCAAGATAGGGCGCGGAGGGGGTGGGTGCAAGCGTCGGTCGGTTTTGCCGGGCGCTGCCCCAAGTCAAAAAATTTTCGCGAAAATTTTTAGACAGGTCGCGTATCTGGACAGATGTTCACCTTTGGTTCATGATCGCCGCATGGATATGCCGGTCGATAGTCCCGAACTCCTGCCCGCGCTGCCGGGCCAGCGGCTGCAGCGCGGCGTCTGCCGGGGCCTGCGCGCGCTGGATTTCGTCTGCGTCGAGGAGTTGATCCCCACCTCGGGCCTGCGCGTCGATGTGATGGCGCTGGGGCCGAAGGGCGAGGTCTGGGTGGTCGAATGCAAGTCGGGTCGGGCGGATTACCGGGCAGACCGCAAGTGGCAGGGTTACCTCGACTGGTGCGACCGTTTCTTCTGGGCAGTGGATGCGGATTTCCCGGTCGACCTGTTGCCGCCGGACACCGGGCTGATCCTCGCCGATTCCTACGACGCCGAGGTGGTGCGGATGGCGCCCGAGACGCCCTTGTCCGGCGCCCGGCGCAAGGTGGTGCTGCGGACCTTCGCCCGGGCGGCGGCGGGGCGGTTGCAGCTGCTGCGTGACCCCGGCGCTGGCGTCTGAGGGCCAAATTCCTTAAGCAAGGAATTTGTCAAAATCCTTACTCAAGGATTTTGGGTCTGCCCTACCGCGCCGTCACCACGCTTGCCGTGTCGCCGTCCTTCACCTGGATCAGCCTCGGCGCGTCCTTCGCTGCCGTCCCGCGACCGGACAGCGAGGGGTTCTGCATGAAGAACTGGTGGCAGCTGAAGAGCTTCGCCCCCTCCGGCCCCAGGTCGCGGGCATAGCTGCCGTCGGGCGACAGCACCCAGCTTTGCGCCTCGTCGGCAAGGTTGGCGGCCATGATCTGGCTGAGGATCTGGTTCTTCACCGTCGGGTTCAGCGCCTCGACCAGGGTTTCCACCCGGCGGGTCAGGTTGCGGCCCATCCAGTCTGCGCTGGAGAAGAACACCCGCGCCTTCTTGGTGGGCAACCCGTGGCCGTTGCCGAAGCAGACGATGCGGGAATGTTCGAGGAACCGCCCGACGATCGACTTCACCCGGATGTTCTCGCTGAGCCCCTTCACGCCGGGGCGCAGCCCGCAGATGCCGCGCACCACGAGGCTGATCTTCACCCCGGCCTGGCTGGCAGCGTAAAGCGCGTCGATCACGTCGGGCTCGATGATCGAGTTCATCTTCGCCCAGATTTCCGCAGGCCGCCCGGCCCGTGCGTGCTCGGCTTCTGCCGCGATCAGTTCCAGGAGGCGCGGCTTCAAGGTGATGGGCGAGATCGCAAGGTTCTCCAGCCCCTCGGGCTGCACATAGCCGGAGAGGTAATTGAACACCTTGGTCGCATCGCGCCCCAGCGCCGGGTCGCAGGTGAAGAAGGACAGGTCGGTGTAGATCCGTGCGGTGATCGGGTGGTAGTTGCCGGTGCCGTAATGGGTATAGGTCACCAGATGGTCGCCCTCGCGCCGCACGACGGTGCTGATCTTGGCATGGGTCTTGTAGTTGACGAAGCCGTAGACGACATGCGCCCCCGCGCGCTCCAGCCGCCGCGATTGCCGGATGTTCGCCGCCTCGTCGAAACGCGCCTTCAGCTCGACCAGCGCGGTGACCGATTTCCCCGCCTCCGCCGCCTCGCAGAGCGCGGTGACGACCGGGCTGTCCCAACTTGTCCGATACAAAGTCTGCTTGATCGCCAGCACGTTCGGGTCGGTCGCCGCCTGCTGCAGGAAGCGGATTACCATGTCGAAGGTCTCGTAGGGGTGATGCAGCAGCATGTCCTTCTGCCGGATCGCCGCGAACATGTCGCCCTCATGGTCCTGCACCCGTTCGGGCACGCGCGGGGTAAAGGGCGGCCACATCAGGTCTTGCCGTGAGGGCAGGATCAGTTCCTTCAGGTCGGCGACGCCCAGAAGGCCCTTGACCTCGACCACCTCGTCCTCGCTGACCGCAAGCTCTTCCATGATCAGGGCGCGCAGGTCCTCGGGGGCACCGGCGGACATCTTGAGCCGGATCACCTCGCCCCGGCGACGGCGCTTCAGCGCGGTCTCGAACTCGCGCACCAGGTCTTCGGCCTCGTCCTCGACCTCCAGGTCGCTGTCGCGCAAGACGCGGAAGGTGCAATGGCCGCGGTCGGTATAGCCGGGGAAGAGCATGTTCAGGTGCAGGAGCAGCAGCTCTTCCAGCGGCAGGAAGCGGTGCTCGCCCTCTTTCCCCGGCAGCGGCACGAAGCGGGCGATCTGCTGCGGGATCGGCAGCAGCGCCTTCAGCTGGCGGCGGTCGGCCACCCGCTCCAACTCCAGCGCCAGCGAAAAGCCGGTGTTCGGGATGAACGGGAAGGGATGCGCCGGGTCGATGGCCAGCGGCGACAGCACCGGAAAGACATTCGACAGGAAGTGGCTTTCCAGATGCTTCAAGTCGCGCGCCGTCAGCTTCGGGCGGGCGACAAGGGTGATCCCCTCCGCCTCCATCTCTTTCCGCAGCCGGTTGAACGTGGTCTGCTGCGCCTGCATCAGCCGCCGCGCCTCGGCGTTGATCAGCTGCAACTGCTCCGCCGGGCTGCGGCCATCCTCGGACAGGGTGGCATTGCCGTTCCTGACCAGCGCGCGCAGGCCCGCCACCCGGACGGTGTAGAATTCATCGAGGTTGGTGGCGCTGATCGACAGGAAGCGCAGCCGTTCCAGAAGCGGCACGGCGGGGTTCGCGGCTTCCTCCAGCACCCGCCAGTTGAAGGCCAGCCAGGAAAGTTCGCGGTTGAAGAAGCGGCCCGGTCCGGCGGTTTCCGCGAAGGGAAGCTCGACAGGGGCGGGGAAGGATGCGCGGAGGAAATCGGCCTGGGTCATGGACGGGGTTATGCTGCGGAGAAGTGAAAGCGTTGTGACAGTCTTTCACTCGGGGTCGATGCTGTCCAGCACCTCGCCCGCCAGCGTCCGGGTGATCGGGCGGCCCGCCGCCAGCGCCCGGGTATCCAGCGCCGCGACCAGCGCGCGGGCCGTTCCGATGCTCCGGGGCATTCGGCTGAGGAGATATGGGATCAGGTTCGCGGGCACCGCGACCTGCCGGTCGGCGAAGAGCTTCACCAGCACGGCGGAGAGAAGGGCGTCATCGGGGGCGTCGAGATGCGCGATGGGGGTGGCCTGCATCCGGCTGATCAGGTCGGGCAAGGTCAGCCCCCAGTCGCGTGGCGGGGTGCGGGCAGTGAGCAGAAGCGCGCCGGTCGTGGTGACAAGGTTGTGCAGGTGGAAAAGCTGCGCCTCGGCCTCCGCGCCGCTCGAAGCGATCCGGTCGGCATCCTCGACCACCACGGCGCGGCCCGACAGGCCCGCGATGTCGATCCCCGGCAGACTGTCGGCGGGCAGGACCACCGCCCCGGCTTCCACTGCCCAGATCTGCGCCAGATGGCTTTTCCCCGCCCCGTCGGGCCCGACCAGCAGCAGCTTCCTGCCCGGCCAGCTTTGCCAGCCCTCCACCGTCTGCAGCGCCAGCGCGTTCGAGGAAGCGACGAAGAAATCCGCGCGGGTCATCGCCTGACGCCCCGGCAGGTCAAAGGCAAGCTGGCGGATCACGCGCCCTCTCCGGCCCCGCCCGACTTGCGGCTGCGCCGGGGTTTGCTGTCGACCGGATCGGGTGCGGCGGGCAGGATCGCGGCCTTGCCCTGGTACAGCAGGCTTGACCGGTATTGCTCGATGGCGAAGCGGGTCAGGACCCCGATGGCGGCCGCGACCGGGACCGCGATCAGCATGCCAACGAAACCGAAGATGGTGCCGAAAGCCGACAGGGCGAACAGAAGCCAGACCGGATGCAGCCCCACCGACTTGCCGACGAGGCGCGGGGTCAGGACGTTGCCTTCCATGAACTGCCCGATGGCGAAGATGGCGGCGATGATGCCGATCTGGAACCAGTCCCCCCAGAACTGGAACAACGCCAGCCCGATGGCCAGCGTGCCGCCGACCAGCGCGCCGATATAGGGGATGAAGGTGATCGCTCCGGCAATCGCGCCGACGATCAGGCCGAACTGCAGGCCCGCCAGCATCAGCGCCACGGCATAATAGGTGCCCAGCACCAGGCAGACCGAGACCTGCCCGCGCACGAAGCCCGCCAGCACGGCGTCGATCTCGCGCGCGAGGCGGCGGATGGTGGGGGCGTGGTCCAGGGGCAGCATCGAATCGATCCGCGCCACCATGTCATCCCAGTCGAGCAGCAGGTAGAAGGCCACCACCGGCACGACCACGATGAACAGCACGATCGAGATCACCCCGAGCGCCGAGGTGAGCACCCCCTGCGCCAGTTCCGCGCCGCGCGACTGGATGGCCAGGCCAATCTCGGCCAGCGTCTGCCGGATGGTCGAGGTGGAATCGGCAAGGTCGGGGAAGCGTTCCAGCAGGAACCCCTGCAATTTCCGGGCAATGTCGGGCGCGGCGTTGATCAGCGCGGTCAGCTGGTTCACCAGCGTCGGGATCACCGAAAGCACCATCAGCACGAACAGCAGCAGCGCAGCCAGCGAGATGACCGCCGTCGCCGCGACGCGACTGAGGCCCAACCGCTCCAGCCGGTCGGCAATCGGGTCAAGGAAATAGGCGATGGCGCCGCCGACGATGAAGGGCAGCAGGACATCGCCCAGAAACCAGATGACAAGGAAGAACACCGCCGCCGCGATGCCCCAGAGCCGGATCTGATCCTTGTTTGGCAGGGCCATCCGCCGCTTCCTTCCCTTTGCCCCACATATCGCCGCAGGACGCGGGTGGCGCAAGGGGCGTGACCGGCGAAAACCCGCTGTCAGCATGCGCTTAGGCCGCTGGCGGTAAGCGCTGCCGGGATGGAGGCCCGGGGCGAAACCCGTCAGGTGCAACGGCATCCGGGGCACGGTGTCCCGGCCCGGCCGGCTCCGCAAGGGCAGGCCCAAGCGAAAGGCAAGACCATGAAGACCAAGCTTCTTTCGATTCTCGCGCTGTGCTCGCTGCCGCTGTCGGCGCTGGCCGCGCCCGTCGTCGGCGACATGATCGGCACCGACGCCGAAACCGCCAAGGCGGCGCTGGAAAAGGCCGGTTGCACCGTGAACGCGTTCGAGGCCGAGGACGGCAAGATCGAGGCCAAGTGCACCGACACCGCCACCAACAAGGCGATGGAAGTCTATATCGACCCGGCGACCGGCAAGGTTGCCGACATCAAGTCGGAAGACTGACATGGCCACCCCTCGGACATTGGCCGCAGAGCCGACCGTCGCCCCGCCCCCGGTCTGGGACCCCGTCGTCCGCCTGACGCATTGGGGGATCGCCATGTCGGTCCTGATCAACGCGCTGGTCAGCGATGGCGGCAGCCTTCTGCATGTGACGCTGGGCTGGCTGGTGATGGCGCTTCTGCTTCTGCGGCTGGTCTGGGGGGTGCTTGGCCCTGCCGAGGCGCGCTTCTCGGCCTTTCCGCCGAACCCGGTCGCGGCGCTGCGTCACCTGGGCCAGCTTCTGACCGGGCGGGTCGCGCACTACCCCTCGCACAACCCGGCCGGGGCCCTGATGGTCTATGCCTTCTGGGCGGCGCTGGCGGTGGTTGTTGCCACCGGACTGCTGATGACCGGCGGTGCGACACCGATGCAGGTGGCCGAAGAGAAGGCAGCGGTTGCATCCGGCGACTGGTCTGCTTTGATCAAGGACGGCGAGAGCGAATCCTCCGACGAGGACAAGCGCCTGCGCCACACGGCTGAAGAGGTGCATGAAGTGGCGTCAAACCTGTTGCTGTTCCTTGCGGCGCTGCATGTCGCCGGGGTCTTCGTCGAAGGCCGGGCGATGCGCCGCAATCTGGTCAAGCCGATGCTTCTGGGCGAAAGGCGCAAATGACCGCGGTCATCGATCTGCGCAACGCGGGGCGGCGCCAGACGGCCGCCCTGTCGGTGTTCCTGCTGGTCCAGACGCTGGGCACGGTGTTCTTCGTCGGCGATGTGATCGGCGACCTGCATGCCGACCCGATCTCGGGCCATTTCATCTTCGAGGCCGTGGTGACGGCGGCGCTGGTGATCGGCATCGTTTTCGGTGCCCATGCCCTGCGCCGCACGATCGAGCTTCTGCGCGCGCAGGAGCAGGCGCTGGCCGTTGCACGCGGCGCGCTGTCGGACGTGATCGACCGCCAGTTCCAGGCCTGGGCGCTGACCCCCGCCGAGCGAGACGTGGGGTTTCTGGCGCTGAAGGGGCTGGACGTGGCCGAGATCGCCGATCTGCGCGGGGCGGCGCAAGGGACGGTGCGGGCGCAATTGACCCGGATCTATTCCAAGGCCGGCGTCTCGGGCCGCGCACAATTCGCCGCCTTCTTCGTCGAGGACCTGCTCGGCGCGGGCGTCCCCGAGATCACCCAGACCGCCGCGCAGTAGCGCCGCCCGTCTCAGGCCCGCAGGGTGAAGCCGCGTGCCAGGTGGTTCCGCACGAACCAGATCATCGCCAGCCCCGGCACCAGCGACAGGCAGGTCATCGCCATCACCATGCCGATGTCTGTCTGGAAGCTGAACATCGCCTGGATCGCCATCGTGATCGGCTTGCCCCCGGTCACGGTCAGGATGCGGGCAAACACGACCTCGACCCAGGAAAAGATGAAGCAGAAGAAGGCCGCGACCCCGATCCCCGGCGCGATCTGCGGGATCAGGTGGCGGAAGAAGAACGACAGGCCGGAATGGCCGTCGAGGAAGGCGGTCTCGTCGAATGCGCGCGGCACGGCGCGGATGAAGCTTTCCAGCACCCAGATCGCCACCGGCAGGTTGAACAGGCAATGCACCAGCGCGATGCCGACGGGCGAGTTGACCAGCCCGAACCGGCTGAACAGGATGAAGATCGGCAAGGACAGCACCACGGGCGGCGTGACCCGGAACACAAGGATCGCCAGCAGGAAATGCCGGTCGCCGGTGAAGCGGTGCCGCGCCAGCGCATAGGCCGCAGGCAGGCCGAGCGCGATGCAGAGCGCGACGTTCAGGCTGACGTACAGAGCCGAATTGACCATCGCCGCCCGCAGTTCCGGCGCGGCCAGCACGCTGCGGTAGTTCATCAGGCCGATGGCCCCCTCGGCGACCTGGTCGGTCGGCAGCGTCGCCGTGAAGCTGAGCAGGATCGCCTGCACCAGCGGCAGCAGGATGAATGCCGCCAGTGCGGCCAACCCCAGATGCCTCATCCCTCGCGCTCCCGGGTGGCGGCGACGAAGGCCCAGACCACCGCCAGCACGATCAGGAAATACAGCGTCGCCCGCGCCGCCGCCTGGCCGTAGGAAAAGCCCTTGATCTCCTCGCCCAGCTCCAGCGTCAGGAAGCGCGTCGCATCGGACGGCCCGCCTGCGTTGATCGCGAAGGCCTCGGTGTAGATCATGAAGCTGTCGACGAAGCGGAGCAGGAACACGATGGCCAGCGCGCCTGCGATCTTCGGCAGCTGGATATGGCGGAACGTGGCCCAGCGGGAGGCCCCGTCGATGGCCGCCGCCTGCAGGTAGGCGGCGGGAATGGCCGACAGCCCGGCATAGGCCAGCACCACCACCAGCCCCAGCCAATGCCAGGTGTCGACCGCCAGGATCAGCGCCCAGCTGTGCCAGCCGGTGAACTTCCAGTCGAAGCCCACCGCCGCAAGCCCCGGCCCCAGCAGCCCGGTCTTCGTATCGACCAGCCCCAGCCAGAACATCGGGATCATGTTCCACGGCACCACCAGCGGCAGGGCCACCAGCATCAACCCCCAGACCGCCCGCCTGCCGTAGCCAAGCAGCAGAAGCGCCACCCCGATCCCCAGCGGCACCTGGATCGCCAGCGCAAGGGTGGAGAACAGCAGGCTTCTGCCCAGCGAGGCGAGGAAGCGGTCGGAGCCAAGGATATCGGTGAACCATTGCAGGCCCACCCAATAGACATCCTGCAACGAGAAGATGTCGTGGAAACCGTAGTTGATCACCGCCAGCAGCGGCAGCGCGCCGACCAGCCCCAGAAGCGTCAGCGCGGGA
>NZ_JAYRPN010000029.1:0-61494 GCF_041911175.1 Tabrizicola sp.
CGCTTTGACCCTCACGCTCGGCGCCGGGGTCGATCCCGCCATGACCGGGGTCAAGCACCACGACCAGCGGGCCGCTCCCTTCCTTCCGTGGCGGCGGCAGTTCGGCGGCCTCGGGCAAGGCCCAGTCCGGCAAGTCCGGTCGCGCCGCCTCACGCGCGAAACTGGCCGCGTCGGTCGGCGCCAGAACCAGTTCGATCCGCGGATCGTCGCCGGTGACCATCTCGGCGCGCTCCACCTTCAGCGGGCCGGCCAGTTCCATGACCAGCCTCGACCAGCCCGGTCGGAAGGCCCCGGCCCGCAAGCTGACGCCCGGCCGCACCACTGCCAGCGCCTCGACCCCGCGCCAGTCGATCTCGCGCGCGTCGATCACGAGGCGCGGCGGGTTGTCCATCAACCGAAGCCGCCAGGGCACCGGCTGGCTGAGCGCCACCTTCAGCTCCAGCCCGCCATCCGCCAGCGCGACGATGCCCGACCGCAGCGGGTTCACCTTGGCAAGCGCCGACAAATCCTGTGCCGCAGCCGACAAGGCAAGCAAGAGCAGCATGAGAAGCGGGCGGAGCAAGGTCATCGCCGCCTTATCCCCGCTTGATCGGGCTTTGTAAATTCCCGCAGGGTGCCGAAAGCGCAAGGCTTCTGCTCTCGGGTTCCCTCCGACGAGGAACGACGTCGAACGCGGAGGATAGCCCCGCATCACGAAACGGCGAGCGGCTTGTCTTGCCCGGACCCCGCCCCTATCCTGCCGCGCGCCGCCAAGCCTGCGGCCCGCAATGGAGACCGCATGACCCGCCTCGCCCTCGGCCTGATCGCCGGCCTTGCCAGCCTTCCCGCCTTTGCCGAAGACCTGTCCAAGACCGACCCGGCTTCGGCCAGCACGATGTCCGAGGCCGAGCGCAAGGCCTTCCGCGACGAGGTGCGGGCCTATCTCCTCGATCACCCGGAAGTGCTGATCGAGGCGATGGACGTGCTGCAGAAGCGCGAAGAGGACGCGGCGCTGGCGCGCGACAGCCAGTTCATCACCACGAACAGCGACACCATCTTCGCCAATGCGAACGACTGGGTCGGCGGCAACCCGCAGGGCGACATCACGCTGGTGGAGTTCATGGACTATCGCTGCGGCTACTGCCGCAAGGCCTATTCCGAGGTCGATCAGCTGATCAAGACCGACGGCAACATCCGCTTCGTGGTCAAGGAATTCCCGATCCTGGGCGAGGCATCGACCCTGTCGGCGCAATTCGCCATCGCGCTGCGACAGTTGCATGGCGACGAGGCCTACGGCCGTGCGCATGACGCGCTGATGACCCTGCGCGGCGAACCCACCCCCGAAACACTGGCGCGGGTGGCCACCGATCTGGGCCTTGACCCAAAGCCGATTCTCGACCGGATGGGTGCGCCCGAGGTGCAGGCGGTGATCGCCGCGAACTACGCGCTGGCCGAGAAGATGGAGATCACCGGCACTCCGGCTTTCGTGCTGAAGGATACCGTGCTGCGCGGCTATGCGCCGCTGGAGACGATGCAGGACTTCGTCAAGGACGCGCGGTCGGACGGCTAGGCTGCTGGTCCGGCAACCGGAAAGGGCGGCCTCGCTGGCCGCCCCTTCGCATCATGCCTCGATGGCCGAGGGTTCCGGTCGCACCGCATGGACGACCCATAGGCCGACGCCCAGCGTCAGCAGCGCCATGCCGACCGTCGCGAAGGTGCCCGGCAATCCGAACCAGGCGACCAGCGGGGCCGACACCAGGGGCGACGCGAACTGGCCGAGGAAGAAAGCGGTGGTCAGCAGGCCCGACGCCCGCCCCCGCATCGACGCGGGCACCCGTTCCATGAACCATGTCGTATAGTTCGGCATCGAGATCCCCATCCCGAGCCCCGCGATCAGCGACCCCAGCAGCACGCCGCGCCAGTCCGAGGCCGTGGCATGGGCCAGGAAACCAAGGCCGATCAGTACGAAGGACAGCCCGAAGATCGTCATCGCGCTCAGCCGCGCCCGGATGCGGCCATACATCAGCGCGACCGGGGCCGAGACGGTGACGAGCGCCGCCATCAGCGCACCCACGACCAGCGGGCTTGTCACCCCCAGCGCCTGCAGATGGAACGGGAGCCGGGTGGGCGTGACGTAGAAGGCGGTCTGGAACAGGAAGGCCAAGGGCGCGATGAAGGCATAGGCGGCCCAGGGGAAGCGGTCGGCCGTGGTCTGCACCGCTCGCGGTCGGTCCCGCTCTGCCGCGATCCGGCGGGCATGGGGGCCAAGCGCAAGGAAGGCCAGTGCGGCGATGGGCAGGATCAGCCCGTAGACCGCGAAGGCGCCGCGCCAGTGATAGCTGGCCAAAAGGCCCCCGAGCAGCATGAAGACGATCCCCGCGCCCGAGATCGCCGCGCCCTGCATCCCCAGGAACCGCGCCCGCGCCGGGCCCTGCCACAGGTCGCTGGCCCAGGTCATCCCCAGGTTCATCGTCCCCGCCACGCCCAGCCCCAGCGCCAGCCGACCGGCCAGCATCCCCCACAGGCTTTCCGCCCAGAGACCCGAGGTGCCGCCGATGGCATAAAGCCCCGCCGTCAGCAGCAACAGCTTCTGCCGGTCCCAGCGGTCGATCAGCACGCCCATCAGGCCTGCGGACAGCACGATGGCGAGCGAGGGCAGCGTCACGATCAGCCCGGCCAGCGTGTCGATATGCGGGACGGCGGCATAATGCTCCCGCAGCCCCGGCAGCGACGAGGCGACCGTGGCATTGGCCATGATCGTCATCGACGCCAGCCCCAGAACCGCCCCTGTCACCGCCCGGCCTGGCGGCGCTTCGCGTGTCTCGCTCATCTCGCATCCCTCGATTTGTCTTGCCGAAGATGCGGTATTCCACCATCATGGACAAGGCAGCCATTCTTGCAAGGTGTGTCCAGAATCATGGACAATGATCTCGACCTCTCCGCCCTCCGCGGCTTTCGCACCGTCCTGCGCGAGGGGTCGTTCTCCGCCGCCGCCCTTGCCCTGCGGGTGCCGAAATCCACCCTCTCCAAGCGCGTCGCCGATCTTGAGGCGCATCTCGGTGTCCGGCTCATCGAACGCTCCACCCGCACCCTGCGCCCCACGCAGGAAGGCGAGGTTCTTGCCGCCCGCGCCGACCGGCTTCTGGGCGAGGCCGAGGATATCCGGCGCGCGCTTGGCGAATCCGGTGGCACCCCGCGCGGGCATCTGCGGCTGGCGGTGCCGCAATCCATTGGCAACACGCTGATCGGCACCATCGCCGCCGGGTTCCGCCGCCTTTATCCCGACGTCACGTTGGAGGTGCATTTCCTCGACCGCGCACCGGACCTGCTGGAGGAAGGCTTCGACGGCTGCATCCGCTTCGGGCCGCTGGAGGATTCCAGCCAGGTCGCCCGTCGCCTGCTGCACGGCCAGGCGATGCTGGTCGCCAGTCCCGACCTGCCCGGTCTGGACAAGCTGACGCGCCCCGAGGATCTGCGGCAGGTCCCGTTCGTCGGGCTTGCCGCGCCCTGGCCCGGTGGCCTGCCCTTGCAGAACGGCAGCGAAGAGGTGGTCATCCCGCACGACCCGCCCCTGCGCCTCGGCTCGCATCTGGCGGTCCGCGACGCGGTGCTGGCCGGGGCCGGGATCGCCGCCCTGCCCGGCATCGTCGCCCGCCCCAACATCGCTGCCGGACGGCTGGTGCAGGTGCTGCCCGACTGGTCCACGCCACGCAAGGCGATCTACTTCGTCTACCCCTCGGCCCAATCCGTCACCGCAAGGCTGCGCGCCTTCATCGACCATCTGGCGCGCGAACTCGGGGATGACTAGGACGCTCGTCGCAGACTTCGTCACTCCTCGCTCCGCCCTCCGACGAGAAGACGAAGTCGCACGAGGAGGCGTCCACCCTACTCCGCCGCGAGCTTCTCCGCCGCCTCGATCTCGGCGGCCTTCGCCTCGACCAGTCCGACGATGTGGTCCACCATCGCCGCGTTCGACAGCGTGTGGTCCTGCTTGCCGGCGAGGTAAACCATGCCCTTGCCCGCCCCGCCGCCGGTGAAGCCGATGTCGGTCATCAAGGCCTCGCCCGGGCCGTTCACCACGCAACCGATGATCGAGAGGGACATGCTGGTCGTCACATGCGCCAGCCGCTCCTCCAGCGCCGCGACGGTCTTGATCACGTCGAACCCCTGCCGTGCGCAGCTGGGGCAGGAGATGATCGTCACCCCCCGGTGCCGCAGACCCAGCGACTTCAGGATCTCATAGCCGACCTTCACCTCTTCCACCGGGTCCGCGCTCAGGCTGACACGAATGGTATCGCCGATCCCCATCCACAGAAGGTTGCCCAGCCCGATGGCCGATTTCACCGTGCCCGACACCAGCCCCCCGGCCTCGGTGATCCCCAGATGGATCGGCGCGTCGGTGGCATCGGCGAGCTGCTGATAGGCGGCGGCGGCGAGGAATACGTCACTGGCCTTCACCGAAATCTTGAACTCGTGGAAATCGTTGTCCTGCAACAGCTTGATGTGGTCGAGGCCGGATTCCACCATCGCCTCGGGGCAAGGCTCGCCGTATTTCTCCAGCAGGTGCCGCTCCAGCGACCCCGCGTTCACCCCGATGCGGATGGAGCAACCGTGGTCCTTCGCCGCCCGCACCACCTCGGCCACGCGTTTCGCATCGCCGATGTTGCCGGGGTTGATCCGCAGGCAGGCGGCCCCCGCCTCGGCCGCCTCGATCGCGCGCTTGTAGTGGAAATGGATGTCCGCAACGATCGGCACCGGGCTTTCGGCGACGATTTCCTTCAGCGCCCGGGTGCTTTCCACATCCGGCGTGGAAATCCGCACGATGTCGGCCCCCGCCAAGGCGCAGCGCTGCACCTGGTCGATGGTCGCGGCCACGTCCGAGGTGATGGTGTTGGTCATCGTCTGCACCGAGATCGGCGCGTCGCCCCCGACCAGCACCTTGCCCACGCGAATCTGCCGCGACATCCGGCGCTGGATGTTGCGCCAGGGGCGGACGGGATTGTGGGTCATCGGTCAGGCTCCGTTACATGCCGCCCGAACATAGGCCGCAAGGCAGGCGCGGACAATGGGCCCCGGCAATGGGTCGCGGCTTACTCCGACGCGTCCGGCGCAGGTGCAGGCACCACGTCCGAGGCATCCGCCGTGGCGAAATTCGCCAGGTCCTGATCCTTGGTCAGATCGGCCTGCGCGAAGCTCTGGGTCAGCGCCTCGGGCGACAGCGGGATATCCTTGGCGATCTGCGCCCCCGGCGCGGCGGGGCCATAGGCAACGCCATCGACGACGAAGTAGATCGACCCGGAATTGCCGGTGCGGAAGACTGCAGCGGTTTCCAGCGGCGGCACGGCATAACGCTCGCCCGCGTCCAGGATCTTCTCGAACAGCACGGTGCCGTCGGCGGCGTTGACCCGCACCCAGGACGGGCGCACGGCCAGGACCTCGACGCCTTCCTTGGCATCGGCGATCACCTGCACGTCGCTGCCGACCGCCTGGTCGATGGCGGCGTCGACGGAATCGGTTTCGGCCACTTGCGCCAGCACGCCGGTATCGCGCGGGTTGATCGCGGCAATCGGCCCATCGCGCGAGGTCAGGACCGGCACGTCCAGCGCTTGCGGACGATACAGGCGGTCCAGCACGTCATCGGTCGCGGTGCCTTCGGCGCTGGCGACGGCCTCGGCTGCCGGTTCGGCCGGGCGCGTGGCCACGACGTTCGGCGCGGCTGCCCCGGCATTCGCCAGCGGGTCGATCTGGGCCACCACGGTCGGCGCCTCATCGACCGGGGCCAACTGCACGCGCTGCACTTCCTGCAGCACCGACCAGCCACCATAGCCGATGGCGCCGATCAGCGCGACCAGCACGGCGATGGAGCCAAGCGCACCGGGCTCGATATGCGAGAAGATCGCCTCGCCGCGCGGGATGAAGCTGGCGTTCGGGTCGCCCAGCGGATCAGAAAATTCCGACCGCGCCCGCGCCTTGACGATCTGCTGTGGGGAAGCGGCGGCGGAAAGCCCGTGCGAAACCTGGTAGCCGGCCTCGGCACAGAAACGCTCGAAGGCCCATTCCGGGTCCATCGCCAGGTAACGGGCATAGGAGCGGACATAGCCTGCCACGAAACCGGGGGTCTCGAAGGCCGAAAGGTCGGCGTTCTCGATGGCGGCGATGTAGGTGGCCTTGATCTTCAGCTCGCGCTGGACATCCAGCAGCGATTTCCCAAGCGTGGCCCTTTCGCCGCGCATGAGATCACCAAGACGCAACTCGAAGTCATCAAAGCCCTTTGGCTTGTCTTCTTCGGTTGTCGAAGGTTTCGACCTCCAACCGATCATCAGCGCCCTGTCCCCTTGGTGCACTACTCAATCGTGGCCGCCTTCCCCAGCGACTCACATGTGTTCTATTCGCGAAACCCTATCACAGGACAAGGGCTTTTCCACGGGCCAAGCCGCTTTAGGCGACCTGTTCGGCGCGATTCAGCGCACAATGTGCCCAGAGCTTGTCCATCGCCCGGACCAGCGCCTCGATCTCGCCCGTGTCATGCACCGGCGAGGGGGTGAAGCGCAGCCGTTCCGTCCCGCGCGGAACGGTCGGGAAGTTGATCGGCTGGACATAGATGCCGTGGTCTTCCAGCAGCATGTCCGACAGCATCTTGCAGTGCACCGGGTTGCCGACATGGACCGGCACGATATGGCTGCCGTGGTCGATGATCGGCAGGCCCATCGCCTTGAGCCGGGTCTTCAGGATCTTCGCCTGGGCCTGGTGCTTCTCGCGCAGGGCGCGGCCACCCTCGCCCTTCAGGAAGCGCACGGAGGCCGCGGCACCCGCCGCCACGGCGGGCGGCAGCGAGGTGGTGAAGATGAACCCCGGCGCGTAGGAGCGCACTGCATCCATCATCCGGGCCGAACCCGCGATATAGCCGCCGAAGACGCCGAAGGACTTCGACAGCGTGCCATTGACGATGTCGATCCGGTGCATGTGCCCGTCACGTTCCGCGACGCCCGCCCCGCGAGGCCCGTACATGCCGACGGCATGGACCTCGTCCAGGTAGGTCAGCGCGTCGAACTCGGCCGCGAGGTCGCAGATTTCCCCGATCGGGCCGAAGTCGCCGTCCATCGAATAGATCGATTCGAAGGCGATCAGCTTCGGCGCCTTGGGATCGTCCTTTTCCAGAAGCTCGCGCAGATGGGCCACGTCGTTGTGCCGGAAGATCCGCTTCTCGCCCCCGCCGCGCCGCACGCCCTCGATCATCGAGGCATGGTTCAGCGCGTCGGAATAGATGATCAGGCCGGGGAACAGCACCCGCAGCGTCGACAGCGTCGCGTCGTTGGCGATGTAGGCCGAGGTGAAGACCAGCGCGGCCTCTTTCCCGTGCAGGTCGGCCAGTTCCGCCTCCAGCCGCTTGTGCCAGACCGTGGTGCCCGAGATGTTCCGCGTGCCGCCCGAGCCCGCCCCGGTCGCGTCCAGCGCCTCGTGCATCGCCGCCAGCACTTCGGGGTGCTGGCCCATGCCCAGATAGTCGTTGCCGCACCAGACGGTGATGTCCTTCTGGCTGCCGTCGGGCTTCGTCCACACCGCATGGGGGTATTGCCCCTGCGCGCGGGCAATGTCGATGAAGGTGCGGTAGCGTCCCTCGTCGTGCAGGCGTTGCAGGCTGGCGTCGATTGCGTCGTCGTATCTGGTCATCGGCCTCGGTCCCTTTTGCGGCGGTTCTGCCCGACCCACCGCTTTGGTGCCTTGATTTCGGTCAAACGTCCCGGCGATCCAAGGGGGCGAATTGTCACCCCTCCGGCCCCGGTCCCCTTTCCCCTTAGCGCAAGCCTCCCGCTCTGGACAGTCCCTACCTGCCTGCTAGGCTCTGTCCCGATCACATCCCGGAGAGTGCCATGACCCTCGACGCCGTCCTTTCCCGCATCGACGAAACCCTGCCGCAGTCGCTGGACCGGCTGATGGCGCTGCTGCGCATCCCCTCGATCTCGACCGATCCCGCCTACAAGGCCGATTGCGCCCGCACCGCCGACCATCTCGCCGCCGACCTGGCCAGCCTCGGGTTCGAGGCCCGCGCGGCGGCGACGCCCGGGCATCCGATGGTGGTGGCGCATGGCGGCGAGGGCAAGCGCCATATCCTCTTCTACGGCCACTACGACGTGCAACCCGTTGACCCGCTGGAGCTTTGGGACCGCCCCCCCTTCGACCCGGAACTGCAGGACACGCCGAAAGGCAAGGTCATCCGCGCCCGTGGCGCGTCGGACGACAAGGGCCAGCTCATGACCTTCATCGAGGCCTGCCGCGCCTGGAAACATGTCCACGGCACGCTTCCGGCCAAGCTGACCATCTTCCTGGAGGGCGAGGAGGAATCGGGCTCCCCCTCGCTCGTCCCCTTCCTGGAAGCGAACCGGCAGGAACTCAGCTGCGACCTTGCGCTGATCTGCGACACCGGGCTGTTCGAGGAAGCCACCCCCGCGATCACCACCATGCTGCGGGGTCTTGCGAAATCCGAATTCACCATCCGCGCCGCTGCCCGCGACCTGCATTCCGGCATGTATGGCGGACTGGCGCAGAACCCGCTGCACCTGATGGCGCGGCTGCTGGCGAATCTCCACGATGCGCAGGGCCGGGTGCAGGTGCCGGGCTTCTACGACGATGTCGACGAACTGCCCGACGCGCTGCGGAGCCAATGGCAGGCGCTGGCCTTCGACCACGCGGGCTACCTGGGCGACGTGGGCCTCTCCGTCCCCGCGGGCGAGCAGGACCGCACGCCGCTGGAGAAGATCTGGTCCCGCCCGACGGCCGAGGTCAACGGCATGTGGGGCGGCTACAATGGCGCAGGCTTCAAGACCGTGCTGCCCTCCGAGGCGCACGCCAAGGTGTCCTTCCGTCTCGTCTCGCGGCAGGACCCGGAGAAGATCATCGCATCATTCAAGACATGGGCAAAGGCGCAGATGCCCGCCGATTGCGAGATCGTCTGGGAGGGTGGCAGCGACGGCGCCCCGGCCTCGGTAATGGAAATCGCCGACCCGGCCTTCGAAGCCGCCCGTGGCGCATTGACCGAAGAATGGGGCCGCCCCGCCGCCTTCGTCGGCTCGGGCGGGTCGATCCCGGTGGCGGGCTATTTCAAGACCATCCTCGGCATGGATGCGATGCTGATCGGCTTCGGCCGCGACGACGACCAGATCCACTCGCCGAACGAGAAATACGACCTGGAAAGCTTCCACAAGGGCATCCGCAGCTGGGCCCGCATCCTGGCCCGCATCGCGTGATGCTTGAACTTCGCGACGCAAGACCTTCGGACGAAACGGATTTCCGGCACCTCTGGCAGGGGTTCTGCGACGGCTACGGCCTGACCCTGCCGGAAGAGGTCACCGCCTTCACCTGGGCGCGGCTGATGGACCCCGGCAACGCGCTGACCGCCCGGCTGGCGGTGCTGGATGGCGTGCCGCAGGGCTTCGCGATCCACCAGCACCACCCCTCGACCTGGGTGCTGGGCGACGACGGCTATCTGGAGGACCTGTTCGTTGCGGAAGCGGCGCGGGGCAAGGGCCTTGGCCGCGCGCTGATCGAGGACCTGATCGCCATCGGGCGCAGGAATGGCTGGCGCAGGCTCTACTGGCTGACCGAGATCGAGAACCAGACCGCCCGCAGGCTCTATGACCAGTACTGCGAGAACGACGGCCACATCCGCTACCGCATGACCCTCTAGGCGCACAGGCCGGGCGAAAAGTCTTCGAAGACTTTTGCAAATTCCTTCGAAGGAATTTGGCCCACCGCAACGAAAACGGGGACCCGAAGGCCCCCGTCTCCAGTCCTGCCGATGCGGTCAGCTTGCCTTCAGCGCGGTCGCTTCCTTCAGCGTGCCCTTCATCTCCCAGCTCACCACGACCTTCTCGCCGACCTTGAACGGCTTCACGTCATAGCCCGCAGGCAGGTGATAGGTCGTGCCATCCTCCAGCACCACCGTCATCGTCTTGGCGTCGATCGACTTGATCACGCCCGAGGTGTCGGTCGAAGCGGCCAGCACGGCAGTGCCAAGGCCAAGGCTTGCGATCAGGGCCAGGGGCAGAATGTTCGAACGCATGATGCGTCTCCTGTTTCAGGAACGGGATTTCCCTTCCGTTCCAGTCACTTCCCGGCGCGCCGGGCCTGTCGCGTCGATGGTTTCCCATCCGGCAGGCTCTGGCCGGGATGGCAGGACGCTACTCCCCCCGCCCCGGTCTGCGAAGGGGGGCTCACCGCAAGGTTCCGCGCCGTGACAGGCTGTGCTGCACTGCGGAACCGGCGGCTTCCTGCCGAGGGGCGGCGACGGTCCAACTCACGGGATTTCAGTCCCTTGCCCGAACCCGCCGGTCCTTCGCCCGCGCTTGCCCCCCTCACTGATCGCCAAAACAAATCACAGTCGGGCGAGCCGCGCGCGAGCCTAGTCACACAGCGTCCAGATGGTCCGGTTTCCGTCCGGGTAGTCCAGCACCAGGACCTGCCCCTGCCCGTCCGACTCGCGCCGGATCACTGCCGACTCGACCCAGTCCTCGCCGCCGCCGCTGACCAGAAGCGAGACCTCCACCCGGTCCGGCTCGCCCGGGAACTCGATCAGGTCGGTGACGGTCATTCCCCATTCCATGCCGAAGATCGTACCGTCCCTCACCGTGATCCGCTCGCCCATGCCGCAGGGCATGCCTTCGCTGGCGTAGATGCCGTCGAATCCGGTGGGCAGCGCCACCCCTTCTTCGGCCCGGGCCGGGGTGGCGCAAAGCAGGATGGCAAGGCAGGCAAAGCGGGTCATCTGGGCACTCCCGGGGATCATGGCGCAGGAATATCCGCCACCGCCCCGTCGGGCGAGGTTGGAAAACATGACCTTCACAGGAGAAGCTGGCGCGGTGGACGGGGCTCGAACCCGCGACCCCCGGCGTGACAGGCCGGTACTCTAACCAACTGAGCTACCACCGCGCGCTTGAGGGGGCAGATACGGGGTTGTCGGAAGGGCGTCAAGCGGGAAACGCGCGGCCTCGCACCCGTGCCGGAGCCTGCTCTGGCAAACGCAGGCAACAAGCGCCTCCCTCCCCCTCCGCGGGGAGGGCTGGGGTGGGGGGCGGCGGGTGAGAAGGCAGGCCGGATCGGTCAATCAGCCCTAACGCTTGCTGAACGCCCACAGCCAACCCGTTGGAATCATTGCACCCCAAGGGCCTGTCCCGCGTGGACATCCCTGCAGTCACTGGAAGGAAGGGAAGGCTGGCGCGGTGGACGGGGCTCGAACCCGCGACCCCCGGCGTGACAGGCCGGTACTCTAACCAACTGAGCTACCACCGCGCGTGGAGGGCGGGATAGACGCTTCCCCCGGGGGCGTCAATGGGGGAAGCGCGGGTTTTTCAGCGGTCAGGGGCGGGGATGAACTCGCCATCGTCGCCCGGAGGCAGTTTGAAGCGGCCGTGCTGCCAGTCCCCCGCACGCCAGGCTTCCTTGGCCGCCTCGATCCGCTCGCGCGAGGAGGCGACGAAGTTCCACCAGATGAAGCGCGGCCCGTCCATCGTGGCGCCGCCGAGGAGCATCACCCTGGCCCCCTGCGGGCCGGCCTTGACCGAGACCCGGTCGCCCGGCCGGAAGACCAGCATCCGCCCGGCCTCGAAGACCTGCCCGCCGGACGCGACCTCGCCCTCCAGGATGTAGACCCCGCGGTCCTCGTGGTCGTCGGGCAGCGGGATCGCCGCCCCCGGCTGAAGGCGGGCGTCGGCGTAGAAGACCTCGGAGGGCATGGCGAGATCGACCTTCTCGCCCCAGGCATGGCCGAGGATCAGGCGGACCTCTTTTCCCTCGCCCTCCAGCTCCGGCAGCGCGTCGCGGCCGAGATGGGTGAAACCGGCGGTGTCGTCCTCGCGGTCCTTCGGCAGCGCGAGC
Organism: Tabrizicola sp.; assembly: GCF_041911175.1. Lineage (GTDB taxonomy): Bacteria > Pseudomonadota > Alphaproteobacteria > Rhodobacterales > Rhodobacteraceae > Tabrizicola. Next base: position 11,851 of record NZ_JAYRPN010000029.1, read on the forward strand.
CAGGTTTGCAAGCCGAACATCGAGAGGGGGGCCTTGCGGGCCTCGCCATCCGTCCGCTCTGAATGGGTGATCCCCTGCCCCGCCAGCATCCAGTTGACCGCGCCGGGTTCGATCCAGGCATCGGTGCCCAAGGAGTCGCGGTGGTGAAGGCGACCCCGCAGAAGATAGGTGACGGTCCCGAGGCCCACATGCGGGTGGGGGCGGACGTCGATGCCGTCCCCGGTCAGGAACTCGGCCGGGCCCATCTGGTCGAAGAAGATGAAGGGGCCGACCATCTGACGCTGGGCCGAGGGCAGCGCGCGGCGGACCTCGAAGCCGCCGAGATCACGGGCGCGGGGGATGATGACGGATTCGATCTGGTCGACCTGGTTTCCGATCGGGATCGAGGGGTCGAGAAGCGGGTTCCACATGGGCTGTCTCCTTTGGGGGGAAGGTAGAGCCGGGGGGCAGGAATTTCATCCCGATCTGTCCGCGCGGAGGATGTGCGGGGGTGAACAGCATGGGGTGTCCACGGTGGACAGAATTTTCAGGCCCATTGAATCAATAGGTTGCCTGCGGACGTTCAGGATTGATTAACTTCTGGCCCGCCCCCCACTGCAAATGGACGAGGAAGAGGTATCGCGCCGCTGTCCTGCTCCGGGCGTCAAGACTCTTGAATTGCACGGACGAATAATATCGGATGGAGACAGAGAATCGGAAGGGACCGAAGTTGACCATCCGCCTGAACTTTCCCGAAGCGATCACCGAAATCGAGGACCTGCGCATTCCGCTGCCGGACGGGACGCGGCTTTCCGCGCGGGTCTGGATGCCGGAGGGTGCCGCCACCCGCCCGGTCCCCGCCGTGCTGGAATACATCCCCTACCGCAAGCGCGACGGCACCCTGCCCCGCGACGAGCTGATGCATCCCTATGTGGCGGGCCACGGCTATGCCTGCGTCCGGGTCGACTTACGGGGCAACGGCGACAGCGAAGGGCTGATGGAGGACGAATATTCCGCGCAGGAGTTGCAGGACGCCTGCGACGTGATCGCCTGGCTGGCCCGGCAGGACTGGTGCAGCGGGACCGTGGGGATGATGGGAAAAAGCTGGGGCGGGTTCAATTGCCTGCAGACCGCCTTCCTGCAACCCCCGGCGCTGAAGGCCGTCATCAGCGTCTATTCCACCACCGACCGTTTTGCCGACGACATCCACTTCAAGGGCGGCGCGCTTCTGGGCGAAAACTTCGGCTGGGGTTCGGTGATGCTGTCCTATAGCTCGCGGCCGGGCGACCCGGTGCTGCACACCCATTGGCGCGAGGACTGGCTGAAGCGGCTGGAGGCGCAGCCCTTCCATGCCCCCGGCTGGGCCAGCCACCAGAGCCGCGACGCCTATTGGAAGCACGGCTCGATCTGCGAGGACTGGGACCGGATGGTCGTGCCGGTCCTGTCCTTCGGCGGCTGGAACGACAATTACATGAACACGGTCGCCGCGCTGATGGAGAATGCGCGCGGGCCGGTGAAGGGGATCATCGGGCCCTGGGTGCATCAATACCCCCATACCGCCGTGCCGGGGCCGAAGATCGGCTTCCTGCAACTGGCGATCCGATGGTGGGACCGCTGGCTGAAAGGGGTGGAGAACGGGGCCGAGGCTGACCCCGCCTTCCGCGCCTATATGCTGCATTCCGCGCCGCCGAACCCCAGTGCCGTGCATCGCGACGGACACTGGATCGCCGAAGCCGAATGGCCGACACCGCGCGTCAGCCGCCGGGTGCTTATGGTGTCGGACGAAGGCCTTGGCGTGACGGGACCGCTGTCAGCCAGCGTCTGCACGCCACAGCATCTGGGGATGACGGCGGGCGAGTTCTTCCCGATGGGCCTCAACGCCGAAATGGCGGGCGACCAGCGGGGGGATGACGCGCTGTCAGTCTGCTTTGACGCCGCAACGCTGGCGGCCCCGCTGGAGCTGATGGGGGCGGCGAAACTGTCGCTGCGGCTGTCGTCGGACAAGCCGCTGGCGGTGCTTGTCGCCCGGCTTTGCGATGTGGCACCGGATGGGTCCTCGACCCGGATCGCGCATGGCATGTTGAACCTGTGCCATCGCGCTGACCGGGAACATCCCGAACCGATGCGGCCCGGCGTGCCGGAAGACATCACGCTGAGCCTTGACCAGATGGGCTATCGCGTGGCGGCGGGCCACCGGCTGCGGCTGGCCTTGTCGACGACCTACTGGCCCTTCGTCTGGCCAAGCCCCGAGGCGGCAACGCTGGCGATCACTTCGGCCAGCCTGGACCTGCCGATCCACCAGGGCACGGGCGAGGCGGAATGGACCCCTCCCCCGGCCGAGACGGCCGCGCCGTGGAAGCACCGGCTGCTGCGGACGGGCAGCGCCTCGCGCCGGATCGAGACGGATCTCATCGCAGGCCGTCATGCGCTTGTGGTCGAGGACGACCAGGGCGACCCGGAGAACCTGTCGCATGGCCTGATCACCGGCGAACACACCACCGAGCGCTGGGAGATCGGGGCCGATCCCCTTTCCGCGCGGGCCGGGATCACCTGGGAACAGCGGCTTTCGCGCGGCGACTGGCGGGTGAGGACACGGGCCGAAACCGTGATGACTGCGAGTGTCACCCATCTGAGGATGCAGGCGACCCTGACCGCCTGGGAGGGCGAGACGGTGATCTTCCAGCGCGACTGGGACGAGGAGGTGGAACGCAAGTTTGTGTGACGGTCCGCGAAAAAACGTTTGCCGGATGGCAGGGTTCGCGGTTTATTGATTGTCGAGTCAATAAAAGAATCCCCAAGACGGGGACCACATAGGGAGACGAAGATGAACGACAAGCACAACCAGCTTGACTGGATGGTCGCGCAAGCTGCCAAGGGCCGGATGACCCGGCGCGAGTTCGTGGGCCGCACCACGGCGATGGGCATTTCGGCGGGCCTCGCCTCGGCGCTGTTCGGCAAGGCCGCGCTGGCCGACGAACCGAAGAAGGGCGGCGTGATCAAGCTTGGCATGTCCGGCGGCGAATCGACGAACAGCCTCGACCCGGCGATCGCGCTGTCGGAAGTGCCCTACCAGGTGAACATGACCTGGGGCGAGATGCTGTGCGACGTTCACCCCGATGGCACGCTTGACCTGCGCATCGCCGAGGAGGTCTCGTCCTCGCCGGATGCGACGGAATGGAAGTTCAAGATCCGCTCGGGCGTGGAATATCACGGTGGCGGCACGGTGACGGCGGAAGACGTGGTGGCGACGCTGAAGCGGCACACCGACGAGAAGTCGCAATCGGGCGCGCTGGGGATCGTGCAGGGCATCACCGACATGAAGGCCGAGGGTGACATGGTCACGCTGAAGCTGAATGCGGCGAACGCCGACCTGCCCTACCTGATGGCCGACTATCACCTGATGATCCAGCCCGGCGGCGGGGTGGACAATCCGGCGGCGGGGATCGGGGCGGGGCCCTACCAGGTCGTCGTGAACGAACCCGGCGTGCGCCACACCTTCAAGAAGCACGCCAACTATTTCGATTCCACCATCGGCCATGCCGACGAGATCGAAATCCTGGTGATCAACGACAACACGGCCCGGACCGCCGCGCTGCAATCGGGCCAGATCCACATGATCAACCGGGTCGACCCGAAGATCGTGGAACTGCTGAAGGGTGTCGCCGGCGTGCAGATCAAGGCCGTCGCCGGTCGCGGGCACTATGTCTTCATCATGCATTGCGACAAGGCGCCCTTCGACAACAACGACATGCGGATGGCCCTGAAACTTGCGATCAACCGCGAGGAGATGGTGCAGAAGATCCTCGGCGGGCTTGGGTCGGTCGGCAACGACTTCCCGATCAACGCGGCCTATCCGCTGTTCGACAACACGATCGAGCAGCGCACCTTCGATCCGGCCAAGGCGGCGGAGCACTACAAGGCCTCGGGACACGACGGCAGCCCGATCATCCTGCGCACGGCTCCGGGCGCCTTCCCCGGCGCGGTGGATGCGGCGAACCTGTTCGCGGCCAGCGCGAATGCGGCGGGCATCCCGCTGCAGGTCAAGCTGGAGCCCGACGACGGCTACTGGTCGAACGTCTGGAACGTCGAGCCCTTCTGCGCGAGCTACTGGGGCGGACGTCCGGTGCAGGACCAGATGTACTCGACCGCCTACCTGTCGACCGCCGACTGGAACGACACAAAGTTCAAGAACGCCCGCTTCGACGAGCTTTTGCTTGCCGCGCGGGGCGAGCTGGACGAGGCCAAGCGCAAGGCCGAGTATTCGGAGATGGCGCATATCGTCCGCGACGAGGGTGGCTTGATCCTGCCGATGTTCAACGACTTCGTGGCCGGGGTCAGCGACGCCATCGCGGGTTGGGTCGACGATCCGAACGGCGAGCTGATGAACGGGCGCGCCCAGGTCAAGTGCTGGCTGGCCTGAGGCCGGGCCGGTGCATCCGATCCTGAAACTCGTGGTCCAGCGCGTTGCGCTGGGCCTCCTGCTGCTTCTGGCGGTGTCGGCGGTGATCTTCCTTGGCGTCGAGGCGCTGCCGGGTGATACCGCGCAGGCGATCCTTGGCCAGTCGGCCACGCCCGAAGCGCTGGCGAACCTGCGCGAGAAGATGGGGCTGAACCAGCCGCCGCTGACGCGCTATTTCCAGTGGCTCGGCGGTATCCTGACCGGCGACCTGGGCCATGCGCTGACCAACGGCGCCGATATTGCCGAAGCCATCGGGCAGCGTCTGGGCAACACGCTGTTCCTGGCCGGGTGCGCCGCCGTCATCGCGGTGCCGCTGGCGATCCTCTTGGGCCTGATCGCCGCGCGCTATGCCGGGAAATGGCCGGACAAGCTGATCTCGGGCATCACGCTGACCACGATCAGCCTGCCGGAATTCGTCGCGGCCTATTTCGTGATCTATCTCCTTACCCAACTGGTGCCGATCTTCCAGCCGGTCGCGATGGTCTTTCCCGGCATGGGCTTCTGGGAGAAGCTGCACGCCGTCGCCCTTCCGGTGATCGTGCTGGTGCTGGTGGTGCTGGCCCACATGATGCGGATGACGCGGGCGGCGATCCTGAACGTGATGCAGTCGGCCTATATCGAGACGGCGGAGCTGAAGGGCCTGTCGCCGATGACGATCATCTGGAAGCACGCTTTCCCGAACGCCATCGCGCCGGTCGTCAGCGTGGTGATGCTGAACCTGGCCTACCTTGTCGTCGGCGTCGTCGTGGTCGAGGTGGTGTTCGGCTATAACGCGCTGGGGCAGTACCTGGTCGACCATGTGACCAAGCGCGACCTGCCGGTGGTGCAGGCGGTGGGGCTGATCTTTGCCGCGGTCTACATCTTCCTGAACATGCTGGCCGACATCATCGGCATCCTGGCCAACCCGCGACTGAGGCATCCGAAATGAGGCTTCCGCTTTCCGCCCTCATCGGACTGGTCCTGACCGGGACCTTTCTGTTCATCGCGGTCTTTGGCTACTGGATCGCGCCCTACCCGATCGACGACAGCAGCGGCGGCCAGTGGGAAGGCTGGTCTGCCGCGCATTGGCTGGGCACCGACACCATCGGCCGGGATATCCTGAGCCGGCTGATCTATGGCGCGCAGGTCACCATCTTCGTGGCGCTGGCCTCTTCGATCCTCGCCTTCTCGCTGGGGGCCTTCCTTGGCTTTCTGGCGGCGGTCAAGGGTGGCTGGGTCGACCAGATCCTGTCGCGGATCGTCGACCTGGTGATGGCGGTCCCCTCGCTGATCGTGGCGCTGGTCCTGCTGTCGGTCCTGCCGTTGAACCTGACCGTGCTGATCCTGGTCATGGGCATTCTCGATTCGACCCGCGTCTTCCGCCTGTCCCGCGCGGTCGCCGTCGACATCGCCGTCATGGATTATGTCGAAGCGGCGAAGCTGCGGGGTGAGAAGGGCGGCTGGATCATCTTCCGCGAGATCCTGCCGAATGCCCTGTCGCCGCTGGTCGCCGAATTCGGGCTGCGCTTCATCTTCGCGGTCCTGTTCATCTCGACCCTGTCGTTCCTGGGCCTTGGGGTGCAGCCGCCGCTGGCCGACTGGGGCGGGATGGTGAAGGAAAACAAGGACGGGCTGATCTACGGCAAATCCGCCGCCCTCCTGCCCGCCGCCGCGATTGCCGCGCTGGCGATCAGCGTGAACCTGGTGGCGGACTGGATCCTGACCCGCACCTCCAGCCTGAAGGGAGGCCGCGGTGGCTGAACCATTGCTTCAGATCAAGGGCCTGGTGATCGAGGCCACCTCCTACCCGCCGGGCGAGCCGCCGAAGAACGTGACGCTGGTGCATGGGGTGGACCTGACCCTGCAGAAAGGCCGCGTTCTGGGGCTGATCGGCGAATCCGGCGCGGGAAAGTCGACCATCGGCCTCTCTGCCATGTCCTACGGGCGCGGCGGGGTGCGGCTGACCGGGGGCACGATCCACCTGAACGAGCGGGAAATCCGGCTGGCCTCGCACCGCGAGCTGCGGGCGCTTCGGGGGCGAGAGGTCACCTACGTCTCGCAGTCGGCGGCGGCCAGCTTCAACCCGGCGAAGCAGATCATGGAGCAGGTGATCGAGTCCTGCCTGTCGCATGGACTGTGCAGCAAGACGGAAGCCGAGGCGCGGGCACGCGGGCTGTTCAGGAAGCTGGGCCTGCCGAACCCTGACACGATCGGCAACCGCTATCCGCACCAGGTTTCGGGCGGGCAGCTGCAGCGCTGCATGACGGCGATGGCCTTGTGCCCGAAGCCCGACCTGGTGATCTTCGACGAACCGACGACCGCGCTGGACGTGACCACGCAGATCGACGTGCTGGCCGCGATCAAGGAGGCGATCCGGGATACCCATGTCGCGGCGCTGTATATCACCCACGACCTTGCCGTGGTGGCGCAGGTGGCCGACGAGATCATGGTGCTGCGCCACGGCCGGATGGTGGAACTGGGCGAGACCGGGCAGGTGATCCATGCGCCAACGCAGGACTATACCCGCGCGCTGGTGTCGGTCCGGGGGCTGGACCATAGCGAGAAAGCCCCTGCCCCGCCCGTCCTGCAGGTGCAGAACATCACCGCGCGCTATCGGGGGACGAACTTCGATGTGCTGAAGAACGTCTCGGTCGACCTTCCCGCCGGGCAGACTTTGGCGGTGGTGGGGGAAAGCGGATCGGGCAAGTCGACGCTGGCCCGCGCGATCACCGGGCTGTTGCCACCATCGCAGGGACGGATCACCTTTGCCGGGCGGTCCTTGTCGGCGGACCTGGCGGGACGCACGAAGGACGACCTGCGCGAGATCCAGATGATCTACCAGATGGCCGATACCGCGATGAACCCGCGGCAGACGGTGGGCACGATCATCGGGCGGCCTTTGGAGTTCTACTTCGGCCTCAAGGGGGCCGAGCGGGACCGGCGGGTGCAGGAGCTTTTGGACCAGATCGAGATGGGCAAGGGCTTTGCCGAGCGCTATCCGGCGGAACTGTCGGGCGGGCAGAAGCAGCGGGTCTGCATCGCGCGGGCGCTGGCGGCAAAGCCACGGCTCATCATCTGCGACGAGGTGACTTCGGCGCTGGACCCGCTGGTGGCGGACGGCATCCTGAAGCTTCTGCTGAACCTGCAGGCCGAGGCGGGGGTGGCCTATCTCTTCATCACGCATGACCTGGCGACGGTGAAGGCCATCGCCGACAAGATCGCGGTGATGTTCAAGGGCGCGGTGGTGCGCTACGGGCAGAAGTCGGACGTGCTGACCCCGCCCTTCGACGACTACACCGATCTGCTCTTGTCTTCGGTGCCGGAGATGGAACTGGGCTGGCTGGAACAGGTGATCGCGCATCGCAGGATGGAGAGCGCGGGGAATTGACCGGGCGCCGATTTCTTCGAAGAAATCGGACCGGAGCCTTTGAAGGCTCCGAAGCGGAATTTTCGAAAATTCCGTTTTCTGACAGATATATGTGAGGCGAACTTCAGACATGACCAAACTTCTTCTCATCATCCTGGACGGGGTGCCGTACCGGAACTGGCGGCGGCTGTTCGGCAACCTGGAAGGCTGGGTCGAACAGGGCCAAGCCCAGGTGCGGCGGATGCGGGCGGTGCTGCCCTCGACCTCGGCCTCCTGCTATGCCTCGATCCACACCGGGGTCCCGCCGCAGAAGCACGGCATCTGGGACAATGCGGGCATCCGGCGGCTGGAGTTTCCCGATGTGTTCAGCGAGCTGACGAAGGCGGGGAAGAAGACCGGGGCCGTCACGCACAGCTACTGGTCGGAGTTCTTCAACCGCGCGCCCTTCGACGTGGTGCGCGACATCGAATACGACGAGCCGGAGGGGCCGATCACCCACGGGCGGTTCCACACCATGCATGGCTATGGCCGCGCGAACCAGATGACGCCGTCGGACTACGACCTGTTCGGGACGCTCACGCGGCTGTGCGAGGTCAAGGGGATCGACTACGGCATCCTGCACACCTGCACGCTGGACAGCATGGGGCACCGCTTCTTCCATGACTGCGAGGAGATGGATCACGCCTGCTACCATCTGGACGGGGTGCTGGCGCCGTTCCTCCACCGCTGGCGGCAGGCGGGCTATGAGGTGATCGTCACCGCCGACCACGGGCAGGATGCGCGCGGGCATCATGGCGGGACCGGCGAGGATCAGCGCGACTTTGCGTTTTACTACTTTGGCGACAGTGGCTTGCCGGGCGAAGATGAAGTTCTGGATCAACTGGCGCTTGCCCCGTCGATCCTGGCGCGGATGGGCGTGCCGGTGCCCGACTCGATGACGGCGAAGCCCTTCCTCACCGCGTGATCGCGCTGCCCCGAGGCCACAACCGCAGGATTGTGCAGGACAGAGTGTCGCTCGCCTGTTGAAAGCCCCCGGCGCCTTGTGCAAGCTGGGGCCGAGGTTTTGGGGGACCTCCTGCATGTTCCGGTTTCACGTCGATCTCCTGGGCTCGTGCCGGGTCGCCCGCATCGCAACGGGCGAGGAGGTCGCGTTCAAGACGCGCAAGGCGCGCTGCCTGCTGGGGCTGCTTCTGTTGTCCCCCGGCCAGCGGATGAACCGGGAACAGCTGGCCTCGCTGTTGTGGGACCCCGCCCCGGAAGCTTTGGCGCGGTCGAGCCTGCGGCAGGCGCTGCGCGAATTGCGCGAGGTGCTGGGGCCGGAGGATGAGGATCTGGTCGAGGCGGACCGCTTCTCGGTCGCGCTGAAGGCCGCGGCCTTCGATCTGGACGTGCGGCGATTCCGCGAGTTGATCACCACCAGCGCGCATGACCAGAACGCGCTTCTCTCGGCGGCGGCGCTGTGGCAGGGCGAGCTCTTCGGGCCAGCGCATCCCAATGCACCGGTCTTCGAGGCCTGGCTGCAGATCGAGCGGTCGCAACTGCGGTCGGTGCTGACCACGGCGCTGACGGACGAGCTGGAAAAGCTGATCGCCACCAATGCCTTCGGAGATACGCGGGTGGCGGAGGAGCTGGTGCGGATCGAGCCCAGCCACGAGTTGGCGCATCAGTTCGTCATGCGCTTCCACGCGCTTCGGGGCGACCAGTCGGCGGCCTTGCGGCAGTTCGGCCTGCTGGAACAGGCGCTGGCGGAAGAACTGGACAGCGAGCCGAGCGAGGCGTCGCAGGAGCTGCTGGTCGCGATCAAGAGCGGCGAGGTGTCGTTGCCACGCGCGGCGGTGGCGACCCAGCCGAGCCGCGCGCCACTGACCCGCAGCGGCCCGCCGCGGATCACCATCCGCCCGCCGCTGACGCGGCATACGGACGCCAGCAAGGACTATCTGGGCGAAGGGTTTGCCTTCCTTGCGAAATCCTGCCTGTCGAAGTTCCGTTGCTGGATCGTGATCCCCTGGCCGTCCGCCGGGTTCGAGTCCGCCGCCGCCGTGGACTTCACCGCCGTGGGTGCCGCCATCGACGCGGATTTCGCGGTGGACTGCGTGCTGGACTGGCGCACGGGGACCGGCAAGCTGTTCGTCACGCTGATCGACTGCCGCGACGGCAGCGAGGTCTGGTCGCATCTGTTCCCGGTCGCGGAACACGAGTTGCAGGAGATCAGCTCGTCGGTCGCGGGGGCGGTGGCGGCGAACCTGGCGTCGCAGGTGAACCACATCACGTTGCTGCGCCACGCGCGCAGCACGCCGGGCAACCCGGTCGCCTATGACCTGTGGCTGAAGGGGCACCAGTTGTCGCGGCTGTGGTCGGCGGAAGCGGATGCCGAGGCCGAGGCGATGTTCCTGAAGGCCATCGAGCTGGACCCCGGCCTTGCGGGCAGCCACGCGAGCCTGGCGCAGGTCCTGTGCACCCGGAGCATGGTGCGGCCCGGCTATGCCAACCGCAAGGCCGACTGCGCCAAGGCCTTCAAGCACGCGCGCGAGGCCATCGCGCTGGACCCTTACGACCCGCGCTGCCACATCAGCATGGCCTGGAACTGGGCCATCGCACGGTCCCCGGAACGGGCGAATTCGCATTTCCGGCTGGCGGTGGACATGAACCCGCATGACGCGGAAACCCTGATCGCGGCGGCGAGTGGCCTCGGGTTCCTGGGCCATGCCGACGAAGCGAAGGACCTGGCGGCGCAGGCGGTGAAGCTGAACCCGATCTACCCGGAATACTACACCGCCTATCTGGCCGGGATTCACTTCATGGCGGGCGATCATGCCACGACCATCGCCACGGTCGAGAAATGCCCCGACGGCTTCCCCGATCTAGGGGTCTGGGCGATTGCCTCGTTCGCGCATCTGGGCCGGGGCGACCGGGCCGGGGCGGCCTATCGCACCTTCCGCCGCATCGCGCGGCAGATGTGGGACGGGCCCAACAGCCCCGACGAGGAAGCGCTGGAGACCTGGGTCGTCGACAGCCTGCCGATCTGCTGGCCCGAGGGTCGGCTCAGCCTGCAAAAAGGCCTGCGGCTGGCCCGCGACATGGCGGCGGAACACGCCTGACCTAGCGGCAGTGGCGCATGAAGTAGCGGGCGAGAAGCACCTTGAAGCGCACGTTCTGCGGGCCGCCGTAGCTGGGTTCGTCTTCGACCATCGGCGGGGTCTTCAGAAGCCCCGACCACGGCACCCGGACATGCATCCGGTTCGGGGTGTCGTAGACCGGGACGATTTCCACGCTGTCGGGGATTTCACCATCCGGCCCGGCGCCGGGACCGTCATAGCGGTAGCCGTTGGCATGCAGCCAGCCGCGGGTGTCGTCGTTGAACTTCTTCCATTCCGAGGTCGCCGTATCCTTGAAGGCCGATTTCGAGACCCGCATGATCGCCTCGCCCGTCGCGACCTGGTCGGCCAGCGCATCGCTTTTCAGCTTGAAGAACCCTACCATTCCGCCCTCGCTCCCTTGTTGTCGCCGGTCGCCACCTGTCCCGCGACCGACTATTCGGCGCCCCCGTGATGCCAACGTGAAATGCCCCGGCGCGCCACGGACTCCGGGCTTGATCGTTTCCGGCAACGGCCCTCCAATGCAAGCATGAAACTCACGCCCGCCGAAACGATTGCGCGGCTTGGCCATGCGCTTGAGCAGGACTTCCGGCTGCTGCCGCTTGAGGTCCCCGAGGCACCGCTGTTCCTGGCCATCGCCCTGCCGACCAACGAGGGCGTGACAGGATTGAAGCCGCGCTTGCCTGCCGGGCGCGGACTGACGACACAACAGGCGCTGCTGTCCGCCGGGGCCGAGGCGCTGGAACTGCGGGCAAGCCTGGCCCAGCGGCATCGGGACGGGCTGGAGTCTCTGCCCCGGCAGGACGGGCTGGCGATGGTGGAGGCGACCGATCTGCTCGACCGGGCAAAGGTGCGGGTTCCGGCGCAGGAGGTCTATCTGGATTGCGCCGCCGTCCTGGGCGAGCCCCTGCATCACGAGGCCAACTCCACCGGCTGCGCAGCGGGCATCGACCGCGAGGCCGCGCTGGCTGCGGCGCTGTGGGAATGCGTCGAGCGGGATGCGGTGGCGCTGTGGTGGCACGGGCGCCGCCCGGCGGCCAAGCTGCCGCTGGAGGTGATCGACGAACCGCAGCCCCGGCTATACTGGTGGCTGCACCAGCGGGCGCGTCGGACGATGCTCCTGGACCTGACCTCGGACATCGGGCTGCCGGTTGTGGGAGCGGTGTCGGCCGATGCCGATGGCCGGATGATCGCCACCGGAACGGCAGCGCGACCCCGGATTGCCGATGCGGCGCTGGCGGCGGTGACCGAGATGGTGCAGACCGAGGTGAGCCTGGACATGGCGCGCGAGGCCGGGGAGGCGGAGGCCCTGGGCTGGATCGGCCACGGATCGACCCGCATCCAGCCGCAGTTCCGGGCCGATGCCACGATGCGGGATCATGGCGGCCCGATGGCTGCGGAGGCGATCCTGGCGCGGCTGGATGCGCTTGGCCACCGGGCGCTTGCCGTGGACCTGACCCTGCCGGAGGACCCGCTGCCCAGCGTCCGCGTGCTGGTGCCGGGGCTCTGCGCCATGCGCGGGCGGATCGCGACGCCGCGCTTTGCCCGGCTCTGCCCGGATGCCCCCGGCCCTGCCCTGCCCGAGCCCTACTGACCCCGCCCGAAGGACCAAGGATGCCGATCACCAGCACGCATGACCTGCTTGACCGGACCGGGCGCTCGCCGGTGCCGCTGGCGCGGTCGCACTACTGCTATCTGTTCCCGCAGCTGGCGGAAGACCCGCTGGTCGGCTGCGTGACCGGGACCACCCCCCGGCAGACCTGCGACCGGCTGCGCGCCTTCGAGGTCGCCTCGCGCATCCCGTTGAGCGGAATGCCGGTGCTGCAGATGCGTCTGCCCGCCGCCTATACCTATTTCGGCCAGTTCATGAACCACGACATCTCGGCCCCGGTGGGCGATGTCGTCACCCAGGGCGGCTGGACTCCGGCGGCGGGCGTCATCGGCACGGTCGACCCGCCGGGGCTGGACCGGAACCGCCGCGCGAGCCCGGCGATCATCCTGGAGAACCTGGCCAACGAACACGAGGCCCCGCTGACCCTTTCGAGCCTCTATGCCGGGGGGCCGGACAGCGCCGACCCCGAAGTGCGGGCGCTGTATGAGCCGGACGGCAAGCGGTTCCGGCTGGGGCGGACCCGCCGCGAGCTGGATCGGGTGTTCACCGATCTGATGCTGGACCCCGCGCGGGTGATCCGGGCCACCGGCGCCCCAGACCTGCCGCGCGGTGCGGGCAAGGCCCTGGTCGCCGACCGGCGGAATGACGAGAACCTGATCCTGAGCCAGTTGCACCTGGCGCTGATGCTCTTGCACAACAAGGCGGTCGCGGCGCTGGAGACGCAGGTCGCCGACCCGGCGCGCTGCTTTGCCGGGGCGCGCGACCTTGTGACCCGACACTATCACTGGCTGATCCTGCATGACTACCTGCCGCGCCTGCTGTCGCCCTCGGTCCTGACCGGCCCCTTGGCGCGGCGACCGGTGCGGCTGGCCAACGCCCGTCGCGTGCCGCTGGAATTCACCACCGCCGCCTTTCGTTTCGGGCATTCGATGGTCGGCTCGGCCTATGATTTCAACGCGAATTTCGGGCTGAACGGGCGTATTTCGGAGACGGGGGCGACGCTGGAGGACCTGTTCGCCTTCACCAGCCGCAACAACATGCAGTCCGATGCGCCCGAGACGCTGGCGCTGCCCGATCACTGGGTCATCGACTGGGCCCGGATGACCCGCCTGCTGCCACCAAGGGCCAACGGCGCGCCGCGCGGCTTTGGCAGTGCCGAGCGGATCGACCTGACCTTCGCGCGCGACATGCTGAACCTGGTGGGCGAGTCGAACGTGGCGGTGCATGGCTCGATCCTGTTCCGCAATCTGATGCGCGGGTTTCACCGGCGCATTCCGCTGGGCCAGCGCCTCTCGGAGCAATACGGCGTCGCTCCTCTGGCCGATGCGGACGTGGGCATGGCCCTGCCGGATCAGCCCGTTACCGTGCCGGGCGGAAAGAGCCTGCGCGACACTGCCGCCGGACTGGGGTTCCTGCGCGACACTCCGGCCTGGCTCTACTTCCTGTGCGAGTCGCGGGTGCGCGAGAATGGCGAGCGGATTGGTCCGACGGCCAGCCACATCATCGCCGACACGATCACCGGCCTGGTCCGGCTGAACCCGGATTCCTTCCTCAACCGCGAGGGGGGCGGCTGGCATCCGCGCGACAGCATCCTGGGCGGGAGCGAAGGCCGCGGGCTGACCACCTTGCGCAAGCTGTTGCTCTTTGCCGTGCGCGACAGCGCCGGGGCTGATCCCGGCTGAGGTCCGGCGCAAAACTGCCACGATGCCGCGTGTTCGGGTGAGGCTTTCCATCACCCCGCCCGCGCCCTCTGGACAGGCGGGCGGATTCGATTCATAGACGCCCGCGATGCGGACAGTGCCGTTTCGCAGGCGAGAGCCCGCCGCTTTCCGTTCCTTTGTTCCAGCAAAGAAGACCCGCCATGACCGCCGAAACGCCCTTTGTCCTGCCCCGCTTCGCCGTGCTGGCTGCCACGCTGGCCCTGGCGGCCTGCGCCAGCGGCAACAGCCCGATGCAGCTGTACCCGCTGCAGGGCCCCATCGCTGACAAGGACCCGACGCTGGTGATCCAGGCGACGGCGAAGAACACCACCAGCACTTCGGGCGACCTGAGCTTCCGCCTGCCCGAGCACGGCAAATGCACCGGCACCTGGTCCTCGCTGACGCCGCGCACGGTGTCGAACACCAAGGGCCTGGCGCTGACCTGGCGCAAGACCGGCGGCGAACTTGGCAAGGAGACCGAGACGGTCGCGGGCGTGAACAACGGCGAGATCTATGCCGTCTGCGGCGACGGCACGCGGGTGCAGGGCACTTTCGTCATCGGCTCCGGGACGGCCAGCGGCACGGGCCAGGCGTCCGACACCAACGGCAACGTCTACAAGCTTCTGTTCTAGGCCCGCAGCGCGTCGTCCAGCACGGCGCGGACCTTGTCGCCCGGAACGTCGTCGGCAACGAAGGCCTGGCCGATCCCGCGCGCGAGGATGAAGCGGAGCTTCCCGTCCACCACCTTCTTGTCCTGACCCATCAGGGCGATCAGGGCGTCGGACCCCGGCAGATCGCCCGGAATGTCGCGGATATCGGTCTTCATCCCCATCGCCTTCAGATGCGCGCGAACGCGGCTGGGGTCTTCCTGGCTGCACAGACCAAGGCGCGAGGAGAGTTCAAAGGCCAGCGCACAGCCGATGGCGACGCCTTCGCCGTGCAGCAGGCGGTCGGAATAGCCGGTGGCCTTTTCCAGCGCATGGCAGAAGGTGTGGCCGAGGTTCAGAAGCGCACGCTCGCCCTCTTCCGTCTCGTCGCGGGAGACGATCCCGGCCTTCATCTCGACCGAACGGGTCACGGCGCGCAGACGGGCGACCGCATCGCCTGCGCGGATCGCCGGACCCTCGGCTTCCAGCCAGTCGAAGAAATCGGCGTCGCCGAGGAGGCCATATTTCACCACCTCGCCGTAGCCGGACAGGAAGTCGCGTTCGGGCAATGTGGAGAGCACGTCGATGTCGGCCAGCACCAGACTCGGCTGGTGGAAGGCACCGACAAGGTTCTTGCCCTGTGCAGTGTTGATCCCGGTCTTGCCGCCGACCGAGCTGTCGACCTGCGCCAGCAGCGTGGTCGGCAGTTGCACGAAGCGCACGCCCCGGCGCAGGATGGCCGCCGAAAAGCCCACCAGATCACCGATCACCCCGCCGCCCAAGGCGAGGACCACATCCTTGCGCTCGACCTTTTGCTCCAAAAGCCATTCGGTCGCACGGGCGAGGTTCTGCCAGTTCTTCGTCCCCTCTCCCGCCGGAAGCGCCAGCGAAGTGGAGGCGATCCCCTCGGCGTCCAGCGCTGCGGTCAGGGCCGCCAGATGCCGGTCGGCGACGGTTTCGTCCGTCACCACCGCCACGCGCTTGCGGCGCAGAAGCGGCGCGATCTCGGCCCCGGCGCGCGCCAGAAGGCCCTGGCCGATCCGCACCTCGTAAGAGCGTGCGCCCAGGTCAACCGCAACTCTGTTCAAGATCAGACCTCCAGCACATCCGGTCGATGTTTCAGCGCCTCGACCACCCGGCTGGCCATTTCCTCGACCGAGCGTTCGGCGGCGCTTTCCACCACGATATCGGCCTGCGCATAAAGCGGGTGTCGACGCTCGTAAAGCTCGCGCAGGGTCTCGCGCGGGTTGGCGGTGCGCAGAAGTGGCCGCGTCGTCTTGTGGCGGACGCGCTGCCAGAGAAGATCGAGGTCGGCTTTCAGCCAGACCGAGACACCGACATCATGGATCAGGCTGCGGTTCGTCTCGGCCAGGAACGCCCCGCCGCCGGTGGACAGGACGCAAGGCGTGCCGCGCAGGAGACGGCCGATCACCTCGGTCTCGCGGGCGCGGAAGAAAGGCTCGCCGTCGCGTTCGAAGATTTCGGCGATGGTGCGGTTGGCGGCACGGACGATTTCCTCGTCGGAATCCTTGAACTCCACCCCCAGCTGGCGGGCAAGGGCGGTGCCGACGGCCGTCTTGCCAGCCCCCATCATCCCCACGAGGACGACCGTCTTCGCCAGTCTGGACATCGCTCTCCGTTTCGTGACCTTCGGGCAAGGACTTGCCGAAGCGAATTCCTTCCCTCTCAATGGCGTGAACTTTCCCCGAATGCTATATACATTCGCAACGCAACCTGCGGTGGCCGCCCCGAGGGGCGGACAGGCGCAGCAAGAAAGCCGGTCGGACCAAGCCGACCGGGACAAGACCGAGGAAGGGCATTCGGATGGGTCGGATCATCAAGGCTTTGGTGGTGCTGGTGATTTTGGGCTTCATCGCCTTGACGGGCTATGCCTATCTTGGAAACCTGGAGCCGCAACAGAGTGAAGTGACGAAGCCCGTGGTGTTGAATGCGGACTAGTGCGGTCGGGCTTCTTTCCCTGCTCTGCCTTGCCGGGCCGCTCGCCGCGCAAGAGGGGAAATCCTCTGGCGGGCCACTGTCGGCGATCGACTGGCTGTCGGAATCCGTCGCGACCCCGGTTGCTGCAGGAACCTCGGCACCGGCACCCGTGATCGACGAGCCGCCGGTGACCAAGGCCGGAGGGGCGCTGCCCGCGACGGTCACCACCTCGGCGCTGGACGGGCCGTCGCCGGACGGCGTGGGGTTGATCGCGCCGAAGGTCTCGGGCCTGCCGCATGACCTGTGGGGCGTGGGGCTGACGCATGAGATCGCGGAACGGCTGGTTTCGCACCCGGATGACGACCTGCCCGCCTTGCGGCAATTGTTCCTGACGCTGCTGCTGGCCGAAGTGGCGGCCCCGGTCGATGCCGATGGCAAGGGTGAGCTGTTGCAGGTCAGGATCGACAAGCTTCTGGCGCTTGGCGCGCTGGAGCAGGCGGCGGCGCTGATCCAGGCGGCCGGGACGCCCTCGCCCGAGCTGTTCCGCCGGGCCTTCGACGTGGCGCTCTTGACCGGGGCGGAGGATCGGGCCTGTCAGTTCATGGCGGAGGAGCCGCATCTGGCGCCCACCCTGCCCGCGCGCATCTTCTGCCTGGCGCGGTCGGGTGACTGGGATACGGCGGCGCTGACGATCCGCACCTCGAAGGCCTTGAACCAGATCACGGCGGATCAGGAGGCGCTGCTGTCGCGCTTCCTCGACCCCGATCTCTACGAGGGCGACCCGGTGCCGAAGGCGCCCGACCCGGTCACGCCGCTGGACTGGATGATGTATGCCGCCATCGGCGAGCCCTTGCCGACCGAGGGGCTGCCCATCGCCTTTTCCTATGCCGAGCTTGGCCCCCGTGCCGGCTGGAAGGCGCAGGTCGAGGCGGCAGAACGGCTGACGCGGGCGGGGACGATCCCGCCGAACGTGATCCTCGGGCTGTACACCGAGCGCGACCCGGCGGCATCCGGCGGAGTCTGGGACCGGGTGGCGGCGTTCCAGGCCTTCGAGGCGGCGATCTCGTCGGGTGACGCAGCGCGGGTGGCGGCGACGCTGCCCGAGGCCTGGGCGAAGATGCAGGAGGCGGAGCTGGAGGTGCCCTTCGCCACGCTCTTCGGCAAGCCGTTGCAGGAGATGGCGCTGACCGGCGAGGCGGGCGACATCGCGCTGCGGGTGGGGCTGTTGTCGCCCTACGCGGAAACCGTGGCCAGGAAGCGGAAGCCCGCCACGGCAGAAGAGGCCTTCCTGCTGGCGCTGGCGGCGGGGGACCCGAGCCTGGTCCTGCCGCCCGACAGCCTGGGCCGGGCGATCGCGGCGGCCTTCCGCGAACCCACGCCCTCGACCGAGGCGAAGGCTTTGCTGGACGGCAACCGCAAGGGCGAGGCGATCATCGTGGCCATCGACAACATCGGGCGCGGGGTGCAGGGCGACCTGCGCGGGGTGACCGAGGGCCTGTCATTGCTGCGGCTGGTGGGGCTGGAAAGCGTCGCGCGGCGCACGGCGCTGGAGCTGATGATCCTGGAACGGCGGGGCTAGAACCATGCCCGAGCCAAAGGCGAGCCGGTGGATTTCGACCTTCCTCGACGCGCGGGCGGCGGAGTTGGGCGCGGCGCGGAATACGCAGCTGGCCTATGGCCGTGACCTTCTGGACTTCGCCGACTGGCTGGCGCGGCGGGGCCTGGGGTTCGTGGATGCGGGGCGGGAGGCGGTGGAGGACTATCTGGTCCATTGCGACGCACAGGGCCTGTCCAAGGCCACCCGGGCGCGGCGGCTGTCCTCGATCCGGCAGCTTTACCGTTTCGCCTTCGAGGAAGGCTGGCGCAAGGACAACCCCGCCCTGCGGCTGACCGGGCCAGGGCGGTCGAAGAGCCTGCCGAAGACGCTGAGCGAAGCCGAGGTGACGCGGCTGATGGAGGCGGCGCGAACCCGTGCGCGCAATCCGGCGGATCGGCTGCGGGATACGGCGCTGTTCGAGCTGCTTTACGCGACCGGCCTTCGGGTCAGCGAGCTGGTCGGCCTGCCGGTCGCTGCCGTGCGGGGCGATCCGCGGATGATCCTGGTCAAGGGCAAGGGAGCCAAGGAGCGGATGGTGCCGCTGTCCACCCCTGCCCGCGCGGCGGTGGCGGGTTGGCTCAAGCATCGCGATGCCGAGGAGGAGGCGGGGCGCAAGGCGGGTCGTGCGCTGTCGCGCCATCTGTTTCCGGGTGATGGGCGCGACGGTCATCTGACCCGGCAGTATTTCCACACGCTCGTCAAGGACGTGGCGGTGCTGGCGGGGATTTCCCCTGCCAGCGTGACGCCGCATGTGCTGCGCCACGCCTTCGCGACGCATCTCTTGGCGCATGGGGCGGACCTGCGGGTGATCCAGACTTTGCTGGGCCATGCCGATCTGGCGACGACCGAGATCTACACCCATGTCCTCGACGACCATCTGAAGGACCTGGTGCTGACCAGACACCCGCTGGCGCGGAAGGGCTGAGCCGATGGCAAGCGATCCCTCCGTTCCTCAGACTTCCAACCCGCTCCGCCGACTGCTGCGCTTCTTCCGGTCGACAAGCCATGAAAGCGCGATGGAGGCCCTGCGCGACGACATCGCCGGGGCCATCGCCATCGGCCATTCCGGCGGCGCGATGGAGAAGGACGCCCGCGACCGGCTGCTCGGTGCCCTGGACCTGTCGCACCGCACGGTGGACGAGATCATGCGCCACCGCCGCCAGATCGAGATGATCGACGCCGACCTGCCCCCGGGAGAGATCATCAGCCGCGTCCTTGCCTCGCCCTACACGCGGCTGCCGATCTTCCGCGACAGCGACGACACTATCCTGGGCGTGGTGCACGCGAAGGACCTGTTGCGCGAGGTGGACCGGCTGGTCCGGGGCGAGGAGGCGCAGGGGATCGCGGCACTGGACATCGTGAAGGTGGCGATGAAGCCCTATTTCATCCCCGAGACCACGACGCTGGACGAACAGATGCGCGCCTTTCTGGCGCGGCGCACCCATTTCGCGCTGGTCGTCGACGAGTATGGCGCGTTGCAGGGGCTGATCACGCTGGAGGACATCCTGGAAGAGATCGTCGGCGACATCACCGACGAGTTCGACGTGGTGAGGAAGGACGAGGGGCTGACGCCGCTGGAGGACGGGTCCTGGCTGATCGACGGGGCGATGACGATCCGCGACCTGAACCGGGCACAGGACTGGCACCTGCCGGACGACGAGGCGAACACCCTTGCAGGCCTGGTGATCCACGAGGCGCAAATGATTCCAAACGAGGGCCAGGTCTTCAGCTTCCACGGCTTCCGCTTCGAGGTCGTCGGCAAGCGGGAAAACCGGATCACCCGGCTGAAGCTGCGCCCGCTGTGACGGGTCAGGCCGACCGCGCCATCGCAGCCGGGCGGGCGCCCGACGCCCAGTCGGCCAGCGCCGCGCCGAAGGCCTGGAACAGCGGGCGCGAGACGGGATCGTTGCCCGCGTTCCATTCCGGGTGCCACTGCACCGACAGGGTAAAGCCCGGCGCGTCCTTGACATAGATCGCCTCGGGCGTGCCGTCCGGGGCCAGCCCGTCGATCACGACCCGGCAGCCGGCCCGGGCGATGCCCTGGCCATGCAGCGTGTTGGTCATCACCTCGCGCGCGCCCATCAGTTTGTGGAACACCCCGCCTTCGGTGAAGGTGACGCTGTGGCGGAGCGCGAAGCATTCTTCCAGCGTGCCGTCGGGCGGCATCCGGTGGTTCATCCGGCCCGGCAGGTCGCGGATTTCGGGGTAGAGCGTGCCGCCGAGGGCCACGTTCACCTCCTGAAAGCCGCGGCAGATGCCGAGGAAGGGCTGGCCCCGGTCGACGCAGGCGCGGATCAGGGGCAGGGTGATCGCGTCACGGCTGCGGTCGAAGGCGCCGTGGGCGGGGGTTTCCTCCTCGCCGTATTCGCTGGGGTGGACGTTGGGGCGGCCCCCGGTCAGGAGAAACCCGTCGCAGAGGTCAAGGAGTTCCTCGACCCCGACATAGCGCGGGTCGGAGGGGATGATCAGCGGCACCGCACCCGCGACCTCGGCCACGGCGGCGGTGTTCATCGTCCCGCTGGAATGGGCGGGATAACTGTTGTTCATCAGATAGCTGTTGCCGATGATGCCGACGACCGGCCGCTTGCACTTGACCACCTTGACCGCACCCCTGCTGTCACTCTGCTGCGACCATACGCCCCGAATGTGACCCCGAAAAGGCCCTGACGCCGCCCCGGCGCGCACAGATCGGCTTCGGTCGTGCACATCTGCGGGACAATCGGCGGGGTGACGGGCATCCGCTCACGCGGAAATGAGTTTCCTTCCCACGGTGGAAGGTCGGCAGGAAGGGCGCGCACATCAGATGGAGAACCAAGATGCTGAAGACCCTGACCCTTGCCGTCGCGCTGGTCGCCCCCCTGCCCCTCTTCGCGCAAGAGACGACGGGCCATGAGGGCCACATGATGGGCGACATGGGCCCTTCCTCGATGGCCTTCATGGAAGCCAACGACCGGATGCACGAGAACATGATGATGGAATACACCGGCAACGCCGATGTCGATTTCATCAAGGGCATGATCCCGCACCATCAGGGCGCGGTCGAGATGGCGAAGATCGTGCTGGAACATGGCACCGACCCCGAGGTCCGCAAGCTGGCCGAGGGGATCATCGCGGCGCAGGAAAGTGAGATCAAATGGATGCAGGACTGGCTGGCGAAGAACGGCGGCTGAGGATCAGCCCCGCCGCCGCAGGTAGTCCTCGGCGATCGTGATCAGGCGCGGGCGGGACATTTCCGGCCCGTGCCCGCCGATGGCCAGGCGGAAGTCGATGCTCCGCAGCCGGTCCATCGTGCGCAGGTAGTCCGGGATCGACGCGCCCGGCAGGTCGTCGAGGATCTCGTCGTCGTAGATCGCATCGCCGGTGAGGAAGAGGCCGTCGGCTTCGTCCAGAAGCCCGATGCCGCCCGGCGAATGGCCGGGCAGGTGCAGGACGGTGAACTGCCGGTCGCCGAGGTCGATCCGGTCGCCGTCCGCCAGCGTTCCGGTCAGGGGCGCGGGGCGGAGGGTCCAGTCGGCGATGCCCCAGCCCGGCGCGGGCAGCGTGGTCACGACATCGGGCCAGCCGCGGAATTCATCGGCAAAGGTCTCGACCCCCGGCTGACCGGCGAATCCGGCGGCTTCGGAGGCATGGCCGAAGCGTTCGGCAAAGCCGTGGAAGCCGCCGATATGGTCGACATGGGCGTGGCTTGCCACCGCGACGACGGGTTTGGCCCCGAGCGGTAGCGCGGGGCGGAGGGGGAGGAGGCCGCAGCCGAAGTCGAACTGCAGGTCGCGGTCGCGGCCAAGCACGGTCACCATGCTGGCGCGGAACATCGGGTCGACCGCCGGTTCCAGCGTCACGAAGACCCCGGGGTCCAGCGCGCGGGTGTGGAACCAGCCGGTCACGCCCCTTTCGCCACCACCTGCGCCGCTGCCGCCAGCGCGCCTTCCCCATGCGGGATGCCAAGGGCGGTCATTCCCGCCTCCATCACCGCCAGCGCGCCCAGCGTCATATGGGCGTTGACATGGCCCATGTGCGCGACGCGCAGGAAGCCGTGGTAGGCCGGATCGGTCGAGGGCGCCATGCCGAGGCCGATGCCGAGGGTCACGCCCGCCTTCGTCTCGCACCAGTCCCGCAGCCGGGTGGCATGGGGGGCGCCGAAGCGGGCGGCGGTGACCGACCAGCCGCGATGGCGCGGGTCGGCCACGTTCATCCCGATGGCCGGGTTGCCCGCGGACCAGGCGTCGAAGGCGGCCCAGACCGTGCTGGCCAGCGTGTGGTGGCGCTTCCAGACCTGCGGCAGGCCCTCTTCCCGGATCATGTCCAGCGCCTCGCGCAGGCCGTAGAGATGCGCCGTGGGCGCGGTGCCGTCCCAGATCTGCCAGAACTCCTCCGCCTCGGCGCGGGGGCCCCAGGCCCAGTAGGGGGTTGCAAGGTCCGACTTGCCGCAGCGCAGGCGGGCGGCTTCCGAGAACCAGATGAAGGCCATGCCGGGGGGCGTCATCAGGCCTTTCTGGCAGGCGCCGACCATCACGTCGACGCCCCAGTCGTCCATGCGGAATTCGTCGCAGCCAAGCGAGGCGATGCAGTCCACCGCCAGCAGCGCGGGATGGCCCGCCGCGTCGATGGCCGCGCGCAAGGCCGGGATGTCGGTCTTGATCGTGCTGGCGGTGTCGACATGCGTGGTCAGGACCGCCTTGATCTGGTGCCGGGTGTCGGCCCGAAGCGCCGCCTCGACCTGCCCCATGTCCGCAGGCGAGGATTTGCCGAAGTCCAGCACCTCGACCTCGATCCCCATCGCGCGCGCCGAATTGGCCCAGCTGAGGCCGAACTGCCCCACCGCCAGCACCAGCGCCTTGTCGCCCTTCGAGAACAGGTTGGCGTTCGCCGCCTCCCAGCCCGCATGGCCGTTGCCGATGTAGATCGCGACATGGCCCGTCGTCCCCGCCAGGCTGCGCAGGTCGGGGAAAAGCGATGCCACCATCTCGATCAGCGGGCCTTCGTAGATGTTGGGCGAGCCCTTGTGCATCGCGCGCAGCACGCGGTCGGGGATCACCGAGGGGCCGGGGATGGCCAGGTAGGGGCGACCGTTGGCAAGGCTCATGCGTCTCTCCTTCGCTTGGACACATGGCTAGGCTGGCCCGCGCCCAGCGTCAATGCGGCCCGGCTTGAGGCGGCCCGGCTTTCCCGCTAAACCCCGGTTGCACCATGACGAAGGCCCGCCCCTTGCCCCCTGCCCGCGCCTATACCTCCCGCGAGCTGTTCGGCCGCTTCTGGCGCAGCTACCTGCGGCCGTATCTGCCGGTCATGCTGGTCGCTTTCCTGGTGATGATGATCGAGGGGTCGACCCTTGGCCTTCTGTCCTACATGCTGGAGCCGCTGTTCGACCTGGTCTTCGCCAAGGGTGGCAGCCATGCGCTGGCCTGGGTTGGTGCGGCGATCCTGGCGCTGTTCATCGTCCGCGCCATCACCTCGATCATCGGGCGCTGGCTGCTGGGATGGGTCAACCAGCACGCCGCCGGGACGATGCAGGTCGACCTGGTGCGCCACCTCCTGACGCTGGACGCGGGGTTCTTCGTCGAAAACTCGCCCGGCAAGCTGATCGAGCGGGTGCAGGGCGACACCATCGCCGCGCAGGGCGCCTCGACGCTGGTGATCGGGGGGATCGGGCGCGATCTGATCTCGCTCGTCGGGCTCTTCGTCGTCGCGCTGAGCATCGACCCGGGCTGGACCGCCGCCGCGCTGGTCGGAGCGCCGCTCCTGCTGCTGCCCGCGCTGGTGCTGCGGCGTTATCTGCGGCGCAAGGCCACGCTGACCCGCGAGCAGTCCGGCCTGCGGGCGACGCGGCTGGACGAGATCTTCCACGGCATCCAGGCGGTCAAGCTGAACCGGATGGAGGACTACCAGACCTCTCGCTTCCAGCGGATCGTCAACACTATTCTGCGCGCCGAGGTGAAGACGGCGCTTGGCCGGGCGGCGATGCCCGCGCTGGTCGATGTGATCACCGGGATCGGCTTCTTCGCCGTGCTGATGCTGGGCGGTCGCGAAGTGGTGGCGGGCGAACGCACGACGGGCGAATTCATGTCCTTCTTCACCGCGATGGCGCTGACCTTCCAGCCGATCCGGCGGCTGAGCGACCTGGCGGGCCAGTGGCAGGTGGCCGAAGCAAGTCTGGAACGCATCTTCACCCTGCTTGACACCCGGCCCTCGGGGCAGAGACCGGCAGAAAGCCGTGCCGTTCCTGCCCCTGGCGCCCCGGAAATCCGTTTCGAACAGGTCAGCTTCGCCTATCCCGACCGCCCGGTGTTGCAGGACCTGAGCTTCACCGCCGAGGCGGGCAAGGTCACTGCGCTGGTGGGGTCGTCCGGCGCGGGCAAGTCGACCGTCTTCCAGCTGATCGCGGCGCTGATCGAGCCGCAGGCAGGCCGCATCCTGATCGGAGGGGCCGATGTGCAAGAGTTGAGCCTGGCCGACCAGCGCGGGTTGCTGGCGTCCGTCTCGCAGGATGCGGCGCTCTTCGACGAGACGCTGCGCGAGAACCTGCTGCTTGGCCGCACCGACCGCGACCCGACCCGGCTGGCGCAGGTGCTGGCGGATGCCGAGGTGACAAGCTTTACCGCCGCGCTGCCGCTGGGTCTTGAGACGCCGGTTGGCGCGCGCGGCTCGGCGCTGTCGGGCGGGCAGCGGCAGCGGGTGGCCATCGCCCGGGCTCTCCTGGCGGATGCGCCGGTGCTGCTTCTGGACGAGGCCACCTCGGCGCTGGACACCCGGACCGAGGCCGCGGTGTCCGCCGCCCTTGCGCGCGCCGAGGCTGGCCGCACGACGCTGGTCATCGCGCACCGGCTGTCGACCGTGAAAGGGGCGGACAAGATCATCGTGCTGGATCATGGCCGTCTGGTCGAGGAAGGCACCCATGACAGCCTGATGGCGCTGAAGGGGCTTTACGCGCAGCTGCAAGAGGCACAACTGCGTGACTGAGGCTTCCGCCCGCCGCGCCCTGCCCCTAGGATCATGCGCATGACGCACGACCGCACGATCTGGAGCCTGACCGGCAAGGACGCCCTGACGTTCCTGCAAGGCCTTGTCAGCAACGACCTGCGGGTGCTGGAGGGCGGGCCGGGGATCGTCTGGACCGCGCTCCTCACGCCGCAGGGCAAGTATCTGGCGGATTTCTTCGTGGTGCGCCGGGCGGGGGACGAGCTTCTGGTCGATGTCGCCTCGCCCCTGGCCGCCGACACGCTGCGGCGGCTGACGATGTATCGCCTGCGGGCGGATGTGCAGATCGCGCCGTCGGACCTGACGGTAACGCGGGGCCTTGGCGAGAGGCCTGCGGGTGCCCTGCCCGATCCCCGCCATCCGGCGCTTGGCTGGCGGCTCTATTCCTGCGAGCCGATGGCCGTTCCGGCGGTCGACTGGGATGCGATCCGGGTGGCGAACCTGATTCCCGAAAGCGGGATCGAACTGGTCCCGGACGACAGCTACATCCTGGAAGCCGGGTTCGAGCGGCTGCATGGGGTCGACTTCCGCAAGGGCTGCTATGTCGGGCAGGAAGTCACCGCCCGGATGAAGCACAAGACCGAGCTGCGCAAGGGTCTGGTGCGGGTGAGGATCGAGGGCACGGCCCCGGTGGGGAGTGACATCCTTGGCACAGACGGCAAACCCGCAGGCACGCTTTTCACCCAGAGCGGCGGCTTCGCGATTGCCTATCTGCGCCATGACCGTGCGCAAGGGGAATTGCGGGCAAGTCAAGCCCGTCTTTGGGCGGATTGACCGGGCTGCCCTCGCTACGGCAAGAATATCCTAACCAAACGTTGCAATTTCCCCCCAGCCCCCTAAATATCGGGACTGGTCCGGGGTTGGACCGACTAGATGATGACAGATGACGCAAAAGCCATGCAGTTGGTGCATAGCAGTCATTCCAAACGGGTAGCCCCCGAATCATGATCAAATCGTTACAACCCTCGGACGCTGAGGAATTACAAGAGCAAGAAAAAAGGAAAAGCCGATGCTCGATACCATCGACAGCACCGCCTTCAACTTCGAGCAGGGCCAGCGCGCGCGCAAGCTGTTCGCGGCCGTCGTGCTTGCGGCTCTGGATGACGCCATTGCCGACGACAAGAAATACGGCAACGGCCCCGACCAGATCGCCCGCTGGGCGCGGTCGCGCGACGGGCGCGAGGTTCTGTCCTGCGCCGGGATCGACCCGAACGAGCGCGTGGTCAAGGGACTGATGGAATTCGTCGCCAAGGGCGTGCGCACTTCGGTCGCGCTGTCGCGCGAGGAATCGGAACGCCGTCACGCGCTGGAGCTGGAACAGGCCGAAGCCGCCTGAGCCGAAGCCACAGGCAAAGCCGATTGCGCGCCCCACGGGGCGCGTTTTCATTTGCGGGAGGGGCAGGTTCAGTCGAGGTCGCGCGCAACCAGCGCCCGGTTGATCTCGGCCCGGACCAGCTTGCGGACGTTGCGGGTGATGCGCTCGCCGAGCGATCCCTGCAGCTCTTCCCGGATCATCTGGCGCACGATCTCTTGCAGCGCCGCCTCGTCCAGCACGGCCAGCGGCGTGCCGTCGGCATCGAGGATTTCAGTCGGCATCCGTTGCGCGGTGCCACCTTCGCCGCCATCGTCCACACCGCGCGCCACCGGCGCATCGCCGTCGAGGTCGGCGGCGAGGGGATCATCTTCCAGGAGTTCTGCCGCCACGTCGCGCAAGGGCGGCGATGGCGCATCGTCGTGGTCGCCATCATCGACCTCGTCGGGGTCCTGCATCGAACCGGATGCCAGCCGGGCCGCCAGATGCTCGGCCCGGCGCCGCAGCGGGATGAAGGGGACCGGCTCGTCCTCGACCCATTCACCGTCGACCTGCGCCCAGGTCTCCGGCTCGGCCTCTGCCTCGATCTGGGGGGCCTGTCCGGCCAAGGTTTCCGCAGGCGCAACCTCCTGCGGCGGCAGCAGGACTTCGGCCTCCTCGGCGCCGAGGGCGACTTCGCCCAGCGACACGACTTCGGGCGCGGCCCAGATCTCGTCTTCCCAATCGGCCTCGATCAGCTCGACCGCAGGCTCTTCCGCGGCAGGTTCAGCCGCATCCACCGCCGGGGGCGGGGGTGGCTCGGGAACCGCGTCCGGGAGGATTTCAGGCGCCGCTTCGGCGGTCGGCGCCACCTCTGGCACCGGCACGTCCAGGATCAGCGTCGACAGCGGGCTGATCTCGGACACGACGCGCAGCGCGGGCGTCAGCAACAGGCGCTCTGCCGACAGGTCGCGCGTCGTCCGGCGCGGGCCCTGCTCGTTCGACACGAGCCGCCGTACCGAGGATACAACGTCCTCGATCTCTTCGGAACTCAAGGGGCCCACCATCAGGGACTTCCGCTCGCCTGCGCTTCCTCAAGGCTTCAACTTACTGCGCCAAGCCAATGCAAAGCAACAGAAATCGCGGAATGCGGCAAAGGGTGCGGCGTCAGTTGCCGATCTTTTCCAGAATCCGGTCCAGCTTCTTGCCCTGCGCGCTGTGCGACGGAGCCTTTTCGACCGCCCCGTAATAGGCATCGGGGTCGTAGGTCGGAATGCCAAGTTGCAGATGCTCGACCGTCAGAAGCCCCATCGTCGCCAGCACCTGATAGACCGCGACATAGCGTTGCGCCTCGGCCTCGAGCCGCGCATTGCGGGCGTCCAGCAGCTCCTGCTCGGCGTCCAGCACGTCGAGCGTGGTGCGGGTGCCCGCCGCCGCCTCCTCGCGCACGCCGTCGAAAGCGGCCTGCGCCGCGCGGATCTGCAGGTCGGACGCCTCGATCGAAGCCGAAGCCACCGCGAGGTTGGCCCAGGCCACACCCACGTTCTCGACCACGCCCACCGCCGTCTGCTGCAGGGCCGCGCGCGCGGCATCCTTGCCGGCCAGCGCCTTGCGTTGCAGCGCCGACAGGCGGCCGCCGGCATAGAGCGTCTGGCTCATGGTCAGCCCGACACTGGATGACTGCATGTCCTCGTCATCGGTGGAAAGCTTGACGCCGCCGCCGATGGTCGGCATCCGTTCGGCCTTCGCCGCCTCGACCTGGAAGTCGGCCACCGTCACCTGATGCTGCGCCTGGCGGATCAAGGGATGCGTTCCGCGCGCCACGCCCTGCGCCTCTTCCATCGTGCGCGGCAGGGCGGGCGCCTTCGGCAGCGCCGCCAGCTTGCCGGGATAGGCGCCGGTCGCGGCCTTGTAGGCCTCGCGCGCGATCATCAGCTGGCCCTGCGCCGCCGCAAGCGCCGCGCGCGAAGCCGCCAACCGCGCCTCGGCGATGGAGACATCGGTGCGGGTGATCTCGCCCACATCGAAACGGTCCTGCGCGGCACGCAGTTCCTGGGTGATCAGCCGAAGGTTGCTTTCCCGCAGCGACACCACATCCTGCGCCAGCCGCACGTCGACATAGGCCTGCACGGTGGCGAGCAGCACGTTCTGTTCGACCTGGATCAGCGCCTGCCGGGTGGCGAGCACGCTTTCCTTGGCGATCTCGATCCCCAGCTTGCGGCGACCGAAATCGATCAGCGTCATTTCGGCTGACAGCACGAGCGACGCCGAGAGCCCCTCGACGACGGCGGTGCCGCCGGCCGTGCTGACATCGGCCCGCGCCCAGCCCGCCTGGGCGGTATAGGCCACCACCGGACGCAGGGTCGACACCGCGACCGCGACATCCTCGTCCGCAGCCCGCAGCACGGCGCGGTTCTGGTCCAGCAGGTGCGAATTCTTGTAGGCCGCGACCAGCGCATCGGCGAGCGTCTCCGCCCGCGCACCCGGTCCTGCCGCCAGTGCGAACACCGCAACGACTGCCGATTTCAGCCAAGCTCGCATCTTGCACCGCCTCATCAGGGCCCGCCGTCACCTGCCGCGGGCATTTCTCTTGGTCCGGGCCGGACCGGCCCGCCCCGGACTGGGTCCTAGAGCGTGAAGCCCTGCGCCTTGCGGAAGCCGGGAAGGACCGGGGCCGCCGCGTTGAACACCGGGCGCCAGGTCATCCGGCCGTCGATCTTGTAGCCGATCTTCGCGGTGCCGACCGCGCCGTCCATGAAGACCGCGCCGATCCGCCCGCCGTCCTTCAGCTGCGCCAGAACGGAGTCGGGCATCACCTCGACGCCGCCCTCCAGCGTGATCACGTCATAGGGCGCGCATTTGGCCGCGCCGTCGACCAGCCGGGCCGTGACCACGACCGCATTGTCCACGCCCTCTTCCGACAGGATGCGCTGCGCGTCCGCGGCCAGTGCCTCGTCCTCTTCGACCGCGACGACCGTTTCGGCCAGTCGCGCGATGACGGCGGCCGAGTAGCCAAGCCCGCAGCCCAGATCAAGGACCAGTTCGCCCGGCTGCACGTCGAGCGCGTCGAGCAGCTTGGCCAGCGTCCGCGCCTCCAGCACCACGCGACCGGGGGCCAGCGGCAGGTTCTCGCCGACATAGGCCGCTTCGCGCTTGTCGTCGGGCACGAAGGTTTCCCGCGGGACGGTGAGCATCGCGTCGATGATCGGGAACTTGGTCACGTCCGAGGGGCGGACCTGAGTATCCACCATCATCACGCGGCGGGCGGCGAATTCGCTCATTCTGAACTCATCGGTCTGATTGGCATCAGCCGGAGTCTTGCCACAGAACCGGGGGTGCCGCAACCGGCCTTCGGTTTATTTTCATGCCTTTGGCTGCGGCAGGTGCGGGGCGTCAGCCTGCTTCCCCGGCGTCAGGTTTCCAGCCGACCGCCCGTTCGCCCAATTGCCGGAACTTGTCGGAAATCTGCGTCAGCCGCCCGCGCCATTCTGGCTGCGGCTCCTGCCCCTCGGTCACGTTGAAGAAGACCTGCATCATGCAGGCCAGCTCGAAAGGCTCGATCACGGCGGCCTTCACGGCCCAGGCGAAGATCAGCGCGAAGAGGAAGGTCCCGCCCGACGCCTCGCCCGGCAAGAGCCAGACCAGGCCCGCCGCCGGGGCAAGCATCAGCACGAAGACCAGCGCCGCCAGAACCCAGCCGATCAGGGTCAGCCAGGCCGCGTTCACCAGCATCGCCCGCCCGTTCTGCGCATAGAGCACCAGCCCGTCATGCGCGGCCTCCCAGGCGTTCTCCGACCGGCTGCGGATGGCATGGGCCAGGATCACCTCGTCCACCAGCCCGACCGCGACCTTCAGATAGGCCCGCACCGCCCCCATGACCTGAGCGAGACCGGGGATCGGCAGGATCGTCATCACCCCTTCGACCAGCCCGGAGATCAGGGCGATGACCGCCTTGACCAGCCGGTCCAGCGCGAAAAGCGCCGAGGCCTGGCCGAAGCGTTCCGTCACCACCGACCGGGCATAGGCGATCTGGCCCTGACCATAGGGCAACGGGCGGCCGTCGAGGTATTCCACCATCACCGCGATCTGCCCAGCCTTGACGATGTAAAGCAGGTAGTCGCGCAGGAAGAAGATCACCCCCGCCGCCAGAGAAAAACCCGCCACCCCGCCCCATATCGTGCTGGAGGCGCGGAACTCCTCGTCACTCAGAAGCCCGATGCCATAGCCCGCCCCGGCCCCTGCCCCGGTGGTGATGACCAGCGCGGCGGCTATTCCGAAATAGACCAGCGCGCGGAAGATGAGGAAGGGCGCGGTGCGGATCATCAGGCCCAAGGCCCTGGCAATGCTGAAATCCCACATGGGTCCTGCTTTCAAATACCTGTCCCGAAAATGCCGCGAGAACCGCAGCGAAACAAGCCACCGCGCCAGAAACAATCCGATGTCGGTCTGCCCCTTCACCAAGTCTTCAGACTTCGAGTCGATGCTGACCTTGCAGAACAAAGGAGGACCAGATGGCCGCTTCCCACCTTTCCCTCGCCGACGAGCTTGCCGATATCCGGGCCGAGATCGCCCGCTTGCAACAACGCGAAACCCGCCTGCAGCGGCTCGCCGACGACATGCCCGCCATCCCGGTCTTCCGCCGCGGCTGGCCGATGATCCGCAAGCCCGCTACCGCCGCGCTTTCGGCCTGAGATCAGCCCTCGATCAGCGCCGTCACGCGGGCCACGCCTTCGGTCACAAGGCCCGCGTCCCCCCGCGCCTCGACGTTCAGCCGCAGCAGCGGCTCGGTGTTCGAGGCGCGCAGGTTCATCCGCCAGTCGCCGAAATCCAGGCTCAGGCCATCGGTCCGGTCCGTCGAGCGCGCGTCCGGTGCCAAATCGGTTTCGACCCGTTTCACCACCAAGGGCAGGTCCGTCACGCGGAAGTTGATCTCGCCCGAGGAGGGGAAGTCACGCCGCATCGCGCCGACCATCTCGGTCAGGCTTCTCCCGGACTGCGAGGCTAGGCGGGCCACCATCAGCCAGGGGATCATCCCGGAATCGCAGGCCATGAAGCCGCGAAAATAGTGATGTGCGCTCATCTCGCCGCCATAGACCGCACCCTCGCGACGCATGGCGGCCTTCAGGAAGACATGGCCGGTGGGGGCGAGGACCGACCTTCCCCCGCCCTTGGCGACCGCATCCTGCACCGCCCAGATCACGCGCGGGTCGTGGATGATCGTCGCACCGGATTCCTGCGCCAGATGGGCCGAAGCGAGCAAAGCCACCACGTGTTCGCCGTCGACGAAGCCGCCCGCGCCGTCGAAGAGGAAGCAGCGGTCAAAGTCGCCGTCGAAGGCCACCCCGAAATCCGCCCCCGCCGCCCGGACCGCCGCCGCCGTCGCCGGGCGGTTTTCGGGCAGGAGGGGGTTCGGAATGCCGTTCGGGAAACTGCCATCCGGGTCGTGGTGCATCCTGACCAGGTCGAGCTTGGCACCGCGCGCCGCCAGCCCCTCGGCCAGCGCGTCCAGCGCCGGGCCCGCCGCGCCGTTTCCGGCGTTCACGACCAGCCGCAGCGGCCCGATCCCCTGCCCCACCAGCCCCGCGACATGCGCCACATAGTCCGCGCGGACGCCGGAGCGATCCTCCCGCGACCCGCCGGGGGCCACGGGCAAGTCCTCATTGCCTTCGGCCTGCGCCCTGATCCTTGCGAAATCCGCATCCGGCAGCGGCACCGCGCCCCGGCCCACCAGCTTCATGCCGTTGTATTCGCGCGGATTGTGCGAGGCGGTCACGCAGATCCCGCCGCCCGCCCCGAGATGCGCCGTGGCGAAATACATCTCCTCGGTCCCGGCCATCCCGAGGTCCAGCACCCGCACCCCCGACGCGACCAACCCCGCCGCGACCGCATCGGCCAAGGCGGGTGAGCTTTCGCGGCAGTCGCGCGCCAGCACCACGGCATCGGCGCCCGTCACCGTGGCGAAGGCCCGGGCAATGCGATGGGCGATGGCTTCGGTCAGGTCCGTCCCGAGACGACCGCGGATGTCATAGGTCTTGAAGGCGCTCATGGGCGTGAAAGGATCATCCCCGCGCGCCGTAGTAAAGCCCCACGACATGCTCGGCTTCGGCGAAGAACAGCCAGCGCGCGGCGAGTGCCCCCGCCAGATGCACCGCCGCCGCCAGCGCGATTCCCCAAGGGCCGGGGGGCAGGAGAAGGATCACCGCCGGAAGCACGGAGGCGAGGACCAGCGCGATCTTGCGCAGCTTGGCCGCATGTTTCCGGCCCACCACGAAGATCATCTCGCGTTTCAGGTAGTTCCCCGCCGTATGCGCCGGGTCCAGCACCGAGGGCAGGCCCAGCCGGTCCAGCCCCGTCGCCGTGCCCAGCGTCTGCCCGGCCTTCGCGAAAGCCCCGTCGCCGACATGCCAGACCGCCAGCAGCACCACCCCCACCGCCAGCAGCGCAAGCGGCGCCCAGGGCTGGCCGGACAGCGTGGCGCCCCCCGCCACCGCGAAGCTCAGGAACATCACCGGCGTCAGCCAATGGTGCCAGCGCGGCACGGCCTTGATCTGGGTATAGATCATCGCCGTGGTGAAGACCGTTCCCAGCGCCAGCAGGCCGCCGATCTGGCCCACCAGCTGCGGCAGCCCGAGGCCAAGGATGCCCGACAGCGCCACGGGGGCGAGCAGCAGCAGCGTGACCACCGAAGCCCAGGCCTCACGCGAAAGCCAGCTGGTGCGCCACTGGGTGAAGGCCTTCAGCGCGTTCTTCGGATTGCCGAGGTGGAAGGTCGAGGCCATCAGCCCGGCGACCGCCAGCCCGTAGCCGAGGCCCCAGAGGAAGAACGCCGCCCAGCCCGAGGGCATCAGCGCGCCCCAGCCGAGAAAGGCGAGGAAGCCGAAGCCCAGCCCCGAGAGCGTGGAGAAGAGGATGACCGAAGGTGCGGGATGCATTCAGATCTTCCCCAGCATCCGGTCGAGCCAGCCGGCGATCCCGGTGACCTTCAGGTCCAGCAACGGTTCGAGCGGGCTGGCCGCACCCGCCCCCTTCTTGCGCGGCGGCAGATATTTGTTGGTGGGCCCGGTCCCCATGCCCGGCATCAGGTCATAGCCACCGCGCTCGGCCACCAGCTTCGACACATGGCTCGCCGGGTCCGCGAAATCCCCGAAGTGCCGCGCGTTGGTCGGGCAGGTCCGCACGCAGGCCGGTTCGCGGTCTTCTTCCGGCAGATTGTCGTTGTAGATGCGGTCGACGCAGAGCGTGCATTTCTTCATCACCCCTTGGGCCGCATCCATCTCGCGCGCGCCATAGGGGCAGGCCCAGGCGCAGAGGCCGCAGCCGATGCAGGCGTCCTCGTTCACCAGCACGATCCCGTCCTCGGCCCGCTTGTAGCTGGCCCCGGTCGGGCAGACGATGACGCAGGGCGCGTTCTCGCAATGCAGGCAGGAGCGGGGGAAGGTCACCACCTGCGCCGGGCCATCGGGGACCGCGACCTGGTAGGAATGCACGCGGTTCAGGAAGGTGCCGGAAGGGTTGGCGCCGTAGGGGTCCTGGTCGGAAAGCCCGATCCCGGCGTCGTTCCAGCCCTTGCAGGCGGTGACGCAGGCCTGGCAGCCGACGCAGGTGTCGAGGTCGATCACCAGTCCGAGGCGCTTTCCGGTGGCGTTCGGGAGCGCGGTCATCGCTCCGCCTCCGCCAGGCCCAAGAATTTTCGAAAATTCTTGGCAAAGTTCTTCGAAGAATTTTGGCGGCCCCCACCGGCGCGTGGCGGGTCGGGGAGTTCGGGGAAGCCGGGCTCTGCCGTCCCCCTCGGATGATCAGCCGCCGCCACCCGCTCCACCCGGACGCGCTGGTCGAACCAGGCGGCCTGGCCGGTGACGGGATCGGAGTTCGAGAGCCGCCCCCCCTTCTCCGGCAGAAGCTCGGAGATCAGGTGGTTCAGCAGGAAGCCGGTCGTGGCCTCGGGCGCATCCGGCGACAAGGCCCAGGCCCCCTTGCGCTTGCCGATGGCGTTCCAGGTCCAGACGGTGTTATCGTTCAGCGCGGCCATGTGGGCGACCGGAACGACGATGGTCCCGGCCCGCGAGGACACCCTTGCCCAGTCACCGGGCTGGAATCCCTGTGCCTCCCAGATCTTCGTCGGCAGATACAGGTAGTTCCGCCCCTTGATCTGCCGGAGCCAGGCGTTCTGGCTGCCCCAGCTGTGGTACATATCCATCGGGCGCTGGGTCAGGGCGTGGACCGGGTAGCCAAAGGCCGCATCCTCGTCGCCATAGGGCGCGTACCAGACCGGCAGCGGGTGCATCGCCTCTTTGAGCCGCTCGCGCAGATGGTCCGGCGGCTGACGCGGGCCGAAGCCTTCCGCGGCCAGCTGGAACCGGCGCATCGGCTCGGACCAGAGGCTGAAGAGATAGGGCTGCGGTGTCTCGAAAAGACCCAGCTTCACCGCCCAGTCCTGGTAGGCCGCGTTCCAGGGTTTGTAGAAGGCCGCCTTCTCCGGCACATGCGCCTGGCAGAAGGCGCCGTTCGCGATGTAGCGCTGCATCTGGTCGGGGTTCGGCGCGCCCCGCCCGGTCGCCTCGCCATTGCCCCGGAAGCCCATCAGCGGGCCGACGCCCGGACGGCGCTGGTGGTTGACGATGTAGTCGGCGTAATCCGCGTATTTCGCCGTGCCGTCCTCGTTCACCATCCCCGGCAGTCCCAGCCTTGCGCCGAGGTCGAGGAGCACCGACTGGAAGCAGCGCACCTCGCGGTCGGGCTCCAGCACCGGCCAGCGGATCGCATCCCCCGCCGCGTCGGGTTCGGAGATCGGGCGGTCGAGGAGGCTGATGCAGTCGTGGCGTTCCAGATAGGTCGTGTCGGGCAGGATGAGGTCGGCATAGGCCACCATCTCGGAGGCATAGGCGTCGGAATAGATGATCCGGGGGATCAGATAGCCCCCATCCTCGCCGGTCTCGGTCAGCATCTCCATCACGCGGGCGGAGTTCATCGAGGAATTCCACGACATGTTGGCCATGTAGAGGAAGAGCGTGTCGATCCGGTAGGGGTCGCCCGCATGGGCGTTCGGGATCACCATGTGCATCAACCCATGGGCCGAGAACGGGTTTTCCCAGGAAAACCCCTTGTCGATCCGGGCGGGACTGCCATCGGGCAGCAGGCAGAGGTCGTCGGGCGAGCGGACATAGCCCAGATG
Source organism: Tabrizicola sp. (assembly GCF_041911175.1). Lineage (GTDB taxonomy): Bacteria > Pseudomonadota > Alphaproteobacteria > Rhodobacterales > Rhodobacteraceae > Tabrizicola. Next base: position 47,662 of record NZ_JAYRPN010000029.1, read on the forward strand.
CGGGCCGGTCAGCGGCTTGCCCGGGGTGGTCACGAAATGCGGCGTCGGATGCGCTTCGATGGGCTTCGGGTAAGGCGGTTTCAGCCGGTAGCCGCCGGGGGTTTCCAGACTGCCGAGCAGGATTTGCAGCAGGTGCAGGGCGCGGGCGGTCTGGAAGCCATTAGAATGCGCCGAGATGCCCCGCATGGCGTGGAAGCTGACCGGGCGGCCGGGCATGTTCAGGTGTTCGTTGCCGCGGAAATCCGTCCAGGGGCGGTCGAGAGTGATCGCCTGGTCGAAGGCGACCGACGCCAGTTCCGCCGCGAGTTGCCGGATGCGCTCCGCCGTCACCCCGCAGCGCGCGGCCACCGCTTCCGGTGCATGGTCGGGCTTCAAGTATTCCTCGACCATGTGGCGGAACACCGTCCGGTGCCCCTGCCATTCGGCCCCGAGGTCGGGCTGCACCCCCTTGCCATCCCAGGGCGCGGGATGCCCGGTGCGGCGGTCGATCACGAAAGGCTGGCTTTCGGCGTTGCGGACGAAAAGGCCCTTCTCCGGACCTTCCGCTTCGTTGAGGAGAAGCGGCGCGTTCGTCCATTGCGCGAGGTAGTCGAGGTCGATCTTCCCCGCCTCCAGCAGGCAATGGATCAGCGACAGGATCAGCAAGCCATCCGTCCCCGGCGTGATCCCGATCCAGTCGTCGGCCACCGCCGAATAGCCGGTCCTGACCGGGTTGACGCTGATCACCCGCGCGCCGCGTGCCTTCAGCTTGCCGATGCCGATCTTGATCGGGTTCGAGTCATGATCCTCGGCCACGCCGAACATCACGAAGAGCTTCGTCCGGTCCCAGTCCGGCTGACCGAATTCCCAGAAGGCCCCGCCGATGGTGTAGATGCCGCCCGCCGCCATGTTGACCGAACAGAACCCGCCATGCGCGGCATAGTTCGGCGTGCCGAAATTCTGCGCCCACCAGCCGGTGAGGGACTGCGACTGATCGCGCCCGGTGAAGAACGCGAGCTTCTCCGGCGCCGTCTCGCGCAGGGGTTTCAGCCATGACACCGCCGTCGACAGCGCCTCTTCCCAGCTGATCTCCTCGAAGGCCCCCGACCCCCGCGGCCCGACCCTCCGCAACGGCGCTTTCAGGCGCGAGGGCGCCGTGACCTGCATGATCCCCGAGGCGCCCTTGGCGCAGAGGACGCCCTTGTTGATCGGATGGTCGCGGTTGCCCTCGATATAGGCGACCTTGCCCGACTTCAGATGCACGTTGATCCCGCAGCGGCAGGCGCACATGTAGCAGGTGGTCTGTCGGACCTCGTCCGAAACCTCGCGCTGCGTCTCCACCCTTGGCTGGTTCACACGCCCTCCCCGGCCATCAGGCCCTGCGCCTCCAGCGCAATCTGGCGTTCCTCGTCGGCGGGCACAACAAGGATAACGACACGCGATGTCGGGGAGTGCAGCACGGTTTCGTTCCGGGCATTGGCGGAAAGGTCGGGAGATACTCCCAGATAGCCAAGACCCGACAGGATTTCCTTCCGCATCCAGGCATCGTTCTCGCCGATGCCGCCGGTGAAGACCACCGCATCAAGTCCCCCCATCGCGGCCACCATCGACCCGGCATGACGCAGGGCCCAATAGGCGAAATGGTCCAGCGCAAAGCGCGCCTCGGGGGTCCCCGCCGCATGCAACGCACGCATGTCGCTGGCCCCGCCGAGGCCGAGCAGACCGCTCTGCCGGTTCAGGATGCGCCCCGCCGCCTCCACCCCATGCAGCGCGGCCAGCCGCAGCACCGCATTGCCGTCGATGGCGCCGGTCCGGGTGCCCATCGTGAGACCGTCCAGCGGCGAATAGCCCATCGTGGTCGCAACCGAATGCCCGTTCACTATCGCCGCCAGCGAGCAGCCGTTGCCCAGATGACAGGCCAAGAGCCGTTCGGGAAACGGGCCACGCTGGCGCAGGATCCGCACGAGCGCCGCGAAGCTGATGCCGTGAAAGCCGTAGCGGCGGAGGCCGAGGGCGCGCTCCGCAGGGGGCAGCGCATAGGTCGTGGCGACCTCGGGGTTGGTTGCGTGAAACGCCGTGTCGAACGACGCATATTGCGGAAGGTCGGGCGCCAGCGCCGCAACCGACTGGATACCCACCAGATTCCCCGGATTGTGCAGCGGCGCCAGCGGGACGCAGGCCTCGATCTGGTGCAGGACCTCGGGCGTCACCCGGCAAGTGGCGGTCAGGCTTGCCCCGCCATGCACCACCCGATGCGCAGCGGCGGTCAAGCGGTGCAAGGGGACGCCCGCCTGCGCCAGTCCGTCGCGCATCGCCGCGCGGTGCCCATCCGGCCCGATCTCGGCGACAAAGGCTTTCGCGACCTCCCGTTCGCCATCGAAGACCTTCAGCTTCAGCGAAGATGAACCGGCGTTCACGATCAGCCACATCAGATGAGCGCCTTGCCCAGACCCAGCGCCGCCAACCCGGCCAGAAGGATGATGGCGAAGCGGCGGAAATCCTGCGGATCGGTGCCGAAGAAGTGTCGCCCGCCCAGCCAGTTGGCAAACAGCGTGACCGGCAGGGCCAGCAGCGCGGCCCAGAGCGTGTCCCATGTGACCAGCCCCGCCAGCCAGTAGAGCGGCGCGGAGTAGAGGTCGAGCAGAGGGAAATAGGCGATCAGCGTGGCCCGGAACACCGCCGCCGGCATCGGCTGCGCGGCGAAGAAGGCCGCCAGCGGCAGCCCCCCCATCCCCGGTGCGTTGGCAAGGCCGGAGATCACCCCGGCCACCCCGTTCGGCGGGCCGCCCCTGACCTCGGACGACAGGCGCCACCCGGCCAGCAGCACCATGCACATGACCAGCACATAGCCCGAAATCACCGCCCTCGCGGTATTCTCGCTGACCCCGGTGAGAACCCAAAGCCCCAGCGGCAAACCGAGCGCCGCACCGCCAAGCAGCCAGACGACCCGTTTCCAGTCCACGTTCGGCCCGGCGCCCTTGGCCGCCTGGAGCGACATCGTCGTTTCCAGAATGACAACAACGGCAACGAAGTTCAGAGGATTGGTGACAAGGCTGGAGGCCGCGATCAGCAGGGCCGAGAAGCCGAAACCCGAATAGCCCCGGACGAAGCCTGCCACCAGGCAGGCCACCGCCAGCCAGGCCAGCGCGCCGGGGCCAAGGTCATAGGGCATGACGTGTCCAGTCTAAAATTTTTCGCCGAAAAATTTTAGACCCGCTCATCCCGCCACCTGCGGCCGCATGTCGGCCTTCGAGATCCCCGCCACCTCGACCGGCTTTTTCATCGCGTCGCGGCGGAAGGGCTCGCCCAGTTCCTGGTTGATCAGCGCCTCGATCAGCGTGGTCTTGCCCGCCGCCTGGTCCGCGATGGCCTTGTGCAGCGCTGCCGTCAGCTCCTCCATCGTCCGCGCCTGCACGCCCTGCAAGCCGCAGGCCTTGGCGATCCCGGCGTAGGACACATCGGTGTCGAGTTCCGTGCCGACGAAGTTGTCGTCATACCAGAGCGTCGAGTTCCGCTTCTCGGCCCCCCACTGGTAGTTGCGGAAGACGACCATCGTGATCGCGGGCCATTCCTTGCGGCCGATGGCGGTCAGTTCCGTCACCGCGATGCCGAAGGCGCCGTCGCCCGAGAAGCCGACGACCGGCGTGTCCGGGCAGCCGATCTTGGCGCCGATGATCGACGGCAACCCATAGCCGCAGGGGCCGAAAAGCCCCGGTGCCAGGTACTTGCGCCCCGCCTCGAAGGACGGATAGGCGTTGCCGATGGCGCAGTTGTTGCCGATGTCACTGGAAATGATCGCCTCTTTCGGCAGCGCGGCCTGGATCGCGCGCCAGGCCATCCGGGGGCTCATCCACTCCGGCTTGGCTTTGCGGGCGCGTTCGTTCCAGGTCGTGCCGGGATCGTCCTGTTCGTGGTCCATGCCGGACAGCGCCTGCGCCCAGGCGGATTTCTTCTGCGCGATCATGGCCTTGCGGTCCGCCCGCCCGGCATCGCCTGCGGTCTTCGACAGACGCGCGAGGATGCCTTCCGCCACCTTCCTCGCATCGCCGACGATCCCCACTGTCACCGGCTTGGTCAGGCCGATCCGGTTCGGGTTGATATCGACCTGGATGATCTTCGCCTCTTTCGGCCAGTAGTCGAGGCCATAGCCCGGCAGGGTCGAGAACGGGTTGAGCCGCGTGCCAAGCGCCAGCACCACGTCGGCCTCCCGGATCAGTTCCATCCCCGCCTTGGACCCGTTGTAGCCCAGCGGACCCGCGAACAGCGGATGCGAGCCGGGGAAGGCGTCGTTGTGCTGGTAGCCGACGCAGACCGGCGCGCTGAGGCGTTCGGCCAGCGCCATCGAGGCCGGGATTGCGCCGCCGATCACCACGCCCGCGCCGTTCAGGATCACCGGGAACTTCGCGGTGGACAGAAGCTGTGCCGCCTGCGCCAGCGCCTCCTCGCCACCCGAGGGCCGCTCGAACTCCACCACGGCGGGCATCGCCACGTCGATGACTTGCGTGAAGTAGTCGCGCGGCATGTTGATCTGCGCCGGGGCCGACTGGCGCTTGGCCTGCAGGATGACCCGGTTCAGGACCTCGGCCACGCGCGAGGGGTCGCGGACCTCTTCCTGATAGCAGACCATGTCCTTGAAGAGCGCCATCTGCTCGACTTCCTGGAAACCGCCCATGCCGATGGTCTTGTTGGCGGCCTGCGGCGTGACCAGCAGCAAAGGCGTGTGATTCCAATAGGCTGTCTTCACCGCCGTCACGAAGTTGGTGATCCCTGGCCCATTCTGGGCAATCATCATCGACATCTTCCCCGAAGCGCGGGTGAATCCGTCCGCCATCATCCCGCCCGAGCCTTCATGGGCGCAGTCCCAGAAATGGATCCCGGCCTTGGGGAACAGGTCCGAGATCGGCATGAAGGCGCTGCCGATGATGCCGAAGGCATGTTCGATGCCGTGTAGCTGAAGGACCTTAACGAAGGCTTCCTCGGTCGTCATCTTCATCGCGTGTCTCCATGTCCCATGCGGCCCGATAGGGCCAGTCCAGCGCACCCTATCGCCACGCCCAACACCAGCTTAGGGCCAGTTTCATCAGCCCGGTAGGGCCAGTGCCCTGGCGATCCGCGCCACGCCCTCCGCAACGCGCTGCGGCGCGATGGAGGAATAGGCGAGGCGATAGTAGTTCCGGGGGCCGTCCCCGGCGAAGAAGGCGCGGCCGGGTTCGATCAGCACGCCGTCGGCGCGGAGCCGGAGCGCCAGCGCCTCGGTATCCACGCCCTCCGGCGCACGCATCCAGAAGGACGAGCCGCCGAAGCCGCCCTGCCCCGCGATTTCCAGCCCTTCCGCCGCCAGCGCCTCGGCCATCAGCTGACGGCGGCGGCGGTAGGCGTTCTTCATCCGGTTGACGAGAGCGTCGTAATGGCCGAGGCCAAGGAAGTAAGCCATCGTCCGCTGGATGTGGCCGGGCGGGTGCTTCAGCATCAAGCCGCGCAGGGCCCGCGCCTCGGCGATGAAGCCGGGGGGGCCGACGAGATAGCCAAGACGCAGGCCGGGGAAGACCGATTTCGAGAAGCTTCCGGCGTAGATCACCCTGCCCCCCCGGTCGAGCGACTTCAGCGCGGGGGCGACGGGTTTCAGGAAGGACATCTCGAATTCGTAGTCGTCCTCGACGATGACGAAGCCTTTCGCTTCGGCGGCCTCCAGAAGCGCCACGCGCCTTTCCACCGGCATGGTGGCGTTGGTCGGGCACTGGTGTGATGGGGTGGTGAAAACCACATCCGCTTCAAGGCCTTGCACGGGCAAACCCTGTGCGTCGACATCCACCGGAACGGCGGTGGCGCCGGTTGCCGCGACGATGGCGCGCCAGGCCGGGTAGCCGGGATTCTCGACAGTGGCGCTACGACCGGGGCCAAGGAGCGCGTTGGCGGCGATCCAGAGCGCGTTCTGCGCGCCGAGCGTCAGAAGGACCTCGTCCTCCCGCGCGGCGATGCCTCGTCTTGGCAGGATGGTGCGGAGCAGTTCCTGCACCAGCAGCGGGTCGTCGCGTTCGTAATAGTCGGAGGTCAGGGCGGCGAAGTCGCGCTTTCCCAGCGCGCGCAGGGCACATTGCCGCCAGTTCTGGTGGTCGAAGAGCGTCGGGTCGGCCTGGCCATAGATGAAGGGCCAGGGGTAGCGGTCCCAGTCCTCGGGGCGGTCGACCTTGGGGACGCGCGTGAAGCGGCCCTGGGTCAGGCCCTTGAAATCGATCGCGTCGGCGCGGGGTTCGGCTTGCGGGAATTCGGGGGCCAGCGGCGCGGTGTCCGAAACGAAATAGCCCGAGCGCCCGGCAGAGGTGAGGTAATCCGACGAAACGAGGTCGGCATAGGCCAGCGTCACGGTGATCCGGCTGACGCCGAGATGTTCGGCAAGGCCCCGGGAGGATGGCATCCGGCTGCCAGGGCGAAAGCGGCCCGCGAGGATGCCTTGCGTCACCATCGCCCGGATCTGCTGTTGCAGCGATCCGCTGGCACCAGGGGTCAGGTAGAGGGCTTCGACGGGGATGCTGGCCATGAGTCCAGATTAAGGGGTTGGGAACGCTGGAGCAATGGCGGGGTTCGGGGCCTTTGGGGTCATGTGGAACCCGTCTGGAAACCGTATGGAAAGCGGCCATACGCGCGTATGGGGGGTGGGGCGTTAACCATGCAGGGCGAATCGACCGGGCATGGCCGAAGTCGCCCGTTGAGGCATGACGCAATCGGAGGCCCCGGTGCCGGGAACCGCGCCTTGTCCGGGCCGCGCCGCTGCTAGGCTGCCCTCCGCAGCGCCACGACGCGAGTGGAAGGGACCGGACCCGTGACCAAGACCTATGCCATCCTTGGCCTTGCCATCCTGGCCGAGGTGATCGCCACAACGGCGCTGTCGCGGTCGGCCAGCTTCACACGGCTCTGGCCTGCCGTCATCACGGTGGCGGGCTATGCCATCGCCTTCTGGCTGTTGACCTTTCCCCTCAGGGTCATGCCAACCGGGATCGTCTATGCGATCTGGTCGGGGATGGGGATCGTGCTGATCAGCTCGGTCGCCTGGATCTGGTTTCGCCAGAGCCTCGACACGCCTGCGCTGATCGGCCTGGGGCTGATCATCGCCGGGGTTCTGGTGGTGAACCTGTTCTCGAAGTCGCTGACGCATTAAGCGCAAAAGCAAAAGGGTGCCCCTCGCGGGACACCCTTCCTGCCCTTGAAGGGCAATGGTTCAGCCAAACACCTTGGTCAGCGCCTTGTCGATCGCGCCGGTGATCGCGTCGATGTCGTCCGCCGTGGCGATCAGCGCGGGCGACAGGCACAGCGTGTTGTTCAGCCCCGGCACCGAGCGGTTGGTCATGCCGATGATCACGCCCTGCGCATTGCAGTCGGCGACCACGGCGGCGACCTTCTTCTCGTCCATCGGCTCCTTGGTCTTGCGGTCGGCCACCAGTTCCGCGCCGCAGAAGAGGCCCGCGCCGCGCACGTCGCCGATGACCTTGTGCTTCTCCATCAGTGCGTTGAGGTTGGCGAGGGTGCGTTCCCCCATGCGCAGCGTGTTGTCCAGAAGCCCCTCGTCCTCGATGATCCGCATGTTCTCCAGCGCGGCCGCCGGGCCGGAGGCGCAGCCGCCGAAGGTCGAGATGTCGCGGAAATAGCTCAGCGGATCGCCGGCATCGTCCTTGAACATCTGGAACACCGCCTCCGTGGTCACGGTGCAGGAGATCGCGGCATAGCCCGAGGCCACGCCCTTGGCCATCGTCACGAAGTCGGGCTTGATGCCGTAGTTCTGGTAGCCGAACCAGACACCCGTGCGGCCGACACCGCAGACCACTTCGTCGATGTGCAGCAGGATGTTGTATTTCTTGCAGATTTCCTGCACCCGCTCCCAGTACCCTTTCGGAGGGACGATCACGCCGCCGCCTGCGGTCACGGGTTCAAGCACGATGGCGCCCACGGTATCGGGGCCTTCGCGCAGGATCACTTCCTCGATGGCATCCGCCGCCCGCTGGCCGTAGTTCTCCACGTCCCACTGCTTGCGGTATTCCAGGCAGTGCGGGACCATGACGAAGCCGTCCGGGTAGGGCCCGTATTGCACGGCGCGTTCGGCCTGACCCGAGGTCGCCAGCGCGCCGATGGTGGTGCCGTGATAGTCCCGCTCGCGGTACAGGATCTTCCACTTCTTGCCGCCGTGGTGCCGATGCGCGATCTGGCGCACCATCTTGTAGACCTTCTCGTTCGCTTCCGACCCCGAGTTGGAATAGTAGACCCGGCTCAGCCCCGGCATCTTCGAGATCAGCTTCTCGGCAAAGAGCGCGCCGGGGATCGAGCCGCCGACGCCGGCGAAATAGTTCATCTTGACCAGCTGGTCGCGCACCGCGTTGGCGATGCTTTCCCGGCCGTAGCCGACGTTCACCGTCCAGACCGCGCCGGAGACCGCGTCGATGTATTCCTTGCCACGGGCATCCCAGACCCGCATGCCCTTGCCTTCGACGATGACGCGGGGATCGACGGTCTCGAACTGCTTGTGCTGGACGAGATGGTGCCAGACATGGGCGCGGTCGGCCTCGACCACGCGGCTCATGTCGTTCATTCCGCTGATGCCTTCCATTGGCCTGTTCCTTTCGATGGCGTTTTGCGCGGCAGTATCGGAGATCGGGCGCGTCGGGCTTAGGACCAGAGTAGCGCCGCCGATAGGGCCAGTCAGGCGCGGTAGTGGTCGCGGTACCAGTCGACGAAGCGGCCAAGGCCGGTGGCGAGGTCGGTCTGCGGCCGGAACCCGGTGAGACGGTGCAGCAGCGAACAGTCGGCCCAGGTCGCGGGCACGTCGCCGGGCTGCATCGGCAGGAAGTTGAGCGTCGCCTTCCGGCCAAGAAGGATTTCCAGCGTGCGGATGAAGTCCATCAGGTGGACCTTGCCGGAATTGCCGACGTTCACCACCCGCCAGGGGGCGACGGGGCTGAGGCTGTCGCCCTCGACCGGGGTGCCGCGGTTGCCAGGCAGCGGCGGCGCAAGCGGGATCAGGCGGCTGACGCCCTCGACCAGGTCCTCGACCGCGGTGAAGTCGCGCCAGAGGTCGCCGTGGTTGTAGACGTCGATCGGCTCGCCCTGCAGGATCGCCTTGGCGAACTTGAAATAGGCGAGGTCGGGGCGGCCCCAGGCGCCGTAGACGGTGAAGAAGCGGAAGAGCGTGATGGGCAGGCCCCAGAGATGGGCATAGGAATGCGCCAGCCCCTCGACCGCCTTCTTGGTCGCGGCATAGACGGTCAGCGGGTGGTCGGTGCGGTCGGTTTCATGGAAGGGCATCTCGGGGTTCGCGCCATAGACCGACGAGGTCGAGGCGATGAGGAGATGCGTCACCTGCAGCGCCTTCGCCAGTTCCAGCACGTTGAAACTGCCGGTGACGTTCGTCTCGACATAGCTGCGCGGGTTTTCCAGGCTGTAGCGCACCCCCGCCTGCGCCGCGAGGTGAAGGATCACGTCGGGCGCGAAATCTTCCGCCACGCGGGTCAGGGTCGCCATGTCCTCCAGCATCGCCTCGGTCGCGGAAAAGCCGGGGGTCTGCAGCAGGATCGCATGGCGCTGGCGCTTCAGTGCGACGTCGTAGTAGGGCGTCATCCCGTCAAAGCCATGCACCCGGTGCCCCGCCGCCAGCAGATGCCGGGCAAGGTGGAAACCGATGAACCCGGCGCTTCCGGTGATGAGGATCTTCTGCACGCCTGCGCCCCTGCCCCAGGCGCCCCGGCCCGGTTGGCGGACAATCAGCGGCCCCCCGGCGCAAGTCAACCCTGCGGGCCGGACGAAGCCCTTGCAGCCGCCCGCTGCTTCCGCTATCCCTCCCCCACCTTCGCGGCGGGTTGGCGGAGAGGTTACGCAGCGGATTGCAAATCCGTGAAGACCGGTTCGATTCCGGTACCCGCCTCCAAGCTCCCTACACCCCTCCCAAAGTCTGGATGAAGCGCGAGAACAGCTCTCCCTGCGAGCTGATCCGCAGCTTGGCATAGATGTTGCGGCGATGGATGCGGACGGTCCCCGGCGAGATGCCGAGGATGCGGCCGACCGCCTCGGCGGAATGGCCTTTCAGCGTGTGCTCGACGATCTGGCGTTCGCGGGCGGTCAGGAGTCCGTCGCCGAAACTGTGGAAGGACCGCTCGATCCGGGTCTCGATCCCGGGGCCGTGCCGAACGCCCGACGGCCGGTCGAACCGGGACGGCAGGTCGGTCCAATGCTTGCGGATCGCGGCCTCGACCACCGGGCGAACCTCGTCCAGGGCCTTGAAGTCGCGGGCCGAGAAAGTTCTTTCGTCCCGCATGAGCGACAGCACGACGGTCGCGCCGCCGGGAATGTCGACGAAGAAGCCGATCTCCTCGGCCAGGCCGGTCTGGATGTAGTAGTTTCGGAAGTATTCACCCTGATAGAAGCGGTCGGGCGCAAGGTCGCGGATGCGGTACAGCCCCGCGTTCAGCGTGCCGGTGGCCGCCAGGTAGAACGGGTCCAGAAGATAGGGCCCCTCCTGATAGTCGGTCACGAAGACCCGTCGTTTCGAGGCCGGGAAATCGTCGTAGAGATCCAGCGGCCGGGCAGCGCCGCAATAGCCGAAGACCACGGTGAAGGTATAGGGCGCGACAGCTTGCAGAAGCTGGGCAAGGGCCGGGGCAAGGCCGTCCGACCCGATGGCCGCGACCACGGCGCCGATCCGCGCCATGACCGTTGACCTATCCATCCTGCCGCGCCTCATCCCGATGATATGCTATTTGAGATATATACATTGAACGGCAGCATTCCTACGCTAACCCATGATGCAAGGCATATATGCTGTGTGATGGAAAGCAATCCGAAACCCGAAGCCCCGGCCGCAGACGCCCCGATCGCGGAACTGCGCGACGCCAGCAAGCACTATGGCTCGGTGGTCGCGGTCGAGGGGTTGAACCTGTCGATCCGCCGCGGCGAATTCCTGTCGTTCCTCGGGCCCTCGGGCTGCGGCAAGACCACCGCGCTGCGGCTGCTGGCGGGGTTCGAAAGCCCGACTGCGGGTGACGTGCTGCTGGACGGGCTGCGGGTGAACGACGTTCCACCGCATCGCCGTCCGGTGAACATGGTGTTCCAGCACTACGCGCTGTTTCCGCATCTGACCGTGGCGCAGAACATCGCCTACGGCCTGCGCCAGCGCCGCCCCCGCCCGCCCAGGGCCGAGATCGACCGTGCCGTCGACCAGGCGCTGGAGACGGTCCGGCTGCCGGGGCTGGGGGCGCGGCGAATCTGGGAGATGTCGGGCGGACAACAGCAGCGGGTCGCGCTGGCGCGCGCCATCGTGAACCAGCCGAAGCTTCTGCTGCTGGACGAGCCGATGGCCGCGCTGGACAAGAAACTGCGCCGCGACATGCAGATCGAGCTGCAGACCCTGCAGCGCAGCCTTGGGATCACCTTCATCCTGGTGACGCATGACCAGGAAGAAGCGCTGTCGATGTCGGACCGCATCTGCCTGATGCGCAGCGGGCGGATTGTCCAGATCGGCGGCCCGCGCGCGCTGTATGACCAGCCCGCGAACCGCTATGTGGCGGATTTCGTGGGGAAATCCAACTTCTTCCCCGGTCGGGTGACGGCGGCGTCGCCGGGCCGCACCGATCTTGCGGTGGCGGGCGGGCTGCAGATTGCCGGGCAGGCCTCTGCCGCGCTGGCCGTGGGGGCCGCCGCCACCGCCAGCCTGCGTCCCGAACAGATCGCCCTGAACCGCGCGGGGCCGGGCGGCGGAATCCCGGTGACGGTGGTGAACCGGATCTTCCTGGGCGAACACACGGAATACCTGGTCCGCAACGCCGGGCTTGGCGAATTCCTGGTCTTGGCCTCGCGCCAGGCCGAGGCCGCCGCAGGCGCCTTCGATCCCGGAGACGAGGCGCAGGCCTCCTGGCCGGACGGGGCAGCGCTGATCCTTGCCGACGACTGAACGACAAAAGACCAACAGGGAGAATGACCATGACAGATCGGAATGACTTCCTCTCGCGCGAAAAATTCATGGCCGAGCTTTGGCGCTACAAGAAGGGCTCGGTCACCCGCCGGCATTTCCTGGGCGTGACCGGGCTTGGCGCGGCGACGGCGGTCCTGGGCACGGCGATGCCCGGCCTGCGGTCGGCCGCCTGGGCACAGGGCAACATCGGCGACCGCGTGGTGCTGGCGACCTGGCCGAACTACCACGACCCGGCGAACTTCGAGGCCTTCAACGCCGCCACCGGGGCGGCCGTCGACATGAACGTCTTCGGCTCGAACGAGGAGATGCTGGCCAAGCTTCAGGCCGGGGGCTCGGGCTGGGACGTGTTCGTGCCGACCAACTACACGATCACCACCTATGTCGGCGAAGACCTGATCGAGCCGCTGGACCTCGCGCGGATCCCGAACTACGACCCGGCGTCGTTCAACCCGCGCTTTGCCGGGCCCGGAACCATCGACGGCAAGGTCTATGCCGTGTCCAAGAACTGGGGCACCACCGGCTTTGCCGTCAACACCTCGCAGCTTGGCGGCAAGCCGAAGCCGACCACCTGGAAGGAATTCTGGGACATGACCATGACCGACTTCTCGGGCCGGACGATGGTGCATGACTATCAGCTGACGACCATCGGCAATGCGCTGAAATATTTCGGCTATTCCTTCAATTCGATCGACCCGAAGGAGCTGGCGGACGCCGAGAAGCTGCTGCTTGATGCCAAGCCGCATCTCTTCGCCATCTCGTCGGACTATCAGCCGTCGATGCGGTCGGGCGATGCCTGGATGACGATCTGCTGGACCGGCGACGGCAAGCAGATGAACCGCGACATGCCCGAGATCGAATATGTCCTGGGCAAGGAGGGCGGCGAGCTTTGGTCGGATTTCTACGCCATCCCGAAGGGGGCGGCGCATCCCGATGCGGCCTATGCGCTGATCAACTTCCTGCTCGATCCGGCGGTGAACGCCAAGGAAGCCTTGTTCCACGGCTATCCGACCGCCGACAAGCGGGTGGACGCGCTGATGCCGCCCGAGGTTCTGGCCGACCCGATCCTCTACCCGGCGCAAGAGCTGCTGGACGCGCTTGAATTCGGCGCGGCGGTGACCCTGACCGACCCCAACCGCGCCGAACTGATGGCGCGCTTCAAGTCGGCGTAGGACGATGCGGCGGGACCTGCGGACATGGCTTCTTCTTGCCCCTGCGGGGGCGTGGTTCCTGTGCATGCTGGTCCTGCCGCTGATCGTCGTCTTCGTCTTTTCCTTCGGCGAAAGGGGGGCGGCGGGCGGCTATGCCCCCGCCTTCACCCTGGACAATTTCGCCAACCTGGGCTCGCGCGGGGCGGCCTTCAAGAACACGATGATCATGGCGCCGGTCGGCACCCTGGCCTGCCTGCTGATTGCCTATCCGCTCGCCTATTTCCTGGCCCTGCGCTCCAGCCCGCGCTGGCGGACCCTGCTTCTGGTGCTGGTGATCGTGCCGTTCTGGACCTCGATCCTGATCCGCAGCTACGCCTGGATCTTCCTGCTTGGCGGCCAGGGCATCCCGTCGCTGCTGAACGCGCTCGGCCTTGGCAACCCGCGCCTGATCAATACGCCCTTCGCGGTGCTGGTCGGCATCGTCTACGGCTACCTGCCGCTGATGGTCTTCCCGATCTATGTCGCGCTGGAACGGCTGGATAAGCGGCTGCTCGAAGCCTCGTCCGACCTGGGCAGCCCGCCCTGGCGCAGCTTCCTGCAGGTGACGCTGCCGCTGTCGATGCCGGGGGTCGCGACCGGCTGCATGCTGGTCTTCATCCTTCTGATGGGCGAGTTCCTGATCCCCGCGATCCTGGGGGGCGGCAAGGTGTTCTTCGTCGGCAACGCGCTGGTCGATCTCTTCCTGCAATCGCGCAA
>NZ_JAYRPN010000030.1:0-24094 GCF_041911175.1 Tabrizicola sp.
AGGCCGCAAGGGTGGCCGCCGAGCGCGGCCATTCGGTCGTGGTCTTCGAAGTCGCCGACCGGCCCGGCGGGCAGATCCGCTTGACGGCACAATCGAAGCGGCGGGCGGAGATGATCGGGATCATCGACTGGCGCATGGCCCAGTGCGCCGCCAGGGGGGTGGAGTTCCGCTTCAACACCTGGGCCGAGGCCGGGGATGTGCTGGCCGAAAACCCCGACGTGGTGGTGATCGCGACCGGGGGGATGCCGCAGACGGATATCCTGTCGGGGGGCAGCGACCTGGTGGTCTCGTCCTGGGACATCATCTCGGGCGATGTGAAGCCGGGGGCGAATGTGCTGCTCTACGACGACGCGGGGGATCACTCGGCCTTGCAAGCCGCGCAGGTGATCGCCGAGGCGGGGTCCAAGGTCGAGGTGATGACCCGCGACCGCAGCTTCGCGCCGGAGGTGATGGCGATGAACCTGGTGCCCTACATGCGGGCGATGCAGGACAAGGACGTGACCTTCACCGTCACCTACCGGCTTTTGGCGGTGGAGAAAGAGGGGAACCAGCTGAAAGCCACCGTCGGGTCCGACTACATGAAGCTCGACAAGACGGCGGTCTATGATCAGGTGGTGGTGAACGCGGGGACCCTGCCCTTGGCCGACGTCTATTTCGAGCTGAAACCGCTGTCGGGGAACAAGGGGGCGGTGGACTACGAGGCGATGATCGACGGGCGGGCGCAGCCTTCGGTCGACGGCTTCCAGCTCTACCGGATCGGGGATGCCGTGGAGGCGCGGAACACCCACGCGGCGATCTATGATGCGCTGCGGCTGGTGAGGACCGTCTAGGTCCGCTTCCGGCAGTACAGCTCCATCCGGTGATGGACGATCTCGTAGCCGAGTTCGGCGGCGATCTCGCGCTGGAGCTGTTCGATCTTCTCGGAGCGGAACTCGGTGATCTGGCCGCTGTCGAGGTCGACGATGTGGTCGTGGTGGGGGGCGTCGGCGACCTCGTACCTGGCCCCGCCGTTTTCGAGGGCGAGGCGGAGGACGACGCCTTCCCGTTCGAGGACCGAGAGGGTGCGGTAGACGGTGGCGAGGGAGAGGCTGTCGTCGAGGGTCCGCGCCCGGCGGTGCAGTTCGGCGGCGTCGGGGTGATCGCGGGCTTCGGTCAGGACCTTGAGGAGCGCCTCCCGCTGGCGAGTCACACGGACTCCGGTGTCGCGGAGGGCCTGGGCGGGGGTCTGCTTCATGGGAGAATGGTAGCGGGTGGGGGGGGCGGGGTCAAATCCTGTGGGAGTGTCCACGGTGGACAAACTTTGGGAAATCAGCAATTCCAATGACTTGCGATTTTCTGTTAGGGTGGCCTTAACACTTTCCCGTAGCCCGTTTTCACGGCGTTTCAGGCGGCTGCGGCAGGGGTGGTCAGGTCTGACAGGATGCTGGCCGCGATCTCCAGGGAGCGGACGCGGGCGGCGGGATCGTGCATCATGCCGGTGATCATCACCTCGTCCGGGCGGTGGCGGGCGATGAGGGCGGTCAGTTGCTCGCGCACGGTTTCGGGAGAGCCTACGGCGGAGCAGGAGAGCGCGTAGCGCGCCTGTGCGAGGATTGGCTCGGGGATGTCGCTGAGGTCGTTGGTCGGGAGCGGGAGCTGGCCGGGGCGTCCGGTGCGCAGGCGCGCGAAGGCGAGGAGTTGGGAGGAGCGGAGGTAGGTTGCCTCCGCGTCTGTTGCGGCGGCGGAGACACCGATCGCGATCATGACATGCGGTTTGGCAAGGCGGTCGGAGGGACGGAAGGTACGGCGGTAGACCTCCAGCGCCTCGTCCAGGTGGGTGGGCGCGAAATGCGAGGCGAAGGCATAGGGGAGACCAAGGTAGGCGGCCAGTTGCGCGCCGAAGGTGCTGGAGCCGAGGATCCAGATGGGGACGTTGGTGCCGGTGCCGGGGATGGCTTGCACCGCGCTGGGGGTGTCGCCGAGGTAGCCGATCAGTTCCTGCACGTCCTGGGGGAAGGTATCTTCTTGCGCCATATGGCGGCGGAGAGCCCGGGCGGTGACCATGTCGGTGCCGGGAGCGCGGCCGAGGCCGAGGTCGATCCGGTTCGGGTAGAGGGTGGCAAGGGTGCCGAACTCTTCGGCCACGACGAGGGGGGAGTGGTTCGGCAACATGATCCCGCCCGCGCCGATGCGCATGGTCTTGGTGTGACCAGCGACATGGCCGATCAGCACCGGAGTCGCGGCGGAGGCGATGCCGGGCATGTTGTGATGCTCGGCCAGCCAGTAGCGGTGGAAGCCGACCTTCTCGGCGGCCTGGGCGAGGTCGACGGTGGATTTGAGCGCCTGGGCGGCGGTCTGGCCTTCGGGGATCGGGGCCAGGTCGAGGTAGGAATAGTGCTGCATGGGGGCCTCCGCTTGGTGCAGAGGTAAGCATTGCGGGCGGTGGGGAGAAGGGGGTCGTTGGCGTAGGGTGCGCTACAGCGCACCTGCGGACGGTGCGCTGTAGCGCACCCTACGATGGGGATGGGTCCGGTGCCTTTGCATCGTCATTGAGCGGACGCTCACTATTTGCCGTGACTGTCATCCCCGCGAAGGCGGGGATCCAGTTGGGTCATGGAGCGGCGGTTCAAAAGAATGGATCCCCGCCTTCGCGGGGATGACAGTGGGGGGAGGTTTGGCCCCAGTGAAGATCAAAGGCCGTTCATTGGAACGGCCTCTGCGCTTGCAAGGGTTCCCCGCCTTCGCGGGGATGACAGGTGGCGCTGGGTGACTCAGCTGCACCCCGTCGTCGAGCCGCAGCTGTTGCACTTCAGGCAGGTGCCGTTCCGCACCAGCGTGTAGTTGCCGCATTCGGCGCAGCTGTCGCCGGTGTAGCCTTGCAGCTTTGCCTTGGTGCGGGCGTCATTGGCCCCGAGGGCGAAGGTCGAGGTGGTTTCCGAGAAGCCGGAGACTCGCGTTTCGGAGACCATCGCGGCCAGTGGTGCGGCGCTGTCGGTTCCGGTGGCGAGGCCGCCGCCGAAGGCCGTCATCCCCTGCCCGCCCTGCAGCACCACAAGCTCCTGCGGCAGGCGCTTGCGCAGGTAGCCGGTGGAGGAAATCTGCTTCAGCACCTCCAGCGACTTGGAGGCGGCGCTTTCGCTGGGCTCGGCGATGTTGCGCTTGCCTTCCTCGTCGCCGCGGCCAAGCTCGTCGAAGGACGCGCCTTTCGGGGCGACATGGGCGAGGTCGGTGCGGTCGAGGTAGCTGATCGCCAGCTCGCGGAAGATGTAGTCGAGGATCGAGGTCGCGTTCTTCACCGAGTCGTTGCCCTGGACCATGCCGGCGGGCTCGAACCGGGTGAAGGTGAAGGCTTCGACGAATTCGTCCAGCGGCACGCCGTATTGCAGGCCGACCGAGACCGCGATGGCGAAGTTGTTCATCATCGCCCGGAAGCCCGCGCCTTCCTTGTGCATGTCGATGAAGATCTCGCCCAGGGAGCCGTCGGCATATTCCCCGGTGCGGAGATAGACCTTGTGGCCGCCGACGATGGCCTTCTGGGTATAGCCCTTGCGGCGTTCCGGCAGTTTCTCGCGGTGGCGGGAGATCAGCTCCTTGACGATCACCTTCTCGACGATCTTCTCGGCGATGACTTGCGCCTTCTCCATCGTCGAGCCGTTGGTCAGCACTTCCTCGGCCTCTTCGTCGTCCTCGATCAGGGCGGCGGCGAGGGGTTGGGAGAGCTTGGAGCCGTCACGATAGAGCGCATTGGCCTTGATGCCGAGCGAGTGGGAAAGCTCATAGGCCGCCAGCGTTTCCGCGATGGTGGCGTTGTTCGGCATGTTGATGGTCTTGGAGATCGCGCCGGAGATGAAGCTTTGCGCGGCGGCCATCATGGTGATGTGGCTTTCCACCGACAGGAAGCGCTTGCCGGTCTTGCCGCAAGGGTTGGCACAGTCGAAGACGTTCAGGTGTTCCGGTTTCAGGTGCGGCGCGCCTTCGAGCGTCATCGTGCCGCAGACATGGTCGTTGGCGGCGTCGATCTGGGCCTTGGTGAAGCCGAGGTGGCGCAGGAGGTCGAAGGTCGGGTCGGCCAGTTTCTCGGCGGGGATGCCGAGGGTGCCTTTGCAGAAGTCTTCGCCCAGGGTCCACTGGTTGAAGACGAAGCGGATGTCGAAGGCGGAGGGGAGCGCGGCCTCGATCTTCTCGATCTCGCGGGGGCCGAAGCCGTGGCCGATCAGCGCGGTGTGGTTGATCGAAGGGGCCTGGCCGAGCGAGCCGTGGCCGACGGCATAGGCGACGATCTCGGCGGCCTGGGAGGTGGAATAGCCGAGGGTTTCGAGGGCCGCGGGGACCGACTGGTTGATGATCTTGAAGTAGCCGCCGCCCGCCAGTTTCTTGAACTTGACCAGGGCGAAGTCGGGCTCGATGCCGGTGGTGTCGCAGTCCATCACCAGGCCGATGGTGCCGGTGGGGGCGATCACGGTGGTCTGGGCGTTGCGGTAGCCGTGTTCTTGCCCAAGGCGCAGGGCCTCGTCCCAGGCGGATTTCGCAAGCTGGACAAGGGCTTGGTCGGGACAGTTCGCGTGGTCGAGGGCGACGGCGGGGACGTTCAAGCCCTCATAGGCCGTGCCATGCGCCGCCGCGCGGTGGTTGCGGATGACACGCAGCATGTGCTGCTTGTTCCGGTCATAGCCCGAAAACGGCCCGAGTTCCTTGGCCATTTCGGCGGAGGTGGCATAGGTCACGCCGGTCATGATCGCGGTGAGCGCTCCGCAGAGGGCGCGGCCTTCGTCGGAGTCGTAGCCAAGGCCCATGTTCATCAGGAGGCCGCCAATGTTGGCGTAGCCGAGGCCGAGGGTACGGAAGTCATAGCTGAGCTGGGCGATTTCCTGCGACGGGAATTGCGCCATCATCACCGAGATTTCGAGAGTCACGGTCCAGAGCCTTGTGGCGTGGACATAGGCCTCGGCGTCGAATTTGCCATTGGCGTAGAAGGTCAGGAGGTTCATCGACGCCAGGTTGCAGGCGGTGTCGTCGAGGAACATGTATTCCGAGCAGGGGTTGGAACCCCGGATCGCGCCGTCTTCGGGGCAGGTGTGCCAGGCGTTGACGGTGTCGTGGAACTGGATGCCGGGGTCGGCGCAGGCCCAGGCGGCGTGGCCGATCTGGTCCCAGAGATCGCGGGCCGAGACGGTCTTGGCGACCTTGCCGTCGGTGCGGCGGATCAGCTCCCAGGGTTTGTCGTGCTTGACCGCGTCGAGGAAGGCGTCGGTCACGCGGACCGAGTTGTTGGAGTTCTGGCCGGAGACGGAGATATAGGCCTCGCTGTCCCAGTCGGTGTCGTAGGTCGGGAACTCGATCGATGTGAAGCCCTGCCGCGCATATTGCAGCACGCGGTTGGTGTAGGTGTCGGGGATCATCGCCTTCTTGGCGGCCTTGATCGCGGCTTTCAGGGCCGGGTTGGCCGCCGGGTCGGTCGCAACTTCGACGCTGCCGTCAAAGCCCTTGATCGCGGCGAAGATGTCGTTGAGGCGGGCCTCATGCATCTTCGATCCGGCGACGAGGGAGGCAACCTTCTGCTCCTCGATGACCTTCCAGTTGATGAAATCCTCGATGTCGGGGTGGTCGGTGTCGATGATCACCATCTTTGCGGCGCGGCGGGTGGTGCCACCGGATTTGATCGCCCCCGCCGCGCGGTCGCCGATCTTCAGGAAGCCCATCAGGCCGGAGGACTTGCCGCCGCCCGAGAGTTTCTCGCCTTCGCCGCGGAGCGAGGAGAAGTTGGTGCCGGTGCCGGAGCCGTATTTGAAGAGCCGCGCCTCGCGCACCCAGAGGTCCATGATGCCGCCATCACCCACCAGGTCGTCCTTGACCGACTGGATGAAGCAGGCGTGGGGCTGGGGGTGTTCGTAGGCGCTGGCCGACTTGGTCAGCTTGCCGGTGGCGTGGTCGACGTAGAAGTGGCCCTGCGACGGGCCGTCGATGCCATAGGCCCAATGCAGGCCGGTGTTGAACCACTGCGGGCTGTTCGGCGCGGCCATTTGGCGGGCCAGCATGTAGCGCATCTCGTCGTAGTAGGCTTTCGCATCGGCCTCAGAGGTGAAGTAGCCGCCCTTCCAGCCCCAATAGGCCCAGGCGCCTGCCAGACGGTCGAAGACCTGCTTGGCGGAGGTTTCACCGACCATGCGCTTGTCTTCGGGGAGTTGCGCCAGCGCGTCCTGATCGGGGACCGAGCGCCAGAGGAAGTCGGGGACGCCCTTTTCCTTGACGCGCTTCAACACAGCCGGGACGCCTGCCTTGCGGAAATACTTCTGGGCGAGCACGTCGCTGGCGACCTGGCTCCAGCCCTCGGGCACTTCGACCGCCTCGTTGCGGAAGACGATCTTGCCGTCCGGGTTGCGGATTTCCGAGGTGGTGAGGACGAAACCCATCGCCCCATAGGCACCGGTGGCTTCGCTGGTGAACTTCCGCTCGATCTTCATGCCCCTGATCTCCTGTTATTGCGCCCTGAAACCGGGCGTTTGATGTTTCAAATCCACGAGGTCCGCCCCCGCATCGCGGCGTTTGGCAACACGCTACCGGTCCTGACGGTGCGCGCCGTCAAGAGGGTCGCATCCGATTGGGATGCCCTTTGTGTGGGTCGTTTTGCCTGTCCCGCCGCAACACAAGATTTAGTGGTCTTCGTCGCTGCTTCGTCAAAGTGTCGTAATCCGCGGGCCCGATCAACGGATAAATTTACCCATCCGCAAGATTTTCGGCTTGACGCTTTTTCGGTCACATCACGGCGATGTCAGCGGCGCGCGATGCCGCGTGTGGACAGCTCTGGGGACAATCTTCGCGCAGTTTGTGAAGAGCGTCGGATTTGCCAGCCTTGCGGCCCGTTTGGCGGACGGCCTTCACCGGCCCACAGGGCTGCCTGCGCGTTAACGAAGCGATTCCTTGGGCCTGCGCCTCAGTGACGAGGGGTCGCGGGGCGGTTGATCAGCACGATCCCGGCGGCGGCCAGTGCAGCGGCGAGGAGAATCGCGGGGCCGATGGTTTCGCCGAAGAGGAGCGAGCCGAGGACAAGCGCGAGGATGGGGGTCAGGAAGGAAAACGAGGCCACGGTCGAGGCCGGGTAGACCGAGAGGAGCCAGAGCCAGGCGATAAAGCCCCCGGCGACGACAATAGAGGATTGGAAGAGAAGACCCACAATATGTAGGGGGTGCAGGTCGCGGATCAGGGGTCCGAAGGCGGGCGCGGCGAGAAGCAGGATCGGGGCGGAGACGAGGACCATCCAGAAAAGCTGCATCTCCGGCCCCTCGGCGCGCATCACCGGGCGGCGCGCGATATAGGCGGTCAGCGCCCAGCCCCAGGCAGCCCCCAGGGCGCAGAGATCGCCCGCAAGGCTTGCCTCGCCGCTGGGCGGCCGCGACAGGATCGCCACGGCGCAGCCTGCGAAGGCCAGCGCCAGCCCTGCGGCCTTGGGTCCTGTGATCCGCTCGCCCAGGCCGAAGTGGGCCAGCAGCGAGAACCAGACCGGCATCGAATACATGATGAGGGACGAGCGACCGACGGTGGTGAGGTCGAGTGCGAGGAAAAGGAACAGGAACTCGGCCGCGAAGAGTGCCCCGATCAGGAGGCCCGTGCCCCAGGCCTCGCGGCGCAGGCGGGGCGGACGGCCCTTCCAGGCGAGCCAGGCCCAGACGAAGCCCACGGCGAGAAGCGACCGCAGACCGGCGAAGAACACCGGCTGCAGGCCTGCATTCACCAGCTTGATGATGACCTGGTTGACGGCGAGGAGGCCCTGCACCCCCAGAAGCATGGCGACCCCGGCCCCATCGAGTTTCGATTTGCGCATCTTTCCCCCCTGCCCCGCGCCCCTTTTGCATTGACCGGCGGGCGGCGGCAAGGAAGGCTGTCGGCGACGCCAAACCAGTGAGGTGCGTGATGGGTATCGGCAAGACGTTATTGAAGGTGGCGATCGGCATCGCCATCGCGAAGGGGGTGTCCGCGCTGACGAAAGGATCGTCGGGATCGTCCGGCACGGTCAGCGCAGGGCGCGGGACGCGGATTGACACCGGCTCGTCCGGCGGGCTGGAAGACATGATGGGCGATGTGCTGCGCAGCGGGCGGTCCTCGGGGCGAAGCTCGGGGGGCGGCGTGGCCGACGGGGGGCAGTCGGGCGGAGGCCTGGGGGATCTTCTGGAGCAGATCTCCGGGCAGAAGCGGCAGTCGCCCCGCGCGACGGCGCCGAAGGGCGGGCTGGACGACCTCTTGGGCGAATTGACCGGGCGCGGGCGGACGACGGAACAGCCGCGCCCGACCCGGCCGACCCGGAGCGAGAGCAGCGGCGGGGTGGGCGACCTCTTGGATCAGGTGTTGGGCGACAAGGCAGGCGGTGGTGGCGGCACCTTGCGCACCGGCCCGATCTCCCTGCCGGAACCGGAGCGTGAGGAGGAACTCTCGGCGGCGCTGATGCTGCGGGCGGTGATCCAGGCGGTGAAATGCGATGGCGAGCTGGATGACGAGGAGCGCGCGCGGCTGGTGAAGGCGATGGGCGACGCCGACCAGAGCGAGGTGCAGGCGGTGCAGGCCGAGTTGAACCGTCCGGTCGATGTCGAAGGTCTTGCGCGGTCGGTCCCGGCGGGGCTGGAGCCGCAGATCTACATGGTGTCGTTGATGGCGATCGACCTGGACCAGAAGGCCGAGGCGGAATACCTGAACAAGCTGGCGGGGGCGCTGGATATCTCGCCCGATCAGGCGAATGCGATCCATGACAAGGCGGGGGCGCCGCGCTTGTATCGGTAACAAGTCAGCGGTTTCGCAGGGTTTCCTTCCTTGCGCGGGCATTGTAGGCCTTGGCGCTGTCCGCCCCTTTGGAGCCTGCCATGCCCCCCGCGACACCTGCGGCCGACAACACCCGCGCCGCGCTGACGATGGTCGCCTCGATGGCCTTCTTCGCGGTCGAGGACCTGTTCCTGAAGCGGTCCGCCGAGGCCTTGCCGCCCGGTCAGGTGCTGGCCCTGACCGGGGCGGCGGGGGCCTGTGTGTTCTGGGCGCTGGCCGCCGGGCAACGCCAGCCGATCCTGTCGATGGAGGCGCTGCGGGGAATGCCCCTGGCGCGGACGCTGTCCGAGGCGGTGGCGGCGGTGCTGTACATCCTGGCGCTGGCTCTGGCGCCGCTGACGATGACTTCGGCGCTGCTGCAAGCCTCGCCGCTGGTGGTGGTCGCCGGGGCGGCGCTGTTTCTGGGCGAGACTGTGGGCTGGCGTCGCTGGGCCTCGATCCTGGTGGGGTTCGCAGGCGTGCTGGTGATCCTGGAGCCCTGGGGGGCGGGGTTTGATCCGACGGGCCTTCTGACGGTGGCCTGCGTTCTGGTGCTGGCGGTGCGCGACCTGACGACACGGGTGATGCCCGCGCGGATCGGGACGTTCCAGGTCGCGACCTGGGCCTATCTGGGGCTGGTGCCCGCCGGTGTGGCGCTGATGGCGGGGATGGGACAGGGCTTCGTGCCGCCCACGCCGGGGCAATGGGCGGGGCTGGGGGGCGCGCTGGTTTCGGGATTGTTCGGCTATTACGCGGTGGTGGCGGCGATGCGGCTGGGCGAGGTCTCGGTCGTGGCACCCTTCCGCTATACCCGGCTGGTCTTCGCGATGGCGATTGCGATGGTCTTCCTGAGCGAACGCCCGGCGGGTACGACGCTCTTGGGCGCAGGGATCGTCGTCGGCTCGGGGCTTTACGCCTTTGCCCGCGCGCGCAAACGCGCTTCCCCTGTGGCCTGAGCCGGGGTAAAGGGCCTTTGAGAGCACCCATTCGGCCCTGAGGAAACCCCATGAGCACGATCATCGACATTCACGCCCGCGAAATCCTGGACAGCCGGGGCAACCCGACGGTCGAGGTGGACGTCACGCTGGAAGACGGCAGCATGGGCCGGGCCGCGGTGCCCTCGGGCGCCTCGACCGGCGCGCATGAGGCGAACGAGCGGCGGGACGGCGACAAGGCGCGCTACAAGGGCAAGGGCGTGCTGGAGGCGGTCGCGGCGGTGAACGGCGAGCTGGCCGAGGAGCTGGTGGGGTTCGACGCGACGGAACAGGTCGGGATCGACCGCACGATGATCGAGATGGACGGGACGCCGAACAAGTCCCGCCTTGGGGCGAACGCGATCCTTGGGGTGTCGCTGGCGGTGGCGAAGGCGGCGGCGGAGTTCACGGCGCAGCCTTTGTATCGCTACGTCGGGGGAACTTCGGCGCGGGTGCTGCCGGTGCCTATGATGAACATCATCAACGGCGGCGAACATGCCGACAACCCGATCGACATCCAGGAATTCATGATCATGCCGGTCGGCGCCTCCGACATCCGCGAGGCGGTGCGGATGGGGTCGGAAGTGTTCCACACGCTGAAGAAGGAACTGCAGAACGCGGGCCACAACACCGGGATCGGCGACGAGGGCGGCTTCGCACCGAACCTGAACTCCTCCCGCGACGCGCTTGATTTCATTCTGAAATCCATCGAGAAGGCGGGCTACAAGGCGGGTGAGGATATCTACCTCGCACTCGACTGCGCGGCGACGGAGTATTTCAAGGGCGGTCGCTACGAGATGAAGGGCGAGGGCAAGTCGCTGTCCTCGATCGAGAACGTCGAATTCCTGGCGGGGCTGTGCAGCGACTATCCGATCATCTCGATCGAGGATGGCATGGCCGAGGATGACTGGGACGGATGGAAGATGCTGACCGAGGCGCTGGGGTCGAAGATCCAGCTGGTGGGCGACGACCTGTTCGTGACCAACCCGCGCCGTCTGGCCGAGGGGATCAGGAAGGGCGTCGCCAATTCCATGCTGGTGAAGGTCAACCAGATCGGCACCCTGACCGAGACGCTGCAGGCCGTCGATATGGCGCATCGGGCGGGCTACACCAACGTGATGAGCCATCGTTCGGGCGAGACGGAGGACAGCACGATTGCCGACCTCGCCGTCGCCACGAATTGCGGGCAGATCAAGACCGGGTCGCTGTCGCGGTCGGATCGCCTCGCCAAGTACAACCAGCTGATCCGCATCGAGGAACTGCTGGGCGAGACGGCGGAATATGCCGGGCGGTCGGTGCTGAAGGGCTGAGGGGCTGAGCAAGGATCTTCGAAAATCCTTGCAAATCTTTTCGAAAAGATTTGCGGGCGTTCCCAGTGATGGGGCGCCCGTTTCTATTGGAAGCGTGCCGGGCGGAAGTGGGCGAGAAGCGGGCTGTCGGGGCCGCCGGTGATCTCTTCGGCCAGCAGTTCTGCCACCACGGGGGCGAGCGTCGCGCCGGAATGCATGACGGCGATCCAGAGGCCTGGGATCGGCCCCTGCCCCACCACCGGCAGGCCGTCACCGGGGACCGGGCGCATCGCCATTGCCTGATGGGTGAAGTGGATCTCTTGCCCCGGAAAGAGGGCGCGCAGGCGTGTGAGGGTGGCGTTCACCACCACGGGGAACGACCCCAGCGTCTCGGCATGGTCGGACTGGTGTGCGGCGGAGGCGGGGGCGATCAGGTGGCCTTCGGCGTCCTGCCGGACCTCCTGGTCGGGGGTGGCGAGGACCACCGGACAGATCGGCGGCAGGGGATTGGTTACGACCATCAGGCCGGGGCGCTTCAGCATCGGGAGGGTATAGCCGAAGGGCTCCAGGAGCGCGGGCGTGCCGGTGCCGGTGCAAAGGATCACGCGGTCGGCCTCGAACGGGCCAAGATCGGTCACGACGCCGGTTGTCCTGCCCCTTTCTTCCGTCACGGACTGGACCGTGGCGCGGATCACCTTGGCGCCAGAGGCTTCGATCAGCGCGCGGGCCAGGATGGCGGGGTCGGCGACGCCTTCCTCGGGGAAGAAGAGCGCGGTTTCAGGGACGGGGCCGAGGGCTGGCAGGCGGTCGGCGATCTGGGTTCGGGTCAGGCGCTGGACCTTGTAGCCGAGGGCCAGAAGGTCGTTGGCGGTTTCGTCTTGCGCGTCGCCGGTCGCTTCGTACCAGAGACAGCCCTGCCAGCTGGTCGGCAGGCCGGGAAGCGCCTTGCTCAACCGGCGGTGGGCGGCGAGGCTTTCGTGGCGCAGGCGGTAGTGCGGGTGGCTGAGGAAATAGGAGGCGTTGAGCCAGCCGAAGCTGGCCGTCGAGGCGAGGCCGCCTTCGGCATGGGTGGAGATGATGGCCGCGGCCTCTCCCCGGCGCGCGAGCTGGTAGGCGAGGGTTGCGCCGGTGATGCCTGCGCCGATGATCAGGGTTTGGGTCATGGGCGGAAGGTGGCATGGCAGGCGGGCCGATGTCCATGCCGCGCGCCCCGCCCCGGGCTTGATCCGGGGCCTCCTGGTGATGGGAGAGGCCCGGATCAAGTCCGGGGCGGGGTTTCGGGGCGCTTGAGCGCTTTCCCCCTGCCCCGGCTTTGCGCTAGGTCTGCGGTATGCTGATCCTCCTCAACAAACCCTATGACGTGCTCTGCCAGTTTTCCCGCGAGGGGGAGCGGGCGGTGCTGGCGGATTTCGTGCCGATGAAGGGGGTCTATCCGGCGGGGCGGCTGGACCGGGACAGCGAGGGGCTGCTGGTGCTGACCGATGACGGGCGCTTGCAGGCGCGGATCGCGGACCCGAAGTTCAAGCTGGAGAAGACCTATCTGGCGCAGGTCGAGGGGGTGGTGAGCGAGGCCGCGCTGGAGCGGTTGCGGGAGGGCGTGGAGTTGAACGATGGGCCGACGCTTCCGGCGAAGGCCCGGGGGCTGGCGGAACCCGCATGGCTCTGGCCGCGGGTGCCGCCGATCCGGGTCAGGAAGACGGTGCCGGACGGCTGGATCGAACTCACGATCCGCGAGGGGCGGAACCGGCAGGTGCGGCGGATGTGTGCGGCGGTGGGACTGCCCTGTCTGCGGCTGATCCGCTGGCGGGTGGGGGACTGGACGCTGGAGGGGCTCGCGCCCGGGGAATGGAGGGAGGCATGACGGCGGCGCAGATCATCCGCTTCGGAGGGCCAAGGCGAGACGCCGGTTTCGGCGAAATGATCGAGCCTGCGGACCTGCAAGGGCAGGTTTCCCTGCGTGAGGGAGCCTGACCGATGGACCACAAGGCGTTCCTGTCCGCCCTGCCCGCCGACCTGCGCGAGGCGATGACGGAACGGTCGGACGGGCCGGGGCTCTGGCATCTGGCGGGACATCTGGGGGCGATTGTCGCGGTGGGCGGGCTGATCGCGGCGGGCGTGCCGGGGTGGTGGGCACTGATGCCGGTGCAGGGGATGCTGATCGTCTTCCTGTTCACGCTGGAGCATGAGGCGACGCACCGGACGCCGTTCCGCTCGGTCTGGCTGAACGACTGGGTCGGGCGGCTGTGCGGGGTGTTGCTGGTCCTGCCCTTCGAATGGTTCCGCGCCTTCCACATGGCGCATCACCGCTGGACCAACCTGCCGGGAAAGGACCCCGAGCTGGCGGGGCCGAAGCCCGCGACCTTGCGGGCCTGGGTCTGGCATGTTTCGGGCGTGCCGTACTGGATCAGCGAGGTGCGGCTGATGGCGCGGCTGGTGGCGGGGCGGGTGACGGAGGACTTCGTGGCCGAGGGCGCGAAGGCGCGGGTGGTGACCGAGGCGCGCTGGATGGCGGGGGTCTACGGGCTGGCCGCGCTGTCGCTGCTTTGGTCGCCCGTGCTCTTGTGGGTCTGGCTGGTGCCGGTGCTGCTGGGGCAGCCGTTCCTGCGTCTTTACTTGCTGGCCGAGCATGGCGACTGCCCGGAGGTCGTGAACATGTTCGAGAACACGCGGACGACCTTCACCACGGCGCTCATGCGGTGGCTCGCGTGGAACATGCCCTATCATGTGGAACACCACGTCTGGCCGACCGTCCCCTTCCACCGCCTGCCGCAGGTGCACGGGCTGATCAAGGCCGAGCTGCGGGTGACGGCCGAGGGCTATGCGGCCTTCACCAGGGACTATCTGGCGCGGCGGCTTTGAGGCTTTGGCCGGTCGACGGTTGTGGTCGGTGGATGCCTCCGGCGGGGATATTTGCGCCAGTATGAAAGGCTGCGATTGTGCGGGGCACAAGATCGGGGGTGGTTGTCTGCGGGGGGATTGGCTAGGGTCCGCGCCATGAGCGATACCCCTGCCCTGCCCCGCCCCGCTGCGACGAGCGGCGACAGCCTTTCGGGCTTTCTCTATGCGCTGACGGCCTATCTGCTGTGGGGGTTCCTGCCGCTTTACATGAAGGCGCTGGCGCATGTCCCGCCGCCCGAGGTGATCGCGCATCGGGTGGTGTGGTCGATCCCGGTGGCGCTGGCGGTGCTGTGGTGGACGGGGCGGACGGCGGACCTGCGGGCGGCGCTGACCTCGCCCCGGATGCTGGGCATGGGCGCGATGACGGCGGCGCTGATCAGCGTGAACTGGGGGATCTATGTCTGGGCCATCGGCTCCGGGCACGCGCTGGATGCGGCGCTGGGGTATTACATCAACCCGCTGTTTTCCATCTTCCTGGGCGCGGTTCTGCTGGGCGAGCGGATGGGGCGGTTGCAGATGGTGGCGATTGCCCTTGCCGTGGTGGCAGTGGGCATCCTGACCTGGGAGGCCGGGCGGCTGCCGGTGGTGGCGCTGGGGCTGACGCTGACCTGGGGGTTCTATGCCTATCTGAAGAAGCGGTTGCCGATCGGGCCGAACCAGGGCTTCACGCTGGAGGTGCTGATCCTGCTGATCCCGGCGGTTGGCTACATGGTCTGGGTGGCGGCGCAGGGCACGTCGCATTTCCGGCAGGGCGTGGCGCTGGACGATCTGCTGCTTCTGGGCTGCGGGCTGGTGACGGCGGTGCCGCTGATGGTCTATGCCAACGGGGCCAAGCGGCTGACGCTGTCGACCATCGCGATCATGCAATACATCGCGCCGACGATGATCTTCCTGACCGCGGTCTTCATCTTCGACGAGCCGTTCAGCAAGGTGAAGCTGCTGGCGTTCGGCCTGATCTGGGCGGCGCTGGTGATCTATTCGGCGCCGATCCTGGCCGGGCGGCTCAATCGGGCCGGCTGATCTGGCCGCCGCCGACAAGGGCGGGCGCGCCGGTGGTGTCGGGGCCGGAGGTCGCCATCTTGCGCAGGACGCGGACGGCGAGGAAGGCGAAGGCCTGGGCTTCCAGCATGTCGCCGTCGAGGCCCACATCCTCGACCGGAAGGATCGGGCAGGGGATGCGGCGGCGGAGTTCTGCCATCAGGGTGGGGTTGTGACGGCCGCCGCCGGTGACGAGGATGCGGGTCACGGGGGCGGGGAAGTGGATCTGCGCGGCGGCGACGGAAGCGGCGGCGATGGCGGTCAGGGTCGCGGCGGCGTCGGCGTCAGACAACATCTCCAGCCGGTCGATGAGGCCCGCGAAGTCGTTGCGGTCAAGCGATTTCGGCGGCTGGGCGTCGAACCAGGGGTCCTTCAGGACCGAGGTGACGAAGTCTTCGTCGGCCTCGCCTTGCGCCGCACGCGCACCGCCTTCGTCATGGGCCAGGCCAAGCCGGTCGCGCATAAGGTCGTTGATCGGGGCGTTGGCGGGGCCGGTGTCGAAGGCCATCAGCGCGCCGGGGCTTTCCGGGCCGGGGGCGGTGGGGTCGATCCAGGTCAGGTTGCCGACGCCGCCGAGGTTGAGGAAGGCCAGGGGCTCGGTCGCGCCGATGTGGCGGGCGAGCGCGTAGTGGTAGAAGGGGGCAAGCGGCGCGCCCTGCCCGCCGATGGTCACGTCGGAGGAACGGAAATCCCAGACCGTGGGCAGGCCGAGGAGCTGCGCCAGAAGCGCCCCGTTGCCGCATTGGTGGGTGCCCCGGCCCTTCGGGTCATGCGCGAGGGTCTGGCCGTGGAAGCCCAACAGCTCGGCGCCGGAGAAGCGGGC
Source organism: Tabrizicola sp. (assembly GCF_041911175.1). GTDB lineage: Bacteria > Pseudomonadota > Alphaproteobacteria > Rhodobacterales > Rhodobacteraceae > Tabrizicola. Next base: position 15,789 of record NZ_JAYRPN010000030.1, read on the forward strand.
GAGGACTTCGGCATGGGCGGTCTCGACCACTTCGGCGGCGGCCTGGACCTGGGGGTCGCCGGGCCATTGGCCCAAGGCGGCGCGGAGGGTGTCCTGTTCGTCGGGGCTGTAGGGGCGGTAGGCGGAGGGACCGAAGGCGAAGACCGCGTGGCCGTCGGTCTTGATCATCGCTGCGTCGACGCCGTCCAGCGAAGTGCCGGACATGGTGCCGAGTGCCCACAAAGCCCCGTCCTTCCGCATCTTCCCTTGTCACCCACGCGAAGATATACCGCCCGCATCCTAATCCGAGGCGGCCATGAACTACCATCCGAAATCTGACTTCATGCGTGTGATGTTCGAGCGCGGCTTTGTTGCCGATTGCACGGATTATCAGGCGCTTGACGAGGCATTGGTGAAGGATGTGCTGCCGGGATACATCGGCTTCGACGCGACGGCGACCAGCCTGCATGTCGGCAGCCTGATCCAGATCATGATGCTGCGCTGGCTGCAGAAGACCGGCGGCAAGCCCATCGTGCTGATGGGCGGGGGCACGACCAAGATCGGCGACCCGTCGTTCCGGGCCGACGAGCGCCCGCTGCTGACCGATGCGCAGATCGCGGCGAACATCGAGGGGATCAAGCGGGCGTTCTCGCCCTATGTGACCTTCGGCGACGGGCCGACCGATGCGATCATGGTCAACAACGCCGAATGGCTGGACGCGCTGAACTACATAGGCTTCCTGCGCGACATCGGGCGGCATTTCAGTGTCAACCGGATGCTGTCCTTCGAGAGCGTGAAGTCCCGGCTGGACCGCGAGCAATCGCTGTCGTTCCTGGAATTCAACTACATGATCCTGCAGGCCTATGACTTCCTGGAGCTGCATCGCCGCTATGGTTGCCTGTTGCAGATGGGCGGGTCGGACCAGTGGGGCAATATCGTCAACGGGGTGGACCTGACGCGGCGGGTGATCGACGGCGAGGTCTATGGCCTGACTTCTCCGCTTCTCACGACGAGCGACGGGAAGAAGATGGGCAAGAGCCAGTCGGGCGCGGTCTGGTTGAACGGTGATCTCTTCAGCCCCTACGAGTTCTGGCAGTTCTGGCGGAACACGACGGATGCCGATGTGGGGCGCTTCCTGAAGCTTTACACCGAATTGCCGGTGGCCGAATGCGACCGGCTTGGCGCGCTTGGCGGGTCCGAGATCAACCAGGCGAAGATCGTGCTGGCCAATGCGGTGACGACGCTGTTGCATGGGGCCGATGCGGCGGCGGCGGCGGAAGCCACGGCGCGGGAAGTGTTCGAGAAGGGCGGGATCGGGGACGACCTGCCGACAATCACGCTGGAGCCGGGGGAACTGGCCGAGGGCGTGGGGATCGTGCAGTTGTTCGTGCGCGCGGGCCTTGCGGCCAGCGGCAAGGATGCCAAACGGCTGATCGCGGAAGGCGGGGCGAAGGTGAACGACGAGATCGTCACCGACAGCGCGCTGCGCTATGGCGCAAGCCACCTGGCCGAGCCGATGAAGCTGACGGCAGGAAAGAAGCGGCACGCGCTGGTGGTGCTGGGGTGAGATGGAAGGGTGGGCAGATTGCCCACCCTGCCTTGCGTCACTCCTGGACCGTGACCTTGGTCATCACGTCCGGGGTCGCAGGCGGCTCGCCGCGCTGGATCTTGTCGACCACATCCATGCCGGAGATCACGTTGCCGACGATGGTATATTGCCCGTCGAGGAAGCTGGCGTCGCCGAAGGTGATGAAGAACTGGCTGTTCGCGCTGTTCGGGTCCTGGGCGCGGGCCATGCCGACGACGCCGCGCTGAAACGAAAGCTTGTCGGTGAACTCGGCCGGGATGTCGGGCTTGTCCGAACCACCCATGCCAGCCATCGACAGGTCTCCGCCCGCCTTGCCGTATTGCACGTCGCCGGTCTGGGCCATGAAGCCGTCGATCACGCGGTGGAAGACCACGTTGTCATAGGCGCCTTCCTTGGCAAGTGCGACGATCTGAGCGACATGCTGGGGGGCGAAGTCTGGCAAGAGGTCGATGACCACGGTGCCGTTGGCGGCGCCTGCGACTTCGATCGTCAGATTGGGGCCGGGGCCGTCGGTGGCCTGCGCCAGCGCCGATTGCGAGATGCCGTAGCCCACGACGACGGCGAGACCGGCGGCGAAAAGCCCGCCTGCGAGGATGCGATCAAGCCTGGACATCGGACGCCACCCTGACAGTGATCATGCGGTCGGGGTTCTGCGGCGGCTCGCCCTTCACGATCTTGTCGACATGCTCCATCCCGCTGATCACACGGCCATAGACCGTGTACTGGCCGTTCAGGAAATGGTTGTCGCGGAAGTTGATGAAAAACTGGCTGTTCGCCGAATTCGGGTTCTGCGACCGCGCGGCGCCAAGGGTACCCCGGTCATGCGGCAGCTTGGAGAATTCCGCAGGCAGATCAGGGTATTGCGAGCCGCCCGTCCCCGCCCGCCGCGGGTTGTAGCTGGGGGAGGCCATGTTGGCGTTCTCCACATCGCCGGTCTGGGCCATGAAGCCGTCGATCACCCGGTGGAAGGCCACGTTGTCATAGGCCTTGTCGCGGGCAAGCTGCTTCATCCGCTCGGCATGTTTGGGCGCCACCTCGGCGAGCAGTTCGATCACCACTTCGCCGTCCTTCAGCGTCAGGATGATGGTGTTTTCGGGGTCCTTGATGTCGGCCATCGGGGGTTCCTCAAGTTTCGGTCGGGCGCGACCGTAGCGGCGGCGTCCGCTCAAGGAAAGGGCAAAGAGCGCTAAGCGGTTGACGGGACCGTGATCGGAGGGCCAAAAGCGGAGAGACCCCAAATGGATGGAGAACGCGATGCCCTGGAAAACGCTGGACGACATGGACCTTAAGGGCAAGACGGTGCTGGTGCGGGTCGACATCAACGTACCGATGGAAGCGGGCCGGGTGACGGACATGACCCGGATCGACAAGATCAAGCCGACGGTGGATGCGATCGTCGCCAAGGGCGGGAAGCCCGTGCTGCTGGCGCATTTCGACCGACCGAAAGGCAAGGTCGTGCCGGAGATGAGCCTACGCCATGTCGTCGACGCGCTGGCCGGGTCGCTGGGGCGCAAGGTGGTGTTCGGGGCCGATTGCGTCGGCGAGGCGGCTTCGGGCGCGATTGCGAAGGCCGGGCCATCGGACGTGGTGCTGCTGGAGAACACCCGCTTCCATCCGGGCGAGGAAAAGAACGATCCCGAGCTGGCGGCGCAGATGGCGGCCCTCGGGCAAGTCTTTGTGAATGATGCGTTTTCGGCGGCGCACCGGGCGCATGCCTCGACCGAGGGGCTGGCGCGGCTTCTACCCTCGGCTGCGGGGCGGCTGATGGAGGCGGAACTGCGTGCGCTGGAGGCGGCGCTGGGGTCGCCCAAGCGGCCGGTGGTGGCGGTGGTGGGCGGGGCGAAGGTCTCGACCAAGATCGAGCTGCTGGCCAATCTGGTGACCAAGGTCGACCATTTGGTGATCGGTGGCGGGATGGCGAATACCTTCCTCGTGGCCGAGGGGATCGAGGTGGGGCAATCTCTGGCCGAGCGCGAGATGGCGGAGACGGCGCGGGAAATCCGGCACCGGGCGCAGAAGGCGGGCTGCCAGATCCATCTACCGGTCGATGTGGTGGTGGCTCGGGAGTTCAAGTCGGGCGCGGAGGCGCATGTCGTGAGCGTCCACAAATGCCCGCCGGATGCGATGATCCTGGATGCGGGACCGCAGACGGTGAAAGAGCTGGAAGGCGTGTTCGCATCCGCCAAGACCTTGATCTGGAACGGTCCTTTGGGGGCGTTCGAGATCGAGCCGTTCAATGCCGCGACTTTTGCGGCAGCGCAGGTAGCGGCGCGGCTGACGCGTGAGGGCAAGCTCATTTCCGTGGCGGGCGGCGGCGATACGGTGGCAGCACTGAACGCGGCGGGGGCGGCGGAAGATTTCACCTTCATCTCGACTGCGGGCGGTGCCTTCCTGGAATGGATGGAGGGCAAGGAGCTGCCGGGGGTCAAGGCGCTGATGGCTTGAGCGGACGGGGCTTCAGGGCTATGGCTGCAAGGGACAACGGGAGACGGACATGACCAACGCGAAGATGACCGAACAGATGCGCGCCGGACGGGGCTTTATCGCGGCCCTGGACCAGTCGGGCGGGTCGACCCCCAAGGCCCTGAAGCAATACGGAGTTTCGGAAAGCGAATATTCCGGCGAAGAACAGATGTTCGACCTGATCCACGCGATGCGGGCGCGGATCATCCAGTCCCCGGCCTTTACCGGCGACAAGGTGGTGGGGGCGATCCTGTTCGAGCAGACGATGGACCGCAAGGTCGACGGCATTCCGACCGCGACCTACCTGTGGGACAAGCGCGGGGTGGTGCCTTTCCTGAAGATCGACAAGGGGTTGGAGGCGGAAGCGGACGGCGTCCAGCTGATGAAGCCGATGCCGGGGCTGGATGCGCTGCTGGCCCGCGCGGTGAAGGCCGGGGTCTACGGGACCAAGGAACGCTCGGTGATCAACGCGGCGAACCGCAAGGGGATTGCGGCGATCGTGGCGCAGCAGTTCGACATCGGGCGGCAGGTCGCGGCGCATGGGCTGATGCCGATCCTGGAGCCGGAAGTCACGATCTCGATCAGTGACAAGGCCGAGGCGGAGGCGATCCTGCAGGAGGAAATTCTGAAGGCGCTGGAAGGGGTTGAGGGTCAGGTGATGCTGAAGCTGTCGCTGCCGACGGTGCCGGATTTCTATCAGCCGCTGGTCAAGCATCCGAAGGTCTTGAAGGTGGTCGCGCTGTCGGGCGGGCATTCGCGCGAGGCGGCGAACCAGATCCTTGCACAGAACCACGGGATCATCGCCAGCTTCAGCCGAGCGCTGAGCGAGGGGCTTTCGGCCAAGCAGACCGAGGCCGAGTTCGACAAGGTGCTGAAGAACGCGGTCGACAGCATCCATGCGGCCTCGATCACCTGAGGGTGGCTTGCCGTCCCGCTCAAGTCTTTGAGCGGGATGCATTTTCAGGATTCACAAGCGATTCGCGATGTGGCATGATTCGGCCAGGCCCCCGGCAGAGGGGCCGGAGAAGGGCGCATGTCGGCAGTTCACACTCAACGCGGTTTCGGCGGGCTGGCCTATCTGGTCGTGGCCTGCGGGCTTGGGCTTTATTTCACCTTTGCCGCCGTGCAGGGCGACTATGGCATGTTCGCCCGGGTCGCGATCAATGCCGAGGCGGAGGGACTGCGGGCCGAGCGTGACAAGCTGACGGCGGAGTTGGGGGAAATCCAGAACCTGACGCACCGGCTGTCGGACGACTACCTGGACCTCGACCTTCTGGACCAGCAAACGCGGGACGTGCTGGGCTATATGCGAGCGGATGAGATCGCGATCCGCTAAGGGATTGCGAACGCTGGGGTAATCTGCCGGCGCAACTGGTTTTCCGGGTATCTTCCTTCCATCTGGAATCCGTCTGGCTTTCATACATACGCGCGTATGGGCCAGCTGGTGTTAACCTTGAAACACGAATCGGGGGGCAATCCGTCCGGGTGAGCCTTTCCTTTTGCGCATGGGTGCCATGTTGCCTGCGTGACGCGAGGGCAGGAGAATCCTTTTGACCCAATAAACACCGATGTTGTATGGATGGTTTAATACTAAACCATTTTCTGCAGCTGCAAACAGCCTGGGAGGAACCCGATGGCGAAGAAGCCCGACGCGAGACCGAATGTCTCGAAGGACGACTTGCTGAAATATTACCGCGAGATGCTGCTGATCCGCCGCTTCGAGGAGAAGGCGGGCCAGCTGTATGGCATGGGGCTGATCGGCGGCTTCTGCCACCTGTATATCGGGCAGGAAGCGGTTGTCGTGGGGCTGGAGGCTGCCGCCAAGGAAGGCGACAAGCGGATCACCAGCTACCGTGACCACGGGCACATGCTTGCGGCCGGGATGGACGCCAAGGGCGTGATGGCGGAACTGACCGGGCGCATCGGCGGCTATTCCAAGGGCAAGGGCGGCTCGATGCACATGTTCTCGAAAGAGAAACATTTCTACGGCGGGCACGGGATTGTTGGCGCTCAGGTGCCGCTGGGCGCCGGGCTGGCCTTTGCCGACAAGTATCTTGGCAATGACAACGTGACCTTCACCTATTTCGGCGACGGCGCGGCGAACCAGGGCCAGGTCTACGAGACCTACAACATGGCGGAGCTGTGGGAGCTTCCGGTGATCTTCGTCATCGAGAACAACCAGTATGCCATGGGCACCTCGATGAAACGGTCGACCAAGTCGGAAACGCTGTTCGGGCGCGGTGTGGCCTATGGCATCCCGGGCGAGCAGGTGGATGGGATGGACGTGCTGGCGGTGAAGGCCGCGGGCGAGAAGGCGGTGGCGCACTGCCGGGCCGGGAAAGGCCCCTACATCCTGGAAATGATGACCTACCGCTATCGCGGGCATTCGATGTCGGACCCGGCGAAATACCGGACGCGGGAAGAGGTCGAGAAAATCAAGACCGAGAAGGACTGCATCGAGCATGTGCGCGATTTGCTGACGCAGGGCGGCCTCGCTTCGGATGAGGAGCTGAAGGCCATCGACAAGGAGATCAAGGCGATCGTCAACGAGAGCGCCGAGTTCGCCAAGGAAAGCCCGGAGCCACCGAATGCGGAACTCTGGACCGATATTTACGCCTGAGGAGGGGAAATCATGGCAACTCAAGTCCTTATGCCCGCACTTTCCCCGACGATGGAGGAAGGCACGCTGGCCAAATGGCTGGTGAAGGAAGGCGATACGGTCAAGTCGGGACAGATCCTGGCAGAGATCGAGACCGACAAGGCGACGATGGAGTTCGAGGCGGTCGACGAGGGGGTGGTCGGGAAAATCCTGATCGCCGAAGGGACCGCCGGGGTGAAGGTCAACACGCCGATTGCGGTGCTGGTCGAGGATGGGGAAAGCGTGAGCGACGTGGCCCCGGCGGTTGCGGTTGCGGAAGTGGCGGCGGCTCCGGTTGCGGCGGTGGAGAGTCGGGGTGAACCCCGACCTACGGTGGTTGCAACCTCTGGCTGGCCGCATTCCGATCTGCCCGAGGGCCCGACGAAGACGATGACTGTGCGCGAGGCGCTGCGCGAGGCGATGGCCGAAGAGATGCGGGCCGATCCGACGGTCTTCCTGATGGGGGAAGAGGTGGGCGAGTATCAGGGCGCCTACAAGATTTCCCAGGGGCTGCTGGACGAGTTTGGGCCGCGCCGGGTGGTCGACACGCCGATCACCGAGATGGGCTTTGCCGGGATCGCCACGGGGGCAAGCTGGGGCGGCCTGAAGCCGATCGTCGAGTTCATGACCTTCAACTTCGCCATGCAGGCGATCGACCATATCCTGAACTCGGCGGCGAAGACGCTGTACATGTCGGGGGGCCAGATGGGTTCGCCGATGGTGTTCCGTGGCCCGAACGGGGCGGCGGCGCGGGTTGGGGCGCAGCATTCGCAGGATTATGCGGCCTGGTATGCGGCGATCCCGGGGCTTCGGGTCTGCATGCCCTATTCGGCGGCGGATGCGAAGGGGCTGCTGAAATCGGCGATCCGCGACCCGAACCCGGTGGTGTTCCTGGAAAACGAGATCATGTACGGGCGGTCCTTCGAGGTGCCCACGGACCCGGATTTCGTGGTGCCGTTCGGCAAGGCCTCGATCATGCGGGCGGGGTCGGACGTGACCATTGTCAGCTTCGGGATCGGGGTTGCCCATGCCCTTGCGGCGGCAGAGGTGCTGGCGGGCGAAGGGATCAGCGCCGAGGTGGTCAACCTGCGCACGCTCAGGCCCATCGACTATGACACGGTGCTGGCTTCGGTGATGAAGACCAACCGTTGTGTCACGGTCGAGGAAGGCTTCCCGGTGGGCTCGATCGGCGACCATCTGGCCTCGACCATCATGCAGAAGGCGTTCGACTATCTGGACGCCCCGGTCGTGACCTGCACCGGCAAGGATGTGCCGATGCCCTATGCCGCGAACCTGGAGAAGTTCGCGCTGATCACTCCGGCGGAGATCGTCACCGCCGTCAAATCCGTCTGCTATCGGTGAGGTGAAGTCATGGCTACCGAAATTCTGATGCCTGCCTTGTCCCCGACGATGGAGGAAGGGACTCTGGCGAAATGGCTGGTCAAGGAAGGCCAGGCGGTGAAGTCCGGCATGGTGATCGCCGAGATCGAGACCGACAAGGCGACGATGGAGTTCGAGGCGGCGGATGATGGCGTGATGGGCCGGATTCTGGTGGCCGAAGGCACGGCAGGCGTGAAGGTGAATACCCCGATCGCCGTCCTGCTGGAGGAGGGCGAAAGCGCCGATTCCGCGCCGGCC
>NZ_JAYRPN010000031.1:0-33893 GCF_041911175.1 Tabrizicola sp.
CGGCGCGCCCGGAGAGGCGCCGGGCGGTCTGGCGGCGCTTGCCGCCGACATCGCCACGGCGCAACAGGACGAAGCCGCCGCGCAGGCCGAACTGGTCGGGTTGCGCCGGGAACTGTCCGAGGCTGGAACCCGGCGCGACAGCCTGCGCACCACCCTCGCTGGCCATGCAACGGCACGGGAAGGGCTGAACGCGGATCTGTTCACGACCCGCGGTCTTCACGCGCTGGCCCTGCGCGAGGCCGAGGTCGCCCGCAGTCAGGCCGACCGTCTTGCCGCCGCACTGGCTCCGACACTGGCAAGCCTGCACGAGGCCCCCCCCGACGATCCCGCGCTGACCACCCGGCTTGCCGCGCGTATCGCCAGGGTCGTCGCATTGCGCGAGGCACGAGAGAAGGCTGCCACCGGGCTGGCCAGCCTGGCGCCCCGGATCACCGCCGCCGAAAGCCGTGCGGAAGGCGCGGCGGTGCAGGCTCGCCAGACACAGGATGCCGCGACGGTCCGGAAGGCCACCCTGGACACGCTTTGCGCCGAACGCGCGCCGCTTCTGGGCGGCGAGGCGACCGCCCTGCATCGCAGCCGCCACAACGAGGAACGCCTGACTGCCCTTGCCGCCCAGGACACCACGTCGAAAGCGCTGGCCTCGGCCGTCAGTGCCGCCTCTGCCGCCCATGCCCGTGCCGAGGCGGCAGAGGTGGAGCGGGCCCGTGCAGGGCAGGTGTGCGAAACCGCCCATGCGGCCCTTGGCCCGGCGCTGGCCGCCTCGGGGTTGATGGAGGCCGATCTTGCGGCGCTGTTCTCGCTGCCCGTCGCCGAGGTCGAAGCGCTTCGCCAACGGCTGCGGGCGCTGGACGACGCGGTGACCTCGGCCCGCGCCACCTTGGCCTCGCGCCGGCAGGACCAGGCAGAGATCCTGGCCGCGGGCCTGCCCGACGAGCCGCCCGAAGCGTTGACGGAAACCCTTGCCATGCTGGAAGCGGATACCACCACGCGCGGCCACAGGATCGGCGCCATCGACGGCGAATTCCGCCGCGATGCCGCAACTCGCGCCAGCCTTGCGGGGTTGGAGGCCGAAATCGCCGTGGCCCGGGCCGAACTGGATGTGTGGCAGGCGGTGAACCATGCCGTCGGCTCCCGCAATGGAGACCGTTTCGCACGGGTGGCACAGTCGATCACCCTCGACCTGCTGGTCGACCACGCCAACCGCCACCTTGCCGACCTGAACCCGCGTTACCTCTTGCGCCGCGCCGCCGATCTGGCGCTTCAGGTCGAGGACCGCGACATGGGCGGCGAGGCCCGCGCCACCCGCAGCCTGTCGGGCGGTGAACGCTTCCTCGTCTCGCTGGCGCTTGCACTGGCGCTGTCAAGGATGGGCGGCAAGGGCGGGCTCGCCGCCACCCTGTTCATCGACGAGGGCTTCGGCTCGCTGGATACGAGCAGCCTCGATCTGGCTCTCGACGCACTGGAAAGCCTGCAATCGCAGGGTCGCCAGGTCGGCGTCATCAGCCATGTCGAGGCGATGAAGGACCGCATTCCTACCCGCATCGCGGTGCGCAAGCAGGGCGGTGGCAAAAGCGTGGTCGAGATCGGCGGGACCGGCTTCGAACTAGCTTCGGATTGAATATGCACCCACATGGCCCTTCCCCCACTTATTTTGCCTCCTAGGGTTGATGCGGATGCGGACCCTCCCGCCGGCCTGCGGGCCGGGGCGTCGGTCAGCCCAGGATGTCCAGTTCCTCGTTGATCTCGTCGATCAGGGCAGCCCTTTGCAGCGCCGTCTCGCCGACCAGACCGACATGCGAGATCGCCAGGAGGCGCAGCACGCTGACCAGCGTGGTGTAGCTGGGGATCAGCCCGTAGCTGGCGATGTGGCAGCGCAGCACGAGGTCGGAGAACCGCTTGGCCTGCGCCAGGTTGCCGTGGTCGGTCAGCGAGATGATGCCGGCACGGGTGGTGCGCGCGTAGGACAGGATCGCCTTCATCTCGCGCGGTTGCGGGCCTTGCGCCAGCACGATCATAACGTCGCGGGGCCCCATCATCGCCAGATCCTCGGCCACCGCGCCGCCGGTGATCCCGATGGCATGGACATTGGGACGCAGGCGCGAGAACAGCACCCGCCCGTAGCGCGCAAGCCACGCATCGGCGCCAAGGCCAAGGAACCACAGCCGGGGTGCGTCGGCGATCAGCCGCGCCGCCTGTCGCAGGCTGTCGGGGCTCATCTCCTCGAAGGTGCGGGTGATGTTGGCCAGTTCCAGGTCCAGATGTTCGCCGATGGTGCGGCCCAGCACGGTCGCCCCGTGGCCTGCGACCGAATAGCTGTAGGGCTGGGTGCGGTTGCGTTCCTCGCGCGCCTGCAGCTTGACCTCCTCGAAGTCGGTATAGCCGAGCGCGCGGAAGAACCGCGCGGCGGTCGCCTTGGACACCTCGGCGATGCCGGCCAGTTCCGTTGCAGTATGCGTTTCAATCAGGCCCGGCCGGTCCAGAATCACACCGGCCAGCTTCTGCTCGCTCCGGGTCAGCCGGTCGAGCCTTTCCTGGATGCGCAGCGCCAGACGCGTGGACATTCCCTTTCCTTTCCAGCCGGTTATTTTTTCTTTTGACAGGTTGAAACCATGGTTTCATCATTTTGGAACACAGGAACACTTCTCCGAAATCCTGAAACACCACTCTGAAACAGTAGGGGCGCGGCGTGTCGAAATCAAACATCATCCGGCAGCAGATCTGGGGCAGGCTGAAGGATGTGGCCCGGCCCGACACCCGCTTCGACATGAACTTCGCCGAGGTGATCCCGGATTTCGAGGGTTCGGAAATCGCCAATCGCCGGGTGCTGGACATGGAGGCATGTAAGACGGCCGACTTCCTGTTCATCACCCCCGACAACTGCCTGGTGGAAATCCGCCGGGCGCTGATCGAGATGGGCAAACCCTTCTTCATGTCGACCTACGGCATCTACCGTGGCTTCCTCTACATCGAGCCGGGTTCGGTGCCGAAGGGACACGAGCTCTACGCCGCCTGGCTTGACGGGATGGAGCATTTCGGCCGCCCGATCACGCTGCAGGAAATCGCACGCAAGGGCCGGATCGACTTTCTCGTCACCGGCGCCTCGGCGGTTTCGGTGGACGGGGTGCGCTTCGGCAAGGGGCACGGCTTCTTCGATCTGGAATGGGGGATGTTCACCGATCTCGGCCTCGTGGGCGAACAGACGCCGGTCGTCGCCGTGGTCCATGACTGCCAGGTGGTGCATGAGAAACTGCACCCCAGCCCGACCGACATACTTGTCGATTACATCGCCACCCCCGGCGGCCTGCACCGGGTCGACCGCCGCGCCAAGCGGCCGCACGGGGTGATCTGGGACCTCTTGGAGCCGAAGCAGATCGAACAGACACCGCCCTTGCGGGAATTGCAGGCGATCCAGGGGCTTGCTCCTCGCACATGACAAACAGGAAACAAGACAACAGGAGGATGGAATGACACTGACGATTTCCCGCCGCGGCTTTCTCCACAGTGCCGCCGCCGCAAGCGCCGCCCTGGCCCTTCCCGGACGCGCCCGCGCCGCCACCCCCTTCACCATGCAGGCGGCCTGGATCAACGATGCCGAGTTCTCGGGCTATTTCCTCGCCATCGACAAGGGGTTTTACGCCGAGGAAGGGCTGGAGCTGACCTACCTGCCTGGCGGCCCCGACGTGATCCCGGAAAGCGCGATCATCGCCGGCCGCGCCGACCTGACGCTGACCACGCCCGACACCACGATCCGGGCGATTTCCGAACAAGGCGCGAAGTTCAAGATCATCGGCGCCCAGTATCAGAAGAACCCGATCGGCGTCGTCTCGCTGAAGAAGAACCCGGTCAACACCCCCGCCGATCTGGTCGGCAAGACCATCGCCGTCCCGCCGGTGAACATCGGCACGATCGAGGCTCTGCTGGCGCTGAACGGCATCGACAAGGCGCAGGTCAACATCGTGCCCTATGCCTACGACCCGACGCCCCTGGTCAAGGGCGAGATCGACGCCTCCCTCGACTTCACCACCAACGTCCCCTTCACCATCGGCCAACTGGGCGAGGAGGCGCAGTCCTTCCTGCTCTATGACCACGGTGTCACGCTCTACAACGACACCGTGGTGGTGACCGAGGAGACGCTGGCCGCCAAACGCAAGGAACTGGTCGCCTGGCTCCGCGCCAGCCGCAAGGGCTGGGCCGAGAACCTGGCCGATCCCGCGCTTTACCCGCCGCAATGGGAAACCACCTGGTTCGCCGGAACCGGGCGCAGCATCGAGAACGAGATCTTCTTCAACACCGCGCAGAAGCCGCTGATCGACACGCCGAACGGGATCTTCGCGATGACCGAGGAGGACATCGGGAAGAACATCAAGGCGCTGGAGGCGGTCGGCATCAAGGGCAGCCGCGACATGTTCGACACCACGCTCCTCGCCGAGATCTGATGCCGGAGGCGCCCGGCATTTCCCTCAGCGGCGTCTGCAAGACCTATTGCAGCCGGGGGTCCGAGGTCGTCGCCTTGCACGACATGAACCTGACCTGTCCGCCGGGGTCGGACACCGCGCTGATCGGCCCGTCGGGCTGCGGCCAGTCCACCGCGCTGCGGATCGCGCTGGGGCGGGAGGATCACGATGCTGGCGAGGTGCGGATCGCGGGCCAGGCCCCCGCGACCGCCACCGCCAGCGGGATCACCGGCGTCGCCTTCCAGGATGCCGCGCTCCTGCCCTGGCGGACGGTGGCGCGCAACATCGCCCTGCCCTTGGAGGTGCTGGGCCGCGACCCCGCCCGCTATGCCCATGAGATCGCCAAGCTGATCGAGCTGGTCGGACTGAAAGGCTATGAGAACGCCCTTCCCGGCCAGCTTTCCGGCGGGATGCGGCAGCGGGTCTCCATCGCGCGGTCGCTGATCACCTCGCCCGAGGTGCTGTTCATGGACGAACCCTTCGGCGCGCTGGACCAGATTCGGCGGCGGCAGATGAACGTGGAACTGCAGCGCATCTGGCAGGAGACCAGATCCACAGCACTTCTGGTGACGCATGGCATCGACGAGGCGGTCTTCCTGGCCGACTTCGTGGTGGTGATGCAGGCCAACCCAGGTCGGGTGGTCGAGGTGATCGAGGTGCCCTTTCCCCGCCCGCGCAGCGACGACCTCTATTCCCAACCCGAGTTCCACGCCCTGACCGATCGCATCGCCCGGGTGCTGCATGGCCGGTAGCCGCCCCTTCTGGCAGAGCATGGCGATCCGCAACCTGCTGATCCTCCTGGCGGTCTGGGAGGTGGTGGGCCAGTTGAAGCTGGTGGCAGGCGGCGCGCTGCCGCCGCTCAGCGCCATCCTGATCCGCTTCTGGGCCGACCGGGCCGATTACCCCGGCCATGTCGCCGCCACCGTCTGGGCCTCGGTCATCGGCTTCGTGATCGGCAATGCCGTGGCGGTGGGGGCGGGGGTGCTGTTCGTCCTCTTCCCCCGGCTGCAACGACTCGCACGCGGCGTGAACATCGCGGTCTTCGCCCTGCCGCCCATCGCCATCGCCCCGATCCTGGTGCTGACCCTGCAAGGCATGACGCCGCGCGTGGTGCTGGCCGCGCTCGGCGTCTACTTCGTCACCATGACCGCCACCGTCGTGGGCCTCTCGCAATACGACACCCGGTCGGCGGATGTGGTGCGCGCCTACGGCGGCGGCAACTGGCTGGTGATGAAGCTCGTCCGCCTGCGCGGCGCGGTGCCCGACATCCTCGGCGGGTTGCGCATCGCCGCCCCCAACGCCGTCCTCGGCGCCATCCTGGCCGAGTTCGGCGGCGGCGGCCGCTGGGGTCTTGGCACCTATCTCCTCGGCTCGCTGGGTCGGGGCGAACCGGCGCGGCTCTGGGGCATCGGCCTTGTCGCCACGGTGATCGCCGGGGCCAGCTACGCCACCTTCGCGCTGATCTCGGCCCGTATTCTCGGCACTACCCGCTCGGTCACGCTGAACACCGCCTTGCCGCCCGAAGACGCCCATGCCGATGCTCCTCTGGCCTTGCGGATCGCGCTGATGGCGGGGGCGGCAGCCTTGCCCTTCGTCCTCTGGTGGGCCTTCATCCGGCTGACCGGCGTGCCCGAGATGATCGCCAAAACTCCATTGGGAGTCGTGGACTACCTCTTTCTCGCCGACACCTCCGCCAATGCGCGGGCCAAGCTGATGGAGGCGCTGTCTCAGACCCTGCCGATCACCGCGCTCGGCATGGTGGCCGGCCTGGGCTTCGCCTTCCTCCTTGCGGTGTCGTCGCGGATGATCCCCGGTTTCATCCGCGCCTTCATGCCGGTGGCCTTGGTGACGCAGACGATGCCCTTGGTCGCCCTGACCCCGCTTCTGGTGCTGATGCTGGGGCGCGGGCTGTCGGTAACGCTCTGGATCACCGTCTCCGTCACCTTCTTTCCGGCCTTCGTCCTCCTGGTGCAGGGCCTGCAACGTGTGCCGCAGTCGGTGCTGGACCTGCCCCGCGCCTATGGCGCCTCGGCCTGGAAGGAGCTGCGGATGGTCTCGATCCCGGCCGCCCTTCCCTATCTTTTCGCGGCGACCCGGCTGACCGTTCCCCGCGCCCTTCTGGGGGTGATGATCGCCGAATGGCTGGCTACCGGCACCGGGCTTGGCAACCTTTTGAACCAGTCGCGCGGCTATCTGGACTACGGCATGATCTGGACTGTCGCGTCGGCTTCGGTCTGCCTCTCGGTCGCCTTCTACTACGCGGTGCTGGCGGTGGAGCGCCGGACGCTGACCCGGCTCGGGATGCAGGTGGTGGAGTAGGCACCGGAACCCTCCGCCCGGCACGCCGGGAACGGGCCGCGGGCGGGATCGCCTCAGCTTGCGGCGAGATCCGCGTCAGCCGGAGCTACGCCTTTCAGGTTTTCCGCATTCCGTGGGTAGCGGCATTGTCACGACGGAGTGATGAATTCTGATTGTCACAGGCGGTCATGGCTTCGTTCCTTCTTGCATCCGACATGAGGCGTGGTTTCGCCTGACTATCAAGGCAAGCATGGCGCTCCGGGTGGCAGGGAGGCGGAGGGTGGCAGGAAGGACGCCTCAGCCGCGCCACCCCTTGTTTTCATGGGATTTCGGCGCTGGGCGGATCGATGCGCGACGGGCGACGATAGGCGCAATGTGACGTGTGAAAGGGCAAGCACTGTCGTCGCGCTGCAAATCCGGCATTCAACGACCCGCAGAGCGACAAATCCTCAAGGAATTCAATGGGTGGCAGGGGTACCGTGTCGGGTGCCACCCCCTCTTTGCCCGTCAATGCCGGTCAAGCACGGTCAATCCGGCTGTTCGCTGGCGTTTGCGGCCTTGGCGTCCGTTTCGCCCATCTGGCAGGACCGACGGCAATCTTCCCCCGCCACCCGACCCACCATCGAAATCCCCAACAAAACAACGGGTGGCACAAAGGTGGCGTCCTTTCTGCCACCCTCCGCCTCGCCGCCACCCCTTGGGCTCTGCGCTCACTGGTCCCTGCAAGACGTCCCCGATCTTCGGGGCCAGGACCAGGAGACCCCGATGCCGCATCTCGGATCGATGCCAGACCCGAAGGACAAACCCCGCACCCTGCTGGTCGGTTGGATCAGCCGCCTCGACCTCGCGCTGGAACTCGGCCTGTCGGTCGACACCCTGCGCCGGTGGGAGGCGATGCGGACGGGTCCACCCTGCGTTCGGGCCGGGCGCAAGGTCTACTACCGCCGCGCCGCCGTCGAGGAATGGTTAGAGGAGCAGGAACAGGCCGCCCCGCGCCGCCGTCGTGCCGGAGGGCGCCGGTGATGACGATCCACCCTCGCAATTCCGCCTGGCCCGCTGACCGCGTGGCCGAGGCCCGCGCAGTGATCGCCGATGTCGCGCATCACAGCGATCTCCTGATCCGGCTCGCCTGCAACGTGCTTGCCCAGCATGGCGAGACCCCGAGCGAGCGCGCTGATGCCCAGCGCCTGCTGGTCGTCGTCGATGCGCGGCGGCCCATCGCCCGCGCCCAGCGCGAAGACCAGGGGAGGGCCGCGCCATGAAGCGCCGTGGCACCCCCGAGGCTGATCTGCAGCGCGCCGTGGTGCAGGCGCTGCGCATCGCCCTGCCCCGCACCGCCATCATCCATCACTGCGCCAACGAGGTCACCGAGGCCAGGCCCCGCGGGGCCAAGCGCCAGGCGATCCTCGTCGGCATGGGCGTCCATGCCGGGTTCGCCGATCTGATGGTGCTCTGCGATGGCCGCGTGCTGTTCCTCGAGCTGAAGGCGCCGAAGGGGCGGCTGCGGCCGGAGCAGGAGGCGTTCCGCGACGCCGTTCTGGCGCAGGGTTTCGGCTGGGCGCTGGTCCGCAGCCTCGACGACGCGCTGGGCCCGCTGGCCGATCACGGCTTCACGACGCGCATCGCCCCTCCCCTGCGGAGGCCCGCGCCATGAGCCACGAGGCCACCAACTGGGCCATCAAGCAGCGCGGGTTGAAGCCCACGACCAAGATCGTGCTCTGGCATCTTTGCGACCGGTTCAACCCCGACTACGGCTGCTTCCCCTCGCAGGACCGGCTGGCCCATGAGTGCGAGATCAGCCGGTCGACGCTGAACGATCATCTTGGCCAGCTCGAGGCGGTGGGCCTGCTGCGGCGGGTGCCGCGGCTCGATCCCGTGACCAAGCGCCAGCTGCCGACCCGCTACATCCTGGAGTTCGAGCCGGGCTTCACACCTGTGGCTGTGGTGCCGTGTCCGGAAATCGGACACGGGGACGACGACGGCGCGGAAATCGCCGACAGTCGAACAAGCAGAAGGACGACATCGTCAAGGCCATCCAAGGGCACATCAACGCCGACGAGGCCGAGCTGATCCTCGGTGAACCTGCTACGCTTCATCTCTGGTCCTCTCGGTTGGGCCACAGTCTAACCTCAAACTGGATTAGGCCGAGGGGGCAACGTCAGCTCCTGGGCACGGATGATGTGACCCTGAAGGTGTCGCCCAACGGTTCGGCCTTCTTCGACGCCTTCGTGATCGACCGCGCCACCGGTCGGGCTGAGTTCCCGGCGCCGATCGTGATCGCGGGCCTCTCCGCTGTGCCCGCATCGCCCCCGGCAGGAAAGCTTGCCCTCTACGGCCGCCAACGCGCAGGGGCGCCTTGGCTGGAAGTCGTCCGGCCTTCCGGGCGCGACTTCCCCTTGCAGCCGCATATGGGCCTGAACCGGATCGGGGCCTGGGCCCCGGTCTCGGCCACGACCATCGCCGCCCAGGGCATCGCCTTGACCAGCGTCAGCACCGTCAGCCACCCCACCCTGGCGGCAGGATCACTGCTTTCGAGTTCCCGGCGCTGGCGCGCGACCTCGGCCGCGGTGGTGGATTCGGTCTGCGATCAGCGGTCGGCCGTCACCGCCTGTTGGCGGGGCAATGCCGCGGGCCTTGGTGGCTTCACCCTCGTCGCCCGGATCAGCCTGACCACCTTGCAGGCCACCGGAATGGGCTTCTTCGGCCTGTTGGCATCGATCGCAGCCCTGGCCGTTACGACAACTCTGGCGACCGTTGTCGAAGCCATCGGCCTTGGCTTCCAGCGCGGCACGCACACGAACTGGCAGCTGGTCAGCAATGACGCCACTGGCGTGCTGACCCTGTTGGATCTCGGCGCCGGGTTTCCGGTCGCAACCGCCGGGCTTCTGACCCTGACAATCTGGTGCCCTGCAGCAGGCACATCGATCTGGCTGCGCGCGGTGAACGAGCTGACTGGCGCCGTCTTCGAACAGGAAGTGACGACCGACCTGCCCCAAGCGGCAACCTTCCTCGCCCCGCGCCTCTTCCTCAACAACGGTGCCACCGCAGCGGCCGTCGCGTTTGAATGCACCGGCCTCTACCTCGAAACTGACTTCTGACACCGAAAGGAGCCCTGATGTCCCCCGCCGCATCCGCCGCCTATGTCGCCGAACTGCGCCAACAGATCGCGATCCTCTCCGAACGCTGTGCGCTTCTCGCCGCCGAACTGGCCGCCGCCCGGGAGGTGCAAAACCCGCCGCCGGACCCGCCAAAGGTCGGTTGAACTCCTCTTAGAACGACCCGCGCCCCGCCCTTCCGGCGGGGTTTTTCTTTGCTTGAAAGGACCAGACCCATGAACGACCAGATCGACGCGCTGAAGGCGCTGCAAATGGCGCTGGCGCGCCTCGGCTACTACACCGGCGCGATCGACGGCCTCTTCGGCCCCCGCACTGATGCCGCGCTGAAAGCCGTCGCGGTCGAGCGCGGCGCGATCCGCAACCTGAAACCGGTAGAAGCGGCAGTGCCAGCCGGGCCGATGATCTTCCAAGGCAGCGCCCGCCACCCTGTGGACGAAATCGTGATCCACTGCGCAGCCACAGCCTCCGATTGGATGCGTGGCCAGCCCCTCACCGCCAAGCGCAAAGAAATTGACCGCTGGCACCGCGAGGAGCGCGGCTGGCGCAAGATCGGCTACCACCATCTGATCGATCGCGACGGTGCGATCCTGCCCGGCCGCGCCGAGACCGAGATCGGCGCTGGGGTCGAAGGACACAACCGCGGCGTGATCCACATCTGCCTGATTGGCGGCGCCGGTTCGGCCGCCACCGATCCCTTCGAGCGGAACTTCACCGCCGCCCAAGATCGCGCCCTGCGCGGCCTGATCGACGCCATCCGTGCCGAGACCACCATCACCCGCATCACCGGTCACAACGACCACGCCGCGAAAGCCTGCCCGGGCTTCGTCGTGCGCAACTGGATCAACCGGGCCTGAAACCCATCAAAGGAGAGACCATCATGAACCTGATCAACCAACCGAGCCTTCGCCCCACCCGGAAAATGGCCGCCGTCGGCTGGACCAGCCTTCTGGGCCCGATCGTCGCCACAATAATCGCGCCCTGGCTGCCGGGGCTGTCGGAGGCCTGCGGTGGGGAGGTTGGGGCGTCTCTTGTGGCGGGCGGGCTCGCGCTGGCACAAGGGGCCGTGAACTTCGTGGCGGGGTATGTGGTGAGGGAGACGAGTCACCACGGGGACACAAAAGGTTCAAACCGTTGATTGAAACCGACCGCAGCCTATGACATCGTCCACCAGCAGGGGCGGAAGTCAACAAGAACGGTCAAAATGAATCAGCTTGCATTGAAAGCGGCTTCTCAGAACGTCCACGATGAAGCAGCAGCGCAAGCACCGCTCGCCAATGACCTGAAGGACCGTCGCTCGCAAGAACTGGTGTTCGCACTAGTTGGCCCACTTGGTTCTGGCTGGGCTCTGTTGCACAAATTGCTGAGGGATTCATCTTGTGAATCCAACGTGGTAGCCGGCCGGCATGAGCAGACCGACACCCCCCGCCTACAGGACCAGGAACTGGCCCGCCTATAATGCAGCGCTGAAGCGCCGCGGCTCGCTGACGATCTGGTTCGATCCCGCCATGACCTGGGAGGCTGCGCCGACTGGAAAGCGGGGCCGACAACCGGACTACAGCGATGCCGCGATCCAGACGTGCCTGACAATGAAGGTGCTGTTCGGCATGGCGCTGTGGCAGACGACCGGGTTTGTCGAGAGCCTGCTGCGGCTGATCAACCTGGACTGGGCTGTGCCGAACTTCAGCACGCTGTCGCGTCGCCAGAAGACCCTGAAGGTCAACATCCCGTATCGCGGATCAGCAGGCCCGCTGCACCTCTTGATCGACAGCACCGGGATCAAGGTCGAGGGTGAAGGCGAGTGGAACGCCCGCAAACACGGCGGGACGAAACGACGTGTTTGGCGCAAGATCCACATTGGAATTGACGAGCAAACGCTGGAAATCCGCGCGGCCGAGTTCACCACCAGCGACGTGGGCGATGCACCAATGCTGCCCGAACTGCTCGACCAGATCCCGCCCGATCAGGAGATCGGCAGCGTCACCGCCGACGGAGCCTTCGACACCCGCAAGTGCCACGATGCCATCGCCGCCCGAGGTGCCGTCGCGATCATCCCACCCCGCAAGAACGCCAAGCCCTGGAAGCCCGACACCCCCGGCGCGATCGCCCGCAACGAAGCCCTGCGTGCATCACGGCGCTTCGGCCGGATCCTCTGGCGACGATGGAGCGGCTATCACCGCCGGAGCCGAGACGAAAAAAAGATGCACTGTGTGAAACTGCTGTTCAACGCCTCATGACGCGAGACTTCGACCATCAGGTGGCCGAGTTCCAAACGTGTCACCGTCCTGAACGGCTTCACGGCGCTCGGCATACCTCTCACTGAAGTCGTGGGATAAGTCTGTCCAGGGAAAGGGCGAGTCCGGTCAGCAGCCGATTTGTGCAACAGAGCCCTTGCCAACCGCGCGAGCGCGCCCGCCCGCGTAGTGGCAGGGCTGCCGATCGCCTGGTGGCGCTTGCCCAGCATCTGCGGCAGAGTCTGCGCCTGACCGGTACGTTCTGACAGACGGTGGTAGGATCATGGTTGGGGCGGGCTTATCTGTGGATGGCCTAGGGGAGACAGCCGCTTTCAATTTCCTGAACTTCGAGTACGCTCATGTTCTTCGCAGCAGATTTCAGACGGATCAACGATCTACGCCCGCGTTGGATCGGCTGTGCGCATCCGTGACGACGGTAGTACCGAGTTCTGATGATACTAGTCGGTGCTGTCCGACAAATGCGAACTCGTCCCCGCCACCTTGAACCTGCCGGGTATCGGGCGGTGAGAATGCTGCGCCACGCGGCGAGAGCGCGACATGGTTGGCGCGACAAACCACAAGCTGGCACCGATGGCCGACGCCATTCGACCATGTTGATCATCCATGAGCCCATCTCCGCATGAACGGGGGGGCGAGCAATTCCTGTTGAAACGGTTCCGATCCCGTGCTAACCAATCTGTGATCACAGATAGGGGCGAAGAATCGAACCCGGTCGAAATCGGCAATGACCAGTGGCCGCGACATCGCGGAGCCTTGTTACCGCAGATCCTGGCCCATCCGGGCGGCCAGTGAACCGACAGAACGCGACGGCATCAGGAGAGGCGACATGGCGATCAACTACCGACTTCTCGACGCTTTGCGGCGTGGGCGCACCGACATCGAAAACCACCTGATCGACGGGCTGGTCCGCGGCACGGTCAGCCGCCGCGAATTCCTGCGCTACGGATCGGTTCTCGGGCTTTCCTCGACCTATCTCGGCGGAGTGGCAGCGACGCTGGGTTTCGCGGTCGCCCCTTCGGCGGCGCGGGCGGCCACCCCCGGAGGCACCATCCGCTACGGCCAGATCGTCCCGGCGGGTGCCATAGATCCGGTGACCATCGCGGATAGCGGTGGCGTGACCGTGCTGTCGCAGGTCGGCGAGTATCTGGTCCTTTCGGATCGCGACCTCATGGCCCGGCCGATGCTGGCGGAAAGCTGGTCGACCAACCAGGATGGCACCGTCTGGACCTTCAGGCTGCGTCAGGAAGTCAGGTTCCACAACGGCAAGGCGATGACGGCGGACGACGTGGTGGCAACCTTCGACCGACTGTCCGACCCGGCCAGCGGTTCGAATGCGCTGTCGGTCTTCTCGGGGCTGCTCTCCAGGGGCGGCACCCGCAAGGTGGATGAGCACACGGTCGAGTTCCATCTTGAAACGGCCAACGGCAACTTCCCCTATTCCGTGTCGACCGACAATCACAATGCCATCATCGTGCCGGCGGAGGCCACCGGGAACTTCGAGGAGGGCATGGTGGCAACCGGGCCCTTCAGGCTGGAAAGCTACACCCCGATGGTCGGCGCCACCTTCGTCCGCAACGACGACTACTGGGGCGAGGCCGCGCTGCCCGACCGCGTGGAGGCGGTGTTCTACAGCGACTACCAGCCGCAGATCCTGGCGCTGCAAAGCGGCGAGATCGACGTCATCCAGCAGATGCCCGTCCTTCAGGCCGTCGGCCTGCTGGACGACCCGAACGTCACGATCGTGTCGACCCCGTCATCGGCGCACCAGCAGGTTCACCTGCGCGTCGATGTGGAACCCTTCCGGGACAAGCGGGTCAGGCAGGCGATCGCGCTCTGCCTGGATCGCCCGGGCATCGTGCAGGGGCTGATGAAGGGGCGCGCCCATGTCGGCAATGACAACCCCTTCATGGCGGCCTACCCCTCGACGGATGCCGGCGTTCCGCAACGCAGCAAGGACATCGCCCAGGCGCGGCAACTGATGGAAGCGGCAGGCATGGCCGACGGTTTCCAGGTCACCCTCACCACCGAGCAGTATCTGGAGATCCCCGACTATGCCGTGCTGATCCAGAACGCGGTGAAGGAGATCGGCGGGCGGATCGATCTGAACATCATGGATCAGGGCGCCTATTACGGCGATGCCGTGCCCGGAAAATCCCCATGGCTCGACTCGGCGATGGGGATCACCGACTACGGCCATCGCGGCGTTCCGAACGTGTTCCTGCAGGCGCCGCTGGCCAGCACGGGGACGTGGAACGCGGCGCATTTCGCCAACAAGGACTACGATGCGCTGGCGGCAGGCTATATCGCCGCGCTGGACCTGGAGGCGCAGAAGGCCACAGCCAGCCAGATCCAGCGGCTGCTTCTGGACGAGACCCCGCTGCTCTTCACCTATTTCTACGACTTCCTGACGGTCACCCAGGCCGCCGTCACCGGAATCGAGCCGACGGCGATGGGTCACCTTTTCCTGAGCCGGGCCAGCCTGTGACCATCGGATCCGCCGGGCGCGGCCCCTTGCGGCCAACTCCGGCGGTTTCCCGTTTTTCCAGACGAGGGAAATTTCCAGCGTGAACTATCTCGTGAAGCGGCTTTTCCTGTCGATCGCGACGCTGTGGTTGCTCAGCGTGCTGGTCTTCGTGGCCGGGCGCCTTCTGCCCGGCAACGTGGGCCGGGCCATGCTTGGCCCCTTCGCGGATCAGGCCGCCGTCGACCTGCTGAACCGGCAACTAGGCACCGACCGGCCGCTGCTGATCCAGTATGCCGACTGGATCGCGGATTTCCTCCGAGGCGATTTCGGCATGTCCTACGCCTACCGCGCACCCGTGGGGCCCTTCCTCGAGGCGGCCCTGCTGAACTCGGCCAAGCTGTCGCTGGTCGCCTTCCTGATGGTGGTCCCGCTCGGCATCCTGGGCGGGCTGGTCTCGGCCCTTTACCGGGGCCGCGCCGTGGACCGGGCGATTTCCGTCATCGGACTTTCGGCGACCGTGGTGCCGGAATTCGTCTCCGGCATCATCCTCATCCTGGTGTTCGGCGTCTGGCTGCAATGGTTCCCCATCTCGGCGAACTTCAGACCGGAGGCCGGTTTCTTCACCCAGATCTACCATCTGATCCTGCCTTCGATCCCGCTGGTCCTGATCCTCTTCGGCTACATCGCCCGGATGGCGCGCGCCGGCATGATCGAGGCGCTGGATGCCGACTACACGCGCACCGCCGTGCTGAAGGGGCTGCCCTTCCCGCTGGTGATCTGGCGCCACGTGCTGCGCAACGCGCTTTTGCCTACGATTAGCGTCATCGCGACCCAGACGGTCTATCTGATCGGCGGGTTGGTCGTGATCGAGATCCTGTTCCACTATCGCGGCATCGGCAGCCTGATCTACACCGCCGCCAACAAGAAGGACTTTCCGATGCTGCAAGCCGGGGTGATGTCGGTCGGCATCCTGTTCTCGCTGATGACGCTTCTGGCCGATCTGCTCTACGCGCGCCTGAACCCGCGCATCCGCTTCGGAGGCGGGGAATGACCGACGGCACCCTGCCCGCCGCCGCTGCCGGCAACCGGACGGGCTGGCGGCACGATCTTGCCCGGCTCCTGCACTCTCCGGCCTTCCTGATCGGCGCGGCCATCGTCTGCTTCTGGGTCGCCTGCGCCATCTTCGGCCCGGTGGTCGTGCCGCATGACCCCTTCGCCGACGACATGATGCGCACCCTGCTGCCGCCCTCAGCGGAGAACTGGTTCGGCACGGACCAACTGGGACGCGACGTCTTTTCCCGCGTTATCGTGGGGTCGCGCGACATCCTGATCGTCGCCCCGGCGGCCACGCTCCTCAGCACGGTTCTGGGCACGGCGCTCGGGCTGGTGATGGGCTATTTCGGCGGCTGGGTGGACGAGGTTCTCAGCCGCCTTGTCGACGCGCTTCTGGCGTTGCCCACGGTGATCGTGGCCCTGCTGGCCCTGACCGCGCTGGGCACCTCGACCGTGACGATGATCCTGGTGATCGCCTTCACCTTCGCGCCGATCATCGCCCGCACGATCCGCGCGGCGGTGCTGTCGGAACGCAGTCTCGACTATGTCGCTGCGGCGGGGCTGCGCCGCGAGAAGCTGCCCTACATCCTCTTCGCGGAAATCCTGCCCAACGTGATCCCGCCCATCCTTGTCGAGGCCACGGTCCGGCTGGGCTATGCCATCTTCACCGTCGCCACGCTCAGCTTCATCGGTTTCGGAATCCAGCCGCCCTCGCCGGACTGGGGGCTGTCGGTCTCGGCCAATTACGGGCTGATCGGCGGCGGCTACTGGTGGACCGTCCTTTTCGACGCCGGCGCGATCGCCTCGCTGGTGATCGGCATCAACCTCATCGCCGACAGCATCGAAAGCACCCTCAATGACTGACGGTCCCGTTCCCGTTCTAAGCTTCGAGAATGTCGGCGTCGAATACCGCATCAAGGGGCATCCCTGCCAGGTGCTGCACGATGTCACCTTCAAGATCGCCCCGGGCAGCGCCTACGGGCTGGTCGGGGAATCCGGCTGCGGCAAGTCGACCGCGGCTTTCGCGGCGCTGCGCTACCTGCCGCGCAACGGGTTCGTGAACCGGGGGCGCATCCTGATCGGCGGCCGCTCGCTGGGCGACCTCGGCGAGGCCGATCTGCGCGAAGTGCGGCGCAGCACGATCGCGATGGTCTATCAGGACCCCAGCCGCTCGCTCAATCCGTCCCTGCCGGTCGGCCGGCAGTTGCAGGAGGTGTTCGAGCTTGCCCGCGTCCCGCGCGCCGAATGGCGCGGGCGCTGTCTCGACATCCTGGCAAGGGTGCGCATATCCGACCCGGCTTCGGTGATGGGCCGCTATCCGCACCAGCTTTCGGGAGGGATGCAGCAACGGGTGTCGATCGCCATGGCCATCGCCTCCGATCCGAAGCTGCTGATCATGGACGAGCCGACCACCGGGCTGGACTCGACGGTCGAGGCCGAGGTGCTGGACCTGGTCGACCAGCTGCGGCAGGAGCTGCAGACTGCGATCCTTTTCATCAGCCACGATCTGGGCGTGGTCGCCCGGATGTGCGACCGGGTGGGGGTGCTTTACGCGGGCCGTCTGGTGGAAGAGGCGGCGACCCAGGATCTGTTCAACACGCCGCAGCACCCCTATACGGCAGGGCTCTTGCGCTGCCTGCCGAAATGGGGCCGCAGCAAGCATGTCGCGCCGCTGGCCACCATTCCCGGATTCCTGCCCTCGCTTGGCGCCACGATCGACGGATGCCCCTTCGCCGACCGCTGCCCCGTCGTCGAGGACAGATGCCGCTGCTCCGACCCGGCGTTCCGCGACATCGGCGGCCGGTCGGTGAAATGCCACTTCGCCGAGAAGGTCGCCCTGACCGAAGCCGGGCCGGACGGCGCGGGCCTCTTGCCGCAGGCGCCGGCGCCCGACCGGCAGGCACGGGACGAGCCGCCCCTGCTCGAGATCCGCCGCCTGAACAAGACCTTCGGCTCCGCCCGCCTGCCGGTCCGCGCGGTGCGCGATGTCACCCTGACGCTTCGCCGGGGCGAGACGCTGGGCCTTGTGGGCGAAAGCGGCAGCGGCAAGACCACGCTGGCGCGCTGCGTGCTGGGGCTGGCAAGTCCCGACCCGGGAAGCGAGATCCGGCTCGGGGCGACCCCGCTTGGCGGGCTGATGGCCCGGCGCTCGCGCGAGCAGATCAAATCGCTGCAGATCGTGTTCCAGAACCCCGATGCCGCGCTGAACCGCTCGCATTCGGTGCGGCGGCTGATCGGGCGCACCCTGCGCTGTCTTGTCGGCCTGACCGGCAAGGAACGGGAGCAGCGGGTGCAGGATCTGGCCAGGTCGGTGCGGCTTTCGGAACGTCACCTCGCGGTGCTGCCCCGGCAACTTTCGGGCGGGCTGAAGCAGCGCGTGGCCATCGCGCGTGCCTTTGCCGGCGACCCCAAGATCGTCATCTGCGACGAGCCGACCTCGGCGCTGGATGTCTCGGTGCAGGCCGCGATCCTCAACCTTCTGGCCGAGCTTCAGGCCCGGAAACGGGTCAGCTACATCCTGATCTCGCACGATCTGGGCGTGGTGCGCTATCTCTCGGACAAGATCGCGGTGATGTATCTCGGCCAGATCATGGAGGTCGGTCCGGCCGCGGCGGTGTTTGCGGGCCCGCATCACCCCTATACCGCCGTGCTGCTGTCGTCGGCCCCCAGGATGGACGGCCGCTCCACCGGGCGGGTGAAGCTGGCGGGGGAGGTCCCCTCCACCACCGATCTGCCGGCAGGCTGCGTCTTCCACACGCGCTGCCCCAGCGCCATCCCCGGCCTTTGCGACCGGAAGGCGCCGCCGGTGACGGAGATCGCCGAGGGCCATCATCTGCGCTGCCACCTGAAGACCGCCGATCTTCCAAAACTCGCAACCGCCTAGCCGGGAGGACGACGATGGCGACCAGGCCAAGACTGCTCGAAGGGAAGGTGGCGCTGGTGACCGGGGCCAGCCGGGGAATCGGTGCCGGCGTGGCGCGGGAACTGGCGGCCCAGGGCGCCAGGGTGCTGCTGGCAGCCCGCACCCTGCATCCCGATCCGGGTCTGCGCTGGGGGGCGGACGGCCCTGCCATTCCGGGCTCGCTGTCGGACACCATCGCCACGATCCGCAACCGGGGCGGCATCGCCGAAGCCTATCGGATCGATCTTTCGGACAGCGGCGCCATCCCCGCGATGGTCCGCCACTGCGTGGATCGCTGGGGCCGGATCGATATTCTGGCCAATTGCGCGATGGGATTCCCGAGTTCGTATACCGGCACGCTCTGGACCACCGGGCCGGATGACTGGTCGTCGCAGTTCGACATCGGTGTGAAAGCCAAATACCTGCTGGCGCACCATGCCTGCCAGCCGATGATCGCGCAGGGCTCGGGCCTTGTCGTCAACATTTCCTCGGCCGCGGCGAAGGAGGAATATTACAATCCGGTCTTCCGCATGGCGATGGCGGCGCTGGACCGGATGACTACGGCCATCGCGCATGACCTGAAACCGCATGGCGTGTCGGCGGTGTCGATCTGGCCGCGCTGGGTGCGGACGGAATGGGTCATGCTGGCGGCGCAGTCGCCGCAGCCGGGCTTTACCGTCACGGAAGAGGATCTGAGGGCGTCCGACAGCCCGGAATTCATCGGCCGCGCCATCGCGCATCTTGCCGCCGACGCCGACCTGCTCTCGCTGTCCGGGGGCGTCTTTCCGGTGCTGAAGCTGGCGCAGAAATACGGGTTCACCGACATAGACGGCCGGCCGGCAGGACCGTAGGGCACCGCTGACAGGTGCGGATCGGGCTGTTTGTTCTTGCCTCAAACCCGATTCTGTGATCACAGATTGAAGGGAACTGGAGTGGAAGGCTTGCGATGAAATCCACGGCGCGCGTTGTCGTCATCGGAGGGGGCGTTGTGGGCTGCTCCGTCCTTTACCATCTGGCCCGGAACGGCTGGAGCGATGTCGTCCTGCTGGAGCGGCAGGAACTGACCTCTGGCTCCAGCTGGCACGCGGCGGGCGGCCTGTTCACCGTCGTCCGCCCCAATTCGGCGGCCGAGATGCACCGCTATACCTTCCAGATCTACCGGGAGCTGGAAAAGGAAAGCGGTCAGCCCTGCGGGTTCCATTTCACCGGCGGCCTGAACGTCTGCCGCACGCAGGACGAGATCGACTCCAACGCGCGGATGCAGAGCGCCTGCCGCCGCCTTGGAATCGAGGGGCATTTCATCTCGCTGGACGAGGCGAAGGCGCGGGCCCCGGTCCTGGACACCTCGCGCATGGTCGGCGCCTTCTGGGAAGAGGAAGGCGGCCATGTCGACCCCGCCTCGGCCACCCATGCCTTCGCCGCCGCCGCCCGCAAGCTTGGCGCCACCATCCATCGCTTCACCCCGGTGACCGCGACGACCCAGCGCGCGGATGGCAGCTGGGATGTCGTCACCGACAAGGGCACCATCCACGCCGAATATGTCGTGAATGCCGCCGGCCTCTGGGGCCGCGAGGTTGCCCGGATGGCCGGGATCGAACTGCCGCTGATGCCGGTCGAGCATCATTACCTGGTGACCGAGGCCATCCCTCTGATCGAGAGCCTCGGCTTCGAACTGCCGCAGATCAACGACAACGAGACCGGCTGCTATGCGCGGCAAGAGGGAATGGGCCTGCTGCTGGGCGCCTATGAAAAGCGGATGCGGCATTGGGCAAAGGATGGCACGCCGCCCGACTTCGGCCACGAACTGCTGCCCGACGACCTGGGCTGCATGGAATGGAATTTCGAGAGATCGGTGGAGATCATGCCCTGTCTGGCCGAGGCCGGAGTGAAGCGTGTGATCAACGGTCCGATGATCTTCTCGCCCGACCTCGGCCCGCTGATCGGCCCGCACCCTGCGCTGCGCAACTACTTCTGCGGCAATGGCGTCATGGCGGGCTTCAACCAGGGCGGCGGCATTGGCCGGGTCATCGCCGAATGGATCATCGGCGGCGAGCCGTCGCTGGACCTCTTCAACTGGGACGTCGCGCGGTTCGGCGACTGGGCCAGCAGGAAATATACCGAAGACATGACGCGGTATTTCTACGAGAACCGCTCGGAAAAGATCTTCCCCTACCAGAGTTTCCCCGCCGCCCGCCCGCTTGCCATGTCGCCGGTCCATGACCTGCTGGCCGCCGAGGGCGCGGTCTTCGGCACCGGCTTCGGGCGCGAGCATGTGACATGGTATGCGCCGAAAGGGACCGAGGCACGGGACAGCCTGACCTATCGGCAGCCCAACTGGTGGGGCCCCGTCGCCGACGAGGGCCGGCATGTGCGTCAGGCGGTCGGGCTGTATGAATTCTCCGACATGGCGAAGTTCAGGGTCTCCGGCCCGAATGCCGGCGCCTGGCTGGACCGGATCATGGCAAACCGGCTGCCGAGGCCGGGCCGGCTGTGCCTGTCGCCGATGCTGTCGGACAGCGGGCGGGTGATCGGGGATTTCACCGTGTCGAACCTTGGCGACCACTATCTCGTGGTGGGCACCTATGCGATGCAACTGGCCTATCTGCGCCACTTCCGCAAATACCTGCCGGCCGAGGGCGTGTCGCTGACCAACCTTTCGGACGATCTTGCCGGGCTCAGCATCGCCGGGCCCAATGCGCAGGCCCTGATCTCTGCCCTGGCCGAACGCGAGATGGGAACCGCGCAGTTCCGCTTCATGGATGCGGACCGGATCACCCTTGCCGGGATTCCCGATGTGGCCACGCTCCGCGTCTCCTATACCGGAGAGACCGGATACGAGATGTATCTGCCCAAGGCCGACCAGCCGCGGCTGTTCGAGGCGCTGCGCCGGGAGGGCGTGAAGAACGACCTTGCCCTTGTCGGCCTCCGCAGCCTGATGATGCTGCGGCTGGAGAAGAGCTTCGCCGCCTGGGGAAGCGAACTGACGCCGGATTACTTCGCCCATGAATGCGGCATGATGGATCACGTGAGGCTGGAAAAGGGCGGCTTCGTCGGTCGCGACGCGGCCGCGGCCTATGGGCCGGCGCGGGAAAGGCCGGTGACGCTGACCGTCGATGCCGGCGATTTCGCGATCTGGGGCGACGAGGCGATCTTCCTGGATGGCGCGCCCGTGGGCTATGTGTCTTCCGGCGGCTTCGGCCCGGCGGTGGGCAGGCATATCGCCCTTGGCTACCTGCGCCCCGACGCCTGGCAGGAAAGCGGCCGCTATGCCGTCGAGATCTTCGGCCAGCAGCGCCCCGCCCGGCTTGAGACGCGGCCGCTTTACGATCCCGATGGCCTTCGTATGCGGGCCTGAGGGCAGGACATGAGACGCACGGTGCAAATGATCATACATTCAGAGACTTGGGCAGGTGTCCCGAAGGCGTGAGAGCCGTCTTGACCCCAGCCACAGGAGACCCGCCATGTCACGCCGTCCCGCCTCACGTTCGCCCCGCACCGCCACCCTGACCCAGCGGCCCTTCGGCGAAGTGCGCAACCCGCTCCGCCCGGTCGAACTGGTCTCGGCCGATCAGGTCGAGACCATCCACCACACCAGCCTCAAGGTGCTTCGTGACATCGGGCTGAAAGTGGAAAGCGCCGTGGCCCGCGATCTGCTGAGGGGGATCGGCGCCGACGTCGACCCGGACAACCACCGGGTCCGGCTTGACCCTGCCCTGGTCGAGGAGATGCTGACCGGCATCCCGTCGGAATTCACCATCCACGCCCGCAACCCCGAGAAGACCGTGCGGGTCGGGGGAAATTCCTTGACCTTCGCCACCGTCTGCGGCCCCTCCTTCGTTTCCGACCTCGATCGCGGGCGGCGGGCCGGAACGCTGGAAGACGTGCGGAATTTCGTGAAGCTTTCCGCCTCGCTGAACATCTTCCATCACGAGGGCGGCGCGGGCTGCGAGCCCTTGGAACTGCCGCCCGAGAGCCGGCATCTCGACATGATGCTGGCGCAGACGACCCTGTGCGACAAGGGCTGGCAGCCCTGCTGGATGAACACGGCCGAACGCGCCCGCGATTGCATCGAGATGGCCCGGATCGCGCTGCAGACCGACGAGGCGGGCCTCTGCGCCCGCCCCGGCATTCTGGGCGGCATCAACACCAACTCGCCCCTGCTTCTGGACGATGGACAGGCCGAGGCGCTGATCGAATTCGCCCGCGCCGGCCAGCCGGTCCATGTCACGCCCTTCACCCTCTCGGGTGCGATGAGCCCGGCGACCATCGGCGGCTCTCTGGTCCAGCAGAACGCCGAGGCGCTTGCCGGCATCGTGCTGGGACAGGCCGCCTGCCGCGGGGCGCCGGTCTTCTACGGCCATTTCACCTCGAACGTCGACATGAAGACAGGTTCCCCCGCCTTCGGCACGCCCGAATATGCCCAGTCGACCATCGTCTCGGGCCAGTTGGCGCGGCGCTATGGCCTGCCGATCAGATCGTCGAACACCACGGCCTCTGCCTGCGTCGATCTGCAGGCGGCCTACGAATCCGGCATGTCGATCAACGCGTGCATCCAGGGCCATATCAATGTGATGATGCATGCGGGCGGCTGGCTGGAGGGGGGCCTGACCTGCTCTTTCGAGAAGCTGATCCTCGATGCCGAACTCCTGCAGATGCAGGCGGCCTTCCTCGAGCCGCTCGATCTCAGCGAGGACGCGATCGGTTTCGACGCGATCGCCGAGGTGGGGCCTTCGGGGCACTTCTTCGGCACGAGCCACACCCTCGCCCGCTACAGGAACGCCTTCTACAGCCCCATCCTTTCCGATTGGCGCAATTACGAAAACTGGCGCGATGACGGGGCCAGGACCGCAACGCAACGCGCCAACGAGATCTGGAAGAAGCTGCTGGCGGAGTATGAAAAGCCGCCCATAGACCCGGCCGTCGAGGAAGAGCTGGAAGCCTACGTCGCCCGGCGCAAGGAAGAGATCGGGCGCAACGGCGCCTGAACCTTGGCCGGCCGCGCCCATGTGGCCCCGCCCCGCCCTCGCCCGCCCCGGCCGAACCTCCATCCCTACGGAAGGCACCTGCCAGATGCTGGATAGAATGCCCGTTGCCGACCCTGCCCCCTTTGGTGCAAAAGCCGCCTCGGGCCTGTCGGTTGCCGTCCTGCTGACCGACGGGTTCTCGATGCTGTCGCTCAGCGCCATCACCGAAGCCCTGTCGTTGGCCAGCCGCCAGGCCGGCCATACCGGAGAGAAGGTCAGGCTGGTGGGTTTCCCCTCGCGCTGGCCGCTGTCGCGCTCGGGCGTGCAGGTGGTCGTGGATCACGCCATAGATCGCGCGGGGGCCGCGGACGGGCTGGTCGACTGGCATGACGGGTTGTTTCTCTGCACCGGAGAGGCCCTGACGGCCGAGCAGGCCCGGATGGTGCTGCGGCTGGCCCGCAGTGCCCGGCGCCACGCAAAGCCGATCTGCGTGATCGGGGCGGCGGTGCATGTGCTTGCGCAAAGCGGCCTGGTCACTGGCTGCACCGATCACTGGACCCGGGTGGCAAGCCTGCGCGAAACCGTCTCCTCGGCCTCGGTGCAGGAGTCGATCTTCGTGCGCGACGGCCATGTCATCACCAGCCCCGGCGAGACGGCAGCGCTTGACCTCGTCTTCGCGCTGATCCGCGAACGGTTGGGGCAGGATGTGGCCAGCGAGGTATCGGCCCAGCTTCTGGTGGAATCCGTGCGCAACGGCAACCGGCCGCAACCGCGCTTCGCGGCCAACCGCTACCGCGGCGTCTCGCGCGAGCTGGGCGTGGCGATCGACATGCTGGAATCGATGATCGAAGACCCGCCGTCGATGCAGAAGGTCGCCAGTTCGGCCAAGGTCTCGGTGCGCCAGCTGGAACGGCTGTTTGCCAGGCACCTGCAAACCTCTCCGCAGAAGTTCGGCCGGCAGGCGCAGCTGAACCATGCGATGAAGCTTCTCGAACAAAGCTCGATGGAGATCGTCGAGATCGCGCTTGCCTGCGGGTTTCGCGGGTCGGCCACCTTCAACAGGCATTTCAAGCGCGCCTTCGGCGTCACGCCCTCGAAATACCGGCTGTTCCGGGGCAGCCGGATCGGCGCCGCGGCCGGCCGGTCCTGACCGGCAGGCGGGACGGAATGCCGTCAGATGCTGCGGAACAGCGCCGTGCCCCAGTTCACGTCGGATTCGATCAGCCGTCGGACACGGACCTTATCGCCCGCATCGAAGGCGTCGATGATGTCATGGTGCTCGTTCGCCCAGTCCGACTTGTCGGCCAGTTCCCGTATCGCCTTGCCCAGCCAGGGACCGCTTCGCGCATAGAGGATTTCGGCAAGCTCGCTCAGGTCCTGGTTGCCGCAGCTCCAGTAGATCAGCGAATGGAAGCGGAAGTTGTTGAGAAGGAAGGTGCGGGCATCGCCGTTTTCCCAGGCGGCATCCATCGCCCGGGAAAAATCGCGCAACTGCTTCAGGTCCGCCTTCGTCAGCCGGCCCATCGCCAACTCGGCCGCCGCCCCTTCCAGCGTGGCGCGAAGAAAGAAGAGATCCGAGGCGACGTCCGGCGTGACGGCAGGCACCCGATAGGCGCGCTTGGCGGAACCGGTCAGCGCCTTCTCGTTCTCAAGCCGCTTCAGCGCCTCGCGCACGGGCATGGCGGAGACATTGGCTTCCTCCGCCAGGGTGCGGATCGACAATGCGGTGCCAGGCGCCAGATCGCCCACGATCAGCCGAAGCCGCAGATCCAGGTAGATCTTCTCGCTCAGATTGGCCTTCGCGTTGTCCGCCAGAGTCATCGTCGGAACACACCCACAGGATATCGTTGCGCAAGTCTACAGCCGGCAGTGGTGACTACAACACGATCTTGGCCGAAGGTGTGGCCATCAGCCTCACGCCTCGACCGCGGTCTTCTGCTCGGCCTCGATCAGCTTCTGCAACCGCCGCCGGAACAGCAGCGGGCCGGCATCGATGGCGATGTCGATGTTGCGGGTGGTCTTCTCCTGCATCCCCTTCTGCACCTCGGTCAGCACCGCCCGATCCTCGTTGAAGGCGAACTCGACCGAGGCGTTCATGTAGCTGGAAATCTCCTCATCCCCGGGATGCACGTTGCGAAGCTGGAACCAGTAGTAGCGCGTCGTGTGCTCGTCGACCGGCGTCATTAAGTTGTAGCTGTCCATCTGGAAATACCTGCCTTCCGGCAGTTTCGTCAGGTCCCCTCCGGTGCCCGCGGGCGTGAAGATCGCCTTGATATAGGCCAGCGACGGATAGCGGACCTCGTAATGCTGCTCGCGGTCGCAATTGCCGGCGAAAGGGACGAGCCTTTGGTAGAAGGGGGCCACCTCGACGTCATACATCCAGCGCGAGACGATGACCCCGGTTTCGGTGCCGGTCACCGTCAGCGGCTCCTCCTCGCAGGCGGAATTGCCGAACGAGCTTTGATGCACCCAGGCGACATGGCTGGGGTCCAGAAGGTTGTCCGTGATGTACAGGTAGTTGCAGGGGAAGGGGATCGCATCGCCGTGGTTCATGCCCCAGGCCGGATCGCCGTAATGCTCGACGGTGAAGATCTTCGCCGGATCGGCAAGCGCGGGGTCGCCCATCCAGATCCAGACCAGGCCGTAGCGGCTGACCATCGGATAGGAATGGATATTGGCGCTGCCGGGAATGCGGTCCTGGCCGGGGACGCGGACGCAGCTTCCCATGCAGTCGAAGGTCAGCCCGTGATAGCCGCATTCGATGTGGTCGTGCTTGAGCCGCCCCTTCGACAGGGGAAGCTTGCGGTGGGGGCAGGCGTCGATCAGCGCGACCGGGTCGCCGGCTTCGGTGCGGAACACCACGATCTTTTCGCCCAGTACCCTGATCTGCTTCAGGTCACGGTTCACCTCGTGGTCCCAGGCGGCGACATACCAGCAATTGCGGAGAAACATGGTCAGCCCCTTCTGTCAGCGGCGTCCGGGGCGACCGGACGCGGCGTTTGCGATGGATCGGCAAGGTCGTGGCGCAGGCAAAGCTGGCGCAGGTGATCGACGAACGACTGCGCGAGCGGGCGTTCGACAAGGATGTGGACGTCCCGCGTCGTCGACCACCAGAGCGCGCAGTCATGCTGGTTCAGCCGGGTGCGGATCGCCCGATCCCGGCGGACAGGGGCCGCGTGCAGGTCGACGCGGGTGCAGTGGCCAAGGAAATGCAGCGCCTCCACCCCGCGCAGCCGGAAACGGGTCAGCCCATGGCCGATTTCCACCGCGATGAAGGGGCCTTCGGGGGGCGGTCCTGAAAGAAGAACCGTGCCGGGCGCGTAGCGCAGATACAGCACGCCCCCGCTCTCCCGCCATGTGCCGAAGGGAAGGATGGCGTCCAGCGCCGCCGCCGCGCCGTTCAGTGCGGTCAGCGGCAGGAACGCCTCGTCCAGCCGCAAGCCGAGCGGTCCCGGCAGATGACCGCCCGCATCGGTGGCGGGAGTTGCGGGTAGCGGCTCAGGCATGAAGGCGCTCTCCTTGCACGTCATGGGCGCAGGCGGGCGTGACGCGCACCCGCATCGAGATGCCGGCAACCGGCGAATGCGCCCAGAGGACCTCGCCCATCCGCGCCGCGCCGTTCTCCAGGAAGGCCAGGGCGATCGGATGGCCTAGGGTGGAGCGCGGGACCGAGGCGGTCAGATGACCGCAGGCACTGGCACGGCCCTGCGCGTCGAGATCGGAGATACTGAGACAGGCGCCGAAGGGGATGGCGGTCCGCCCGTCTTCGGGAACCAGGCCGACCAGCAGCTCCCGCCCCTCCGCCTGCAGCGCGGGGCGCGACAGGAGGGCGCGGCCGACGAAATCCTTCTTCGTCGAGACCATCCCGCCCATTCCCAGATCGCCGGGCGTCCGTCTTCCGTCGATCTCCGTGCCGACCGAGAGATGGCCCTTCTCGATCCTCAGCACGTCCAGAGCCTCGAGCCCGTAGGGAACGATGCCCCATTCGGCCCCGCGCTCCATGACCCGGTCGAGCAAGGTTTCGGCAAATCCGGCGGGGGTGTTGATCTCGAAACTCGACTCGCCCGAGAAGCTGACCGAGAAGACCCGCACCGGCAGGTTGCCGCCAAGCGTGCCGGTCCGCACCGAGGCGAAGGGAAAGCCCTCGCGGGTAACGTCGAAATCCGGCGCCAGCGCCTGAAGCAGGCTGCGCGCCTTCGGCCCTGCGATGGCCAGCGAGGCCCAGTGATCGCTGACCGGGGTCAGCGTGACATTCAGGGCCGGCCAGTCCAGTTGCGCGGATTTCAGCATGTGCCGCGAGACCGCGGTGGACCGCGCCGTCGTCGCGGTGACCAGGAAATGGGTCTCGCCCAGACGGGCGATGGTGCCGTCGTCGAAGACATAGCCGTCTTCCCGCAGCATCAGCGCATATCGCAACCGGCCTGGTTGCAGGGTCGCGAAGTTGTTGCAGTAGAGCCGCGACAGGAACTCCATCGCATCGCTACCCTGCACGTCGAACTTGCCCAGCGTCGACATGTCGACACACCCGAGCGCCCCGCGCACCGCCCGGCATTCCCGTTCGATGGCGTCCGCCATGGTCTCGCCCGGCTTCGGGAAGTAGCGGGGATAGAGCCAGGAGCTCGAGGTCTGGAAGACGCATCCCAGCCGCTCGAAGCCGCGGTGGAACGGGGTGCGCCGCGTCGGCAGCATCTGCTCGCCGGTTTCCGTGCCGACAAGGGCGCCGATGGAAACCGGCGAAAAGGGCGGTCGACAGGTGGCGTGGCCGATCTCGGCCGGCGGACGCCGGGTCAGCGCGGCGATCTCGAGGATGCCGTTGGTCCAGCTGGTCTTGCCCTGATCGGTGCCCATGCCAAGCGTGGTGTAACGCTTGGTCAGTTCGACATTGCCGTAACCCTCGTGCTGCGCCAGCGCGATGTCTTCGCGGGTGACATCGTTCTGCAGGTCGACGAATGCCTTTCCCGGGCCGGAGGTGAAGCGGCCTTCCGGCGCAGGCGTCGCGGCGGGGCGGGCGGGATGCAGAGGCTTGTGCATCTGAAGCTCGGCCATGGCCTCATGCGCTGCGGCCTTGCCATCGGCAATGCAATCCGCCGGGTCCAGAACCCCGCGCGCGCCGCCAACCGGGCGCATCGTGACGCCTTTGTCGTCCGGCATCAGGCTTTGCGTCTTCGGATCGAATGCCAGCGCCCCGCCCTTCTGGGCAAGGAGATGGGCCGTAGGGGCCCAGCCCGCCGAGACGCACAGAAGATCGCAGGCCACCCTGAACCGTTTGCCGTCGGCGTCGCGCCAGCGCAGACCGGCAAGGTGCCGCCGCCCGGAGGTGCCGAGGATCCGCGCATCGGGCCCCAGCACGGCCGCGACGCTGATCCCGGCCTCGGACAGGGCGGCGACGGTGTCGGCGCGTTCCTCCGGATCGGCCACGGCGACGATGGCGTGGCGGCCGGGCGCGACGGCGAACCGGCGGATGTATTGGCGGACCGCACCCGCCAGCATGACCCCAGGCCGGTCGTTGCCCGGAAAGACCACCGGCCGCTCGATCGCGCCAGTGGCCAGAAGGATGCGGCGGGCGCGGATCTTCCAGAGGATCGCCCGGGCGGCGCTGCCGGGCGGCCGGGTCTCGACCGCCTGGACTAACCCATGGTCGTAGTGCCCGAAGGCCAGCGTGCGGGGCATGACGGTGACGTTCGACAACTCCCCCAGCGCGGCTGCGGCATCCTGCGCCCAGTCGACCGCGGACAGGCCCTGTGCAGTTTCGCGGCTGTAGAGAAGGCTGCCGCCCAGCGCCTGATCCTGCTCGACCAGCACTACCGTCGCGCCGGACTGCGCCGCGGCGAGGGCCGCCGAAAGTCCCGCGGGACCGGCGCCGATAACCAGTATGTCGCAGCTTTTACGGCGCTTGTCGTACAGCGCCGGGTCCGGGGGCGGATCGGCCTTGCCGTGCCCGGCCATGCGGCGGATCAGGCGGGACCAGGTTCCCGACCAGGCGCCTGCCGGCCAGAGGAAGGTCTTGTAGTAGAAGCCCGCGCCCAGCGCCCTGCCACCCAGCCCGATCAGCGCGCCCGCATCCCTTTCCAGGCGGGGCCAGGCGTTCTGGCTGAAGACGCGAAGCCCGTCGCGAAGCGCAACCTCGGTGGCCTTCAGGTTCGGCGTCGATCCGGTGGCGTCGGCCACGGTGACCAGGGCCGAGGGTTCCTCGATCCCCGCCGAGAGGATGCCGCGCGGCCGATGATATTTGATCGACCGGGCAACGAAATGGCGGTCCTGCGCCAGCAGGGCCGAGGCCAGCGTGTCGCCGGGATGGCCGTGCATCTCCTCGCCATCGAAGGTGAAGGAGAGGACCGTGCCGCGGTCGATCCGGCCGCCGGAGGGCAGACGGCTCATGGCTGCCCGCCCCTTTCGGCTGCGCGGGCCGCATCTGGAATGTCGTGCGAGACGAGGCCGCGGCTCAGGGTGATCCAGCGCTCGCAGCCGCTGGCGTGATACCAGATTTCGCGCAACGGGCCGCCCGGATGGCCAGAGGGTGCACCCGCGCCCAGCACAGCCTGCCAGGCCGCTGCATCGGCGGTGCCATCCATCGGCGGCAGGGCGCGCAGCGGGCCGCCATAGTGGAATTCGCCTTCATCGCGCGGGCCGCAATACGGACAGGGAAGAAGAAGCATCTCGCGTTCCCTCAATGCAGCCAGGGATAGGGGCCGATCCCGGCATCGTCCTGCTCGGCCCCGGTCGTGAAGCGTTCCAGCGCGAAAGGGGCGATGAGGTCGGGCAAGGTGCCTGTAGCCAGGAGATCGGCCATGCACCGGCCGACCGCCGGCGTCGCCTTGAACCCCGCATAGCCCCAGCCGGCGTTGATCATCAGGCCGTCGACGGGCGTGCGGCCGACGATCGCATTGCCGTCCAGCGTGATGTCGGCCGTGCCCGACCAGTGCCGCATCAGCCGCAGCCGCGACAGGAAGGGGAAGATCTGCACCGCGCGGGCCAGCACATCCTCGAGTCGCTCGAAACTGCCGCGCCGGGCATGGGACAGGTAGCCGTCCGTCGCCCCGCCCAGCACGAACTCGCCCTTGCCGGTCTGGCTGACGTAGCTGAGGCCCGCGTTGTAGTTGACCACCGCGTCCAGCGCGGGCTTCACCGGCTCGGTCACCATGGCCTGTACGTTGACCGGATGGATCGGCAGGTCGAGGCCGGCCAGCCCCGCCACGGCCCCGCTGGCCCCCGCCACCGAGATCAGCGCCTGTCCGCATGCAATCCGGCCCCGTGGCGTATGAACTGCTGAAATCCTGTTCGACTTGATATCAAAGCCGACCGCCGGGCAGTTCTGGAAGATGTGGACACCCGCCGCCGTGGCCTTGCGGGCAAGGCCCCAGGCCACGGCATCGTGCCGCACGACGCCGCCCGCCGCCTGCACCAGCGCCCCCGCAATCGGAAATCGCTTGGGGCTGCGGAGGTCCAGTTCAGGCACCCGCGACTGCAGTGCCTCGCCGGTCAGAATGTCGGCCCTGGCTCCGCGCAGGCGCATGGCGTTGGCCCGCAACGTGAAATGCTCAAGCTCGCCATCGGAATGGGCGAGGTCGACATAGCCCCGGGCCTCGTACATCAGGTTGAAGTTCAGCTCCCGGCCGAGGTCCGCCCAGAGGGCAAGGGCAAGGTTCTTCAGCCCGAAGCTCGAGTTCAGCAGGTAGTCCGAGCGCACGATCGTGGTGTTGCGCGCGGTATTTCCACCACCCAGCCACCCGGCCTCCAAGACCGCGACATTCGTGATGCCGTGTCTGGCGGCAAGGTAATGGACCGTGGCGAGACCGTGCCCGCCCCCGCCAATAATCACGATATCATAAGAGCTTCGCAGATCCGGCGTGGTAAAGGCGGGCGGCCAGTGCCTGTTACCCAGAGCGGCATGCGCAGCGACCGAGAGTCCCGAATAGGCCATGTCCGCCACGCTCCGCTGAATCGCAACTGTGATCACAGATAACATCAGTGGAGAGATTTGACAAGTGCAGAGAGCCGATCTGCGATCTCAGATACCGCAGGCACGAAAGTGCGGGTCGTTTTCCGATCGGCCGCCCCACCGGCCGAACCTGATAGGCGAGTTTCCCCGCCTCTCCTGGAACGACGCTGCGCAAATTTCGCTGGAACGAGATGACGGCTTGTGCTACCGAATCTGTGATCACAGTTTCGGCATCCGGAGGGACAGACATGCACACAGCGACAGCGCCGGCCGTCGAGGCCATCCGACTGGAACTTGGCGAGATCGCGGTCACGCTGCCGTCCGGGGCACGCAGCATGCTTCCCGCCTTCTACACCTGCGCCAATTTCCATGAGCTCGAGAAGGAGCAGATCTTCCGCGAGGAATGGATCTGCATCGGCCATACCGGCGAGATCCCGAACGTCGGCGACTACTTCACGACCGAACTCGTCGGCGAGCAACTGATCGTATCCCGCGCGGCGGATGGAGAGGTGCATGTCCTCTCCAATGTCTGCCGTCACCGCGGCAATCTTGTTGCCGAGGGCAAGGGCAACAGGCGCAGCTTCGTCTGCGGCTACCATGCCTGGACCTACGGCCTCGACGGTGCGTTGAAGACCGCGCCGCTGATGAGCAAGGTCGAGGGGTTCGAGCGGAAGAAGTGCAATCTGCCGCAGCTCGCCTCGACGGTCTGGAACAATTTCATCTTCGTCAATCTTGACGGAAACGCACAGCCACTGGCACCGCAACTGGCGACGTTGGACCGCATCCTGCGCAACTACCACAACGAGGGCCGGAACCTCCTCTTCACCGACGAGGCGGTCTGGAACACCAACTGGAAGAACCTCACCGAGAATTTCATGGAGGGTTACCACCTCTTCGCTACCCATCCGAAGACCTTGCAGCCGATGACGCCGACGGAGCTTTGCAGGAAGGTGCCGGGAGAGGAGCGTTGGACCGCCTACCGCTCCTACTACGACCCCAGCTTCCCGCCGCGCGGCCCCTTTCACGCGGACATGACCGAGGACGAGCAGCGCAACACGGTGCTGTTCAACATCTTCCCCAGCTTCGTGGTCGCCGTGGCGGCGAATTACACGCTCTATCTCTGCCTGCGCCCCGCCGGGGTCGACAGGGTGGCGATCCGCTGGGGCGTGGCCGGGTTCAAGACCGATCCGCAGGATGAGGAAGTGATCCGCTACGTCGACCTGTGCAAGGCGTTCAATGCCGAGGATCAGGCGAAGCTCGAGACGCTGCAACAGGCGCAGAACACACGCTATTTCCGCAGTGGGCCGCTGGCGCCGGACGACTTCGAGGGCACGATCTGGGACTTCCTGCAATACATGGCGAGGAAACTCGCCTGAGCGGCGGCCGCGCCGCATGGCACGGGATCGGCGGCAGCCTCTGGCCCGGCCGCATCCGGTCAATCTTCACGAAAGAGGCAAGCGAGAGATGGTCAGGATCACCTATGTCGAGCACGGCGGCCGCGCCCATGTCGTCGATGTCCCGCAAGGCCAGACGGTGATGGAAGCCGCCCGCGACAACGGCATTCCCGGGGTCGAGGCCGATTGCGGCGGGGCGTGCGCCTGCGCCACCTGCCATGTCTATGTCGATCCGGCATGGATCGGGCGGTTGCCGGCACGGGGCACGATGGAGGCCGACATGCTGGATTTCGCCCACGAGCCCGATCCGGCGCGGTCGCGGCTGACCTGCCAGATCAGGATCGACGAAACGCTTGACGGGTTGATTGTGCAACTGCCCGACCAGCAGATCTGAGGGCCCCACCCTGCGCCTTAGCCGCCGACGGATTGTCACCCGGCCCCGGACGCGCGGCGGATGCGCAGGCGGGTCAGAAGCACACCATGACCAGGGAGTTACGCCATGACGGGGATCGTCATCGTCGGTGCCGGGCAGGCCGGGGCATCCCTTGCCGCAAGGCTGCGCAGTCTGGGCCATGCGGGCACTTTGACGATGATCGGTGCAGAGCCTGTGCCGCCCTATCAAAGGCCGCCGCTTTCGAAGGGCTATCTCCTGGGCAAGATGGAGCTGGAGCGCCTTTACCTTCGTGCCCCGTCCTTCTGGGAAGCCCAGGGCGTGACGCTAGAGCTCGGCACGGACGTCACGGCAATCAATCGGGCGGCAAGAACCTTGCGCGTCGGCAGCAAGACCCTCCCCTATGAGCAACTGGTGCTGGCCACCGGCGCTCTGCCGCGACGACTTCCTGCCACGATCGGCGGGGATTTGAGGGGCGTCTACACGATCCGCACCCTTGCCGACGTTGACGTGATGGCACCCGAGTGAACCGCACCGGGTTTGCCGGAGGCTGATCTCGGTTAGTTACGCGGCCATGGGTTCAACGTCCAGAGCGGCGTAGAAGTTCGCCTCGGCTTCGGCGGGCGGGATGTTTCCGATGGGCTCCAGCAGGCGGCGGTTGTTGAA
>NZ_JAYRPN010000032.1:0-13444 GCF_041911175.1 Tabrizicola sp.
GGAAATCGCGGCCCCGGCGTTCTGGATCTGGTGCGGGACGGGCAGGTTCGGCAGGGGCAGGTCGAGCAAGCCATTCTCGTCCTGATAGATCAGCCGCCCGCGTTCCTCCCACGCATTCCAGTGCTGCCCGAAGGCGAGGACGGGCGCCCCCAGCCGAGCGGCCCTGGCCTCGATCACCGCCAACCCCTCCGGCAGT
This sequence comes from Tabrizicola sp., assembly GCF_041911175.1. Taxonomy (GTDB): domain Bacteria; phylum Pseudomonadota; class Alphaproteobacteria; order Rhodobacterales; family Rhodobacteraceae; genus Tabrizicola. The sequence goes on from NZ_JAYRPN010000032.1 coordinate 197, forward strand.
TGCGGCCCGACGATCACCGGCACTCCGCGCTTGATGATCCCGGCCTTTTCGCCCGCAATCTCGGTCAGCGTCTCGCCCAGGTATTGCTGGTGGTCGATGGAGACCGGGGTGATGATCGTCAGTCGGGGCTTTTCCACGACGTTCGTTGCATCCAGCCGTCCGCCAAGACCCACTTCCAGCAGCGTCCAGTCCGCCGGAGTCCGGGCAAAGGCCAGGAAGGCGGCGCAGGTGGTGATCTCGAAGAAGGTGATCTCGTCCGGGCCGTTCACCCGCACGCATTCGTCCAGAAGCGCGGTCAGCGCGGGTTCGGAAATCAACTCGCCCGCCAGCCGGATACGTTCGTGGAACCGCGCCAGATGCGGCGAGGTATAGGCATGGACCTTGTCGCCGCCCGCCTCCAGCCCCGCCCGGATCATCGCCTGGGTCGAGCCTTTGCCATTGGTCCCGGCAATATGGATCACCGGCGGCAGCGCGCGTTCGGGGTGGCCAAGGGCGGCCAGAAGACGCTCTACCCGCGCGAGGGTCAGGTCGATGATCTTGGGATGCAGCGTCATCATCCGCTCAAGGACGACGTCGGAACCTTGCGTCATGGGTCAGGCGCCAGCTTCGGCCTTGGCCTCGACCGGCGCGGGCAGGTCGCCCTTGATCGCCGGGGGCTGGCCGGTCAGCATCCGGACCAGCGTCACCAACTCGTCCTTCATCGCCTTGCGATGGACGACGCGATCCAGCATGCCGTGGTCGAGGAGGTATTCCGCGCGCTGGAAGCCCTCCGGCAGCTTCTCGCGGATGGTCTGTTCGATCACCCGCGCCCCGGCGAAACCGATCTGGGCGTTGGGTTCCGCAATTTGCACATCGCCCAGCATGGCATAGCTGGCCGTGACGCCGCCCGTCGTCGGATGGGTCAGGACAACGATATAGGGCAGGCCCGCTTCCTTCAGCATCTGCACCGCCACCGTCGTGCGCGGCATCTGCATCAGCGACAGCATCCCTTCCTGCATCCGCGCGCCACCGGAGGCCGAAAACAGCACCAGTGGACGCTTCAGCTTCACCGCACGCTCCGCCGCCGCGATGATCGCGTTGCCGACATACATGCCCATCGACCCCGCCATGAAGGCGAAGTCCTGCGCGGCGGCAACGATGGGGGTGCGGTTGATCTCGCCCTCGGCCACCAGCATCGCGTCCTTCTCGCCGCTGGCTTTCTGCGCCGCCTTGATCCGGTCGGTGTATTTCTTCTGGTCGCGGAAATGCAGCGGGTCGACCACCGCGTCCGGCACCTTCACCTCGGTGAAGATCCCGCCGTCGAACAGCGCCTCGAACCGTTCGCGCGGGCTGATCGCCATATGATGTTCGCAGGTGGTGCAGACGTTCAGGTTCGCCGCAAGTTCCCGGTGGAACAGCATCGTCCCGCATTCCGGGCACTTCGTCCAAAGGTTCTCGGGCACTTCGCGACGCGAGAAGAGCGAGTTGATCTTCGGACGGACGTAGTTGGTGATCCAGTTCATGCGGTGCCTGCTGCCCCTTTGGTCAGCCACCGAAATAAGCCGGGGGGCCGCGAAATGCAATCAGCGGCAATCGGCATGGGCGGGGTGAAACTTTCCCCCCGCGCCTCCGTTCCTTCGGCATGAGAAGCGGAGGAAACCATGCCCCAAGGCCCCCTCGTCTATCGCCAGCGCCTTCTGACCCGGATCACGCATTGGGTCTGGGCGGTGGCGCTGTTCTTCCTGATGCTGACGGGCCTCCAGATCTTCAACGCGCATCCCAGCCTGCACATCGGCAAGGAAGCCGGGTTCGCCTATGACAACGCCATCCTGGAAATCGGCGCGCGCGAGGTGGGCGGCGAATTGCAGGGCGTGACCCGCGTCTTCGGGACCGAGTTCGAGACCACCGGCTTTCTCGGCGTCTCGGATGGCACGGTACGCGCAATTCCGGCGGCCCTGACGATCCCGTCCAACCAGAGTCTTGCGACAGGCCGGGTGATCCACTTCTTCTTCGCCTGGGCGCTGGTCGGGACGCTGAGCCTCTGGCTCGTGGCTTCGGTGCTGAACGGCCACCTGCGCCAGCTGTTTCCAACTCTCGCCGACCTGCGCGCCCTGCCGCGCGACATTGCCGACCACGCCCGCCTGCGGTTCCAGCATACCGCCCGCTACTCCGTGTTGCAGAAGCTGGCCTATGCCTCGGTCCTGTTCCTCGCCCTGCCGCTGATGATCCTGACCGGGCTGTCCATGTCGCCGGGCTTCAATGCCGCTGCGCCTTGGCTGCTGGATCTGTTCCAGGGCCGCCAGACCGCGCGGACGATCCATTTCCTGACCATGCTGGCGCTGCTGGGCTTCTTCGCCGTCCACATGGCGATGATCCTGCTGGCAGGTCCGCTGAACGAGATGCGGTCGATCCTGACCGGCTGGTATCGCACCGATGGAGAGCAGGATGTTTGATCGTCGCAGGTTTCTGCTGACCGGGGCCGCGCTGTCGCTTTCCGGATGCAAGATTTTCGACAGCGCCTCGGGCAGCGACAGCGCGCTGCGCCAGCTTTTCGCCAGCCACGAGGGCCTGACCCGCAGCGCCCAGCGTGCCCTGATCGGCGACCGGCTCGCGCCCGAATTTTCCGAGGCCGACATCCGCCAGGGCCAGCGCCCGAACGGGTCCACCGATCCGGCGGATGCCACCTACCGGCAGATGGCCCAATCCGGCTTCACCGACTATCGCCTGACCGTCACCGGCCTGGTGGACGCACCGCAAAGCCTGTCGCTGGCCGACCTGACCGCGCTGCCCTCGCGGACCCAGATCACCCGGCATGACTGCGTCGAAGGCTGGAGTTGCATCGCCAAATGGCAGGGGGTTCCGCTTGGCACCGTCCTGAAGCTGGCAGGTCCGAAACTCACCGCCCGCTACGCAGTCTTCCACTGCTTCGACGCCATTGAACGCAGCCTGTCGGGTGAGGTGTTCTACTATGAGAGCATCGACCTCATCGACGCCTACCACCCCCAGACCATCCTCGCCTATGCGATGAACGGCGCACCCCTGCCAGTGGCGAACGGAGCGCCCCTACGGCTGCGGGTGGAACGGCAGCTCGGCTACAAGATGGCGAAGTACGTCCATACCATCGAGCTGACTGACAGTCTCAGCGCGCTGGGTTCGGGCAAGGGCAGCTACTGGGCCGACCGGGGTTATGAGTGCTATGCGGGAATATAGGGGCCAAATTTCTTCGAAGAAATTTGCAAAATCCTTCGAAGGATTTTGGTCCCTCACCCCCAGGTCGGGTGGAACTTGCCCGCGGGCGACAGGGTGAAAATCTCGCAGCCCGTCGCGGTGACGCCCACCGAATGCTCGAACTGCGCCGACAGCGACTTGTCGCGGGTGACGGCGGTCCAGTCGTCGGCCAGCACCTTCGTCTCCGGGCGGCCAAGGTTCACCATCGGCTCGATGGTGAAGAACATGCCTTCCTCCAGCACCGGACCCGACCCGGCGCGGCCATAGTGCAGCACGTTCGGCGGCGCGTGGAACACCCGGCCAAGGCCATGCCCGCAGAAGTCACGCACCACGCTCATCCGTTGCGCCTCGACATAGGCCTGGATCGCATGGCCGATGTCGCCGAAGGTGTTGCCCGGCTTCACCGCCGCAATCCCGCGCATCAGGCCCTCATGCGTGACCTCGATCAGCCGTTCGGCCTTGCGGGGCAGCTGGCCCGCAACATACATCCGGCTGGTGTCGCCATACCAGCCGTCGACGATCACCGTGACATCGACGTTCAGGATATCGCCGTCCACCAGCACTTTCGGCCCCGGAATCCCGTGGCAGACCACATGGTTCACGCTGATGCAGGAGGCGTGCTTGTAGCCCTTGTAGCCCACGGTGGCCGAAGTCACCCCGCGCCGCTCGATCTCGGACGTGATGAAGTCGTCGATCACCGCCGTTGTGGCGCCGGGCACCACCAGGGGCGCCACGGCATCCAGAATCTCGGCAGCCACGCGGCCCGCCACGCGCATGCCCGCGAAATCCGCGTCCTCGTAGATGCGGATGCCGTCTTTGGTGATGCGCGCGCGAATGTCGTCCAAGGCCAGTCTCTCCAGGGCCGCTCTCCTTGGCCCCTACATAAGAGCCTTGCGCCGAATTGGCCAGAGGCCGGGGTTTGAAAGCCAGTGCGCCCCGGCTATACCCGCGGATGTGATCAGGAGAAACCGGCCATGACCAACCCGACCGCGGCGATTCTGGTGATCGGCGACGAGATCCTGTCCGGCCGCACCCGCGATTCGAACCTGCACTTCCTGGCGGGCGAGCTGACCCGGATCGGCATCACCCTGCGCGAGGCCCGCATCGTCGCCGACATCCATCCCGAGATCGTCGCCGCCGTCCGCGCTCTGTCGGCCAGCTACACCCATGTCTTTACCAGCGGCGGCATCGGCCCGACCCATGACGACATCACGGCGGATGCGGTGGCTGAGGCGATGGGGGCGAAGATCGGTCCCCGGGCCGATGCGATGGCGCTGCTGCAGGCGCATTACGACCGCTCCGGCCTGCCCTTCAACGAGGCCCGGCAGCGCATGGCCCGCATCCCGGACGGGGCGGCGTTGATCGACAACCCGGTCTCGACCGCGCCGGGTTTCACGCTGGGCAACGTGCATGTGATGGCGGGGGTGCCGAAGATGTTCGAGGCGATGGTCGCAAGCGTCCTGCCCAAGCTGACCGGCGGCCCGCCGCTTCTGTCGCAGACCCTGCGCGTCGACCGGGGCGAGGGCGAGATCGCGGCACCCTTCGGCGCCCTTGCCGCCGAGTTTCCCGAGCTGTCGATGGGCTCCTACCCCTTCATCCAGAACGGCGCGCATGGCACCAACCTGGTGGTCCGGGGCACCGATCCGGCAAGGCTGGATCAGGCGATGGTCAGGCTGACGAGGATGTTCGGATGACGCCCGACCTGCTTGCCGAAGTGATGGAGGCGACCTGGCCCCCGGCGGGCCGCAGTCAGCTTGGCCCCTTCACCCTGCGCGACGGGGCCGGAGGCGGCAAGCGCGTCTCCGCCGCCACTTGCGACGGTGCCTTCACCGAGGCCGACCTTGCCGCGCTTGAATCCGCGATTGCTGACCCGCTGGCCCTGATCCGCGAGGGTGACGCGGCGCTGGATGCCGCGCTCGACGCCCGCAGCTGGCGCATCGTCGACCCGGTCGTCGCCTATGCCGCCCCGGTGGCGGACCTGACCGCCGAGCTTCCCTTCCTCACCGCCTTCCCGCACTGGCCACCGCTGGAGGTCGCCCGCTCGCTTTGGGCCGAAGGCGGGATCGGCCCGGCCCGGATCGCGGTGATGGATCGGGTCACGGGTCCGAAGGCCGCGATCCTTGGCCGCACTGGCGACCGCCCTGCCGGGGTCGCCTTCGTCGCCTGCAACGGCGCGGAAGCGATGGTTCACGCGCTGGAGGTCCGGGACAGCCAGCGTCGGCAGGGCCTCGGGCGGCACCTCCTGCACGCCGCCGCCAACTGGGCGGCCACCCAAGGCGCCACCCGGCTGTCCCTGGTCGTCACCCGGCAGAACGCCGCCGCCCGCGCGCTCTACGCTCGCCTTGGGATGCAAGAGGTGGGACAATACCACTATCGACAGAAATGATCGCGGAAAGCGACCGGGCAGTGCCGAAGTCCATCTTCCATTTTCCTCTTCTGGCCGCTTTGGCCCAACCTGCCGTCGCCCTGACGCTGGACCTGCCCGCCAAGGTGCTGGGCGAGGAAAGCCGCAGCGAATTGCCCGGCAGCTACGCCCTGCCGGTTGCCGCTTTCGACGGCACCTCCGTGCCCTCGCGGCAGATGGAAGGGGCACTGGACCAGCGGGCCTTCCGGCTTGATGCCGCTGGAGTGACGACGCTGGCTCTCCTCACCCCCCTGCGGGAACAGGTGCTTGCGGCGGGCTACGAGATCGTCTTCGAATGCGACGCGCGCGCCTGCGGTGGGTTCGACTTCCGCTTTCACACCGACGTGATGCCGGAGCCCGACATGCACGTCGACATGGGCGACTTCCGCTTCCTGTCCGCCCGGTCCGGCGACGAGGCGGTGTCGATCCTGGTCAGCCGCAGCGCAGGCGCGGGCTATGTCCAGATCACCCGCGTCACGGATGCGCCACAGCCGGCAACGCAGGTCGAGACCCCGGTGACGCTGGCCAACGAGGCGACCCCGGGCGCGGTCGAGACGACGCAGCCGGCATCCTCCGTTGCCGCCTCGCTCGACGCCGTCGGCTCGGCAGTGCTGGACGATCTGGTCTTCGCCAGCGGCTCCGCAACGCTCGCCGATGGCGACTATCCCTCGCTGGCTGCAGTGGCCGCCTGGTTGCAGGCGAATCCCGACGGCACCATCGCGCTGGTCGGGCATACCGACGCCTCGGGCAGCCTTGCGGCCAACACCGCCCTGTCCGAACGCCGGGCCGAAGCGGTGGCCGAGGTGCTGATCGACCGTTTTGCCGTCGACCCCGCGCGGGTCGCGGCGAAAGGCGTCGGCTTCCTTGCACCGCGCGCGACGAATCAGACTGAAGAGGGGCGGCAGAAAAACAGACGGGTCGAAGTGATCGTCACTTCGACCCGTTGACCGGCTGGGGGAGAGGGGCCCCGAACCGAAGGTTTCGTCACCAGTTGTCGGGGCCCTTGTCGGTATAGCGCCGAGCCAGAAAGTCGATGAAGGCGCGCACCTTGGGCTGGGTGAACCGGCCCGGCGGATAGACCGCATAGATGCCCAGAACCTCGACCGGAAGGCCGGGGATCGCCTCTTCCACCAGCCCCTGCCGCATTGCGTCGGCATAAAGGAACGACGGCAGATAGGCGATGCCGAGGCCCGAGATCGCGGCGTTCAGCAGGCTTTGCCCGTCATTCACCGTCAGCCAGCCGACCGAGCGGACCTGCCGCTTTTCGCCCGAGGGCGCAGTGATCTTCCAGACATTGCCGTTGGCCTGGTTGGAATAGTGCAGAAGCTTGTGGTCGTTCAGATCGTCGATCTTCTGCGGTCGCCCGAATTTCTGGAAATAGCCCGGCGCGCCGATCATCCGCTTCGTCGTCTCGGTCAGCTTCCGGGCGCGGAGCGAGGAATCCTCCAACTCGCCCACGCGAATCGCCATGTCGAAGCCTTCGCTGATGAGTTCGACATAGCGGTTGTTCAGGACCATGTTCACGGTGATGTCCGGGTATTCCAGCAGGAAATCCCCCAGGATCGGCGACAGCAGGTTCACCCCGAAATCCGTGGCGACCGACACCCGCAACAGCCCCGACGGCGCCGACTGCATCGAGGTGACAAGCGCATCGGCTTCGCCCGCGTCGTTCAGCACCCGGCGGGCGCGGTCATAGTAGGCCAAGCCGATTTCCGTGGGCGAGACGCGACGGGTGGTACGGTTCAGAAGCCGGGCGCCCAGGCGCGCTTCCAGGGCGGACACATGTTTCGAGACGGCAGATTTCGAGATCCCCATCTTCTTGGCTGCATCGGTGAAGCCGCCCTGGTCCACTACCGTGGCAAAGGCCTCCATCTCTGTCAGTCGATCCATATCGTCCTCTTGGGAACAGTCACGCCGTTTTGTTGCAATCAGGTTTCACTTCCAATTCGGGCAGGAAGGCGGCAATCAGGCGTCCGATCCGGGGTATTGTGGGGGATCGTTCATGGCATCGAAACGCTCGCACGCCATGCGGCATCGGCGAGGTCACGCCGCAACCCGCATGACGCATCGGCGCGGAAAGGCCTGCACCCCGGCAATCGGCAGGAAATCGTTCTGATACCGTTCACAATCTGGCAGCAGTCCGCTGCATGATTCCGGCTTTGACCACGATGTATGGAATATCCTTCCCAAGCCGCCTAGCTAGGTCGGCAAGGCGCGGAACGCCGCGTCTTGCCATCATGGACTGAAAAAGGAGACTTCCATGAAACGCATCGCACTCGTGCTTGCCCCGTTCGCCCTGGCTTCGGCCGCGTTCGCGCAGGCCACCCTGCCCGAAGTTGCCGACACCGACGGCAACGGCAGCTGGTCGCTGGTCGAGCTTCAGGCGGTCTGGACGGACCTGAACGAAGATACCTTCAAGGCCATCGACACCACCGCCGACGGCAACGTCGACGCGACCGAGCTCCAGGCCGCGCTGGACGGCGGCGTGATCAAGGCGCCGGAAGCGGCCACCAACGGCTAAGGCTAAAGCCGTGCCGCCAGGCGCGCCGCCTGATCGATGGCGCGCTTGGCATCCAGTTCGGCCGCCACATCCGCCCCGCCGATCCGATGGTGGGGGATGCCACGACGGTCAAGCTCGGCGCTGAGCCCCCGTTCCGGCTCTTGCCCTGCGCAGAGCACCACGGCATCGACCGCGAGCAGTTCCGGTTGCTCGCGGTTCGGCCCGTGGGAAATCCACAGCCCGTCCGGCGCGATCCGTTCGTAATTCACCCCGCCCTGCATCTTCACCTGCTTCATCGCCAGGCTTGCCCGGTGAATCCAGCCGGTCGTCTTGCCCAGGTGCCGCCCCGGTTTCTCGGCCTTGCGTTGCAGCAGAAACACCTCGCGCGCGGGCGGATGCGGCTGCGGCCCGTCCGGTGCCAGCCCGCCCCGGTCCTGCCAGGGCGCAGACACCCCCCATTCCGCGCGCCAGAGGCCCGCATCCAGCGTCGGGCTGACCCCCTCGTGCACCAGCGTCTCGGCCACGTCGAAGCCGATCCCGCCCGCGCCGACCACCGCCACCCGTTGCCCCACCCCGGCACCCTTCAGAGCCTCGATATAGGACAGGACCTTCGCCCCCGGCTCCACCGGAATCCCCGGATCGCGCGGGCGGACGCCGGTGGCGATCACCACCTCGTCGAACCCCGCCAGATCCTCTGCGGCAGCGGTCTGCCCCAGGCGCAGCTCGATCCCCGGTGCGCGCAGCATTGTGGCGAACCAGTCGACCAACCCGTAGAACTCTTCCTTGCCCGGCACCCGCTTGGCCAGGTTCAACTGCCCGCCGACTTCCGTCGCCGTGTCGAAAAGCGCGACCCGATGGCCCCTTTTGCTGGCAACGATGGCCGTCATCATCCCCGCAGGCCCGGCCCCCACCACCGCCACCCGTTTCGGCACTGTCGCCGGTTCGTAGACAAGCTCTGTCTCGTGGCAGGCGCGCGGGTTGACCAGGCATGAGGTCAGCTTGCCCGAGAACGTATGGTCCAGGCAGGCCTGGTTGCAGGCGATGCAGGGCGCGATCTCCGCCGCCCGCCCCGCCGCAGCCTTGGCGATGAACCCGGCATCCGCCAGCCAGGGCCGCGCCATCGACACCATGTCGGCTGAACCCTCCGCCAGCAGGCGCTCGGCCAGCTCCGGCGTGTTGATCCGGTTCGAGGTGATCACCGGAATGGAAACCTCCGGCCGCAACCGCGCCGTCAGGTGCGCAAAGCCCGCGCGGGGGACCGAGGTGGCGATCGTCGGCACCCGCGCCTCGTGCCAGCCGATCCCGGTGTTCAGCACCGAAGCCCCAGCCACCTCGACGGCCTTCGCCAGTTGCACGACCTCCTCCCAGCTTGACCCGTCCGGCACCAGGTCGATCAGCGAGATGCGGTAGACCAGCACCGCCCCCGGCCCCATCGCCGCCCGCACGCGCCGCACCACCTCGACCGGCAGGCGCATCCGGTTGGCGTAATCACCCCCCCAGCGATCCGTTCGGCGGTTGGTGTGGGTGACAAGGAACTGGTTCAGGAAATACCCCTCCGACCCCATCACCTCGACCCCGTCATACCCCGCCTCGATGGCCCGGGCCGCCGCCGTGGCGACGTCGGCGACCTGTTTCTCGATCCCCGCCTCGTCCAGTTCGCGTGGGGGGAAGGGCGAGATCGGCGACTTGATCGCCGATGGCGCCACGCACTCCTTGCCGTAGGCGTAGCGCCCGGCATGCAGGATCTGCATCGCGATATGCCCGCCTTCGGCATGGACGGCATCGGTCACCCGCCGGTGGTTGGCGATGTCCGCAGCCGAGAACAGCCCCGCCGCGCCGGGAAAGACCCCGCCCTCCCGGTTCGGCGCCATGCCCCCGGTCACGATCAACCCGGCCCCGCCCTTCGCCCGCGCCGCATAGAAGGAAGCGACCCGGCCCCAGTCGCCGGTCTCCTCCAGCCCGGTGTGCATCGAGCCCATCAGGCTGCGGTTGCGCAAGCTGACCCCAGCCAATGTGATCGGTGCCAGAAGATGCGGATATTCGGTCATGCGGGCCTCCCTTGCCTTGGCAGAATGGCGAAGCCTGGCCCCAGCGTCACCCTGAACGCAACGTCACAAGACCACCACCTGCGCCGGGTCCAGAAGCCAGGGCGCGATGATGCCGCAGGTATCGGCCAGGGGCAGCAGGCTGTCCGGTACGTCCATCCCGATCACCCGCCGCATGAACTCGGCCCGCGCGGCGCAGCGCCGGGCCACGTTCGGATGGGTCCGCGCCAGCGCCGTGCGCAGACCCTCGTCGGCAATGACATAGCCATCCTCCATCCGGGTCGAGCCCCACCCGGCATGTGCCGGGATCACGTCCATCTGCATCGCCATGCCGGAAGCGAGCGGGATCCCCGACCCCGGCATGATCGGCGAGGACATCCATTCGTCCAGCCCGATCAGGTGGCCGGGGTTCAGCGTGATGCCGAAGCGTTCCGGCAGGCGGTCGTCGATCATCGCCCAGACCGCACCGCCCGTCACGCCGGGCCGCATCATCGCGCACCAGTTGGACATCGCGCGGGCGTAGGGAAAGACGAACTCCTCCAGATAGCCCGCCGCGCTTGTCGGCAGGTCGCCCTCGCCCCGCGCCATCCAGCCCGCCCGGCAGATGTTCGATCCCCAATGCGCGACGTTGAAACTCGCCGGAACCCCGCGCCGGATCCGGTCGCCCACCGGCCCCGACAGCCCCGGCGTCTCGCCCATCGCGAAGGTGACATGGCATCCCAAGGGCAAGCCCCCGATCCGCGCCGCCTCGACCGCCGCGAAATCGGTCATCCCCTCTTGCAGCGCAAAGACCATCCGCTTCAGCGCAGAAGCCGCCATATGGTTCGAAAACTCCAGCCGCGCGATGTCGTCGACGCCGACCCGCGCCCGCAGCCCGTGGCCGGGATGCATGAAAAGTGCAGTCGCATTCTCCACCCGCCCCGCCCGCTGCCGCAGCGGATCGGCGAGAAAGGCCGGAATGTCCAGCGCCAGCACCGGGTCGGCCCCCGGCGGCAACTCATCCGCCCCGAACCACTTCCACCCCACCGCGCCAACCTTCGCGCCCTTCGGCACCAGCTCCGCCAGCCACTCCCACAACCGCCGCGACCCCCTCGGCTGGCTCGGCAGCGAGAGCGAGGCGCAATGCCCGGTCCTGACCCGCCCCGCCGCCACCAGCGGCGAGACGGCGGTATAGGCCAGGCACTCGTTCCCCGCGATCAGCAGGGCATCGGCTTCGGTCACAACCAGCACCGCCTCCTCGAAGCGCGGGTCGAAGCCGGTCAGCCAGTGCAGGTTCGCCGCATGCTCGCGGTCGCCATAGATGACCAGCGCCGCATGGCCAGCCCCCGCCATCGCCGCCCGCACCGCTGCCAGCCGCACCTGCGCCTCCTCCAGCGAAAAGGCCGGGGGCAGGTCCGGGGTTCCGTTGTCCGGCCAGTCCATGCGCTGCAATCTGGTCATTCGCCTCTCCCCGGTTTCCAGGACGAGGATCGCATTCCCCGGCGATGCCCGTCGAGCCCCCTGTTCACGTCTTGCGCGGTCCCCCGAGGAGGACATGACGTGAACGACGAGGCAAGCCGGAGACGCGCCAGAGCTTCCTTGCGAATCCCCCCGCCCCCGCCTATATCACCCCGCGAGAGGTTGGCGCGGGCAGGCGCCTCGCCAACCCGGTCAGGTCCGGAAGGAAGCAGCCGTAACGAGATCCGTTTGGGTCGTTGTCCAGCCTCTCACCTTTCTTGCCATAGATCCTTGATCTTGCAGAAAGCCCTTGCAGACGGGGTTGCGCTACATACGCTGCCACAGTCCGGTGCTCGGGCAGCATCGAATGCAGGCAGAACATCCGCGGCAAACGAGCACTTCCGGTCTGAGTCGGCCTTGGACGATCTTGAACGTGCGGCTTCGAAGCGGTCAACGGGTGCAGACATCCTGCGGAACGGTCGAAGCACCTGTTCCAGCAGGGTTCGACTTCTGGCGCCGGGAAGACTGGAAGACGATGAAGCTGAAGCGCCGATCGGATTTGCTGCGAATGCCTTGCGCAGGGTGGGCCGCGCGCCCAACGGCTCATGGCCGCAATTGCTTTGGATCCTTGCAGAAGTGCTGATCGAGGCGCGCGGATGTTCAATGAATTCAGGGGTGCGCAAACAACTCCGAAATCGACCACCAGGAAGAACGTGGTCAATACAAGCAGGCTCTCCTCGAAACGCCGAACCGTTACACGATGCGCTTTCGGGGTCTCACGCTGCCGCAGGCCGGCAAGGCGAACGGAGAGCTTCCTGCATCCTTTCCGGCCTTGGTACCCAAGACGATCAACATGAAGTGGTTGTCCCACCTGTCGAGCATTCCGCGAAGGGCCTCCAACAACGGGCACATCGAAACCAATCCCGCCAAAGGAACCTGCGTCGACACGGGCAGAAAGGTGCACCGGGAGCCATCCTACCTGCCCTCCGCGAAGGACGAATTGAAGACGATCCTCGGGCATCCAGTGTTCGCGGACCCGTCCGCCTGCGGTCTCAATCTGTGGGCGTTCCTCGTCATGCTTTGCACCGGGGTCCGTAGCTCGTCCGAGATGGCGTCGATGGCACCGGATAGCATCTTCGAGGAGCAGGGTGTGTCGGATTTTATCTTGCGGAGGCGTCGAAGAACCAGAGAAACAAGCGGTTGGCGCCAATCCACAAGGACCCGGTGACGATTGGGTTCCTCGATCACGTCGAGAAGCTTCAAGAGTCCGGCCAGACCCTACTTTTCCCGGGGTGGGGCCCTGTTGCACGAATCCTGTGAGCATGCTCCGGCACCGGCCTCTTCCTTGGCCGCGGTTCATCCCCGCGCGTGCGGGGAACAGGCTGCCGATGGGCAGGGTGATCTTTATCCTGTCGGTTCATCCCCGCGCGTGCGGGGAACAGCCCGCCCGATGCCGACCCGGCTTCGATTGTTTCGGTTCATCCCCGCGCGTGCGGGGAACAGGTGTCAGGCGAGACGCCCAACTGGTGCGCCGCCGGTTCATCCCCGCGCGTGCGGGGAACAGCCCGCCCGATGCCGACCCGGCTTCGATTGTTTCGGTTCATCCCCGCGCGTGCGGGAAACAAGCGGGCCTCGGCTGGTGCGGCAGAGGCGAC
>NZ_JAYRPN010000033.1:0-16618 GCF_041911175.1 Tabrizicola sp.
AGGACGGCCCCGGTCGGGTTGTGCGGCGAGTTGAGGAAGAGGACGCGGGAGCGCGGGGTGATCCGGGCGGCGACATCGGCGACCTGCATGCGGAAACCGTGTTCGGGTTTCAGAGGCACGGGAACGGCGGTGGCGCCGGTCTGGGCGATCAGGCCCTCGTAGGTGGCATACATCGGGTCGCCGATCAGCACCTCGTCGCCCGCTTCGACCAGGGCGCGCAGGACGGCGTAGAGCACGGTCTGGGTGCCGGGGAGGCACATGATCTGGTCTTCGCCGATCTTGCGCCCCCTACGGGCGGTGTAGCGGGCGGCCAGCGCCGTGACGACGCCGGGTTCGCCGCGGCCGTTGGAATAGCCGGTGCGACCGGCCTCCATCGAGCGGGTGGCAACCTCGATGAAGCGGGTGGGGGTGGGCACGTCGGGCTCGCCGATGGTGAGTTCGATGATGTCGTCACCGGCAGCCTTCATCGCGCGGGCGCGGGCGTGCAGCGCCCATTTGGCACCGGCGAGACCGGAGAGGCGATCGGTGACGGAGGCGTATTTCATGGCAGGGTCTTTCCGAAATCTGGCAGCATGGCGGTGTGGGCAAGGAGGTCGACGCCCAGGATGGCGCCGACGGAAGCGAGGCCGATGGTGATGACCTCGCCGGGTGCGAAGGCGGCGGGCAGGAGCGAGCCTTCCACCCAGAGCCCGTCGATCAGCGCATTGCAGGCGATGGCCTCGGCCCGGGTCTGGCCCTTGCGGGGCGCGCGGGGCAGGGTTTCGATCAGGCGCTGGAGGGCGTCGCGATAGGCAAGGTAGCTGGCCTCGTGGACGGCCATCAGGTCAGGGTCGCTGCGGACCTTGTGCATGTAACCGGCCCAAAGAACGACGGCCCCGGCATCGAGGACGGGCGGGCGGAGCGAGGCGGCGACGAAAGCGGCGAGGCGTTCCTCGGGCCCCGCACCGACGCCTTCGATGGCGTCGGAGCCCTTGGCCGTCATCCCGTCCATCAGCGCGCGGTAGGCGGCGCGGGAGAGTTCGTCCTTGGACTGGAAGTAGTGTCGGATCAGCCCCGGCGTCACGCCCGCGCGTTCGGCGATGGCGCGGACGGTTGCTGCCTCGGGCCCGCCTTCGGCCACGAGGTCCTGCGTCGCGGCGATCAGGGCCGAGCGACGGGTCTCTTCGCTTTCGCGGCGGTAGAGGCGGCGGGCGGGTTGCATGGCATCCGGTTTGTTGTACGCGCGTATAATCGCTGCGAAGACCGGATACGTCAACCGGATACGGCTCAGGGCCGGCCGTGCACATCCTTGTGGATGATCACGTCGGTCTGCGGATAGGCGGCCAGGATCGCGCGGCGAAGCGCGGCACCGATGTCATGGGCCTGGCGCAGGGACTGGTCGCCGTCGAGTTCGATGTGGAGGTTCACGAAGACGCGGCTGCCGGCGGTGCGGGTCTTGAGGTCGTGGTAGCCGCGCACGCCGGGCCAGGCGGCGGCGATCTTGCCGATGCCTTCGACGATCCCGGGGTCGGCGGTGCGGTCCATCAGCGCGTCCCAGGCGTCCTTGCCGATGTGGAGCGCGCCGATCACCATGACGGCGGCGGCCCCCAGCGCCACCACCGCGTCGATCGAGCCGATGCCGTAGCGACTGGAAATCCAGAGCGCGGCAATCGCGCCGAGGCTGGGCAGGAGATCGCCGAGATAGTGCAGCCGGTCGGCGGCGACGACCTTGCTGCCGGTGCGGCGGGCAACGCGGCCCTGCCACCAGACGAGGCCAAGGGTCAGCAGGATCGAGGCGACCATCACCAGAAGGCCCCGGCCTTCGGAGGCAAGCTGGGGCGGGGTGTCGGCCATCAGGCGGCGAATGGCGCTCCAGCCGATCACGCCGGAGGACGCGAGGATGAAGGCCGATTGCGCCAACGCGGCGAGGTCCTCGGCCGAGGTGTGGCCGAAGGCGTGATCTTCGTCCGCCGGGCGGGCGGCATAGATGATCGCGGCGGCCGCGCCGAGCGACATCATCAGGTCAAGCGCAGAGTCGGCCAGCGAGGCGGCAATGGAGAGCGCACCGGTCTCGGCCAGCGCCCACAGCTTCAGCGCGACCAGAATGCCCGCAACCAGGACCGAGGCGAACCCGGCCGAAACGGCCAGCCGCACCCCGGACTTTTCCGCTTCATTCGACAATCTCGCCCTCCTTCACGCCCCAGACCGCGCTGGTCCTGATCCAGCCGCGCGTGCCGTCCAGCGACACGCGGCACCAGCCGGGATGGCATTCCAGGATGCGGCCGACAACCCCCATTTCGGCCTGGGCGACGACAGTGGCCGTGTCGTCGGGGGCGTCGCGCAGCTCGGCCATGTCGAGCGTGACCAGCACTGTGCGCACCCCGGACAGAAGCGAGTAATGGACCCAGCCACCCGCGCCTTCGCTGTCTTCGACCCGGCGCCAGTTCTCGTATTCGGCGGTGATCTTCAGCGGCATCCCGGCGCGGGTGAAGACCCAGTCGATCCGGTGCGTCAGGCCGGGGCCGCGGCGGGCGTTGCCCTCGGAGCCTTTCAGCGAGACGAAGCGGGGCAGGGGCAGGTTGGTCACGCAGCCGATATCGGGCTGGCATTCCTTTTCCGGCGGCTTGTCGGTCTTGATCGGCGCATCGGTTTCCTGCGCAAGCGCCATTGCGCCCCAGAGCGCGCCCAGAACTGCCAGAACCGTCGCCAACCGCTTCATGCCGCTGCCTCACCGGAGATCGCTTTTCGCGACACCGCCTACCGTTACCGCTCACCGGGTCTTGTGCATCGCCCCGCTTGGCGGCACCTTGCCCGAAGGACGCCGGATTTGGAAGTGTCGGGGAGATCACGCATGCCTGCCAGCCAATTGACCGTGATCGTGACGCGACGCCTGCCCGAGGCCGTGGAAACGCGGATGAAGGAATTGTTCAACGTCGAACTGCGCGATCCCGATGTTGCCATGACCCGCGAGGAACTGGCCGAGGCGATGCGGCGGGCGGATGTGCTGGTGCCGACCATCACCGACATCATCGACGCGGGGCTCTTGGCGCAGGCGGGCGAGAAGCTGAAGCTGATCGCCAACTACGGCTCGGGGATCGACCATATCGACGTGGCGACGGCGCGGCAGCGCGGCATCCTGGTGTCGAACACGCCCGGCGTGGTGACCGAGGATACCGCCGACATGGTGATGGCGCTGATTCTCTCGGTCACCCGGCGCATTCCGCAGGGCTTGCAGATGATGCAGTCCGCAAGCTGGACCGGCTGGTCGCCGATGGCGAACCTGGGCGGGCGGCTGGGCGGGCGGCGGCTGGGCATCCTGGGGATGGGGCGGATCGGATCGGCGGTGGCACGGCGGGCGCGGGCCTTCGGGTTGCAGGTCCACTACCACAACCGCAAGCGCCTGCGCCCGGAGGTCGAGGGCGAGCTTGAGGCGACCTGGTGGGAAAGCCTGGACCAGATGCTGGCGCGGATGGACATCGTCAGCGTCAACTGCCCGCACACGCCGTCGACCTTCCATCTGCTGAACGCGCGGCGGCTGAAGCTGATGAAGCCCTCGGCGGTGGTGGTGAACACCTCGCGCGGCGAGGTGATCGACCAGAACGCGCTGACGCGGGCGCTGCGGGCCGGGGAGCTGGCGGGGGCGGGGCTGGACGTCTACGAGCACGGCGCCGACATCAACCCGCGGCTTCTGGAGCTGCCGAACGTGGTGCTGCTGCCGCATATGGGGTCGGCGACGGTCGAGGGGCGGATCGAGATGGGCGAGAAGGTGATCATCAACATCAAGACCTTCGCCGACGGCCACCGCCCGCCCGACCAGGTGGTGCCGGGGATGTTCTGAGCCGTTCAGACGGACGGAGACCACCATATCTAGACGTCCTTTTCGCCATTTCACGCAACCTGATGGCGAGTCGCGCCAGATTCCTGTGGAGAAACGCTTTCTCCCCGCCCGGGTCGGTTGCCGCGCGATTGTTCGGACACTAATCAAAATGCACGGATTCAAGGCAATCGGGCCGCTGGTCCGGTCAGTGGAGGAATGGGACGATGATGAATTTCCTGAAGCCGGTCGTTGTGGCCGCGACGGTCCTGTCGGCGACGATGGCGCATGCCGGCGGTCCGGTGATCATCGAGGAAGGCCAGGGCGAACAGGTCGCAGCGAAGCCGGCAAGCTCGGTCGGCATCCTGCCGGTCCTCGGCGCGCTGGTGCTGCTGTGCCTGGTTGCCTGCGGCGGCGGGGATGACCCGGCGCCCTGTGAGAAGTGCTGATCACCTTGGCGTCTTGGCGCGGTCGGCCATTTGGCTGGCCGCGTCGTCTTCCGGCGCGAGCCGGTCGCTGCGGCTGCTGTTTCGATGAGCCGTGTTGCGCCCAGGTGAGCGGGCGACGACGGCGAGCCAGTACCCGCAAGCTGTTGCAATAAAGCCCAACCTGCTGATTCAATCTCACGCGTCGGTAACGAATCCGTTGTCTGGCAGTTGACGCACGCCTAGCGTGACAAGGCATGTGTCCCGGATTTTCCGGATTAGAGAGAGGAACTGCCATGAAGAAGTTTGCTGCGCCGCTGCTCGCGCTCGCGATGATCACCTCGACCGCCTATGCTGGCGGGCCGGTTGTTGTTGCTGAAGAGCCGGTCGTCGAGGCTGCGAAGCCGCGTTCGGGCTGGATCGTTCCGGTCATCATCGGCCTGGTCGTGATCTGCGCCGTTGCTTGCGGCAACGACGACGATACGCCCGCGCCCTGAGGCTCGGCGGGTCTCAAGAGATCGACCTTTCAACGGCAGCGCAAAGGCGCTGCCGTTTTCTTTTTCGCCGATCGGGACCGGACGCCCCGCGGGCCGGAAAGCCGGGCCGGAGTCCGGCCCGAGTGTTGCCGGATGAGCAGGACCAGCATTTTCCTTTGTATCGACCCTGACGCCCGACTTGATTCCGTCCACAAGCAGGGCACAAGCTGTCGACAAGGCGCTACGTCGCCGGATCAGGCATGAAAAAGGAATGAAACCATGACCAAGAAAATCGTCCCCGCCCTGCTGGCGCTGTCGCTGGCTTTCGGCTCGACCGCGGCGCTTGCCGGTGGCCCGGTCGTGATCGAGGAAGAAGGCCAGCCGGAAGTCGTGGCTGAATCGCCGCGTTCGGGCTGGATCGTTCCGGTCATCATCGGTCTCGTCGTGATCTGTGCCGTTGCCTGCGGCAACGACGATACGACGCGCGGCGTCAACCAGTAATCTCGTCCGGCCAGACTTCAGGGGCCCTGGCTGCCGGGATCGGCGGCCAGGGCCCTTTCGTTGGTCCGGGTCCGTCGCGGGTCAGATCCCGTTGATCGGCACCTTGAGGAAGCGCTTGCCGGTTTCGTCGGCCGGGGGCAGGTCGCCGCCGCGCATGTTCACCTGCAGGGACGGGATGATCAGCTTCGGCATGGCGAGCGTGGCGTCGCGCGCGTTGCGGAGTGCCACGAACTCGTCCCGCGACTTGCCCGAGATGTGGATGTTGTGGGCCTTCTCCTCGCCCACTGTGGTTTCCCAGCGGATGTCGCGGCCGTTCGGCCCGTAGTCGTGGCACATGAAAAGCCGCGTCGCATCGGGCAGGGACAGGACCTTCTGGATGCTGTCGTAAAGCTGGCCTGCATCGCCTCCGGGAAAATCGGCGCGGGCCGAGCCGCCGTCGGGCATGAAGAGCGTGTCGCCGACGAAGGCCGCGTCGCCCATCACATGGGTCATGCAGGCGGGCGTGTGGCCGGGGGTGTGCAGGGCAAGGCAGGTCATGTCGCCCAGCTGGTAGGTGTCGCCGTCGTCGAACAGCCGGTCGAACTGCGAGCCGTCGCGCTGGAATTCGGTCCCTTCGTTGAAGATCTTGCCGAAGGTGTCCTGCACCAGGGTGATGTTGCGCCCGATGCCGATCTTGCCGCCCAGATGCCGCTGGATATAGGGCGCGGCAGAGAGGTGGTCGGCGTGGACATGGGTCTCGATCAGCCATTCGAGGTGAAGGTCGTGATCGCGGACAAAGGCGATGATCTCGTCGGCGTGGGCATAGGTGATGCGTCCGGCGGCATAGTCGATGTCCATCACGGAATCGACGATGGCGCAGGCGGATGAGGCCGGGTCCTTGACCACATAGCTGATCGTGTTGGTGGCGGGATCGAAGAAGCCGGTCACCTTTGGCTTCACGGACAGGTCGATGGCTGGGGTCATGGGGGCCTCCGGGTCAGGCGGGCTTGCGGGCGGGGGCACGGGACTGCAGCGCCCGCGCGACGAGAAGGCCGCCGATCAGGGCGGCGAGGAAGAGGAACACGACGGGGTCGCCGGAACCGATGGCGGGCAGCGCTCCACCCGGGCAGAAGCCCGCGATGCCCCAGCCGATGCCGAAGGTGGCCGACCCGAGGATCAGGCGGCGGTCGATGACACGGGTGTCGGGCAGCTGGAAGCGGTCCTCGAAGGCCGGGGCGGGACGGGCGAAGACCAGTCGGTATCCGGGGATGGCGACGGCCAGCGCCCCGGCCATGACGAAGGCGAGGCTTGGGTCCCAGGTGCCGGCCCGGATCTGGGCGAGGTCGAAGAAGTTCAGCACCTTGGCCGGGTTGATCATGCCCGAGACCGAGATGCCGAGGCCGAAGATCAGGCCGATGAGGAGGGCGGTCAGCAGGCGCATCTCAGACCCCCAGGACATGACGCAGGATGAAGACGGTGGCGAAGGCGGTCGCCATGAAGATTGGCGTCGCCAGCAACGACCGTCGCGAAAAGCGGGCGATGCCGCAGACGCCGTGGCCCGAGGGACAGCCGCCGCCGAAGCTGGCGCCGATGCCGACGAACAGCCCGCCCAGGACGACGGCGTAGGTCGGGATCGGCAGGTCGATGGCCGGGCTGTGGCCGGTGGCCAGCAGATAGACCAGCGGGCCAAGCGCCATGCCGAGGACCAGGGCTGCGCGAAGCCGCCAGTCCGCGGGATCATTGAACCGCAGCAGGCCGCCAAGAATGCCGGTGGCGCCGAGGATGCGACCGTGGAGTGCCATCAGCAACACAGCCGCAAGCCCGATCATCGCGCCTCCTGCCAATGCGGACCAGGGGGTGAAGGCTGTTTCCATGTGATCCTCGGGTTCTCTGTTCAAGCCTGCTTGCCTGCGGCGGAGGGCGAAGGTCCGGCCGGGCGGCGCGGCCCATGATGACACCAACCGGCGCCGCTGCCCAGACGCAGCCGCCTGCGGATGCCAAGGCGTTCAGGTCGCGCGATGGGCGGAAATGACGCAACCGGAAGTTGCAATCGTACCACCTATGCCAGAACTATACCCAACTGCGGCCATATTCTGCGGCGAGGAGGGCGGCATGGACAATCGGACCCCGCGCAAGGGATTGGCACGGGGCGTCCGCAACATGCGGTCCGAATGGGTCGCCCCAGGTTCGAGGATTGAAATGACACAGTTCGACGCAAGGTGGTCCGCTATTTCCGGCATCGGTTCGCGGGCAACGCGCATGGCGATGCTGGCCGCCCTCGGCTTGGCCGCAGGGGCGGCGGCATCGGCGCAGGCGGTCCGCCTGGAAGTGCCGGGCCGCCCGGCCGTTGTGCAGGTCGAGGCCGTCGCCTCCAACCCCGAGACGGTGCGGCTTCTGGTCGGGCTGGGGCGCATCGGCGCCGATCTGCAACTTGGGATGCTGTTCCTGGGGGATGGCCTGACCAACCCGGAAGGCTCGCATTTCGGCCAGCCGCTGAAGGAAACCTGGCCCGGCCTGAAGGACGGGATGCAGGCGGCCGGAGTGCCGGACCTGGAGCCGGTGTTGCAGAAGCTGGAAGCGGGCGGCAGCAAGGACGCGGTCACGGCGGCCTATCGTGAGGCGGAGAAGGCGCTTCTGATGGCGCGGAGCAAGCTGAACCCTTCGGCGCAGGATGCCGCGCTTGCCGTGCTGGAGCTGGCGAAAGCCGCCGCTGCCGAGATAAATGCCTCGGGTCCGACCGAAGTTCACGCTTATCAGAATGCCTGGGCGCTGTTGATGGTGGCGCGGGGAGAGCTGGACCTGCTGGCGCGCACGCCGGACCCGGCGATGGCGAAGCTTGCCGCGGCCGAGGGGATGGCCATCGACGACATGATCATCTCGATGCCCGATCCGAACCGGACTGCCCCGGTCAGCTTCGACCCGACGCCGATCCTGGATCTGATCGGCCGGCTCGGGAAGATCGACGAATCGGTCTGACGTCGGTTTCTTGCCCTGCCGCCCCGCTGGCTGGCGGGGCGGTGTCCGTTCCGGCAATTGCCGGGATCAGGCTCGGATGCGCGACCCCTCGGGATCGAACAGCGGCGCGAGCGCCAGTTCGGCAGGCGTTTCCTCGCCCGCGATGACCAGGCTGTAGCGGCCCGCGCGCAACCAGTCGTCGGACAGGCCTTCGGCATTGCGGACATAGCCGTAGCCGATGCTCTTGCCGACCGTGTAGCCGTAGCCGCCCGAGGTGAGGTAGCCCACCGGCTGCCCGTCGCGCAGGATCGTCTCGCGCCCGACGAGGACGGCATCCGGGGCGGTCACGGTGAAGCCCGCGAAGAGTTTGGTCAGCGGCTTGCCTTGCAGGGCTTCAAGGGCTGGGCGACCGAGGAAGGGGAGGCCTGATTTCAGCTTCACCGCCCAGCCGAGGCCAGCCTCGAAGGGGGTGTCGTTCGGGGTGATGTCCGAGGACCAGGCGCGGTAGCCTTTCTCCAGCCGCAAGGATTCAAGCGCGCGGTAGCCGACCGGGCGAAGCTGCGGGTCGGCGGCGATCAGCGCGTCGTAGACGGTTCCTAGGGCGGCGATGGGGACGTGCAGTTCCCAGCCAAGCTCGCCGACATAGGTGACGCGCAGCGCGCGGACGGGGATACCGGCGATGGTGATCTCCCGCGCCGAGCCGAAGGGCAGGGCGGTGTTCGAGACATCGGCAGGGGTGACCTTTGCCAGAATGTCGCGCGCCTTCGGACCCATGAGGGAGAGGGTGCCCCAGTCCTCGGTCACGTCGCGGAAGGTCACGCCCTCGGCAGGCAGGTGGTCGGCGATCCAGCCGTAGTCATGGGTGCGGAAGCCGGTGCCGGTGACGATGTAGAAGCGGTCCTCGGCCAGCCGGGCGACGGTGAGGTCGGCCTCGATCCCGCCGCGTGAGTTCAGAAGCTGGGTATAGGTCAGACGGCCCACGTCGCGGGCGACGCGGTTGGCGCAGATCGCCTCCAGCGCTTCGGCAGCCTTCGGGCCGGAGAGATCGTATTTGGCGAAGGAGGACTGGTCGAACAGCCCGGCATGGGCGCGGACGTGGAGGTGTTCCCCACCCACCGCGTCGAACCAGTTCTGCCGGCCCATCGAATAGACGTCCTTCGGTTCCACCCCGGCAGGCGCGAACCAGTTCGGGCGCTCCCAGCCGAGTTTCGAGCCGAAGACCGCGCCCGCCGCTTTCAGCCGGTCATAGAGCGGCGAGACGATGCGGGGGCGGCCGGAGGTATATTCCTCATGCGGGAAGGCGACGGTGTAGTGCTTGCCGTAGGCCTCCAGCGTGCGTTCCGCCACCCAGTCGCGGTCGCGGTGCAGGGTGGAAAAACGGCGGATGTCGACGGCCCAGAGGTCGAGGGGGGCCTCGTCCCGCATCACCCAGTCGGCGAGGACCCAGCCCGCGCCGCCGCCGCTGGCGATGCCGAAGGCGTTGAAGCCCGCGCCGACATACATGTTGGCGCATTCCGGCGCCGGGCCAAGGATGAAGTTGCCGTCCGGCGTGAAGCTTTCCGCGCCGTTGATCATCTGCTTGACGCCCACGTCGGCCAAGGTGGGGACACGGGCAATGGCCTGTTCCAGGTGTTGCCCGAAATGGTCGTAGTCGTCGTCGAAGAGCCGGAACTCCCAGTTCTCCGGGATGTCGCCGGTGACCCAGCCCTGCGGGTTCGGCTCATAGCCGCCCATCACCAGACCGCCGACCTCTTCCTTGAAATAGGTGCGCCGGTCAGGGTCGCGCAGGGTGGCGGCGTCAAGGGCGAGACCGGGGATCTTCTCGGTCACGATATACTGGTGCTTGACCGGGTGCAGCGGCACCGCGACCCCCGCCATCGCGCCGATCTGCCGCGCCCACATGCCGCCGCAGTTGACCACCTTGTCGCAGGCGATGACTCCTTGCGTCGTCTCGACATGGGTGATCCGGCGACCCGCCATGCGGAAGCCGGTGACGGTGACGCCTTCCTCGATCCGGGCCCCGTGCATCCGCGCGCCCTTGGCAAGCGACTGGGTGATGTCCGAGGGGCTGGCCTGCCCGTCGGTCGGCAGCCAGGAGGCGCCGATCAGGTCGGAGGTGTCCATCAGCGGCCACATCCGTTTCACCTCGTCGGGGCCGATCAGCTCCATCTCCATCCCGAAGCTTTTCGCGGTGGTGGCAAGGCGCCTGAATTCGGTCCAGCGGTCGGGGGTGGTGGCAAGGCGCAGACAGCCGGTCATCTTCCAGCCGGTATCGAGGCCCGTCTCGGCGGCGAGGCCCTTGTAGAGATCGACCGAGTATTTCAGCACCTTGGTGATCGAGGCGGAAGACCGAAGCTGCCCGACCAGTCCGGCGGCATGCCAGGTGGAGCCCGAGGTGATCTTGCCCTGTTCCAGCAACAGCACGTCGGCCCTGTGGTCGCGGGCGAGGTGATAGGCAGTGGAGCAGCCGATGATGCCGCCGCCGATGACGATGATCTGGGCCTGTGCCGGTAGTGCCATGCGACTGCTTTCCCTTGCCGATCTGCGCCGCCGGGTGGTGCACCTGCACCCCGGCTGGCGGTTGCAGCGGAGGTTAGAGAAGACGGTTGCGGAACAGAAGGATTCTCTCGGTCAGGTCCTTCTCGCCCAGCGGTCGCACCATGCGGATAGGCGGTTCGCGGCCCTGTCACCTTTCCGCTTGCCCCCGCCCTTTCGCCCCGATAAACGGGCAGGCGGAGATGTGGCCGAGTGGTCGAAGGCACGCCCCTGCTAAGGGCGCAGACCTCTAAAGGGTCTCGAGGGTTCGAATCCCTTCGTCTCCGCCATTACTATTGAAATCATTGGATTTTTTGGAACCCCGCTCTGAGGGCACTAAATGGGCACTAAAGATGGTGGCGCTGGGCTTGTCTGCCGTGGCGGCTGATGCAGCCCGGATCGGCCAGGTCGTTCACGCTTTCGTGAGGTGGGCGGACCGGCGCCAGCAGCGCACCGGCACGGACGCAAACGCGGATCGACTGGCGTCCACGTCCGGCGCGGCTTGTGGGATCAGCCCGCCACGTCCGGGGCCGCCCTGCCGGGACCAAGTCTGCCACCCCTCCGGCTTGATGGCGAATATGTGGGCGCGCTGGGCGGGCAATTCCCGGCACGGGCGACTGACGTGGACGCGGACCGCGGGGGACGTGGTGGCAGACGGGACACGGACGGCGGACGTGGACCGCGCTGGACGTGGACGCCGGGCGGGTCCACGTCCAGGTCCGGGGCGGGGCCGACCCCACCCCTGGCCCTGTCCCGGAGCGTCGCGGAATTCCCTTCAAGTCGGCACGCACTAAGCGGCGGTGTCTGGGACTTTTTTGTCTGCCTTGTCAAACGCCGGACTGTTCTATCACCCGGTCGATTGCGGCGAAGTCGCGCGCAACCGGCATGACGAACAGGCATTTCCCAACGCTGGCCTCGGCCCAAGTCTCGCCGACGATCTTCTTGTCCTTTTCGCTGTCGAGTTGCGCGAAGGTCTTGCCCTTGTATTCAACCACCAGGATTCGCCCGTCCCTCAGCTTGACGATGAAGTCGGGGTAGAACTTGTCCTGCGCGGTCTGTAGCCAGAAGGTGTTCGGCTTGCGGACCAGGTTGCGGACCCAGAATTCGGTCTTCGGGTGCCGGTCTATGTAGAGCGCGCAGTCGTATTCCTCGCCCCGGTCTTTCATGTCGCCGATCTGTGCGAAGTAGTGGCGCTTGAATGTTCCGGCCTGATTGTTGAACACGCTGGTCGGTGCATATTTCGCTTCGTCGAACAGCAGCGGTTCAATTTCGGCGCCGGTTACGAACGTGTCGGCCTGCGCCGGGAACAGGGCAGCGAATGCACCCACTTCCCGCGTTTCACGGTGCTTCTGGATTTCCTCCGCCATCACGCGCCGGACTTCGTATTTGTAGCGGGCGAGTTGGTCCAGCGTGTAGCCCTTGCGGGCCATCACTGTGTCCAGCGCGCGGTGGATGAAGATGCGCGCGGCGGGCTTGGTCACGTCCTCATGCTTGATCCCCCGGTCGATCCAGTTCACGAGGCGCGGGAGCGTCCACGCCGATTCCTGAATTGCGAGTGCCAGTTGGTCGCGAAGCTGGCCGACGTAGTCGATCTTCATGGCCCCTTTGTCGCTCACGTCTATTTCGCCCGTCATGGTCCTGGCGTCGATGGTGAAGCGGTCGGCAAACGGGTTCGGGTCGCAGGATGCAAGGTCCCAAGGCAGATCAAGGAAATGGTCCTGCGTGAACAATTCCAGCGCGCCTTGGTGGCGGATCGCCAGACGTGGCACGATGAACGGCGGCAGATCGGCCGGAAGTTCGCTGTCCATGATCCGGTTGGACTTGCGATACAGGCGGTCAATGATGCGGTCCGCCCCACGGACAGGGGCGAAGGCCAGTTGAAGGACCGTCCTGTCTTGCGACGACAGCGCACCGGAAACCTCGAAGGTCCGGCTTTCCGGTGTGAACAGGACGCGGGCTTGCAACTTGGGCGGCAGCTGGGCCAACGCGCTTTCCACCACTTCGACCGGCGCCAACGCTTCGTCCGGCAGGGCCTCGGACCTGTAGGTGAACGGGGTCTGCGTGGCGGCTATGTCTGCCAACTCGAGTTGCTTGACGAGTTCCTTCACTTCCATGCGGTTGAAGCCTGCACCTTCCACCAGGCCGTCCTTCAGTTTCTCGGCGGTTTCCTGGAAGTTGTCGGACGTCACGAAAGCATAGGCCCGGTTCAGAACGTCCTGCGATTTTCGCTTTGCCTTGGGCATCCGCAGCACGCGGCCAAGGATTTGTTCGACGGCCGTGGCAGAGGTCAGGGCGGCCACGGAACAGAGGACATAGGCGAAGGGGCAGTCCCAGCCTTCGCGCAAGGCCTGCATGGTGATGACGTAGCGCACCGGACAATCGGGCGAAGCTATGTCGGCAATCGCGTCCAGTTCCTTGAAGCCGCCCCCGTGTCGGGCGATCTGGCCTTCCGGCACCCCAGCCTCGCGCAGCGCGCCATAGACCTTCTCGATGGTCAGGCGGTCGGGGTCCGCAGCCAGCTTCGACTGCGCTTGGAACAGGATGATCGGGCGAATGTATTCGCCGGTTGCAGCCCGTTCGGCCTTGGCCGCTTCTTCCAGCATGGCGCGGCAATCGCGGGCCTGGCCGACGACTTGCAGCCAGTCGCGGTCCGTGTTCAGCCGGATCGGCAGCTTCACCATGTCCTCGGCCTTCAACTCGGCGGCGGAGACGTGAAACAGCACGTTCGAGGGATATTCGCCGCGGTCCGGGTTCGACCGGGTTTGCGGCGTGGCCGTCATTTCAAGGATGATCGACGGGTCGAAGGCGGCGAGGGTCTTGAAGGACAGTTCGGTCCGGGCGTTGTGCGCCTCGTCCACGATCACCATAGGGCGATGCAGCCGCAGCAGGTTCGCCAGCGTGTAGGCGACGGTATCCCCGCCTTCGATCTTGTCAAGCCGTGCCGCCTGCGACGGGTCCAGGCCGCTGAAATGATCCATCAGACTGCCGTTCGGCTTGAACACGTTCAGGCCGGTCGTGTCGTCGCGGCGGAAGGCCTGGATGGTGCCGACGATGACGCAGGCCCCGCCGGTGGCATCGGCGCGCGAGAGGGACAAGGCTTCGGACACGGACAGGACCGAGACGTTCCGGCCGAAGTCGGCGGCCAGCCCCGCGCGGTAGGGGTGGTCTTCATTGCGAAGCGCCGCAAGCGTCTGATCCAGGATCGCGGTCGAGGGCACCAGCCACAGCACCATCGGATTGTCGGCTTGCAGATAGTCGCGGGCCGCGATGCCGATGGAATAGGCCGCCAGAATCGTCTTGCCGCCGCCCGTGGGGATGCGGATGCAGATGTAGGGCACGCCCGCGCCAACTTCGGGCGCCGTGGCGTAGGGCGAGTTCGTCTGCACCTGAAACGCGGCTTGCGCCGGGTTGTCTTCCTCGGCAAAGCGGTTCATGCGGCGCAGATAGCCGCGCAGGGCGTTCAGCGCGGCGGTCTGGTAGCCGCGCAGCTCGAAATTGACGGCAGCCATCAGACGCCCTCGACCTGATAGGGGATTTGCTTGAAGACAGCGCCGTGGGCTTTCAGGCGGTCGGGGCTCACGGTGCAGCCCTCGGCGTAGATCACCCGCAGGCCGTCGAAGCCGTCCGGCGGGTCCGGCAGGCGCGACAGGCGGTCGGGGGTCAGCACGTTACCGGCTGCTTCACGCGGCGTGCCAGGGTGAGCGGCGTCGAACAGAAGATAGACAGCACGGCCCTGATGCACGCCGAGGAGTTCCGACTGCGCCCGCGCCGGGATCGGCACGCCGGTCTCGGAGAAGAAGATATGTGCGGCAAGGTCGGGAAAGGTCACGTCCTGCGCTACATCGCCGTATTCATCGAACAGGGGGGTGCCAAGGCGGCAGAAGCGGAAGCCGCCGCCAAGGGCTTCGACCGGCTTCGTCCTGTCGCCGCCCTTGTCGTAGCCTGTGATGACACGGCGCAGGCGTTCGGCGGTCACATCCTTGGCGATGCCCGGGTTCATCTCGCACAGGATGAAGCGCCGGTTGCCGCCGTCCTGCTTGTTCAGGTCGAGGACGGCATGGCCGGTGGTGCCGGAGCCTGCGAAGGAGTCGAGGATGAGGTCATCAGATTGCGAGAACAACTCCAGTAGACGAGAAATGAGGCGCTTTGGCTTGGGGGTGTCAAATGGTGACGCCCCTCCGAAAAGGTCCTTAATCTCAAGAGTCGCCTCTTTGTTATGACCAGCAAAGCCATAGTCCCACCAAGTGTTTGGCGTCAGCCCACCCTGTGTATCTGTGAGGAAGCGCTTCAGCATGGGGCGGCCACTTCCAGTTTTGCCAAAAGTAATTCTATCCTCAGAAAGCCATTCCTCATATTGGCTGCGGTTCATTCGCCAATAACGTTTGGGCGGCGGGTCGAAGTTATCTCCTTGCGGACCAGTGATCGTGAATACACCTGCGGCATAGGGTTTGCTTGCTGAAAGGTCTTGAGCGCGCCAAGGACCACGAGGATCGTTGTCAGGATTTTTGTAATCCGCTTCCTGCTCTTCTGTGCGCGCAAGCTTCGCCACGCTGACAAGCGGTGCATTTTTCCCAAAGATCACGATGAAGTCGTGCATATCGGAAAGAAATTGCGCTGTATTGTTGGAAACATAGCGCTTCTGCCAAATTACGTTGGCGACAAAGTTGCTCCTTCCGAATATCTCATACATGCAGGACACAAGGTTGGCATGCTCGTCATCATCTATTGAGACGGCAATTATCCCATCTTCCCGGAGAAACTCCCGCAACAGCCGCAACCGGGGATACATCATGCAAAGCCACTTATCGTGGCGCGACAGGTCTTCGGCCTCTTTCCCCACGACCTTGCCGAGCCAATCCCGCATTTCCGGGGAATTGACGTTGTCGTTGTAGACCCAGCCCTCGTTCCCGGTGTTGTAGGGCGGGTCGATGTAGATGCATTTCACCTTGCCCGCGTAATACGGCAGCAGCGCCCGCAGGGTCTCAAGATTGTCGCCCTGCACCAGCAGGTTTCCGGCTTCGGCGTCGCCCGCCGAGAGGGCGCTGTCGCAATGGATCAGCCGGTAAGGCACCTCGCGGTGGTGGTTGACCACAGCCTTCGTCCCGATCCAGTCCAGCGTCGGCATTCACTTTCCCCGTCTCTTGCTTTCGTGCTTCATGTCGCATGGCGACGGTCAGGGCAACATCCCGTGGTTGTCAATCGTCGCGCCAATCGGGTTCCGCGGGTTGCGGGCGGTAGAGGATATCGCGCCCATGTTCGCGGTAGCAGCGGACCAGTTCCATCATGGCCCAGGCCGCGTTCTTCCCCTCCGGCACCCAGAATTCCCCGTAAGGCTCGGCGCTGACGTGATCCCAGGTTTCCAGGCGTGGATCACCGTCCCAGAGCAGGATGCTTCCGTTTGGAAATACCACTCGCCCCCGCCGGGGCTAAAGGCGGAAAAGGTCGGCAGGTCATGGGAGCGCCATTCTCCGGCCAGATGCCCGCCGATGACCAACCCCTTGTAACTCATGCTCTGCCCCTCGTGTCGTCCCCTGCCGGGTGTCGGACTGTAGGGCAGACTTCGCGCACGGCCTAGTGTAATATTATAACACATATCTGCCCTGTCACTTGTCACCAAGGTCCGCCCCCATGCCCCGCATTCCCGGCTTCAAGTCCGAGACCCAACGCGAGCGTTTCTTTGAGGGGGCCAAGCCCTACGTCCGGGGCGGACCTCTGGCGCGAACGTGCGGGGCGAAGCTGCGGACGGGCGGGGTGTGCGCGCAGTTGGCCCTTGCCGGGGAGCCGCGCTGTCTCCGGCACGGCGGACGGGAAGCGGCCCGGCGGTTCCGGGAGCGCCAGCGGGCGGGGCTGGAACAGGGGTCGGTCTCGGCGGACGCATGGGCGCGGGCCGAAGCCAAGCGGGCGCGGAACGCCCTGACATGGGCATGGCGCAAAGACCCCCGCCTGCCGGGTCG
>NZ_JAYRPN010000034.1:0-18641 GCF_041911175.1 Tabrizicola sp.
CTACGAACAGTTCCAGTCCGAGCTGCAGAAGTTCCAGTCCGACGACCCCCGCGTCGCCGACCTGCGCGCCCGGGCCGAGGAACAGCTGACCCTCGGCGCCTTCGATTCCGCCCGCGCGCTTCTGACCGATGCCGCCGAGATCGACGCCACCGCCCGGACCACCATCAAGGAAACCTATCTCTCGCGCACCCTCTCGGAAGCCGCGACCCACATCCTGAACGCCAACGCCGCCAAGACCGACCTGCGCTATGACCTTGCCGTGTCGGACCTGCTCAAGGCGACGAAGCTCTATGCCGAAGTCGCGGGCGACATGGACCGCGAGGCGCAATTCTCCTACACCACCGCGCTGACCTCGCTTGGCGAGCTGCAGCTCGTCCTCGGCAACACCGAGGCCGCCTGGGCCGCCTACAACGAAAGGGCCACCTTCGCGAAGACCAGGGTCGAAGCCGATGCCACCGACGTCGAATGGGTGCGGGAACTGGTCTGGTCGATGAACGACCTCGGTTCTGTCCTGCAGCAGCAGGGCTACCTCAAGGAAGCCGAAACCGCCTATTCCTCGGCGCTGGAGTTTTCCGCATGGCAGGCCGACCAGCGCCCCGACGACGTCGACCTGATGCGCGACCGGCAGGTCGCCGTGAACCGCGTCGGCTCGATCCGCCTGGCGCGCAGCAACGCCGCCGGGGCGCTCGAGGCGCATGTCGAAGCGCTTGGGATCGCCCAGACCCTGCTCGACAGCGACCCGACCAACGTGACCTACAGGATGGACATTTCCTTCACCCAGGAACGCATCGGCGACGCCAAGCTCGCGCTCGGTGACAAGGAGGGTGCCAAGGCCGCCTTCCAGACGGCGCTGGCGCTTGCCGAGGCGCTGGCCAGCGAATTTCCCAATGACACGGTGATCCGTCGCAACCTTTCGGTCAGCTACGAACGCATCGGCGACGTGCTGGTCGACGAGGGCGATTTCCCGACCGCGTTGGAAACCTACGGCAAGGCGCTCACGATCCGCGAGGAACTGGCTGCGCTCGACCCCGACAACAAGCCGCGCCAGCGCGACCTTGCGATCAACTTCGACCGGATCGGCGATGTGCAGCGCTTCATGGGCGACATGGACTCGGCCCTCATCTCGCACCAGGCGGCGATGTCGATCCGGCAGAAACTCGCCGCGCTCGACCCCACCAACATGGTCTGGCAGAACGATCTTCTGGTCAGCCTCGACCGGATGGGCAACGTCTATTTCGACGAGAACGATTTTGTCGCCGCGCTGGAAATGCAGGAAGAAGCCCGCCGGATTTCGGAAGGCATGGTCTCGCTCGATCCGCTGGACCTGTCGCGTCAGGCCGATCTGGGCAATGCGCTGAGCAAGATCGGCAACACCAAGGTTGCGATGGGCGATCCGGCTGGCGGGCGCGAGGCCTTGCAGGCGGCGCTCGACCTGCGGCTCTCGCTCGTCACCGCCGATCCGACGACACAGCGCTACCTGAACGACGCCGCCAGCTCGCTGGCCCGGATGGCCGAGCTTGACCTCTCCGAAGGCGATGCCGCCGGAGCCGAGCCGCTGATTGCCGATGCGGTGGCCAAGTTTACCCAACTCGCCGGGGCCGCTCCCGGCGACGCCTTCATCCTGCGCGACCTCTCGCTTGCCCAGAACACCCGCGCCGACGCCCTGTTGGCACTTGGTCGCAACAGCGAGGCGGTCGAGGTCGCCAAAGCCGGGCTCGCCTCTTCCGACCGCCTCCTGCAACTTCTGCCCGACGACCGCGACGCCCTGCACGACCGCCTGGTGCCGCTGAACCGGCTGGGCGACGCGCAGCTTGCCCTGGGCGATACCAAGGGCGCCGTCGAAAGCTTCAAGGCGATGGCCGAATGGGGCAACAAACTTCTGGACGTCGATCCCTACAGCACCTCCTGGGCCAATGACGTTAGCTTCGCGCTGGACCGGCTCGGCAATGCGCAATCCGCCCTGGGCGACGTTGCCGCCGCACTGAAAAGCCGCCAGGACGCTCTGGCGCTGCGCGACTGGCTGAACCTGCAGGACCCGTCGAACCCGGACTGGTATCGCAACCTTGCCCTCAGCCATGCCAGCGTGGCCGAGGCGATGTCCGCGCGCGAGGACTATGAAGGCGCGCTGCCGCACCAGGACGAATCCCTGCGCATCATGCGGGATCTCTCCGCCGCCTACCCCGACGATGTCTGGTACAAGCTCGACGTGGTGCGCGCGCTCGACCAGCGGGCGATGCTTCTGCAGGACCCGACCGCCGAGAACCAGGAGGCACTGGGACTGCTCGAGGAGATGCAGGCCGCAGGCACGCTCCCCGACGGGTATCAGGACTGGATCGCAGGCTTCCGCAAGAACCTTGGCCTGCCGGTGAAGTAACCGCCGACGGGGCAGGGGCGGGGCTTGGCAATGTGCGGCCTTTCCCTGTAAGACGGGGCAAACGACAGGAAAAGGCCAAGGCGTGAGCAATCCCGACAGCTTCATCGACGAAGTCACCGAAGAGGTGCGCCGCGACCGTTTGTTCCGGCTGTTCCGCAAATACGGCTGGATCGGCGTGGTGATCATTCTGGGCCTGGTTGGCGGAACCGCTTGGACCGAATGGTCGAAATCCCGCGCCGAAGCCCGGGCCGAAGCTTTTGGCGACGGGGTGATCGACGCGCTGGACCAGGGCACGCCCCAGGAACGCCGCGAGGCGCTGGCCGCCGTGCCGACCGACGCCGGGCAGTCCGCGCTCCTTGGCCTGATCATGGCCTCCGACCCGGCCGAGGACAAGGCGGCGACCCTTGCCGCGCTCGACAAGGTTGCGAACGACGCCACCCTGACCCCCGCCTACCGCGACCTCGCCGTGCTGCGCCGCGTGCTGGTCGCCGGAGCAGACGCGCCGGTCGCCGACCGCCGCACCGCGCTGGAAGGTATCGCCGGGCCGGGCCGTCCCTACCGGGTGCTGGCCGAGGAACAGCTCGGCTACCTCCTGATCGAGGAAGGCAAGAAGGACGACGCCATCGCCGCGCTCACTGCGCTCTTGCAGGACCAGGACGCATCGGGTTCGCTGCGGGCACGGCTCGGGCAGGTGGTGACGGCGCTTGGCGGCACCCTGCCCGAAGCGACGGGCGGCTGAAACGACAATGGGCGCGAGCAAAAGGTCCTTTCGGATGGCAGGCATGACGATGAAGCTGATGACCGGCGCGGCGCTCCTCGCGCTTCTGGCGGCCTGCGCGCCCAAGGAAGTGATCCTGCAGGGCGAACGCTTCCCCGTCCGCGCCGACCTTGACGCCTCGATCCCGGTCGAGGGCAAGCCCGCCCCCACCGCCCCCGCCGACCCGGCGAACCAGAGCGTCGCCATCTCGCTCGGGCCGCAGACCGGCGGCGACTGGACCCACCGCGCCGGGAACGCCCGCCACCTGATGCCGCATGCCGCGCTCTCGGCCACCCCGCAGCGCGTGTGGTCGGCGAAGATCGGCACCGGCTCCAGCCGCAAGAACCGCATCGCCGCCGCGCCCGTGGTGGCCGATGGCCGCATCTTCACCATCGACGCCGGAACCGCCGTCACCGCCACCGGAACCAATGGCGCGACGCTCTGGTCCACCGATCTCACCGCCAGCTTCGACAAGGGCGGCGGCCAGTCGGCGGGCGGCCTCGCCGTCGGCGGCAATCGGCTCTTCGCCACCACCGGCTATGGCGAGCTGGTGGCCCTCGACACCGCCTCCGGTGCCGAGGTCTGGCGCCAGCGCGTCGATGCCCCCGTCAGCGGCGCCCCGGCGACCGATGGCAACGCGGTCTATGTCTCGGGCATCGACGGCTCGGCCTGGGCGCTCGATGCCGCCACCGGCAAGGTGGTCTGGCAGGTTGTCGGCACCCCGGGCAAGACGGCCTATGTCGGCACCGCCGGCCCCACCATCGGCGACCGCGCGGTGATCTTCCCCTCGGCTGCAGGCGACCTGATGGCCGTCCTGAAGATCGGCGGCGGCACGAAGATCTGGCAATCCTCGCTCGCAGGCAAGCGCCTCGGCCGCGCCTATGCGCTGACCTATGACGTCACCGGAGATGCGGTGATCGCGGGCAAGACGCTCTACGCAGGCTCCGGCTCGGGCCGCACTGTCGCGCTCTCCGCCTCCTCGGGCGAGAAGGTCTGGTCGGCAACCGAAGGCGCGCTCGGCCCGGTCGCCGTCGCGGGCGGCTCGATCTTCCTGATCAATGACGAGGCGAAACTCGTCCGTCTCGACGCCGCCACCGGCGAGGTGATCTGGTCGGCAGAGATGCCCTATTTCACCAAGGAAAAGATCAAGAAGCGCAAGGGCATCTTCGCCCATTACGGCCCCGTCCTGGCGGGGGGCCGCGTGATGGTGGTCTCCTCCGATGGCCTTCTCCGCGCCTTCGACCCGACCGACGGCTCGCTCACCTACACCGCCGAGATCCCCGGCGGCGCGGCGGCGCAACCCGCTGTCGCGGGCGGCACGCTCTATGTCGTCGGCGGCAACGGACAACTTCACGCTTTCCGATAGCGGCCATCCCGTGTAGGACGGGCGCTTCGCTGAACCGGACGCTTGGACCATGACCTTCACCCTCGCCATCGTGGGCCGCCCCAATGTGGGCAAGTCGACGCTCTTCAACCGCCTCGTCGGCCGCAAGCTGGCGCTGGTCGACGACCAGCCCGGCGTGACCCGCGACCTGCGCGAGGGCGACGCCCGCATCCACGACCTCCGCTTCACCGTGATCGACACCGCGGGGCTGGAGGAAGTCACCGACGACAGCCTGCAAGGCCGGATGCGCCGCCTGACCGAGCGCGCCGTCGACATGGCCGATGTGTGCCTCTTCCTGATCGACGGGCGGGTCGGCGTCACCCCCTCCGACGAGGTCTTCGCCGACATCCTGCGCAAGAAGGCGGCCCGCGTCCTCCTTGGCGTGAACAAGGCCGAGGGCAAGGCGGGCGACTCCGGTGCGCTCGAAGCCTATTCGCTGGGCCTTGGCGAGCCGATCCGCCTTTCCGCCGAACATGGTGAGGGGATCGACGACCTCTATCATGCGCTTCGGCCCTTCGAGGAAGAGTTCGCCCCCCGCGAAGCCGAGATGCTGCCGGAAACCGACACCGACATCTCGGAAGAGGACGCCGAGCTTGAGGCCGACGAAAACGCCCACAGGCCCACCGCGACGAAGCCCCTGCAGATCGCCGTCATCGGCCGTCCGAACGCCGGAAAATCCACCCTGATCAACAAGATCCTCGGCGCCGACCGGATGCTGACGGGACCCGAGGCCGGGATCACCCGCGACGCGATCTCGGTCCGCGCCGACTGGCAGGGCACGCCCATCCGCATCTGGGACACCGCCGGGATGCGCAAGAAGGCCAAGGTGGTCGAGAAGCTGGAGAAGCTCTCGGTCGCCGACGGCCTGCGCGCCGTGCGCTTCGCCGAGGTGGTGGTCGTCCTGCTCGACGTGGAAATCCCCTTCGAGGTGCAGGACCTCCGCATCGCCGATTTCGCCGAAACCGAAGGCCGCGCCGTGGTGGTCGCCGTCAACAAATGGGACCTTGAGGACGACAAGCAGGAAAAGCTCGCCGAGCTGAAGGAGATGTTCGAACGCCTTCTCCCGCAACTCCGTGGCGCGCCCCTCGTCACCGTCAGCGCCAAGACGGGCAGGGGCCTCGACCGCCTGCACGACGCGATCCTGAAGGCGCATGATGTCTGGAACCGCCGGGTGCCCACCGCCAAGCTCAACAGCTGGCTGGGTGCCATGACCGAGGCGCACCCGCCGCCCGCCCCCGGCGGCCACCGGATCAAGCTGCGCTACATGACGCAGGCCAAGACCCGGCCGCCGGGCTTCGTGATCAAATGCTCGCGCCCCGACGAGCTGCCGGAAAGCTACAAGCGCTATCTGGTGAACGGGTTGCGCGACCATTTCGACATGCCGGGCACGCCGATCCGCCTCTTCCTGCGCTCACAGGGCGACCAGAACCCGTGGAAGGAACGCAAGTTTCACACGCCCTCGCGGCTCAGGAAGCACAAGGAAAAGAACACCGGGCAATAGAGCACAGGGCCGCTACGGCTTTGCCAGGCCCGTGGCCAGCGCCAGGCCATCCACCACGGCGGTGAACGGTTCGGCCTGCCGCGCCACGGCATTGGGGAACAGGTCCCGGGCCACCTCGCCCACGATCCGCATCAGGCTCGAGCCGCCGACATGGACCACCGCGCCGATCCTCTCGGGCGCGGTCCCGGCCATCTGGCAGGTCTGCAGCGCCGCCTCCTGCAACAGCGCGCGATGGCGCGACAGCACCTTTTCCATCGAGGCCTGCGTGATCGGCGGGGCAAGGCCCGCTTCGATCCGGCTCAGGTCGATCCGGGCCGCTTCCTGCCCATTGGCCGCGATCTTTCCGGCTTCGACGGCAAAGGCAAGGTCATGGCCCAGTTCGTCCCTGAGTACCGTCGCAAGGCGGCCCACAAGCCGGGGTTTCGTGGCCAGCTTGACCATCGCCGCAACCTCCGCCCGCGTCTCCGCGGTGTACAGGAACGGAATCTTGGCCCAGGTCGACAGGTCAAGATACAGATGGCGCGGCACCGGCAGCAGGCCCGGTCCCATCTCGCGGCGCAGCTGGCTGCCCAGTCCCAGCCAAGGCATCGCATGGGTCATCGACAGGGCCTTGTCGAAATCGGTGCCGCCAAGCCGGATACCGTGGCTGGCAAGGATGGCAAGCCGCCCGCCCCGCCGTTCGTAGACCGAGAAATCCGAGGTGCCGCCGCCAATGTCGAGGATGATTCCCAACTCGGTCTCGGAGCCTTGCCCATGCGTCGCCAGAGCCGCCCCTTCGGGTTCGAAGCGGAAGTCCACC
Source organism: Tabrizicola sp. (assembly GCF_041911175.1). Lineage (GTDB taxonomy): Bacteria > Pseudomonadota > Alphaproteobacteria > Rhodobacterales > Rhodobacteraceae > Tabrizicola. The sequence goes on from NZ_JAYRPN010000034.1 coordinate 6,816, forward strand.
TCGGCGAAACCGGCCGCAAGGCAGCAGGCGCGAAGGTCGGCTTCGGCCTGTTTGTCCCGGGCGCTGTCGGTGGAGTGAAAATGGACCGGACGACCACAGAGAAGCCGGTCGAACCTCTCGCCCGCGTCGGCCTCGGCCCGTTCCCTGACTGTCTGCAGGAAGCTGGTGACGACCCCCGCAAGGCTGCGGCGCTTGCCGGCGATCAGGCGGGATTCATGGAAAAGCCCGGTGCCAAGCACCGACTTCATCGCCCGCATGAAACGCCCCTCCTCGCCCCCGATCAGCGCGGCGATCGCCCGCGCGCCAATCAGCATCGGGCCGCGGTCAGCCGGGAAGAAGACAGCCGTCGGCAGGGTGTCTGCTCCGCTCTCGATCGCCAGGCGGCGGATCTTGCCACCCGACAGCATGGCGGCGGCCGAGTTCGAGGTGCCGAAATCAAGGGCCAGGGTCGAGGACATGGGCAACCTTCAGGAAAGCAAAGCCGATGCGTCCGGCGGCGAGAGCCGTGGGGCGGGGCGATCCGCAGACGCGGTGCGTTCGGACGGACCTATTCCAGCACACCCGCGGCGCTGATCCGGGTCTTTCCGCCCAGATAGGGCACCAGTGCCACAGGCAGGTCTACCGACCCATCCGCCTGCTGCCCGTTCTCCAGCACCGCGATCAGGCAGCGGCCCACGGCAAGACCCGATCCGTTCAGCGTCGCCACGAAATCGGGCTTGCCGCCTTGCGGGCGATAGCGCGCATTCATCCGCCGGGCCTGGAACTGGCCGCAGGTGGAAACCGAACTGATCTCGCGGAACGTGTTCTGCCCCGGCAGCCAGACCTCCAGATCATGCGTCTTCTGCGCGCCGAATCCCATGTCGCCGGTGCAAAGCACGATGGTCCGGTAGGGCAGCCCCAGCCGCTGCAGCACGGCCTCGGCGCATCCGGTCATTCTTTCGTGTTCGGAAAGCGCGGTTTCGGGCGTGCAGATCGTCACCATCTCGACCTTCTCGAACTGGTGCTGGCGCAGCATCCCCGTGGTGTCCTTGCCCGCCGAGCCCGCCTCGGACCGGAAGCAATGCGTATGCGCCGTCATCCGCAGGGGCAGGGCGCCCTCGTCCAGGATGTCGCCCGCAACCGAGTTGGTCAGCGTGACCTCACTGGTCGGGATCAGCCACCAGCCGTTGGTGGTCTGGTAGCTGTCCTCGGCGAATTTCGGCAGCTGGTTGGTGCCGTACATCGCCTCTTCCTTGACGAGGACCGGCGTCCAGGTCTCGGCCAGCCCGTGCTCCCCGGTATGCAGGTCCAGCATGAACTGCGCCAAGGCCCGATGCACCCGCGCGACGGCCCCGCGCAGCACGACAAAGCGGCTGCCGGACAGCTTCGCCGCCGTGGGGAAATCCAGCCCGTCCTTCGCCGCCGGAATGTCGAAATGTTCCAACGGCTTGAAGCCCATCGCCCGGGGAGTCCCCCAGCGCCGGATCTCCACGTTCCCGCTCTCGTCCGCCCCCTCCGGCACCTCGTCCAGCGCCATGTTCGGAATTCGCATCAGCGCGTCGCGCAGCCGGGCATCCTCCGCCCCCGCCTCCTCGGTCAGCCGCGCGCCTTCCGCCTTCTTCTCGGCCACCAGCGCGCGCAGCCGCTCGAACCCGGCGTCATCCCCCCGCGCCTTGGCCGCACCCACGTCCTTCGAGGCCGCATTCTGCGCCGCCGCCGCCGTCTCGGCCGCCAGGATCTTCGCCCGCCGACCCTCGTCCATCGCCAGCAGTTCCGCCGCCATCGGCGCCAGCCCGCGCCGCGACAGCGCCCGGTCGAAGGCGGCGGGGTTTTCGCGGATGAAGCGGATGTCGTGCATGGCTTGGGCCCTCTGAAACCGAACACCGGCGCTTATGCCCGATAAAGCCGCAGGGGGGAAGGCACCCACCGCCCGTGCCCTCTGGCAATACGCGCCGAAAGGCCTTACATGACCCGACAATCGCAAAGGGGCGCCGTCCAAGGCCGCCCGGCCCCGCCAAGAGAGGATGCCCATGTTCGTCACCCCCGCCTTCGCGCAAACCGCAGGCGCCGCCCCCGGCGGTGCCGCCGCCTTCGCGCAGTTCCTGCCCATCGTCCTCATCTTCGTGATCTTCTACTTCCTGCTCATCCGCCCGCAGCAGAAGAAGATGAAGGACCACCGCGCGATGGTCGAGGCGCTCCGCCGCGGCGACCAGGTCGTGACCGCGGGCGGCATCGTCGCCAAGGTGTCGAAAGTGCAGGACGACGGCATGGTCGAGGTCGAGATCGCCGACGGGGTCAAGGTGAAGGTCGTGAAACACACCATCACCCAGGTCCTGAACAAGACCGAACCCGCCGCAAGCTGAGATACGACTCATGGAACCGATGGCGCTGTGGAAGCGTGTCCTCATCCTTCTCGTCTGCGGCTGGGGCATCATCGCCGCGCTGCCCAACGCCTTCTATACCCGGGTCGAGCATCGCAATGACGCCGTTGCCGCCATCGCGGCCGCCGACGGCATAGCCACCCCTGAGCAAGAGGCCGCAAAGGCCGAATGGCCCGCCTACCTGCCCTCGGCACTGATGAACCTCGGCCTCGACCTGCGCGGCGGCGCGCATCTTCTGGCCGAAGTCCGCGTCGAGGATGTCTACAAGACCCGGATGGATGCGCTCTGGCCCGAGGTCCGCGACGCGCTGCGCGACCTGCGCGACCAGGTCGGCGCCGTCCGCCGCGCCCCCTCGCCGGATGGCGTGCTGCGCGTGACGATCTCCACCCCCGAAGGCATGCCCGCCGCGCTCGAAGCCGTCCGCGCCCTCGGCTCCAGCGTCGTCACCCTGACCGGCGTCGGGCAAAGCACGCTCGACGTCACCTCGGAAGGCAATGACATCGTCATTCAGCTCTCCGAGGCGGAAAAGCAGGCCTCCAACGAACGCACCATGCAGCAGTCGCTGGAAATCATCCGCCGCCGGGTCGACGAAGCCGGGACCCGCGAACCGACGATCCAGCGCCAGGGCTCCGACCGCATCCTGATCCAGGTCCCCGGCCTCGGCTCGGCGGACGAGCTGAAGAAGCTCATCGGCCAGACCGCCAAGCTGACCTTCAACGCCGTGATCAGCCGCACTGCCGACGCAGGCGCCACGCCCGGGCCGCGCAACCTGCTGCTGCCCGCGCTGGAAGAACCCGGCATGTACTACATCATCGAGGAAAGCCCCGTCGTCTCGGGCGACGAGCTGGTCGATGCGCAGCCCTCCTTCGACCAGAACGGCTCGCCGGCGGTCAGCTTCCGCTTCGACACCACCGGCGCGCGCAAGTTCGGCGACTACACGGCAAACAACATCGGCCAGCCCTTCGCCATCGTGCTCGACGGCCAGGTGATCTCGGCCCCGGTGATCCAGAGCCACATTCCCGGCGGATCGGGCATCATCACCGGCAGCTTCACCGTCGAGGATTCGACGCGGCTTGCCGTGCTGCTCCGCGCCGGGGCGCTTCCGGCCGAGATGACCTTCCTGGAAGAACGCACCATCGGCCCCGAACTGGGGCAGGATTCGATCGACGCGGGCCGCGTTGCCGCCGTCGTCGGGATGATCGCCGTCTCGGTCTTCATGATTGCCAGCTACGGCCTCTTCGGCGTCTTCGCCAACGTCGCGCTGGCGATCAACATGGCGCTGATCATCGCGGTCCTCTCGCTGATCGGTGCCACGCTGACGCTGCCCGGCATCGGCGGTATCGTCCTGACCATCGGCATGGCGGTCGACGCCAACGTCCTTGTGTACGAACGCATCCGCGAGGAATTGCGTCAGGCCAAGTCACCGGGCCGCGCCATCGAGCTTGGCTACGAACGCGCGCTTTCCGCCATCGTCGATGCCAACCTCACCACCCTGATCACGGCCATCGTGCTCTTCTTCATGGGGGCGGGCGCGGTGAAGGGCTTTGCCGTCACGCTGGGTATCGGCGTCATCACCTCGGTCTTCACCGCGATCTACATCACGCGGCTGATCATCGAGCTGTGGATGCGCTGGACCAAACCCAAAACGATCGTCGTGTAAGGAGAAGCATCATGGCCTGGCGTCTGCGGCTTGCCCCGGAAAAGACCAACATCGACTTCTTCAACCACCAGTGGCTGACCTTCGGCGGCTCGATGATCCTCATGGTCCTGGCTTTCGTGGCCTGGGGGGTGATGGGGCTGAACTTCGGCATCGACTTCAAGGGCGGCACCACGTTGCGCACCGAAAGCCCGAATGTCGTGGACGTGGGCGCCTACCGCGCTGCAATCGAAGCGTTGCCGGTCGGCGACGTCGCGATCACCGAGGTCTTCGACCCGAACTTCTCGGCCGACCAGCATGTCGCGATGATCCGCGTCTCCTCCGACGACCAGGGCGAGGCGGTGTCCGAAGACCTCTTGGCCCAGGTCCGCGCCGCACTGGTCAAGACCGACCCCGACCTCAAGGTCGTGGCCGAGGAAACCGTCGGCCCCAAGGTTTCCAGCGAGCTGATCTGGACCTCCGTTCTGGCCGTCGGCATCACCTCGCTGGCGATCATGGCCTATATCTCGCTGCGCTTCGAATGGCAGATGGCCTTCGGCGGCGTGCTGGCGCTTTTGCATGACGTGTTCATCACCATCGGCATCTTCGCCTTCTTCCAGATCAAGTTCGACCTGACGATCATCGCGGCCCTGCTGACGATCCTGGGCTATTCGATCAACGACACCGTCGTCGTCTTCGACCGGCTGCGGGAGAACCTGCAGAAGTACAAGACCATGCCCCTGCGCGACGTGATGAACCTCTCGGTCAACGAGACCCTCAGCCGGACGCTGATGACTTCGATCACCACCCTGATCGCGGTCGGCTCGCTTCTGGTTTTCGGCGGCGACGTGATCCGCGGCTTCTCCTTCGCGATCTTCATGGGCGTGCTCCTGGGAACCTATTCCTCGGTCTTCGTTGCTAAGAACCTGGTGCTTTTCATCGGGCTGAACCGCAGCGACAAGCCGAAGAAGACCGACAAGAGCGAATTCGCCAACATCGACGCGTAAGGGGCGGGGCCGATGCGGCTGACCGAAGTCACCTACGGCTCGGCCAGGGCGATCGAGGGCTACGGCCCCGGCTTCTTCCGCGTGGCCGGGCATGTCCTGCGCGGGCCCTGCCTGATCACCCCCTGGGACGCCGGTCCCTGGGGCGGGCTCACCGACACCTCCGCGCCCCTGTCGCTGGAGGGCAGGATCGACGTCCTCTTCGTCGGCACTGGCACCCACATCGCCCATGTGCCGCAGGCCTTCCGCGAGGCGCTGGAAGGGCAGGGGATCGGGGTCGAGGTCATGGCCTCCCCTACCGCCGCCCGGACCTACAACGTGCTCCTTGGCGAAGGCCGCCGTGTGGCGGCGGCGCTGTTGCCGGTGGACTGACCCCGCACGACACCCCGCACCTGCCTGTCCGGCTTGCGAGCCTCCCCTCCCCCTCGTGGGGAGGGGTTGGGGGTAGGGGGAGGACAATGGGATGAGGGTGCAACTTGTCCCGCTAAAGCCGCCTGCTCCGGTCGATCCGGTCGCGCAATCGGACCATCGCCCGCCAGAGCGCCCGCGTCTTCGACCAGAACAGCCAGCAGTACAACACCGCTGCCCCGCCGAAGATGGCCGCCAGGATGACCCAGGTCAGCAGACCGTCATAGCCTTGCACCATGCCCCCCAGCGCCTCCCCGTAGGGCGGGTGAAACCCACAATATCCCGCAATGCCAAGTGGCGGGGCACCCGCGGCGCCCCGCCATCGTTTACCTCACCGTGGTTAATCGTTCCTGAACGTCCGCGACCAAGCCATTGATTCGATTGACGCGAAAATTCTGTCCACCGTGGACAGGCTCAGGCCCCGGCGATCTGCTTCGCTTTCTGGACCAGCACTTCCGCCTGCCGGATCGAGGCATAGTCGATCAGCCGCCCGTCCAGCGACACCGCCCCCTTGCCCTCCGCCGCCGCCTGCGCCATCGCCTCCAGGATCCGCTTCGCCCGCGTGACCTCGGCCTCCGACGGGCTCATCACCTCGTTGGCCAGCGCAATCTGCGACGGATGGATCGCCCACTTCCCCTCGCAGCCCAGCACCGCCGCCCGCTTCGCCGCCGCCCGGTAGCCATCGGGGTCCGAGAAATCCCCGAACGGCCCGTCGACAGGCCGCAGCCCGTTCGCCCGCGCCGCCACCACCATCCGGGCCAGCGCATAGTGCCACATATCGCCCCAATGCACCTCACGGCTGCCATCCGCCAGCTTGTCGGTCAGCACCGAATAATCCGGGTTCACCCCACCGATGATCGTCGTCCTCGCGCGGGTCGAGGCCGCATAATCCGCCACCCCGAAGTGGAGCGATTCATTCCGCTTCGACGCCCCGGCGATCTCGGTGACGTTCTGCATCCCCAAGGCCGTCTCGATGATATGCTCGAACCCGATCCGCTTTTTGTAGCCCTTCGCGTCCTCGATCTGGGTCACCATCATGTCGACCGCATAGACGTCCGCCGCGGTGCCGACCTTCGGGATCATGATCAGGTCCAGCCGCTCGCCCGCCTGCTCCACCACATCCACCACGTCGCGGTACATGTAATGGGTGTCGAGGCCGTTGATCCGCACCGACATGGTCTTCTTGCCCCAGTCAAGCTCGTTCAGCGCCTTGATGATGTTCTTGCGTGCCTGCGCCTTGTCGTCCGGCGCGACGGCATCCTCCAGGTCGAGGAAGATCACGTCGGCATCCGACGCGGCGGCCTTCTCGAACATCTGGGGGGCGCTGCCCGGAACGGCCAACTCGCTGCGGTTCAGGCGCGCGGGGGCCTGGGTGATGACGTGGAAAGACATGTTTGGGCTCCTGCCAAAGAAGTAGGAGCTGCACCCGCCCTAAGGCATCCGCGATGGCGGGCCCCTTCGTCAAGCCGGAAAATGCGCCCCCTACATTTCCCCGCGTGAAGCCCGGTTGGCATAGAAGAACGCAATCGCCTGCGCGCGGTTCTTCACGCTCAGCTTCTCGAACAGGTTCGACAGGTGGAATTTCACCGTATTCGCGCTGATATCCAGCTCGCGCGACAGTTCCTTGTTGGTCAGCCCCTTCGACAAGGCCTCCAACAGCGTCCGCTCGCGCGGGGAGAGCGATTCGATCGGGTCCTGCTTCAGCCCCCGCACGTCGAGGAAAGGGAACACCATCTGCCCCTTCGCCACCGCGACGCAGGTGTCCAGCAGCCGCTCCACCGATTCGGAGCGGGACACGAACCCCGCCGCCCCCGCCGCCATCGCCTTGCGCGGAATATCCCCGGTATCCTCGGCATAGACCACCAGCCGCGGCGCGTTCGGTTGCGCCCGCAAGACGTCGATCAGCCGCGCGCCGCCCAGCTGGGGCAGGTTCCAGTCGATCACCCCCACCTGCACCGGCATCCGCATCACCATGCCGAGGAAGCCTTCCGCCGTCGCCGCCGTGGCCACCAGGGAGAATCGGCGGTCCTTCTCGAAGATCTCGGACATCGCCGTCAGCATCAGCGGATTGCTGTCCCCCAGCATCAGCGTTACCGCTACCACCTTTTGCGGATCGTCCCAAAGCGCCATCAATCGCTCCTCCCTACCCATTCAGGTGGGGTCTGATTTGTATACCGACGTATATCCACCTTTATGGGTAGGAAGATCGCCACCCAAATAGATATCCAAAAGCAGGATATAGGAATGTTGTGACCGCTGTCGAGCGGCGCTTTCCTTAAGGGCAGGACCAGCGTTCCCGGCAGGCCCCGCGACCCTTTCTTCCGCTGCACCCGGAACGGTCGCAGGTCTTCCGACAGACCGCAGTCCAACCGACGTCGATGGCCTTGGGAGGGGCGCCGCATGACCGATACCGAACTGTTCCCGCAGCTCACGATCCCCGAGACCCTGGCCGCAGGCCCCGGTCCCGGCAACACCGATGCGCGCGTCCTCGCCAGCTTTGCCAATGCGGGCCTCGCCGACCACATGCAGGCCGACGTGCTGCGCGGGATGGTCGAGGCGAAGCACATGCTGCGCCGCATTTGGGGCACGAAGAACACCTACACTTTCGGCGTTGGCGGCACCGGCTTCAGCGGGCTCGACGCGCTTTTCTCGGCGATCCTGCCGGGCGATACGGTCGTCTGCTTCGTCAACGGCACCTTCAGCGGCATCGACGCGCTGACCGTCCGCACCAAGGCCGCCAGCCGCGAGGACCTGAAGGCCAATGCGCTGGACCCGAAGCCCGCGAACGTCACCGTGATCCAGGTTCCGCACGGCCAGTCCGTCACAGGCGAGGTCGTCGAGAAGGCGCTGGCCCAGCACAAGCCGACCTGGGCGGTGATGGCGCATTGGGAAACCGGCTCGGGCCGGATCAACGACCTGAAGGGCTTCTCCGACGCCTGCCTCAAGCACAACGCGATGGGCCTCGTCGACGCGGTCTCCTCGCTCGGGATCGAAGATTTCGCCATCGATGACTTCCCCGGCGTCGCCGGCTGGGCCTCCTGCCCGCAGAAGGGCGTCCTCTGCCTGCCGCTGACCTACGCGCCGGTCAGTTTCACCGATCGCTACATCGCCCACCTGCGCGAGAACGGCTGCTACACCTTCGTCCACAACCCGATCCTGGAAGCCCGGCACTGGGGCATCGTCGACGGCAAGGATGTGGCGGCGGGCAGCTACCACCGCACCCATTCCGGCTATGCCGTCGCCGCCTTCCACGAGGCGCTGCGGATCAACCTGCAACATGGCCGCGCCCAGAAGGCGGCCGACTATGCCCATCACGAGGCCGCGCTCCGCGCCGCCGTGCAGGCGCTTGGCTGCGAGGTCACGTCGAACATGACCAGCCTCGTCGTCCTGAACCTGCCTGGCGCGCTGGCGGGCCGTGAAAAGGAACTGGTGGCCTCGGCCCGCGCCAAGGGCTTCGGCATCTGGCCGACGCTCTCGGAACCCGTGCAGGTCCGCATCGGCATCCTGAACCAGTTGAGCCGGTCGGCGATTGCCGAGATCGTGACCCGCTTCGCCGCCGAGATGAACGCGATGGGCGCAAACGTCGATGTGGGACTGGCGCTGAAGGCGCTGGAAACCCACTACGCCGCCGCCCTGGCCGCCGAATAAGGGAGGGATCAGATGGACATCCACGAGTATCAGGCCAAGGAAATCCTTGCCAAATTCGGCGTCACCGTGCCTGCGGGCGCGCTGGCCTACAGCCCCGAACAGGCGGCCTACCGGGCGCGCGAACTGGGTGGCGAGCGCTGGATCGTCAAGGCCCAGGTCCATGCCGGGGGCCGCGGCAAGGCGGGGGGCGTCAAGCTCTGCAACTCGGAGCATGAGATTCAGGAGGCGACCGACGCCATGTTCGGCCGCAAGATCGTGACGCACCAGACCGGGCCGGAGGGCAAGGGCATCTACCGCGTCTATGTCGAGAACGCCGTCGACTTTACCCGCGAGATCTATCTCGGCTTCGTGCTCGACCGTTCGTCGCAGCGGGTGATGATCGTTGCCTCGTCCGAAGGCGGGATGGAGATCGAGGAAATCTCGGCCTCGCGCCCTGACTCCATCGTCCGCTCCACCGTGGAGCCCGCCGTAGGCCTGCAGGAATTCCAGGCGCGCGAGATCGCCTATGCGCTCGGCATTCCGCCTGCGCTGACGCAGCAGATGGTCCGCACCCTGCAGGGCTGCTACCGCGCCTTCCGCGAACTGGACGCCACGATGGTGGAGATCAATCCGCTGGTCGTCACCGCCGACAACCGTATCCTCGCGCTGGACGCGAAGATGACCTTCGACACCAACGCGCTGTTCCGCCACCCGCAGATCGCGGAACTGCGCGACAAGTCGCAGGAGGACCCGCGCGAAAGCCGGGCCGCCGACCGGGGCCTCGCCTATATCGGCCTGGCGGGCAACATCGGCTGCATCGTGAACGGCGCCGGGTTGGCGATGGCGACGATGGACACGATCAAGCTGGCCGGGGGCGAACCCGCCAACTTCCTCGACATCGGCGGCGGAGCCACGCCCGAGCGGGTGGCCAAGGCCTTCCGCCTCGTCATGTCCGACCAGAACGTCCAGGCGATCCTGGTGAACATCTTCGCGGGCATCAACCGCTGCGACTGGGTGGCCGAGGGCGTCGTCCAGGCGCTGACGGCGAACCCGGTCGACGTGCCGGTGATCGTCCGCCTGTCCGGCACCAATGTCGAGGAAGGCCAGAAGATCCTGGCCAAGTCCGGCCTGCCGATCATCCGCGCCAACACGCTGATGGAGGCGGCCGAGCGCGCCGTGACCGCCTGGCAGAACGACCGCAAGCAGAACACCAAGATGAGGGCCGTGTGATGAGCATCTTTCTCGACCGTTCCAGCCGTGTCGTCGTGCAGGGAATCACCGGCCGCATGGCCCAGTTCCACACCAAGGAAATGCTCGACTACGGCAGCAATGTCGTCGCGGGGGTGGTGCCGGGCAAGGGCGGCGAAACCGTCATGGGCGTGCCGGTCTTCAACACGATGAAGGAAGCCGCCGCCGCCACCGGCTGCGACACCTCCCTCGTCTTCGTGCCGCCGCCCTTCGCCGCCGACAGCATCATGGAAGCCGCCGATGCAGGCATCCGCTACTGTGTCTGCATCACCGACGGCATCCCGGCGCAGGACATGATCCGGGTCAAGCGCTACATGATGCGCTACCCCCGCGAACGCCGCATGGTCCTCACCGGGCCGAACTGCGCGGGCACCATCAGCCCCGGCAAGGCGCTGCTTGGGATCATGCCGGGCCACATCTACCTTCAGGGCAACGTCGGCATCGTCAGCCGCTCGGGCACGTTGGGCTATGAGGCCGCGCAGCAGCTGAAGGACCGCGGCATCGGGGTGTCGACCAGCGTCGGCATCGGCGGCGACCCGATCAACGGCTCCTCCTTCCGCGACATCCTGGAACGGTTCGAGGCCGACCCGGAGACCCACATCGTCTGCATGATCGGCGAGATCGGCGGCCCGCAGGAAGCCGAAGCCGCTGCCTATATCCAGGAGCACATGACCAAGCCGGTCATCGCCTATATCGCGGGCCTGACCGCCCCCAAGGGCCGCACGATGGGCCATGCGGGCGCGATCATCTCTGCCTTCGGCGAAAGCGCGTCCGAGAAGGTGGAAATCCTCACCGCCGCTGGTGTCACCGTGGCCGAGAATCCCTCGGTGATCGGTGAAACCGTCGCGCGTGTGATGAAGAAGCAGGCAGCCTGAAAGCGGAGGATGCCATGACGAGACCCAGAGTCCTTGTGACGCGGCGTTGGCCGCAGGCGGTCGAGACGAAGATGGCCGAGGTCTTCGACCTCACCCTCAACACCTCGGATCGACCGCTGACCGAGCCGGAGCTGAAAGACGCGTTGGGCCAATATGACGCTGTCTTGCCAACCGTGACGGACCGCCTTCCTGCGACGGTTTTTGATCGGGCTTCGACTCGCACAAGGATTCTGGCCAACTACGGCGTGGGCTTCGCCCATATCGACACCGAAGCCGCCAAGGCGCGGGGCATCGCCGTCACCAACACTCCCGATGTGCTGTCGGAATGCACCGCCGACATCGCGATGACGCTTCTCCTCATGGTCGCCCGCCGGGCAGGGGAGGGCGAGCGGGAACTGCGCGAAGGCCGCTGGACCGGCTGGCGTCCCACGCATCTGATCGGCACCAAGGTCTCGGGGGCAACGCTCGGTATCATCGGCTTCGGTCGCATCGGGCAAGCGATGGCCCAACGCGCGCATTTCGGCTTCGGGATGAAGATCCTGGTCCAGAACCGCTCCCCCGTGCCCGCCGAAGTCCTTGCCCGCTACAACGCCACGCAGGTTCCCAGCATCGAGGACCTGCTGCCGGACTGCGATTTCGTCTCGCTCCACTGTCCCGGCGGGGCGGAG
>NZ_JAYRPN010000035.1:0-11693 GCF_041911175.1 Tabrizicola sp.
GGCGAGGGCTTCGACTGGTTCTATGCATCCGCCGCCGACAGGTCGGCCCAGATCCGCACGCCGATCACGGACGGTGCCGCAGGCAAGCCTTGGGTGTTTCGCTACAAGGATCTGCGGGCCTGGTGGTCGAACCCCCATTTCAACAGGCCGGGCGGGGTGGAAAGCGGCACGCCCACGGCATGGGTGCCGCAGTCAAAGCCGGTCTGGTTCACGGAACTGGGCTGCCCGGCCATCGACCGGGGCACGAACCAGCCGAACGTCTTCTTCGACCCGAAGTCCTCGGAGAGCTTCACCCCATACTTCTCCCGTGGCTGGCGAGATGACACGATCCAGCGTGCCTATCTCGAGGCCAGTTACCTCTGGTGGGGTCAGGGCGCGAACAATCCGACCTCATCCGTCTACGGTGGCCGGATGGTGCATGTCCCCGAATGCGCCGCCTGGACCTGGGATGCGCGACCCTATCCCTTCTTCCCCGAACTGACCGGCGTCTGGACCGATGGCCCGAACTGGCGGCTCGGGCACTGGCTGACCGGGCGGCTCGGTGCGGTGTCGTTGGCGGCCCTTGTGCGTCATCTCTGCCTGAGCGCTGGGCTTGATGAGGCGTTGATTGACGTCACCGGCCTCTGGGGCGCGGTCGAGGGCTATGTGATCGTCGCGCTGGAAAGCCCCCGCGCGTCGATTTCCACGCTGGCCCGGCATTTCGGGTTTGACGCCATCGAGTCAGAGGGGGTGATCCGCTTCGTCATGCGCGGCCGTGCCTCGACCGCTACGCTGGCCATCGATGATCTGGTGTCCAGCCGCGAGGGTGAGGCTCTTGAGCTGACCCGCGGCCAGGAGACGGAACTGCCGCAGGCCCTGAAGTGGCAGGTCGCGCGGGCGGACGAAGACTATGACGCGGCCCTCGTCGAAGCCCGCCGCATCACCGTCGATACGACCCGCATCGCGTCCGAGTCCTTCCCCATTGCGATCCCGCCCGAGGAGGCCGAACGCCGCTGCCGCCGCGCGCTGATGGAGGCCTGGATCGGCCGGGAAAGCGCCACCTTCCGTCTGCCGCCCTCGCGCCTCGCCCTCGATCCGGCCGACGTCATCCGCCTCGTCCACGACGGCCGCGAGGTGGAGTTTCGCCTCGTCTCTGTGGCAGATGCCGAGGCGCGAGGCATCGAAGCCGTCCGCCAGGACCGTGCCGCCTACGATCTGCCGCCCGGTGATCCGCGACCGGCCTCGCTTTCGAGCCCCGTCGTCTTCGGCACGCCGGAGGTGGTGATGCTGGACCTGCCGCAGATTTCCGAAGACCAGCCTGCCCATCGCCCCCTAGTCGCCGCCCATGCCAGCCCCTGGCCGGGCGAGATCGCGGTCTTCCGCAGCGCATCACCCGACGGGTTCGCGTTGCTGACCACCTTCGGCAGTCGGGCGCGGATCGGCACGCTGGCCTTCGAGTTCTTTCCGGGGCCGACCTCGTGCTTTGATCTCGGCAACGCTCTGGTGGTCGATCTCCTGTCCGGAACGCTGGAAAGCGTGACGGACGTGGCGCTGTTCGGCGGGGCGAACGCACTGGCGGTCGAGACTGCCGCTGGCCAATGGGAGATCGTCCAGGCAGGCGCGGCCGAACTGATCGCCCCAGGCCGGTATCGCCTGACCCGCCTGTTGCGCGGCCAGCGCGGAACGGAACAAACCATGGGCAACCCGGCTCCGGCTGGCGCGCGGGTGGTCGTACTGGACGCCACACTGGCTTCGCTGCCCATCGCCGAGGCCGATCTCGGACTGCCTTGGAACTGGCGGGTCGGCCCGGCCGCGCGCTCTGTCACGGATGACAGCTACTCCGCGCTGGGCTTCACGCCGACCGGGCGGGGCCTTGTCCCCTTCGCTCCGGTTCATGTCGAGCAGCCATGGCGAACGGCCCGCAGCCCGGGCGATCTGACGATCCGTTGGACCCGGCGGTCACGGGCGCTGGTGGCCGACGCCTGGGAACAGGTCGAGGTGCCGCTGGCCGAGGACCTAGAAAGCTACGAAGTCCAGATCCTCGATGGCGCCGCTGTCAAGCGGACGCTGACCAGCACCACGACCTCCGTCCTCTACACATCCGCCCAGCAGACCGCCGATTGGGGTGCGCCGCTCGGGCCAAGCCAGACGCTGGCGATCCGCATCTTCCAACTTTCGAACCGCCTTGGCCGCGGCACGCCCACCGCGGTCACGCTCAAATTCTGATCCCAACCCACGGGAACCCAAATGTCCGACACCTCGACCCATCTGGGCCTGCCTTACCTTCTGGCGGCGCAGGCGCAGAAGCATGTCACCCACAACGAGGCCCTGCGCCTGCTCGATGCCATGGTGCAGCTCTCGGTCCTGGACCGCACGCGCACCGCGCCCCCGGCCAGCCCCACCGACGGCAACCGCCATCTTGTGGCCTCCGGCGCCACCGGCCTTTGGGCCGGGTGGGATCTGAACATCGCCTTCTGGGTCGACGGCGCGTGGATCCGGCTTGTGCCGCGCACCGGCTGGCTGGTCTGGGTCGCGGCCGAGGGGCTGTTCCTCGTCTGGACCGGCAGCGCCTGGGAAGTGGTGAGCGAGCCGCGCGACGTGTCGGATGCAGTCTTCAGCCTGGTGAACGATGCGGACCCGACAAAGAAGGCGACCTTCTCGCTGGCGGGGATCAGCACGGCCACCACGCGCAGCTTCACCCTACCGAATACCTCGTCTGAACTGGCGATCCTCGCGGGCACCCAGACCTTTACTGGCAACAAGACCTTCTCTGGGACGCTCACGGCGTCTGGAACCGTCACTGTTTCGGCCACCAGCGCCTCGATCGGCACGGCGACGACGACGGCCACCTATGGGATGGGCACTGGTGCGACGACCACCGGCATCACCAAGACGGTGAACCTCGGCACGGGCGGGGCATCCGGGTCGACGACGGTCGTCAACATTGGCTCGGCCTCCGCCGGAGCGGGCGGATCGACCGTCATCAACACGCCGACCGTCACCTTCGCCAATGCCGTGACGCAGGTCGGCATGCCCCAGGCAAACCTGACCGCGCAGTTCTTGGGCCTCGGCGGGGCCACGGCCGACAGCTACAACCGGCTGTCGGTGAACACGCCCGCCGTCCTTCTGAACAACGCGGGCGCGGGCATCGAGGCGACGGTCAACAAGGCCGCCGCCGGGAATGACGCGGCCTTTGCCTTCAAGACCGGCTTCTCGGCCCGCGCCCTCATCGGGTTGCTCGGGAATGACGATTTCAGCTTCAAGGTCAGCCCGGATGGATCGGCCTTTTTCGACGCGATCAGGATCGACCGCACCAGCGGTCAGGTAGAACTGCCGCAGCCCACGGTCTTGCCAGGTCTGGCCGCAGCGCCATCGCCGCCGCCCGCAGGCAAGGCCGCCCTCTATGCGCGCAACCGCGCCGGGGCGCCGTGGATCGACGTGATGCGCCCCTCTGGCCGGGACTTTCCGCTCCAGCCGCATTTCGGGGTGAACCGGATCGCGACCTGGTCGCCTTCGGTCACCACGACCATCACCACAGAAGGCATGCCGATCACCTCGGTCGGCACCGTGTCGCACCCGACCCTCGCAGCCACGAACCTCGCCGCCTCAATGCGGCGATGGCGCCTGACTTCGGCGGCCGTCGTGGACTCGGTCGCCGACCAGCGATCCGCAGGCTGGGCCTGCTGGCGCGGGAACGCGGCGGGCCTCGGCGGCTGGACCTTCGTCACGCGGATCTCGCTGACGACCCTGCAGGCAACTGGCATGGGGTTCTTCGGCCTCTATGGATCGACGGCCGCGCTGGCCACCACCCTGACGCTGGCCGCCGCCATCAACTGTATCGGCATCGGCTTCCAGCGCGGGACCCACACCCGATGGCAGCTTGTCGCGAACGACGGCACCGGGGCGCCGACCCTGACTGACATGGGCGCAAGTTTCGCCATAGCGACGGGCGGGGTGCTGACCCTGTTCATCGCGGCCCCGCCGAATGGGTCATCCGTCTGGGTGCGCGTGGTCGATGAAGTGTCTGGCGCGGTCTTTGAGCAGGAGATCACCGCTGACCTGCCCGCCGCGACGCAGTTCCTGTCGCCGCGGCTTTTCCTGAACACCGGCGCGACGGCCGCCGCCGTCGCCTACGACTGCGCCGGTGTCTACCTCGAAACTGATTTCTGACCAACCGCAGCCTGCGGCAATGAAAGGACCATCATGAACGACCAGACCACTCTCGCCGGGGAGGTCGCGCGGGCCTTTCGGGACCACGGGATCACCGCCGCGCTGACCGCCCTGATCGGTGGCACCATGGCCTTGATCGCGGCGATCACGCGCAAGGCCTTCACCAACGAGGCCCTGCTGGATCGTCTTGATCGCGAACTCATCACCGAACGCGACCGCTCCGACAAGCAGCGCAGCGAAGATCGCAAGGTGGATGGCGACCGCCTCGACCGGATCGAGACGGACATCCGATCCATGCGGGACATGCTCTTCGACGCCTTCCAGCGCGGCCGATCAGACTGACCGCCTGGCGACCACACCACAACGAACATGTCCCCCGCCCAAGAGGCGGGTTTTTTCATCTGGAGGATCCACCATGCCGACCCTGACCTACCCCCACTGGCGCGACGTGCCCGCCAACACCTGGCGCTGGCCGAACTTCTCGGCCGCCGAGATCGCCTGCCGCGGCACCGGCGCGATCAAGATCAACACCGCGGCGATGGACAAGCTGCAGGCCCTGCGCGATCGGCTGGGCAAGCCGCTGATCGTGCGCTCGGCCTACCGCAGTCCGGAACACAATCGCTCCGTGGGCGGGGCCCCTGCCTCGAAGCACATGCAGGCGACCGCCTTCGACATCGCCATGTCCAACCACGATCCCGCAGCCTTCGAGGCGGCGGCGCGGGCGGTCGGGTTCCTCGGCTTCGGCTATTACCCCCGCTCGGGCTTCATGCACATCGACCTCGGCCCTGCCCGGTCGTGGGGCGATCCCTTCCCGGCGCGACCCGTGCCCTTCGCCCCGGAACTGCCGCCCGCGCGCGAAGTCCTCTCGGAAAGCCGCACCCTGCGCGGGGGCGGCGCGGCTGGAGCGGCGACCGTCGGTGCGGCTGGGGTGGATGCTGTGAGGGGCGTCCTCGCCGAAACCCAATCCACCATCCAGCCACTGGTGCCCTATCTCGACACCCTGCGCTGGGTGCTGATCGCCATCGCGCTGATCGGCATCGCCGTCACCATCCACGCGCGGCTCGACGACTGGAAGCGGGGCCAGCGGTGATCAGCTGGCTTCTGACCCATGGCCCGGCGCGAAAAGCGCTGGGCCTCATCCTCACCGCAGCAGCGATCCTGCTTTCCCTTCTGAACCTGCGCCGTGCCGGTGAACGCGCCGGGCGCGCCGCCGAACGGCTTGATGCCCGAGAGAGAAACGATGCCATCCAACGCCAGATGCTCGACGCCGCCGCCCGCCGCCCTGCTGATCGCGATGCTCTGGCTGACCGGCTGCGCGACGGTAAGTTCTGAGACCAGCGCGCCCTGCCCGCCTGTGGTCGAGTACACCGCAGCAGATCAAGCGCGGGCCGCCGACGAGGTCGAGGCGTTGCCGGAAGGGGCCGTCGTCGTCCGGATGCTGAGCGACTACGCTGCGTTGCGCGACCAGGCGCGCGCGTGTCGGTGATGACCGCACGAAAGATCATGCAGTATTGCCTCTCTCAGGGTTGTCCTATCACAACGATAGTTATATCGTTTATCGACGATTAACGAAGCCATTGGAATCACGCGTGCCTCAGAACGATCACCTTCCAGCTCTGGCAAAGGCGCTGGCTCATCCGGCCCGTCTTCGTATCCTTCGGCTTTTGCTGGCCACCCCCGGCTGCATCGGCGGTGACATCGTGGATGCTGTCGGCCTGGCACAGTCCACGGTGTCGGAACACCTACGCATCCTCAAGGCGGCGGGGATCATCTCGGGCGAGATCGACGGGCCGCGCGTGTGCTATGCGCTGAACCCCGATGCGCTGGCCCCGCTGGCGGAGTTCATCGCCAGCCTGACACCGCCCCCCGGCGATGCCTGCTGCGTTCCCACCCGGAAGGAAACCACATGAGTCTGTTCGAACGCTGGCTGACCCTATGGGTCGCCCTCTGCATCCTGGCGGGCCTTGTGCTGGGCAACCTCGCGCCGGGCCTGTTCGGTGTGCTGGCCGGGCTGGAATACGCCTCGGTCAACCTTGTGGTGGCCGTGCTGATCTGGGCGATGGTCTATCCGATGATGATCGCCATCGACTTCGGCTCGCTGAAGGATGTCGGACGACGCCCCAAGGGGCTGATCATCACGCTGGCGATCAACTGGCTGATCAAGCCGTTCACCATGGCGGCGCTGGCGGTGCTGTTCTTCAACCACCTGTTCGCCGGGCTGATCGATCCGGCCAAGGCACCAGAATACATCGCGGGGCTTATCCTGCTGGGTGCGGCCCCCTGCACCGCAATGGTCTTTGTCTGGTCGCAGCTGACCAAGGGCGATCCGAACTACACGCTGGTGCAGGTCAGCGTGAATGACCTGATCATGGTCGTGGCATTTGCGCCGATCGTGGCCTTCCTGCTGGGCGTGACCGACATCACCGTGCCGTGGGAGACGCTGATCCTGTCGGTCGTCCTCTACATCGTGATCCCCCTGATCGCCGGAGCACTGACACGGCGAGCCTTGATGGTGCGCGGGGGTGAAGCGGCGGTGTCGGACTTCACGGCGCGGATCAAGCCCGCTTCGGTCCTCGGCCTGCTGCTGACCGTCGTTCTTCTCTTCGGCTTTCAGGGGCCGGTGATCATCGCTCAGCCACTGCTGATCGCGCTCATTGCCGTGCCGATCATCATCCAGTCCTATGGGATCTTCGCGCTTGGCTATGCCTGGGCCTTTGTGTGGAAGCTGCCCCACAAGGTGGCAGCGCCCTGCGCCCTGATCGGTACGTCGAACTTCTTCGAACTGGCAGTGGCGGTCGCCATCGGCCTGTTCGGCCTGAACTCGGGCGCGGCGCTGGCAACGGTGGTGGGCGTCCTCGTCGAAGTGCCGGTGATGCTGTCCTTGGTCGCCTTTGCCAACCGCACCCGTAACCGGTTCCCGGCATGAGCTTTCCCGTCGTCATCCACCACAACCCCGATTGCGCGACATCGCGCAACACCCTCGGGATCATCCAGGCCGCCGGGTATACGCCCATCGCCATCGACTATCTGAAGGAAGGCTGGACCCGCCCGCAGCTTCTGGCGCTGTTTGCTGCGGCGGGCCTCACCCCGCGCGATGCCTTGCGCATCGCCCGATCGCCTGCCGAGGAGATGGGCCTGACTGCGGCCGACGTGACAGACGACCAGCTACTGACCGCGATGGTGGCCCATCCGATCCTCGTGAACTGGCCCCTCGTCTGCACGCCCAAAGGCGTGCGCCTGTGCCGCCCGTCCGAGACGGTGCTGGACCTGCTGGACCGCCTGCCTCCCGGTCCGCTGGCAAAGGAGGACGGTCAAATGATCATCGATGCCGAAGGAAACCGCCTTGTCTGACCAGCACTCCGACACGCCCAACATCGATGACGCACTGTTCTTCGGCATCGACCGCGACCGGTTGTTCAGCGGCGCGCCCTCGGTCCACCCAGCGCGCATTCTGATCCTCTACGGCTCGCTCCGAGCCCGCAGCTTTTCCCGTCTGGCGGCCGAGGAAGCGGCCCGCATCCTGACGCGGCTCGGGGCCGAGGTAAGGATGTTCAACCCGTCCGGCCTGCCGCTGGTCGACGACGGGGTCGATGCGACCCACCCGAAGGTGCGGGAACTGCGCGATCTTTCATCCTGGTGCGAAGGGATGGTCTGGTCCTCGCCAGAGCGCCACGGTGCGATGACCGGTCTGATGAAGACGCAAATTGACTGGATCCCGCTGTCCGAGGGTGCCGTGCGACCGACCCAAGGCAAGACGCTGGCGGTGATGCAGGTGTCGGGCGGCTCGCAGAGCTTCAACGCCGTGAACCAGATGCGTGTCCTTGGTCGCTGGATGCGGATGCTGACGATCCCCAACCAGTCCTCGATCCCAAAGGCGTTCCAGGAGTTCGACGAGGCCGGGCGCATGCGACCGTCGCCGCTCTACGACCGGATCGTGGACGTGATGGAGGAATTGATGAAGTTCACCCTGCTGACCCGTGACCGGGCCGATTACCTCGTGGACCGCTATTCCGAACGCAAAGAAAGCGCGGAGGCGCTGATCAAGCGGGTGAACCTGTCGGCGGCGACCTGACACTAGCCGTGACGCCAGACCTTGACCGAGGATACAAGCAGGATGGCGACCAAAACGGGCAGCAGCACGACCTCGGGCACGATCCCCAGAAGCTGGCCGCCGACGGCGACGCCGATCACTGACCCCAAGGCCATGAACAGCACGAAGCCCTGATTGCGCGCTAGAACCGTGAAGCTGTCGTCGCGACTGTATCGGGCGAACCCGACCAGCATGGTGGGCAGGCTGATCGCCAGCGACAGGCTGCCTGCGAGTTTCAGGTCGATCCCGAACAGAAGGACCAGCGTGGGGATCAGCAATTCACCCCCCGCAACGCCCATCAGCGAAGCCACGATGCCGATGCCGAACCCTGCGACAAGGCCCGCGACGATCTGCGCAGGTCCGGTGACAAGGGCAGCGGGCGACAGGGTCGTGATGTGGCTGAGCGCGAGGACTGCCGCGATCAGCACCAAAAGCCCGGCCAGAACGCGATAGAGAGTGCGGGATTTCATCCGCACAGCGAGCCCGGCCCCGATCCATGCGCCAAGCAAGCTTCCCGCGAGAAGGTTCAGGATGATCGGCCATTCGGCCAGCACCTGATCCAGCGGCACGGTTCCCGCCCGGAACGGCAGCGCTGTGGCCACCACGATCAGACTGGTCGCCTTGTTCAGGATCACCGCATCAAGAGCTGCAAATCCGAACATGCCGATCAGGAGTGGAAGACGGAACTCTGCCCCGCCAAGCCCGATCAGCCCGCCGACTATGCCGACGGCTGCTCCAGCCAATACGATCCGCGGCCATCCGACCATACCTGCCCCCCAATTGAACCTGTTACACCTTGCGGCGCAGGCTTCCCTCGAGCGGCACGGCTGATGACAGCGTGTTCGAGATGGTGCCGTATTTCAAGATGTTGCGGTGCAACAGATCAAGGCGTTGGTCAGTCTCGGCACTCTCGACGACGATCGCATACCGGATCAGCATCAGCTTCGGTGGCGCGTCCTGGCGGATCGCTTCCAGCGCAACCTCGGCGCCATCGATCTGGAAATTGAGCATCGGCGTCACCCGCTCGATCCCCTTCAGCATGCAAGCGGCAAGTGCCGCCAGCAGCAGTTCCACCGGGTTCATCGCATCGCGCCGCCCGGCCAGATCGGTGTCGAGCGCGACTTCGGCCTCTTTCGCCACGGCAAGACTGCCATGAGCATCGATGCGGCGGGCGTGGACGCGATACTCCATCAGATGAGCTTTCCGATTTCTTCCGCCGTCAGCACCTTGCCGGTCGAGACGACCTTTTCGTCCACCACCAGCCCCGGCGTCGACATCACCCCATAGGCGGCGATTTCGGCAAAGTCGGTGACCTTGATGATCTCGGCCTCCTTGCCTGCCGCTGCCGCGGCTGCCTTGGCGTTTTCGCCAAGCGTTACGCATTTCTTGCAGCCCGAGCCGAGGATCTTGATGATCATGATGCGGTCCTTTCTCAGATGAACCAGTTGGAAATCGCGTTGAAGATCAGCCCGATGGACAGGATGCCAAGCGTTACGACGCCGGTGAAGGTAACAAGGAGCGGCATCTTCACCACGCGCTTGAGCATGATGAGCGACGGTAGGGACAGGGCGGTCACCGCCATCATGAAGGCCAGCACAGTGCCAAGGCCCACGCCCTTGCCGACCAGCGCCTCGGCGATCGGCAAGGTGCCGAAGATGTCGGCATACATGGGAATGCCCACCAGCACCGCCACAGGGACCGACCACCATTTATCCTGTCCGAGCAACGCCGAGATCACGTCGGCAGGCACCCAGTTGTGGATCGCGGCCCCGATGCCGACGCCGATCAGCACGTAGGGCCAGACGCGATGGACGATCTCGACCACCTGATTGCGCGCATATACCAGCCGGTCCCATCGGGTCATGGTCGCGGCTTCGCCCGAGACGGGGACGGTGCGGACGAATTCCGCGACCTGACCCTCCATCCCCAAACGGCCGATGATCGTCCCGCCCACAATGGCCACCACCAGCCCGACCACCACATAGGCAAGGGCAATCGGCCAACTGAAGATCGAGGCCAACAGGATCACCGAGGCCAGGTCCACAAGCGGTGAGGAGATAAGGAAGGAGAACGTCACCGCGAGTGGCAGGCCAGCGGCGGTGAAACCGATGAAGAGCGGGATCGACGAACAGGAACAGAATGGAGTCAGCGTGCCCAGAAGGGCTGCGAGCGTGTTGGCGCCCAGGCCCGACCGACCGCCGAGCATGGCGCGGGTGCGTTCCGGTGGGAAATGGCTTTGGACATAGGAGATGGCGAAGATCAGCACCGAGAGCAGGATGAAGATCTTGATCACGTCATAGACGAAGAACTGCACTGACCCGCCGATCCGCGAGGCAGGGTCCAGCCCGATGGCCGCCACGCCCGCGCCCACCAGATCGTTGAGCCAGGTCATCCGCAGCAGTTGGTCGTTCAGCCAGCCGAACACGCTCATTCCGCCCGCTCCGTAACCATGATCGGCCGCTCCAGCGCGGATTCAACGAGGCGTGCGAGGGATGGCGCCAGTTCTGGGTTGATCCGGTAGCGCACCCATTGCGCGTCGCGCCGGTCCAGCACCAGTCCCGCTTGCTTCAGCACTTGCATGTGCCGCGACATCCGGCTTTGGGTTGCACCCAGCTTTCGCATAAGCTCGCAGACACAGTGTTCCGAGCCGTCTGCCAGCAGGCGCATGGCTTCAAGGCGGGTCGGTTCGGCAAGGGCAGACAGAACGGCCAGGATCATTGGAGGCGCTCCACTTCATGCGCATCTGCGCATAGGCGGGCGTTCCGTGCCGTGATCTGGATCAAGCGAAGCGAGGCGACGACCATTCTACGACGCGCGAGAAACGCATCCAGCGCGAACAAGGACAAAAAGGGACGTCGTGCAACTTGCCTGCGTGTTTGTTTTTGCTGATCCTGAACACACGAAAGCGGAGCGCATCATGTCTCAGGCTAGGACGGTAATCATCCGCATCAGCGGTGCGCTGAGCGAGTTCATCGCGTCGAACGTTGGCGAGAACGGCTCCTACGAGAACACCAGCGAGTACGTGCACGACCTGATCCGGCGCGACAAGGAGCGGGCGGAACGGGAGGCGTTTGATCGTCTGAAGGCTGAGCTGACGCGCGCTTTCGCGGCTCCTGAGGAAAGCTATCGGCCGTTGAGCGCTGCTGACGTGATCGGTCGATTCCGGGATGATCGGGGCGCCTGATCGGCGCTGCCCGGAACGCAAAAAGCCCCCTTGTGGGGGGCCTTGTGTAACGTTGAGTTGTTGTTGAGGTAAACGCGTTTGCTTATACACAAGCGAAACGATCAACATTTAACTATTTGATGTTACGTAATTTTTTGGTTGCGGGGGCAGGATTTGAACCTGCGGCCTTCAGGTTATGAGCCTGACGAGCTACCGGGCTGCTCCACCCCGCGCCAATTTCGGCCCGGAACAATCAATCGTTGCAAGGGGCCACATCGTGCCGAGAGATAC
>NZ_JAYRPN010000036.1:0-49689 GCF_041911175.1 Tabrizicola sp.
AAGCGCAATGGACGGCCAGTTCACCGACCTGATGACCGAGATCGGCCGCAAGGCCCGCGCGGCGGCGGCCGAGCTTGCCTGCGCCTCCTCGGAACGCAAGGCCGCCGCGCTGATCGCCGCCGCCGATGCGGTCTGGCGGCGCCGGACCGAGATTCTGGATGCCAACACCCTCGACCTCGACGCGGGCGTGCAGAAGGGCCTGACCCCGGCGATGCTCGACCGCCTGCGCCTTGACGACAACCGCCTGCGCGGCATCGTCGATGCGCTGCGCCAGATCGCCGAACAGAAAGACCCGGTGGGCCGCATCCTGGCCGAATGGGACCGCCCGAACGGCCTCCACATCCAGCGCGTCGCCACCCCCCTGGGCGTCGTCGGTGTCATCTACGAATCGCGCCCCAATGTCACCGCCGATGCGGGCGCGCTTTGCCTCAAATCCGGCAATGCCGTGATCCTGCGCGGCGGATCGGAAAGCTATGAGACTTCCGAGGCGATCCACGCCTGCATGCTTGACGGGTTGAAATCCGCCAACCTGCCCGCGACCGCGATCCAGTTCATCCCGACCCGCGACCGCGAGATGGTAACGGCCATGCTCCAGGCCACCGACTTCATCGACGTCATCGTCCCGCGTGGCGGCAAGAGCCTTGTCGGCCTTGTGCAACGCGAGGCGCGGGTGCCGGTCTTCGCGCATCTGGAAGGCATCTGCCATGTCTACGCCGACCGCGACGCCGATCTGGAGAAAGCCCGCAAAGTGGTTCTGAACGCCAAGACCCGCCGCACCGGCGTCTGCGGCGCGGCGGAATGCCTGCTGATCGACTGGCAGTTCTACACCAAGCATGGCGGCGTGCTGATCGAGGACCTGATGAAAGCGGGCGTCGAAGTGCGCACCGAGGGCGAGCTGCTGAAGGTTCCCGGCACCAAGCGCGCCACGCCCGAGGATTTCGGCCACGAATTCCTCGACATGATCATCGCCGCAAAACTGGTGGACGGAGTGGACCAGGCCATCGCCCATATCCGCAAATACGGCTCCAACCACACGGAATCGATCCTGACCGAGAACGACGCCACTGCGGAACGGTTCTTCACCCAGCTCGACAGCGCGATCCTGATGCGCAACGCCTCGACCCAGTTCGCCGACGGCGGCGAATTCGGCATGGGCGCGGAAATCGGCATCGCGACCGGCAAGCTGCACGCGCGCGGCCCGGTGGGGGCCGAGCAGCTGTGCAGCTTCAAGTATCTGGTGACGGGCGACGGGACGATCCGGCCCTGAGCGCTAGAACGTCAGCCTTATCGTCGTCTCGCCGATCTCGGTGATCAGCCGCCGCCCCTGCCGCGCCAGTTCGTCCGGCACCAGCGCGAAATGCACCTGGTTCGCGCCGATCTCGGCCGGGGCGCGCGGCTCGGTCAGCACCTCCCAAAGGCCTGCGTCCACCTTCAGCCGCGGCGCTTCCGCCAGGACCAGCCAGCCCGTCTCGCCCCGCGTGACGCTCACCTTGCCGCCATAGGCCAGCGCGCTTTCCAGGCATTGCAGCAAAAGGAACACCAGCCGCACCTCGCGCCGCGACAGGTCGGCCGGGCTGGTCCAGCCATAGCCGACCCGCCCCCCGCGCGAGAGATCCCCCAGGATCGACGCTACCTCCGACCGCGCGATGCGCTGGTCGCTCGACGCCTGACCGAAACAGATGCGGAAGAACCGGATCCGCGCATTCGCATTCGCCACGCTTTCCGAGATCAGCGCCATCTCGGGCCGCACCCCGCCCGGCTCCATCGCCAGAAGCTCCACCCCGTTGCCTATCGCCCCGATCGGGCTGATAAGGTCATGGCAGATGCGCGAGGCGATCAGGGCGGCGAGGTCGGGCTTGTCTTGCATGCGAAAAACCGGGCGAAAGGACGGGACATGGCGGCACTTCTGGAACCGGGCATGCTGGTGCGCCACCCGGAGCAGGCGGACTGGGGTCTTGGTCAGGTACAGTCGAACATCGACAACAAGGTGACAGTGAACTTCGAACATGCCGGCAAGGTCGTGATCGACATGAAGCGCGTCTTCCTTCTGCCGGTTGCGGAAACTGATCACCCATAGTGCGAATCCGCAGCCGAAACTCAACCGGGAATTGCTGCGATTTTCCCAGAACCGGCAGACGGTTGCAAAGCGGCCTGCCGCTGGCTAAGTCAGGCCTGCCCTAGCCATGTCAAAGCCGATGACTGCCGATGAGTCCCCCTACACCGTCCGGCTGGCGAGCACGCCCGAAGACCTGACCGCCGCGCAGCACCTGCGCTACCAGGTCTTCGTGGAAGAGCTTGGCGGCGACGGACCGCTCGTCGACCACGCCAACCGGCTGGAGCGCGACGCCTTCGATCCGTTCTTCGACCACCTCCTCCTCGTCGACCGCCGCATCGACCCGGCGACCAGGGCCCATGTCATCGGCGCCTACCGCGTGCTGCCCTCCGACCGCCGCGCTGCCGCCGGTCGCTTCTATTCGGAAACCGAATTCGACCTGACGCCCCTTCTCGCCTCCGGTCGTCGCCTGCTGGAACTCGGGCGTTCCTGCGTCCAGGCCGACCATCGGGGCGGGACCTCGATGTTCCTGCTGTGGAACGGCCTCGCCGAATATGTGCTTGACCGGGGGATCGAGATCCTGTTCGGCGCCGCCTCGTTCCACGGCACCGACATCGCCACGCTGGCCCAGCCGCTGAGCCACCTCTACCACAACCACCTCGCGCCCGCGGCGATGCGGGTCCGCGCCCTGCCGCCCCATCGGCAAGAGATGAACCTGATCCCCGCCGCCGACCTCGACCGCCGCGCCGCGATGGCCGCGACGCCCGCGCTGATCAAGGCCTACCTCCGCCTCGGCGGCTTCGTCGGCGACGGCGCCTGGATCGACCGCGCCTTCAACACCACAGATGTCTGCCTGGTGATGGACACCGGCCAGATGTCCGCCCGCCACCGCGAGTTCTACATCCGCAAGGCCGGGCCATGACCCCCTGGCAGGAGGTCCCCCCGCCCCCGTTGAAGATCACCCCGCTCGGCTGGCTCCGCGTGATCTGGCGCGGCGGCCTGATCGGCGCGCTCACCTACGGCGGGCTCTTCGTCCTCCTCCTCGTGCGCCTCGTCGAATGGCCGCTGTGCGGTCAGGCCCGTCCGGTCACGCCGCATATCACCCGCTTCGTCTGCCGCAGCGCGCTTCGCCTCCTGCGCCTGCCGCTGACCGTCCGGGGCCAGCCGATGACCCACCCCGGCGCCATCGTCGCCAACCATTCCTCCTGGCTCGACATCTTCGTGCTGAACGCGGTGCAGACGATCTACTTCGTGGCCAAGGCCGAGGTCGCGGCCTGGCCGATGATCGGCTGGCTCGCCCGGGCCACCGGCACCGTCTTCATCGCCCGCAAGGGGACCGAGGCGAAGCGCCAGCAGGAGATTTTCGAATCCCGCCTGCAGGCCGGGCACCGCCTGCTCTTCTTCCCCGAAGGCACCAGCACCGACGCGATCCGCGTCCTGCCGTTCAAGTCCACCCTCTTCGAGGCCTTCTTCTCCCCCGCCCTCGAACGCAGCATGCATATCCAGCCGGTGACGGTGATCTTCCACGCCCCCGCAGGCGAGGACCCCCGCCACTATGGCTGGTGGGGCGACATGGATTTCGCCAGCCACCTGGTGAAGACCCTCGCCACCCCCCGCCAGGGCCGCGTCGAGGTGATCTTCCACCCCGAGGTTCCGGTCGACGCCTTCGAGAACCGCAAGACCCTGTCGCAGCACTGCGAGCGCGTCATCCGCACCGCCCATGTGAACGCGGTGTAGGGCGAGACCAGGCTCCTGCTGTCATCCCCGCGCAAGCGGGGAACCAGCTTAGCCCAGGTTGCGACCGTCTTCGGGTCCCCGCTTGCGCGGGGATGACGGTCAGGAACGGTCGCCCTCACCCCTGGCGCAACACCTTCGCCAGGGGCCGCCCCTTCGCCAGCTCGTCCACCAGCTTGTCCAGGATGCGAATCTCCTTCATCAGCGGATCGTCGATGGCTTCGATCCGCACCCCGCAGACCACCCCCGTCACCTGCTCCCGCGCGGGGTTCAGCGCCGGGGCCTCGGTGAAGAAGTGCTGCAAGTCGACGCCTTCAGCCAGCACCGCCTCCAGACTGGCCTGATCATGGCCGGTCAGCCAACAGATCACCGCATCCAGCTCGGCCGTGCTGCGCCCCTTCCGCTCGACCTTCGCGGCCCAGGCCGGATAGACCTTCGCCACGCTCATCCCGAAGATGCGATGCGCCATCCATCACCCCCTTCATAGGGTGGGTGAAACCCACCATCCTCACCGCAACCGCCGCAGCAACTCCAAAGACGGCTCTCCCGTCACCGGCACCCCGACGCTCGCCTGATAGGCACTGATCGCGGCCTTGGTCTTCGCCCCCATCACCCCGTCGCTGCCGCCAGTGTCAAAGCCCTTCGCGGTCAGAAGCCGCTGCAACTCCTGCCGGTCGGCCTTGGTCATGCCCGACGCATCCGGCCCGAAGCTCGCCTGAACCGCCCCCCGGCCCATGAGCCGGTCCGACAGATGCCCGACCCCGATCGCGTAATTCTGCGCGTTGTTGTAGCGCAGGATCACCGCGAAATTCTGCGTCAGCAGGAAATAGGGCGCCCCGCCATTGCCCCCGGCGATGATCGACCCGCCCGCCAGCGCGCGCCCGTCCGCCGACCGCACGCCCAATCCCTGCCACTCCGCCGCCGACCTGCCCTTGCCGCGCCCCAGAAGCCCGCTGTTGAAACCACCGGGCAGGGTCACTTCCATCCCCCAGGGCAAGCCATGCGTCCAGCCCGACTTCGCAAGGTAGGCCGCGGTCGAGGCCAGCGCATCGGTCGGGTCCTCCGACCAGATATCCCGCCGCCCGTCGCCGGTGAAATCCACTGCAAAGGCCAGATAGCTGGTCGGGATGAACTGGGTATGACCCATGGCGCCCGCCCAGCTGCCGGTCATTGCGCCGGGCGAGACATCCCCCGCCTGCAAGATCTTCAGCGCCGCCGTAAGCTGCCCCTCGAAGAACTCCGCCCGCCGCCCCTCGTAGGCCAGCGTCGACAGGGCGCTCACCACCGGCACATTGCCGCGCCGCGTCCCGAAAAAGCTCTCCAGCCCCCAGATCGCCGCGACCACCTGCGCGTCCACCCCGTAGCGGGCCTCGATGGCCTGCAAGGTGCCCTGGTACTGCGCGAATTTCTGACGCCCCAGCGAAACCCTTTCGTCCGAGGCGGCAATGTTCAGGTAGTCCTCCAGCGTCCGGTTGAACTCGGTCTGGTTGCGGTCCTTCTCGATCACCTCCGGCAGGAATCCCGCCCCCCGGAACGCCGCGTCGAGGGTGCCCTGCGAAATCCCGCGCGCCGCCGCGCGCCCCTTGAACCCGTCAACCCAGGCATCCCACCCGGCGTTCGGCACCGGGCGCGGCGCCGGGTCCGGCGCACGGTAGCCGCCGCCGCCGGAGCGACCCGAGGACATGCAGCCCGAAAGCACTGCCGCTCCCCCGAGAAGAAGCGCCCCGCGCCGTGAAAAACCACTCGAAGAAATCGCCTGTGCCATGCCGCTGCCCGCCTGCTGCTCTTGTTATCCGGCGATGATAGCCGCGGCCTGCCCCAAAGGCCAACCCTCGCCGCGCCGGTTTGGCAATCCAGCGCCGGCCCATGCCTTTCATACTGGCCCAAATATCCTCCGGGGGTCCGGGGGTGGAAAACCCCCGGTCCGCCGCTGGCCAAGGGCCGTTAACCATCGCCTTAAGAAACCCTGAACGACCACGC
The DNA here is from genome assembly GCF_041911175.1 of Tabrizicola sp. GTDB lineage: Bacteria > Pseudomonadota > Alphaproteobacteria > Rhodobacterales > Rhodobacteraceae > Tabrizicola. Next base: position 5,768 of record NZ_JAYRPN010000036.1, read on the forward strand.
ACAAATCATTGGCATCACTAAATATTCCAGAAATGCCCACCGTGGACAGCCCGCTCAGTCGCCCTGTTTCTTCAGCTTGAACGCGATCTGCCGCAGCATCCCGTGGAAGGTCTGCACCTCGGCCCGCGTCAGCCCCAGCCGCCCCCACATGTTCCGCAGGTTCGCCTTCATCCCCTCCACCTTGGTCTCGGGAAAGAAGAACCCCGCCGCCTCCAGCCGCTCCTCGAAATGATCCCCCAGCCGGTCCACCTCCTCCCGGCTGGCAAAGTCGGTCCGGGCCAGCTCCATCACGGACGGAGGACCCCCCGCCCCCTGCCGCTGCCATTCGTAGCCCAAGAGCAGCACGCACTGCCCCAGGTTCAGCGAGGGAAACTCCGGGTTCACCGGCACCGTGACGATCGCGTTGGCCCGGACGATATCCTCGTTCTCCAGCCCCGCCCGTTCCGGCCCGAACAGAACCCCCACCCGCTTCCCTTCCGCCCCCAGAGCCCGCGCCATCTCCATCGCCCGCTCCGGCGTCACGACCTCCTTCACCAGCTCCCGCCCCCGCGCCGTGGTGGCGAAGACGAAGTCGCAGTCCGCCACCGCCCCGCCAAGGTCGGCAAACAGCCCCGCCTGGTCCAGCACCCGCCCGGCTCCGCTTGCCATCGCCACCGCCTTCGGGTTCGGCCAGCCGTCGCGCGGGCCCACCACCCGCATCCGTTCGAGGCCGAAATTCAGCATCGCCCGCGCCGCGGCACCAATGTTCTCGCCCATCTGGGGCCGGACCAGGATGAAGACGGGGGGGATCATGCACGGGCCTCGTTTCTGGGGGTGGCAGGCAGATAGATCAGCCGCCGCAGGCTGGCAAGCGCGGGCCGTAGCCAAGCCCGCGAAACGCTGATAGACGGGCCGGAACGCAAGACCGGAGCCCGAAATGGCCGCAGACGACCGCCCGCAGATCACCCTGATCACCCCCCCGACCTTCGACCCCGAGACCTTCTCGGACCAACTCGGCCGCGTCCTCGACGGGGCCGAGATCGCCTGCCTGCGGCTTTCCCTCGGAACGAAGGACGAAGACACCCTGATGCGCGCCGCAGATGCCGCGCGCGAGGCGGCGCATGCCCGCGACGTGGCCGTGGTGATCGACAACCACCTGATCCTCGCCGAACGCCTCGGTCTCGACGGCGTCCACCTGACCGACGGGTCGCGCAACGTGCGCAAGGCCCGCAAGGACCTCGGCGCGGATGCCATCGTGGGCGCCTTCTGCGGGGCCTCGAAACATGACGGGATGACGGCAGGCGAGACCGGGGCGGATTACGCCAGCTTCGGCCCCATCGGCGCGACGGCGCTCGGCGATGGCAGCCGCGCCCCGTTCGAGCTGTTCGAATGGTGGTCCGAGGTGATCGAAGTCCCGATCATCGCCGAAGGCGCGCTGACCGCCGAGTTGGTGGCAAAGTTCGGCCCCGTCACCGACTTCTTCGCCGTGGGCGAGGAGATCTGGGGCGCCGAGGACCCGCTCGCCGCGCTGAAGGCCCTTCTCGCACCGCTGGGATGATGGCTCTTCGGTGACTTCGTCTCAGGCCGTGAGCGACGAGGAGCCGAAGGCGAACGAGGAGCGGTCACGCAGGCCGGGCCAACCGGAAGATGTGGGCTGGCGCCGGGGCGTCCCTTCCGCGCGACGGGTGATCCTCGACCCCGATTTCCTCGAACCCGCAGGCCCGCAGCAGCTTCTTCGAGGCGGGGTTGTCAAAGAACACGCCCGCCCGCAGCGCCGGAACGTCGAAACGGTCGAAAAGGAAGCGGGTGAAGGCAGCCACTGCCTCACGCGCCAGCCCGCGACCGGCGGCCTCAGCCGTCAGCGCGTAGAAGATCTCCGGCTCCGGGTCGTCAGAGACGCCGATCCAGCCGCGCCATTCCCCCGCCTCCTCGATCGAAAGGCGAAAACGCAAGCCGCCGCTCCAGGCCCAGTCGGCCAGAAAGGCCCTTGCCTCCTCCAGCGTCCAGCCGGGGTGGAACAGGAACAGCATCCGCGCCACCTCTGCCTTCGTCACCAGCGCGTGAAAGCGCGGCACGTCGGCCCCGGTCATCGCCCGCAGCACCAGCCGCGGGGTGAGGATCGGGACCCCGGCCATCAGTCCAGCTTGCGAATGTAGGTCCAGGTCGGGACATTGGCGTCGCGCGCGACCGAGTAGCTTTCGGCGTCGCCAAGGTACTGGAAGCCCGCATTGGTCAGCACCCGGGCTGAGCCGGGGTTGTCCTGAAACGCCTCGGCGAACATGGTGCAGTTCTTCTGCGGATTGGCCGCAACCAGCGCGTTCACCGCCGCAGACGCGATGCCGTGGTTCCAGAAGGCCGGCGCGACCCAGAAGGCGACCTCGGACTGGCCCCGGTCCATCTTCTTCAGGCTGATCACCCCCAGAACCTCGGGCAGGTCGGACCGGGTGCCGTCCATGACCCAGATGTCCTCCTCGCCCCCCGCCGTCATCGCGCGGGCGCAGAAGGCCTCGGCCGCCCCGGGGGGCAAGGGATGCGGGATGCCCTGCGTGGCTTCGGCCACCCGCCTGTCCCCGGCATAAAGCGCGAAGAGCCCGGCGTCGGATTTGCGCACGGGCCGCAGGACGAAGCGTTCGGTCGCTATCTCGACCGGGCTGGCAAACTTCTCCAGGATCATGGCTTCCCTCCTCTGAAGCACATGTGGGGATTGCCGGATAGCCGTTCAATCGCCCGATTGTTTGTCCCTTTCGGGGTCGTGACATGGCAGTCCGCCACATTCCCGTTCCGCTCCCCCGGAAACGGGAAAGGGGACCGGCCCTTCGACCGATCCCCCCTTACACTCCGAATGTGAAGGTTCGGCTTACTCGGCTGCCTCCGCGACCGGGAGGACGGAGATGAAGGTGCGGCCCTTCAGCCCCTTCTTGAAGCTCACCTGGCCTTCGACGGTGGCGAAGATGGTATGGTCGGTGCCCATGCCCACGCCTTCGCCCGGGAACCACTGGGTCCCGCGCTGGCGGCAGATGATGTTGCCCGGAATGGCGTGCTGGCCACCGAAGAGCTTGACGCCCAGGCGACGACCGGCGCTGTCGCGACCGTTGCGGGACGAACCGCCTGCTTTCTTGTGTGCCATCTGGGATTACTCCTGAGCGCTCGCGGCCTTGGCGGCACGCTTCGGTTTCTCGGCAGCCGCCGGTTTCGCACCGGGAGCCTCATGCGCGGCACGGCGCGCGGCAACGGTGCCGGTCGCGGCCTTGACGCCCGACTTGTCGGCGCCCTTTTCCAGCACTTCGGTCACGCGGACCAGCGTCAGGTGCTGGCGGTGGCCCTTGGTGCGCTGGCTGGAGTGCTTCCGGCGGCGCTTGACGTAGTGGATGGTCTTTTCGCCCTTGATCTGGTCGATGACCTCGGCCTGGACGGCCGCGCCTGCAACCAGCGGCGCACCCACGGTGGTGCCGACCATCAGGATGTCGTTGAACTGGATCTTGTCGCCGGCCACGGCATCGAGCTTCTCAACGCGCAGCACGTCACCCGCCTGCACCTTGTACTGCTTGCCGCCGGTCTTGAGGACCGCAAACATGGTCTTTCCTTCCATCGCTCCGCGCCCTGCGGCCCCCTTTCGGGTGTTCTCGGGTTTCCCCGCCTCGGACAGCGCGCCCCTTGGGGCGTCATGAATAAAGAGACCCGGGCAGAGAGCCCCCGCCCGGGATGCGCGCTTATGCGGCGATCCCCCGGCAGTGTCAAGCGGGCAGGCTCAGATATCGCGCCCCTGCATCGCGATTCCCGCGGCCTTGCCAAGATCGCGCGAGACGTCGCGGAAGACCACGTCGAAGGCCGCGAAGAGCGCCGCATTCAGCCGCTGCCCGGCGGGGCTTTGCCAGAATTTGATGTAGCTCTCCATCTCGGCCTCGGTCAGCGGGGAATAGGCGAGGCCAAGGTAGGAATAGAGCCAGGTCGAGGTATCGGCGCGGATCTGGTCTTCCTGACCCCAGACATCCGACAGCAGCTGGTCGTCCGGTACCGCGCCATAGGCCCCGGTCGAGGCCATGCCGGTCATGAAGGCAAGGTTGCCCGACAGCGCCCCGGCCACGTTCATCTCCAAGAGGTCCGCCGCCTCGATCATCCGGCGCAACTGGGCGACCCTCGGCTCCTTCGCCGCGGCCGCATCGTCGGCGGCGACCTGCGCGGCCTCTTCCGCAGCCGTATCGAGGAAGGCACGCCGCGCCTCGATCTCCAGCTTCAGGATGCGCTGGCCAAGGTCGGAGGCGAAGAAGGCAGTGATCTCGGCCAGGGTTTCGGGGTCGGACCCCAGCGATGCCTCCAGCGCCGCCGTGAAGTCGGCCCGCAGACGGGCGGCGTCATAGATGCGTGACACCTCCGCTTCCCAGTCGGCCCCGCCGCCCGAGGGGAACATGTCGGTCTTCAACGATTCGCCATGCGCCAGCCCCTCCTCGCGCAGGACCTGGAACAATGCGTCGAGCTGAAGCACCTGGCCCAGATGGTCGACCGGGGCTTCGGCGGCCGGGGGCGCAACCGTGGTTTCCGCCCGGACGGGGGACGTGGCGGCAAGCAGCAGGGCCAGGGCCAGGCGCGGCAGGGTCATGGTGGGGCCTTCCGAATTGCGGTGCCTCCGAGAGGTAGTCGCTCGGGCGGTCCTTGCCAAGGCGGGCGCCCGCAACTGACCGTGAAGCCCGCGGCTGACGGCCAAGAATTCTGCCGAAACCCCTTGCGCATCGCGCGACGCCCGGCTATCCACCCCGCCACATAGACGACCCCTGAAGCGCGGAGAGGTGACGGAGTGGTCGATCGTGGCGGTCTCGAAAACCGTTGTAGGTTTGCGCCTACCGTGGGTTCGAATCCCACCCTCTCCGCCACACTCCATAAGTCCATAAAGTACAAGAAAATAAGGGGTTTTCTCTTGCTTGGACACTGGAATGGACACTAAACTTGGACACTACGGCTCCTCTCCGGCTGGTGTCTCATGGTCCAGAATCCTCCCTCCTCGCTGAACTACCTCAAGGCCAAGGGCAAGTGGTACGTCTACGTCACCATACCGCCTGAGCTACGCTCTGCCTTCAAGGATCAGACCCAACTGAGGCGGTCCACTGGCACCAGCGACAAGGCAATAGCCAAGACCAGACAGCACGGCATAGCGTCTGAAATCTATGCTGAGTTCGACAAGGCCAGGACGGAATTAAACCCGGTTCGGGATGCACTGGAAGCGCTGAGCGATGCTCTGGGGGCTGGCAAGCCGACATACTTCCCTGAGGCATACGGAGACCCTGAGGCGCTGGCAGCGATGCTTGACGAAGCCAGAGGGCTAGTTGCGGCTGTACGGTACAGACCAACCTACGGCGACCAAGAGGAACTGGCCTACCGTGAACATGACCTGACCCGAGCGGAGCCACTGCTTGAGCGGGTAGAGGCTGAGATTGAGGTAGCATCCGGTACCGCACCAAGCAGCGAGAAACTGAGCGAGCTAGCGAAGGAGTTCCTGTCGGTTCACCCCTTCACCAAGGCGAAGACCAAGGATGCCACCAAGCGAGCAATCGACCATTTCATAGAGTTCTCCGGTGACTTGGTGGTGTCCAAGATCGTCAAGAAACATGCCTATGATTTCGCGTCTGGTCAGGCTGCCACGATGGCAGAGAAGACCATTGGGAACCGTCTGACGTTTGTGTCTCAATGTCTCACCTACGCAGAACGAAAGGGCAAGATCGCTGCAAACCCCTTCAAGGGACTGACGCTGAGCGGATACGGCAGGAAGAAGGAGAGCTACACGCCTCTGGACCGGACACAGCTAGAGGCCCTGTTCAAGCTCACCATGCCGGATGAAGACAGAAAGCTACTCTCGATCCTGATCGCTACCGGGATGAGGCTAGACGAAGCTGCTTTGCTGACTTGGGAAGACGTGAAGGAAGAGGGAGGCATCCCGTACTTTGACCTTACCGGGAAGGACAAGAAGCTTAAGAATATCGGTTCAGCTAGAAAGGTGCCAATAGTCCCAGAACTGCTCAAGGTATTGGGTACACGGGGAACGGGAAGACTTTTCAGTTACAAGACAGACAAAGACGGTAAGGCTCAAGTTGCAGCTTCCAAAGCCCTGATGCGGCATATCAAGAAAATCAGGGGAATGGACACCAGCAAGGTAGTTCACTCGCTGCGAGGATCGCTTAAGGACATGCTCAGGGACGAGGGAGTAACCAAGGAAACGAATGACTTCCTGACTGGTCACGGCTCTGGGGACGTTGCAGGGGGCTACGGTGTAGGACCTTCCCTCAAGGCTAGGTACGATGCACTCTGCAAGGTGAAACATCCTTGGCTAGTTTGAAATCACGGTAATTTTGCTGAGATAATTTCGGGGTGCATTTCTCCTAAGAAGTAGTACCCCCCTGCCCCCCTTGGGTGCCCCTTACCGCTTTTCACCTAGCAAAGACCTTCGGGCTTGATCGTCAACGGGGAAAGCCTTGTCACCTTAGGGTGTACTCTAACCTTACACGCATCAGGCTAGCTTAATGTGTAAAGTTAGGATTGACTTCTGCATTATGTTACGCCTAGTGTCTAACCATCTAGACCCTAAACATACAAAGGTGATGACATGGCTACAGTGAGCTACCGAAGGGTATCATCAGAGGACCAGTCCCTAGACCGACAGGACCTAGGACCATGCGACAAGGTGTTTGAGGACAAGGCATCCGCAGGGACTAAGGATCGTCCTGGACTAACTGACCTGATCCAGTGGGTACGAGAGGGGGATACCGTCAAGGTCTGGTCAATCGACAGGCTGGCAAGGAACCTTCAAGACCTTCTGGAACTGGTGCAGGGTTTCCTGCGGAAGAAGGTAACCATCGTGTTTGTTAAGGATGGTCTGACCTTCAGCCCTGACAACTCCAATCCTGCAAGTACCCTGTATCTTCAAGTGCTTGGCGCTGTGGCAGAGTTTGAACGGGCACTGATCAGGGAACGACAGAAGGAAGGCATAGCGAAGGCTAAGCTCAAGGGCGTCTACCGTGGCAGGAAGCCTAGCGTTACCAAGCAAGAGGTAGATCAGCTTAAGCAGAATGGGCTTAGCATCACGGAGATAGCCAAGAAACTTGACGTAACCCGACAGACTGTTTATCGGTATCTGTCTTAAATCGGAGGGAGAATGAAATGGCTAACGCAAAGGTTCAAGAATACCTCAAGGGATTGCAGACTGAGAGGGCCAACCTGATCAAAGCTGCGCAGGATGCCATCAAGGAACTTAACGAGGTGGGGGAAGTGCTTGGTTTCCATTACTCCCTTACGCTGGATAAGTCATCCAAAGCGAAGACTGCCACAAGTCGCACCAACGAAGACAAGGCTGAGCGTGAGAAGCGGATTGCCGACCTTCTGGCCAAGCATCCAGAGGGACTGTTTGCCTCTCAAATCCACGAGAAGCTTGGCGCTACGGATGATGCGGCGAAGGTACGCATCAACAACGACCTTCAAGCGATGCAAAGGGTTTCCACCCTTGGAAATATCCCGGCATCTGATGACCGTCTGGAAGAACTCAGGGACGCAAACGGCAAGCTGCCGAAGGGAAAGAGACCCAACGTCTGGAGCCTTGCGTAACAACGCACCACCTGAACTGCATCAGGCCCCCTTCCGAGGGGGTCTTTTCGTTTACGGGGGGAGAGAATGCCCTCGGATTGCCCCGTAGCGGCTCTGGGAGGCACCCTACAGCGTGTCTAGCCCTTCGGATGATGCCGGAGAAGGAAGCTCCAGTCAGAGGGCATCTGGCGAGGCTCTTTGGTGATACTGCGCAGTAACAGCCTGAGGCGCTCCCTCGCGTACGCGTACCAGCGCGTCTTACCTTTAAGCTCTCCTCTAGTTCCTCCGGAGGTTTCATATCTCTTAGAAGAAGAAAGACTACTATCATACATCGAGATAGCATCAGGAGCTACGCTGTTTGTTCCAAAGCTCTCTCGATTCTACTACTGCTATACGTCGAGAGCGCAGGCTCCGCCTGCTCGACAGCCGAAGGCTGTTGCTCCGCAGCAATACTCGACAGAAACATGAGGATTCTTTACTATTAATAGACATAAAATAACTAGTTTTAGGGGCCTTGAAGTAGCTTGTTTACAATATATGGTATTAACTACCGAAGGTTATCAAGATATAGTAGATGAACGTAAGTGGTAATACCCTAAGCTACTTCAGTAATCATATTTCCTAGTAATATTAATAACTTAAGCCTACATTATCTCAATTCTCTTGTCTATGTCCGTTAGCCTTCTGTCTATGCTTTGTCGATCAGCTATCCTCTGAGTTAGCGCAAGGCAATGCCTTACAGTATCCTACTTGTCTGATACTTTAAAAGGGCCAACCTCCAATCAGCCAACAACCTTCCAGAGATTATACGGAGGGGGTCGATTTGGGCCTTATTTTTAAGGCTTTTTTGAGGGTCGTGCGAAAGAAGTCTTCGCGGAGCCTCTCGATTAGGCATCATCTTTGCTGTCTTCTGTCCTAAATTTCATTAGGCAGACAATCGCTCATTAGGGTCTCATTTCAATACTATTTGCAAAGCGAGGACGAATTAACTTGACTTTTTAGTCCGAATATGAGAGAATATATATATAGAAGTTTGAAACAGAATTATCTGTTTTCTGGCTATCCGCCACTTCTATCTCCCAGAACATTATAGAAAGGATATTTCATGGGACTTTTCAATGATGAGACTGCTGAACTGGAAGCACTGCGTTCAGAGCTTGCCCTGCTCAAAGCCCAAATGGAGAAGCGCGAGCCTTCCAAATCTGCTGAGGCAGAGCGTATCGGACTGCATTCCAGTGATCGGCCCCGCACCTTCGCCCAATGGATGAGCTACCGCAAGAGAGTGGGTGATGCCACTTACCGTAGCCGAAAGGTCCAGGAACAAGTGCAGAGAGACTTTGGCCTGCTTGGCCGAGATGCATTCTACGGAAATGACTGATTATGGCTAGGATATTTCTTGAGAAGGATGAGCCTATGAATACGATTTGGTGCTTTATCGGAAGCGTAGCAACTTGGGACTTTGATGATCCCTACAACTTAGCTCGTATCAACAATCTTGAGGAAGCCCTCAAGCTGGAAGGGGTATTACCCACCATCAGAACAGGGATGCACGGCGGCAATCAAAGGAAGTTCGTAGCTGCTCTACTGAGGTTCATTGACGAGGATGAGATTTGTCTAGTCAACACCCGTAACGGGATGGACTGGATCAGGCGAGGCTATGCAGCAATCTGGATCGAGTATCTGGACAAACTCGCAGAAAAGAACCTCATCAAGTACAACCGTAGCACTAAGACTATTAGACCCACTGAGCAACTCGCTAACATTGCCAAGCTCAGTACAACCAAGTTTATTTCAGCAGCATAAGGAGATTACAATGCCAGCGATTAGAACAAAACAACCTACTACGTCAAACAATGCCAGCCCTCACCCTCAGGCAAACAGGGTCGCAAAGGAGGAATATCTTACGTACTCTTACCCAAACCTGACTCTGTTTGAAGATTTTTCGAGTGGTGTAGCTCGTAAGACCAAATGGTTTGCAGTCCTAAAGGACAAGGAAGAAACCACGATCTACTTTGAGAGAGGCAATCAGCAGTACAACTCTCACCTGTCTGTCAATCATCCTGCCTTTCAAGGAGAGTGGTTTTCCTCGGCCTTTGTCGCCGCCAAGTCCCTCTCAGACTTCCTTGAGAGAGGTCATAGATAATGAAGTTGGTTGCAGAGCTTTCCCACTGTCTACTCTTCCAAGACCCGTTACCCATCCGAAGAAAGCAGGACTACGATACAATAGCGGAGTACCTCAAGCCTCAGACCTACACCATAGTAACTAAGGATCATAAGCTCCTCTGGTCCCTAATGTTGGTGAAGTGCTTGGGGCCTCAGGACATGTTCCTGCTCAACGGTAGAGGGGAAGGATTCACTTCACCACTTGACGCTGCAATGTTCGTAAATTCACTCATGAGAAAGGAGTTACCTTTAGTTGCCTAACCTTGATTTGTCTTTGTCCATTTACTCTGAATTACCTTTCATTACTTCCACTCCTGAACCTTCTGCCGTCAAGGAAGCGGACACACTCTTCGGAGATGTTGCCATGCTCGCCAGCCTGAATCCTGAGATTGACTTGGGGGAACTGGCCCAGAAGGACAAGCAGCGCAGAGCCGGGGAATACCTCCGTAGCAAGCTGCAAGGCGTCTCTCTAACTCACTTCCAAGCAAAGGTCTTGGCTACCTTGATCGAGGAAGATTTTGAGTATCGAGAGAAGCAGAAGCACCAGCAACCCGAAGCCATCATCCCCAAGGGTATCGACCTGAACAACGGTACCTGGAGAGTACGCAAGCAGGTGGATGGTAAGCGTACAACCAAGCAGTTTGCCACACTAGAGCAGGCTAAGGCCTATCTGGAAAAGGCTTCACCAGAGGCCCCAAAAGTGCAAATGGTCTAAGGTCTGGTACCTAGGTAGCCGGAAGGCGAAAGTGGTCTAATTTCAAGCCTTATTTTATTGATCCTATTTTGCCCATTTCCGGCTACCTTACCCCCTATTTCAGCACTAGCACATCTTAGGAGCAGATTTTGACTGATATTCGATTCATTGATAGGCCCTGTGGAGCAGGCAAGACCACAGAGCAAATCTCAACACTAGACCCAAGGAAGCAATGGCTAATCGTTGTCCCCTTCCTCGATGAGCAAACAAGATGGAAGGAACATGCAGGGATACCCTTGGAGGTGGCTCCTGATGACTGCAACAAGACAGACTGGTTAAGGCAGAACGTCCTTGAGGGTAACTCCATAGTTTGCACTCACAAGTTATTCGATCTAGTGGACTTGGACAGAACCGACCTGAGTGAATACGAGCTTATAATTGATGAGGTCTTTGACTGTGTTGAAAGCATCCATGGCGTTAAGGAGGAAGTATTCGAGAGGGTCTACATCGGAGAGGGCTATGCCTCTGTTGATCCTGCTACTGGCAGGGTTACGCCTACGGCTAAGTGGATTGCCCATAGCCTAGAGGCTGAGAAGCTCGCTGCTACTGTACGCAATGACCTGTACCAGAAAGCCAAGCAAGGCAGTTTGTACAAGGTGGACGGCAAGGGATTCTTTGTCTCGATTGTTCCGGTGGAACTGTTCACCAGCCCAAGAAGCTGCACCGTGCTCACCTATCAGGCTGAAAGCAGTCAGATGGTAGGATACCTTCGGAGGCTAGGGATTCCTTTCAGGATCGACAGAAGCGATGACGAAGCATTTAAGCATGGCCTACGGCAACGTCTGGTGGTTAGGGATATCCCTGCCCTTCGGGATACTCAGATGACCCACACCGCCCAGGAGAAGATGAGAAAGGAAGGAGCCAAGAAGGTCTCCACTAGTCTGCTCAATCTTAGAAAACGGGAACTTGTGGGAGTAGAGGCAGAAGGCATCATGCTTTCTTGCAACAAGTCGAAATGGCATGATCAAGACGATAATCCAAAGGGGTTGTTTGCCAAAGGATCGGGTCTGTCTAAGATCAACTTCCTTCCCAAGACCACCAGAGGAACAAACAAGTATCGTCACTGTAGCCATGCAATTTATCTCAATGACCTTAGGCTAAACCCTGCTGAGAAGGAATGGCTTGGATGGTCAAAGGAGCAGGAAGACCTATGGGCCTTGAGTGAGCTACTGCAATGGGTAATGAGGTCTAGGCTAAGGGAGGGTGATTACGTGTCCCTCTACCTTGCTTCTCCTAGAATGAAAGCACTGCTTGAGGACTTCCTAGACAATAAGAAAGAGGAAGAAGTCGCTACGCTCCTAGCGGCCTGAGACTCTACGAGTTCAAAAACTACAGCAACTTTTCTCGTCACTCTACTTTCCCACAAGCTGCCAAGCTTGACCACTAATTAGTGAATTTATCTAAGGTTCGTTGTAAATCACAACTGAGAAGCTTGGAGATCGACTCTTCTGCTCCGTCCAGCGGAAATATTCCAATGTTTGTGCCATACGCATAAATACTTAGAAGGTCGCTCTGGAACATGCGAGTATCGACCATACGGTATGGCTCTAGTATAAGAAGATAGGTCCCTGAGATCGGGTCTTCTTCCTCCCATTTTCCACGATGTCCAACCAATAGAAAACCAAGCTTGACCGGGTTGTCATCTGATGAAGCCTCACTACTCCCAGAAAAAACCCCAAGAGCGGTTATGACTTTCTCGATTGGAAGACTTTGGATTTCTTCATTGAAGGTGAAGATAACTCCACCAATCTCGTTGTCACGGTAAGATAGCTGAAGTCGGCTATTTCCCAATGGAGAATTTATTCCGGCGAAGCAAGCGGAATCGCTTATCTCAAAGTCCCACTCGTACTCACCGATGACCTGTGCCCTAGTGGGCTGTACCGTCAGAAGCAACGCGAGGGCAGTGCAGCTAGCCAGTTTTCTCAAGGCTTGGCTCCGTTGTGGACTGGTTGCAGCCTCTCACCGGCCTGCGGATCAGTCAACTTGAAGCTCTCACGCAGTGGTGATGGACACTAAATGCGGACACTATGACAGACACTACGAAGTCAGTAAGTATTTGTTTTGATTGATGTTGGCAGAGAGTTCATCCTATCCCACCCTCTCCGCCACTTACCCCGCAAGCGACTGATCCCCGGACAGAATCGGCAGGTCTGTCTGCTTGCCGCGTCAACCCCGGCGCTGGCGCAGGTCAAACGCGTCCCTGACCATGCTCACCGGCAGCAGGGCGTTCGGTGCAAGCCTTGCCAGGCCGTGATACGGAATGGCTTTGGGCCTCGCGGCAGGGATGGCGATGTCGGACAGCGCCGCGCCGCCCGCCCACAGCGCCAGTTCACGGCCCATCGCGGTGGTCATCGCGATGCCGCGTCCGTTGCAGGCGAAACCCGCGACAAGGCCGGGGGCCAGATCGACCAGACGTGGCAGGTAATCCGGCATGACCGCCGCCATGCCGGACCAGACAAAGGCCAGGGGCGGCAGGTCGCGCAGGCCCAGTTCGCGCGCCATGCGGCGGTGGATCGCCTGGGGAACGCGCATCTCGGCCCCGGGGGACAGGATATGCATGCCCCCGGTGATCAGGCGGCGGTCGCGGTCGAAGCGGAAGGTGAGCAGGTTGCGGCGGCTGTCGGACACCGCCTGCCGTCCGGGCAACAGGTCAGGCGCCATCGCCGCAGGCAGGGGCTCGGTCGCCACCTGGAACACCCGCAGCGGAAAGAAGCCCTGCGCCAGCCCGGGCCACAGGCGGCCGGCATAGGCATTGGTCGCCAGCAGCACCCGCCGCGCCCGCACCTGACCGCCGGGCGTGGTGGCCAGCCAGTCCCCGCCCTCTCGCCACAGCCCGGTCGCCGGGCTGTTCTCATGCAGGATCGCCCCCACCGACCGGGCCGCCCGGGCAAGGCCGCGCGCATAGCCGACCGGGTTGATCGTGCCGCCGGATCGGTCGATCCAGCCCCCGAGCCAGCGGTCGACGCCGGTCAGCGCGGTGACGCCCGCCCGGTCCAGCAGCTCTACCGGGCGCCCCAGAGCCGCCCATTGCCGCATGCGGGACTGCGCCCGGGCCAGTGCGCCCGGACTGTGCGAAGGCTGGATCCAGCCCGATTGCAGCGCGTCGCAGTCGATGCCGTGGCGGCGGATCAGGTCAAAGACCAGATCGCCGCTGCCCGCTGCCATGCCGACAAGCCGCTCGCCTTTCGGCCCCAGCATCCGGCGCACGTCGTCTGGGTCGACCTTGGCGAAGTTCGGCACCACGAAGCCCGCATTGCGCCCTGACGCCCCCCAGGCGATGCGATGCGCCTCGAGCAGGACGACCGAAAGGCCCGCCTCGGCCGCATGAAGCGCGGTCGAAAGCCCGGCAAAGCCGCCGCCCACCACCAGAAGATCGGCCTCCGCCGGGCCGGACAACGCCGGAAAGGTCGCCAGCGCTGGCGCCGTCGCATGCCACAGCGTCGCGGGCTCGGCGCTCACGTCCGGCGCTTCCGGGGACCGAAAAAGCCCTGTGGCCGCCAGAGCAGGATCAGGCACAGCATCACCCCGATCGCCACGATCTGCAGCGAGGCCGCCCGCGCCTGCCAGTCCCCCGGCACCAGCGAGGCGGTCAGCGTGCCCGAGGCGACCCAGATCGCCCAGACGGTGATCGCCCCCAGCAGCGCGCCCCAGTTCGACCCCGATCCGCCGACCATCAGCATGGCCCAGACCTGGAAGGTCAGGATCGGCAGATAGTTGTCGGGGGCGATGAAGCCGATGAAATGCGCCTGCACCGCCCCCGCCAGCCCCATGATCGCGCCGCCCACGGCAAAGGCCTGGATGCGGTAAGCCCTGGCGCTTTTGCCGAGCGCGATTGCGGCGCGTTCATCCTCGCGCAGCGCCCGCAGGACCCGGCCCCAGGGACTGTTCGACAGGCGCTGCAGGGCCAGGAAGGTGGCCAGCGTGACCGCGACCACCACGCCAAGATTGGCGAAGTTGAACAGCACCGGCTGGTCCTGCACCCCCGCGAAGGGGCGCGGGATGAAGGCCACGCCGAAGGGTCCGCCGGTCAGACCTTGTGCATTCAGCGCCACCAGTTGCACCACCACCGCCACCCCGAAGGTGGTGATCGCCAGATAGTCCGCCTTCAGCCGAAGCGTCGCATAGCCGGTGAAGGCCGCAGCCGCCCCGGCAATCGCCATCGCCGCCAGCCAACCCGCCCAGATGGGCCAGCCGAAGCCGCCGATCCGGTCCGCAACATCCGGCGAGGTCAGGATCGCGGACGCATAGGCCCCGATCGCCACGAACCCCGCGATGCCCACGTTGAAAAGGCCGGTCAGCCCCCATTGCAGGTTCAGCCCCAGGGTGATCAGCCCGAAGATCAGCGCGGTCGACAGGAAGAAGGCGCCATAGCCCAGAAGGTCAAGGATCATCGCTCCGCCACTCCGAAAAGCCCCATCGGACGCACCAGCAGCACCGCCATCAGGATGACGAAGGACACCGCCGCCCGCCATTCCGCCCCGATGAACTGCACCGCCGCCGATTCCGACAGGCCGATGATCAGCCCGCCCAGGACCGCCCCCGGCACCGAGCCGATGCCGCCCAGGATCGCCGCCGCGAACATCGGCAACAAGAGGCTCAGCCCCATCAGCGGCCGGATCTGCACCAGCACGCCCACCATCACCCCCGCCACGCAGGCCAGCGCCGCCCCGATGATCCAGGTCGCCCGCACCACCCGGTCGACGTCGATTCCGGCGACCTGCGCCAGGGCCGGGTTCTGCGAATAGGCCCGCATCTCGCGCCCGCGCTGGCTGCGGCTGAGGAACAGGTGCATCCCCACCACCAGGCACAGGGTCATCACCAGCAGCGCGATCTGGTCCGGCGTGATCTTGATGCCCAGCCCCACCGGCATGGCAATCTGGATATCGCGCGAGAAATAGGCCGGCCGCGAGGTGAAGATGAACTCCAAGAGGCTCCGCAGCGCCATCGAGGCCCCGAATGAGGCCATGACCACGATGATCGACTGCCCCCGTGCCCGCAGCCGGGCAAAAAGCGCCCAGTCCAGCAGCAGCGCCAGAAGCGCCGTCAGCCCCATCGCGGCCACCAGCGCCAGAAGAAGCGGCAGGCCGAAGGACAAGGGCCCCAGCGCCGAGCTGCCGCCAAGCGCGCCCACCACGGCCAGCGCGGCATAGGTGCCCCAGGCCATGAAGTCGCCATGCGCAAAGTTGGAAAAGCGCAGGATCGAATAGGTCAGGGTGATGCCGATGGCCCCCAGCCCGATCATCGACCCGGCAATCAGCCCGTCCAGCAGGAATTGCAGGCTCATGACGCCTCCTTGCGATGACCCAGATACAGTTCGGCGATCAGGGGATCGTCCATCAGGCCGGCCGCCGGGGCCTCATGCGCCGCGCGCCCCTCGACCAGCACATAGGCCCGGTCGCCGATCGCCAGCGCCGCCCGGGCGTTCTGCTCGACCAGCAGGATCGTCACCCCCCGCTCCCGGATCGCCTGCAGGTTGGCGAAGACCTCGCCCACCAGCTTCGGCGACAGCCCCGCCGAAGGCTCGTCCAGCATCAGGACGCGTGGCCGCACCAGCAGCGCCCGCGCCACCGCAAGCATCTGGCGCTGCCCGCCTGACAGGCTGCCCGCCGCCCGGTGGCGTTGCCGGGCCAGGTCGGGGAAGGTCTGGAACATCTCGTCCATCCGGCCCGCAACTTCGGCGCGCGGCAGGATGCCGCCGCAAACCGCCAGGTTCTCGGCCACCGTCATCAGCGGGAAGATGTTCTCGGTCTGCGGCACGAAGGCCAGGCCCCGGCGGATCTTCTGATGCGCGGGCACGGCGGTGATGTCCTCGCCCTCCAGCCAGACCTCGCCGCCGCTGACCGGCACGATCCCCGCGATGGCTTTGATCAGGCTGGATTTTCCCGCCCCGTTCGGACCAAGCAAAACCACGATCTCGCCCGCCTCGGCATGGATCGACGCGCCTTTCACGATGGCAAGCCCGGGCTCGTATCCCGCGACCAGCGACCTGACCTCCAGGATGCTCATGCCGCCGCCCCGCCCAGATAGGCCTCGATCACGCGCGGCTCCCGCGCCACCTCGTCCGGCTTGCCCTGAAACAGCAGCGCCCCCTGCGCCATCACCACGATCCGGTCGCAGAGGCGGGTGACCATGTCGATGTTGTGTTCGATCAGCAGGAAGGTCACGCCTTTCGCGTTGATGTCCCGGATGCGGTCGATCAGCACCTCCAGCAGCGAGGGGTTCACCCCGGCGGCAGGTTCGTCCAGGAGGACCACCCCCGGGTCAGCCATCATGACCCGCGCCAGTTCCAGAAGCTTGCGCTGGCCGCCCGACAACACCCGCGCGGGTTCATCCGCCAGCCGGTGCAGCGCGACAAGGTCCAGCAGCGCCAGCGCCTTGTCCCGCGCCTCCCGCTCTTCCGCGGCCACCCGGCGCGGCGCGGTGAAATTGGCCCAGAAGCGTTCCCCGGTCTGGTGCTGGCGCGCCAGCAGCATGTTCTCCAGCAGGGTCAGTGCCGGAAACGGGCGGGGAATCTGGAACGTCCGCCCCATGCCCGCCGCCAGCCTGCGATGCGGTGGCAGGCTGGTGATGTCCTTCCCCCGCAACCGGATCGACCCCGCGCTGGGCCGCACCGATCCGGCCAGAAGGTCGAACATCGTGGTCTTGCCCGCCCCGTTCGGCCCGATCAGCCCCAGGATTTCGCCGCGCGCCACCGACAGCGACATGTCCTGCACCGCCACCAGCCCGCCGAACCGCTTGCCCAGCCCCCGCGCCTCCAGAACAGTCTCAGCCATTGCGCCCCGTATCTTTGATCAGTGATCACACTTGATTTGATCACAGTAGGAGCGTCTAATTCACCGATCAAGATGATTCGACGGCGGCTTGGACATGCGGGAAACGACGGCAGCTTTGGCCCCGGTGGGGCGCGACACGGTGCAGGACCGCGTCTATCAGGAACTGCGCCGCGCGCTGGTCGGCGGGCTTTTCGCGCCCGGCCAGGTTCTGACCATCCGCCAGCTGGCCGATGCGCTGGCCACCTCGACCATGCCGGTGCGCGATGCCGTCGGGCGGCTGATCACCGAACAGGCGCTGGAAATCCTGCCGAACCGCTCGATCCGCGTGCCCCCTGTCACCGCCGACCGCATCGCCGACCTCCTGCGCGCCCGCGTCCTGATCGAAGGCGAGGCGATGGCGCTGGCCGCCGCCCGCATGACCTCGCCTCAGGTGGCGTCGATCCGCGCGATCATGCTGGAATGGGAAGAAATGCGGCTCGGCGGCAACCCCGAGACGGTGGACCGCGAAGTCACGCTGAACCACGCCTTCCATTTCGAGATCTACCGCAGTTCCGGCTCGGCCGTCCTCTTGCCGATGATCGAAAGCCTCTGGCTGCAGTCCGGTCCCTTCACCCGCGCCGCCATCTATGCCTTCTCCGAAGCGGGCGCCAACGATGCCGCGCGCTTCCATCATGACATCGTCGCGGCACTGGAACGGGGTGACCCCGAGGCCGCCCGCAGCGCGCTCGTCGCCGACATCAGCCGCCCCTTCGCCTATCTCCGCGACAAGCTGGCAAAGGAAACCGCATGACCCGCCTGCGCATCCGCTCTGCCGCTTCGGGCCTTGACGTGCTGGCCGATCTTCTGCCCGCCAAGGCCCCGGAAAACCTCGCCTTCCTCATGGCCTATCTCTCCGCGCCCCGCGTGGTCCCGGGCCTCCATGCGATGTGGACCGGGCCCGAGATTTCCTGCCCGATCCCGCCCGACCAACTGGCCGGGGCCGGTTACGCCCGCGCCCTGCCGCCCGAGAACGCCACCCTGCATCCCCAGCCGGGCGACGTGGTGCTGGCCTATGTTCCGGCCCGGATGTGGGGCGGCAACCCCGACCCGATCTTCGACATCGGCCTCTTCTACGGCCCCGGCGCGCGGATGTTCTTCCCCGTCGGCTGGCTCGCGGGGTCGGTGGTGGCGCAGGTCCGCCCCGAGGACCGCCCTGCCCTTGCCGAAGCCTGCACCCGCATCCGCCGCTCGGGCGCCTGCGAGATCACCTTCAGCCAGGAGCCGTGATGGACGACAGCTTTGAGCTTTACGACCTCCGGGTCGAGATCGTGGCCCCGCCCGGCGCGAAGATCTATTGCGGCACCGTGGGCGACTGGTTCGAACTGCGCGGCGAACAGTTGCACCTGCCGCCCGGGCAAAGCTTCTCGATCTACTCGCTGTCGGCCATCCTGCCGCTTCTGCCCGCCAAGCAGCGCCAGACCCATCCGCACGACTGGATGACCTCCGACGCCGAGATCGCCTGCCCCGACCCGAACTGCCCGTCCCGCCTGCGCATCACCCGGCTGGGCAAGCGCCGCTTCAGCCATGCCGAAACCACCGCCGTTCCCTTGCCGGAGGAAGAATGACCGTCGCCCGCATCACCCTTCGCCCCGGCCACGAGATTTCCCGCGTCATCCGCGGCGGCTGGCAACTCGCAGGCGGCCACGGCCAGATCGACCGCGCCAACGCGGTCGAGGACATGGTCGCCTTCGCCGATGCCGGGATCACCACTTTCGACTGCGCCGACATCTACACCGGCGTCGAAGAGATGATCGGCGCCTTCCGGGCCGACTACGCCAACCGTCGCGGGGCCGAGGCGCTGGCCCGCATCAAGGTCCATACCAAGCTGGTCCCCGACCTCACGCGGCTGGCCGATGTCGACCGCGCCTATGTGCGCGGGATCGTGGAAACCTCGATCCGGCGGCTTCGGGCCGAACGCCTTGACCTCGTCCAGTTCCACTGGTGGGACTACGCCGCCCCGCGCTACATCGACGTGATGGGCTGGATGGACGAGATGCGCCGCGAGGGGCTGATCGCCAATGTCAGCGCCACCAATTTCGACAGCGCGAAGACCGGCGAAATCCTTGCCTCCGGGGTCCGGCTCACCTCGATGCAGCTGCAATACAGCCTGCTCGACGCCCGGCCCGAACGGCAGATGGTCGACCTCGCCCGCGCCAACGACATCTGGCTTCTCTGCTACGGCACCGTCGCGGGCGGCTTCCTTGGCGACCGCTGGCTTGGCCAGCGCGAACCGCAGGAACCGCTCGAAAACCGCTCGCTCACGAAATACAAGCTGATCATCGACGATTTCGGCGGCTGGGATCTGTTCCAGGCCCTGCTCGCGACGCTCCGCCGCATCGCCGACCGCCATTCCAGCGACATCGCCACCGTCGCCTCCGCCGCCATGCTGCGCAAGCCCGGCGTCGCGGCGGTGATCGTCGGCGCTCGCAACCGCAGCCATCTCGCCCGCAACGTCGCGATATCCGAACTGGCCCTCACCCCGCAGGACCTGGCCGAGATCGCCACGATCCAAGCCCAGGGCCGGGTCCCCGAAGGCGATGTCTACACGCTGGAACGCGACCGCGACGGGCGGCACGGCAGCATCATGAAATACAACCTCAACGCCGCATCCTGAACCAGACCGCCGGGCAGGCCCAGCCCGGCCGTCCGACACCAAGGGCTAACCCCAACACCGGAGACCAGACAGATGAAACGCACCCTCTTCGCCACCGTCGCCGCCCTCGCCCTGCTGCCCGGCGCCAGCTTCGCCTGCGACATCACCGTCGGCCTTGTCCTCGAACTGACCGGCGAGGCCGGGGCCTATGGCCAGGCCGGGGCCAAGTCGGTGGAGATGGCCTTCCGCGACCTGAACGACGCCGGCGGCGTCGCGGGCTGCACGCTGAAGACCGACACCCGCGACAGCCAGACCCAGGCCAATGTCGCCGTCGACGCGGCCACCCAGCTGGTCCAGGTCGGCCATGTCCCCGTCGTCATCGGCGGCATCATCAGCCCGATGTCGATCCCGATCCTGACCTCGGTCACCGGCCCGGCCAAGGTGCTGCAGGTCTCGCCCGCCTCCTCCTCGCCCACGCTGACCGAACTCGGTCGCGAGGGGAAAACCAACGGCGTCTTCTTCCGCACCATCACCTCGGATGCGCTGCAGGGCGTGGCGGCGGCGAAGTTCGCCATCGACCAGGGCATGAAGAAGATCGTCATCATCCACCAGAACAACGACTTCGGCGTCAATCTGGTGAAGGAATTCACCGCGCCCTACACCGCGCTTGGTGGCACCGTCGTCTCGGTCACGCCCTACAACGCCAAGCAGTCCGACTATTCCGCCGAAGTCACCGCCGCGATGGCGGGCGAGCCCGACGCCCTCTACCTGATCTCCGACCCGGTCGATGGCGCGACTATCGCCCGGCAATGGGTCAGCCAGGGCGGCGTGCAGAAATTCCTTCTGAACGACGGCATGAACAGCGACGACTTCATCAACGCGGTCGGGGCCGAATATCTCGGCAACGCCTTCGGCACCTCCTCGGGCACCGTGGCCTCGGCCTCGACCGACTATTTCAACGCCAACTACCAGGCCTTCTCGGGCATCGACCCGGCAGCTCCGGCGGCCGACCGCTCCTATGACGCGGGCGCGCTGGTCGGCCTTGCCCTCGCCATCGCCGGTGGCCCGGATGCAGCCAAGCTGCCCGAGGCGCTGCGCAAGGCGGTCGATCCGGCGGGCGAGGTGATCCATGCCGGCAAGGACGAATTCGCCAAGGCGCTGGCGCTGATCGCCGAAGGCAAGCCGATCCGCTACGAAGGCGTCATCGGCCCGATCACCTTCGACCAGTATGGCGACATTTCCGGCCCGTTCCGCCTGTGGCAGATCGTCGACGGCAAGGTGACCACCGTGGGCGAACTGACCAATGCCGATGTCGAGGCGGTCAAGGCCCAGGTCAAGTGATCCGCTGACGTGACCTCCGGGCGGCACCACAAGTGCCGCCCGATGCTACCGCCGCCCCGTCAGTGCCGCTTGCAGAACGTGTCGCGCAAGGCGGTGACGACGGCCGCCACCTCCTCGCGCGCCAGGCTGTAGATCACGCTCTTGCCTTCGCGCCGGGTCTGCACGATCCCCTCGGCCCGCAGCCGCATCAGCTGTTGCGAGACGCTGACGGGACTGGACCCCAGCGCCTCGGCCAGTTGGGTAACGCTCAACTCGCCGTCGACCAGACAGCAAAGGATCTGCAACCGCCCTTCGTGCGACAGCGACTTCAACAGCGCCACCGCCTTCGAGGCCTGTTCCGGCGTGCCGCCGAAGCCTTCCAGAATCTCTGCCATCGTCTCCGCCCTCACTCGAACGCGCAGCCCTTCTTAGCACCCAGCGCCCGGAACACCATCGCCGCCGGGCAGAACCCGGTGAAGGACGATTGCAGCAGGTTCAGCCCGATGAAGACGGTGAACCAGACGAAGAGCGGCGAGACCCAGACCGTCAGCACGACGCTGAGCAGCACCATGACCCCGGCGAAGCGCAGAACCGCAGTATCTATCGACATTTCCTTATCCTTTCGTGGTTTGCTTGAGTTTGTCGATTCCCAGCGCCTTCAGCGCGAGGTGTTCGTAAAAGGGTTCCGACTGGCCCTTCCTCAGCTTGCGCAGGAAGTATTTCTCGAACCCCGCCTTCGCCAGATGGACCCATTTGCCCGACGACGACCAGTTGACGTTGCGCGGCGGGATCTGCGGCTGGGCCACGAAGGCGATGCCCCCGTCGCCGAAATCCGCCAGGCAGACGGCGTTCCACGACCCCACGCTGTCGGGCGCCTTGCCGCGCACGATGTTGCCGATGTTGTGAGCCGTCGCCGTGACCATGCTTTCAATCATGAACCCGGTCTTCGGTACGCCGCAGGGCACCGGCGTCGGCCCCATCGGCGGGATGGCCACGCAGACGCCGACCGCGAAGATATTGGGATATTTCGGGTTCTGCTGGTGCTTGTCGACGATGGTGAACCCGCGCGGATTGCTCAAGCCCTCGATCCCCGCCACCGGCTTGATGCCCCGGAAGGCGGGCAGCATCATCGAGAAGGCGAAGGGCAGGTCCTTTTCGGGTTTCGCGACACCATCCTCGCCCACCTCCTCGACGAACATATGCCCGTCCTCCACCCGCTTCACCCGGGTATTGGTCATCCATTTGATGTGTTTCTCGCGCATCTGGGATTCCAGCAGGCCCTTGGTATCCCCCACCCCGTCAAGGCCCAGATGGCCGATATAGGGTTCCGGCGTGACAAAGGTCATCGGCACCCGGTCGCGCACGCGGGCCTTGCGCAGCGCGGTTTCCAGGATGAACAGGAACTCATAGGCCGGGCCAAAGCAGCTCGCTCCCTGCGCGGCCCCGATCACCACCGGGCCGGGATTGGCGACCAGCTTCTCGAACACCGATTTCGCCGCCTCGGCATGGTCGATATGGCAGATCGACTGGGTGAACCCGTCCTGCGGGCCGAAGCCCTCGATCTCGTCGAAGGCCAGCTCCGGCCCCGTCGCGATCACCAGATAGTCGTAGGAAACCGACTTCCCGTCGACCAGCGCGATCCGGTTCTCCTCGGGCATCAGCCTCTCCGCCGCCACCGGGATGAAGCCGATCCCCTTCTTCGCCATCGTGGGCGCAAGGTCCACGGTGATGTCCGCCCGGTCGCGCCAGCCCACCGCGATCCAGGGGTTCGAGGGCACGAAGTGATAGGTCGGGTCCTTCGTCACCACCGTCACGGTATCCTCGGGCCGCAACTTGTCCTTCACCTCGTAAGCCATGATGGCTCCGCCCAACCCGGCCCCAAGAACTACGACATGTGCCATTTCAGTCTCCTCTTCTGGTCAGGCAACAGCTTCCGCCCCGGTGCGGAACACGCGGTAGATCGCCGGGATGACAAGGACGGTCAGCAAGGTTGAACTCAGCAGACCGAAGAGCAGCGAGATCGCGAGACCCTGGAAGATCGGGTCCGCCAGGATCACCACCGCGCCGATCATCGCCGCGATGGCGGTCAGGAGGATCGGCTTGAACCGGATCGCCCCCGCCTCGATCAAGAGGTCCACCGTGACCCCGCCGCCATGCCGGATGAAGTCGACCAGCAGGATCGAATTCCGCACGATGATCCCCGCCAGCGCGATGAAGCCGATCATCGAGGTCGCGCTGAACGGCGCGCCGAACAGCCAGTGCCCGGCCATGATCCCCAGGAACGTCAGCGGGATCGGCGTCAGGATCACCAGTGGAAGCTTGAACGACCCGAACTGCGCCACCACCAGGATGTAGATCGCCAGCAGCGCCACGCCAAACGCCGCCCCCATGTCGCGGAAGGTGACGAAGGTCACTTCCCACTCGCCGTCCCACAACAAAGTCACCCGGCTCTCATCCTCCGGCTGGCCATGCAGCGAAATCTCCGGCTTCACCCCCTCGGGCCAGTCCATCGCCTCGATCCGGTCGGCCACCGCCAGCATCCCGTACAGGGGCGCCTCGAAATCCCCCGCCAGCTCGGCCGTCACCATCTCGGCATCGCGCCCGTTGTGCCGGAAGACCGGGAAGCTCGCCGCCTCCTCGCCCACCGTCACCACGTCGCCCAACTCCACCACCCCCCGCGCGCCCGGCAGGGCATTGGCGGGGATCGGCGTGGTCAGGAACCGCTCGTCCATGACCCGATCCGCCTTGTCGCGCCCCACCACCAGCGGGATCGGCAACCGCCCCTCGCCCCGGTGCGAATAGCCAACCACCTGCCCCCCGTTCAGCGCCGCGAGCGTGTCGAACACATCCGCCTCCTGCACCGAGTAGAACTCCAGATCGTCGGTCGAAATCACCGCCCGCAGCCGCCGCGCCTGCACCCCGAAACTGTCGTCCACATCGACGACGAAAGGCACCGCCTCGAACGCCGCGCGGATCAGCCCCGCCGCCTGCCGCCGCGTCGCCGCATCCGGCCCATAGACCTCGGCCAAGAGCGTCGCGATCACCGGCGGGCCGGGAGGCGGCTCCACCACCTTCAGGCTCGTCCCCTCCGGCACCTTCACCGAAGCCAGCCGCTCCCGCAGGTCCAGTGCAATCGCATGGCTCTCCCGCTCCCGATCCGCCTTGCCCACGAGGTTGATCGCCACCTCGCCCAGCTGCGGCTCGGCCCGCAGGTAATAATGCCGCACCAACCCGTTGAAATTGAACGGCGCCGGCGTCCCCGCATAGGTCTGGACGCTGGTCACCTCGGGCAGCCCCAGCACCACATCCGCCACATCCCGCGCCACCCGGTCGGTCGCCTCGACCGAGGACCCTTCCGGCAGGTCGATCACCACCGACAGCTCCGACTTGTTGTCGAACGGGAGCAGCTTCACCGTCACGTCCCGCGTATAAAGCAGCCCCAGCGAACCAAAGGACAGCGCCGCCGTCACCAGCAGGAACCCCAAGCTGCGCCCCTTCGTCGCCAGCACCGGCCGCGCCACCGCCGCATAGGCCCGGCCCAGCCAGCCGCCGTGATGCCCGCCCTGCCCGTGCCCCTCACCCGCCGCCCGACCGGCGATCTTCACCATCAGCCAGGGCGTGATGATCACCGCCACGAAGAAGGAGAAGATCATCGCGGCGCTGGCATTGGCCGGAATGGGCGACATGTAGGGCCCCATCAGCCCGCTCACGAACAGCATCGGCAACAGCGCCGCCACCACCGTCAGCGTCGCCACGATGGTCGGGTTGCCGACCTCCGCCACCGCCTCGACGGCCGCCTGCACCCGCGATTTCGCCCGGTCCAGCCCCCAGTGCCGGTCGATATTCTCGATCACCACGATGGCGTCGTCGACCAGGATGCCGATGGAAAAGATCAGCGCGAACAAGGACACCCGGTTCAGCGTGTAGCCCATCACCCAAGCGGCAAAGAGCGTCAGCAGGATCGTCACCGGAATGACGATCGCCACCACCCCCGCCTCACGCCAGCCGATGGCCAGCCAGACCAGAGCGATGATCGACACCGTCGCCAGCCCCAGATGGAACAAGAGCTCGTTCGCCTTCTCGTTCGCCGTCTCGCCATAGTCGCGCGTGACCGTCACCGTCACGCCTTCGGGGATCAGCTTCGGTTCCAGCGCATGAACCCGGTGCAGCACCGCCTCCGCCACCACCACCGCATTGGCCCCTGCGCGCTTGGCAATCGCCAGCGTCACCGCCGGGCCGGCGGCCCCGCCCTTGGCCCGATGCGAAACAAGCGTGTCCTTCGTGTTCTCGACATAGCGCACGGCGGCGACGTCCGAGACATAGACCGGCCGCCCGTCCCGCGTCGTCAGCAAGAGGTTCGCTACCTCGGCGGGCGCGGTCAAAGTCTCCCCCGCCACCAGATCGACCATCTGGCCCCGGTCGCGCAGCTTGCCGGTGTTCAAGACCCGGTTCGCCTGCGCCACCTTCCCCGCCAGCTGCTGCAAGGTCACGCCATACAAGGCCAGCTTGTCCGGGTCCGGCTCGATGCGGATCGCATCCTGCGCGTCGCCCACCAGATAGGTCAGCCCAACATCCTCGGTCTTCGCCACCTCGGTCTGCAACACCCGCGCGATCCGCGTCAGGTCATTCGCGCCCACCCCCTCGCCCGACAGCGTCAGCGTCAGGATCGCCACGTCGTCAATCCCCCGCCCCACGATCAGCGGCTCCGGGATTCCCACCGGAATCCGGTCGATATTGGCCCGCACCTTGTCATGCACCCGCAGGATCGCGTCTTCCGACCTTGTGCCGACCTGAAACCGCGCCGTCACCATCGCCGCGTCGTCACGGGTCGAGGAATAGACATGCTCGACCCCGTTGATCCCCTTGACGATCACCTCCAGCGGCTCCGTCACCAGCTTGACCGCATCCTCCGCCTTCAGCCCCGGCGCCTGGACATGAATATCCACCATCGGCACCGAGATCTGCGGCTCCTCCTCGCGCGGCAGGCTGATCAGCGCGACCAGCCCCGCCGCCAGCGCGGCAAGGATGAACAAGGGCGTCAGCGCCGAGCCGATGAAGGCCCGCGTCAGCCCCCCGGCAATCCCCAGCGGGTGCCTGTCACTCATGGCCCACCTCGGCAGCGGGAACCACCACATCCCCCGCCGACAGGCCCGAGATCACCTCGACCATCTCGACCCCATCCACCAGCTGCACCGCGCCCGGCACGATGGACCGCAGCCCCGCGCCACCCGCCCCCTGCACGCCGATGAAATCGAGGCCCGCCCGCGTCACGACGTCCGCTTTCGGCACCAGCAGCGCCTCGCGCTCGCCCACCGGCAACCGCACCAGCATCCGCGCGCCGACGAAGGTATCCGGCAGCCCCGCAATCTCCACATCCGCGACCACCCGGCCGCCCTCGATCAGCGGATAGACCCGGGCGAGCTTGCCTTGCAGGTCCCCCTCCACACCCGAAACCTCAATCGCATCGCCCGTCTTCAAGGCGCCCGCATGACGCTCCGGCACCGCGATGCGCAGATAGGTCCCGCCACCGCCGATGACAGCAATCCCCTCGCCCGGCATCACCACCGCGCCCTTCGCCACCGGCACATCCAGCACCCGCCCCGCGACCGGGGCCAGCACCACGCCCTCCTTCGCCTGCTGCGCGATCACCTCTCCTTGAGCCGCCAGCGCCGCGATCTGGCCGGTCAGCACATCCACCTGCGTCCGCAGCGCATCGACCCTTTGAGTCGTGGTGACGCCGTTCTTCAGCAGTTCCTCGCCGCGCTTCAGGTCGGCTCCGGCATTGGCCAGTTGAGCCGCCAGCGCGTCCTTCTGTGCCGCAAGGGCCGCCAGCTGGAACTCCAGCTTGTCATCGACGATCCGGGCCAGCTCCTGCCCCGCCGCCACTTCGTCACCCTCGACAACCGACAACTCGACCAGCACCCCGCCGATCCGCGCCCGCGCCGGGCTGCGATCCCGCGCCTCGACGGTGCCGTAGACCGCCTTCCACTCCGTCACCGTGACCGGGGCCAGCGCAACAGGCTCGGCCAGAACCGGCAGCGCGGAAGCGCCAATGAGCAGGGAAAGAAGCAGTCGTCCGGGCAGTCGGGTCATGCGAGTCAGTCTCCGTATTTGCCTTAACATATGCAAAGCTTACTAGCTATGCAATATACTAGAACAGAATGAGGCATCCCAGTAACGCCCGCCCTGCCAGCAGTCTAAGAATTTTCTAGAAAATTCTTAGACTTAATCCAGCGGAAGAGCGTTCGATCCTGTCCCGGCCGCACTTCCGCAAGGGCTCATCGCGCTCCAGGCAAAACGCACCCTGCCCAGCGGCCTCCCCGACCGACGCCGAGACCAACCCGTTGAAATCCTGAAAGGTCCGTCGATGGCAGGCACCGTCAGACCAGCCTCCCCGGCCACCACCCCGGATCACCCCCGGTTCAGCGCCTCCGCCAGAAAGTCGAAGACGACGCGAATCCGTCGGCTGGTCTGCACCTCCCGATGGGCGATCAGCCACAGCGGCACCGGAATGCCCGGCCAGTCCGGCAAGACCGGCTCGATCCCCGCCATCCGCCGCGCGAATTCGGCGGGTGTCACCGCCAACCCCAGCCCGCGCTGCAACATCTCCGCCAGCACCAGCCCGTTGTCCGTCACATGCCGGAAGTTCCGCCGCGTGACGGGCAATCCGAACGCAACCAGCGTCGCAACCAGCCGCTCGACCGGCGCATAGCCCAGCAGTTCATGGCCCGCCAGATCGCCCGGCACTGCGGGGCGTCCTCGGCCGTCCAGATAGGACGGCGCCGCATAAAGCCGCGCCCGCCATTCCCCCACCTGCCGCCCAATCAGCTCCGGCTCCACCGGACGCAGATGCCGGATCGCGATATCCGCCTCGCGCCGCTGCAGGTCGCTGATCGTGTTCGAGGCCCTGACCTCGATCTCGACCCCCGGCGCCAACTCCCGCAACTCCGCCAGCAGCGGCGCCAGAATATAGACGGCAAAGGCATCGCTTGCGCTGATCGTGACGCGCCCCTCCAGCGCCTGCGATTGCCCCGCCGCCGCCAGAGCGATCCGTTCCGCCGCCGCGCCCATGTCGCGGAAATGGTCCAGCAGATCCCGCCCCGTATCGGTGAGGACCAGCGCCCGCCCCACCCGCTCGAACAGGACCACCCCAAGACCCGCCTCCAGCCCCGTCACCTGCCGCGAGAGCGTCGGCTGCGTCAGCCCCAAAGCCCGTGCGGCTTTCGAAAGGCTGCCCGCCTCGACCGTCGCCAGAAAGGCACGGGCCTGCGTCCAGTCGAAGGTCGGGCGTTGATCCATACGAATATGCATAACACAAAGCCGATCTTCGGCAATTTCCATATGATCTCCGCATGGGTATTTCTTTGCCACCCGAAGGAGGACCCCATGCCCCGCACCATCACCCGCTCCGACTGGATCATCCCCACCGCTCTGGTGCTCTTCGCCTTGGTCCCCGTCCTGGCCGGCATGGCCCGCCTGAACGACCTCGCCACGGGCACCCCGACGCCCGAGACGGCCCGCTTCCACGCCAGCCCCCTGCCCGTCGCGATCCACATCGTCGCGGCCACCTGGTTCGCTCTGGCCGGGGCCTTCCAGTTCTCCCCGGCGCTCCGCCGCAACCGCTGGCATCGCTGGTCCGGCCGCGCCACCGTCCCGATGGGCCTGCTGGCAGCCTTCAGCGGCATCTGGATGACCCTGGCCTATCCTTCAGCCAACGCGGATGGCGAAGCCGTCTCCCTCGCCCGGCTGGTCTTCGGCGCAGGCATGGCCCTGTCCCTGGTCCTCGGCGTGACCACGGTGCTGAAAGGCGACATCTCCGCCCACAAGGCCTGGATGCTGCGCGCCTATGCCATCGGGATGGGGGCGGGCACGCAGGTCTTCACCCACCTGCCCTGGTTCCTGCTGGTGGGTCAGCCGACCGAGGGCCCCCGCGCCGTGATGATGATCGGCGCCTGGGTGATCAACCTCATGCTGGCCGAGTGGATCATCCACCGGTCCAGCGAAAAACGGCGCGCCGAACCCCGTCCGACGCGCCGCGCAATTCTTAAGATTTCCTGAACGCCCGCAAGCAAGCCCTTGATCTTTCAGGGATCGCCCAGCGTGTCCACAGTGGACAGGCTCAGGCCTCGACCCACAGCCCCTCGTCCTTGACGATCTTGTAGGCCTCGTCCAGCGACTTCCTGGCCCGCTCGACCAGCACGTCGATTTCCCCGGTCGTGATCACCAGCGGCGGAGCGATGATCATCCGGTCGCCCACATGCCGCATGATCAGGTTGTTGGCAAAGCAGCGCTCCCGCGTCTTGAACCCGACCGTCCCGGCTTCGCTGGCAAACCTGGCCCGCTTCGCCTTGTTCGGGGTCAGCGCGATCGACCCCATCAGCCCCACGAGCTTCGCCTCGCCCACCATCGGGTGATCGACCAGCTTCTCCCAGCGCTCCTTGAGGTAGGGATGCGCCACATCCCGCACATGCTCGACGATACCCTCGTCCTGCATGATCCGCAGGTTCTCCAAGGCGACCGCACAGGCCACCGGATGCCCCGAATAGGTATAGCCGTGGAAGAACTCACCGCCCCCGCCCACGACATTCGCCACCTCGTCGCAGACGATGCTGCCACCGATCGGCGCATAGCCCGAGGACAGCCCCTTGGCGATGGTCATGATATGCGGCCTGATCCCGAAGGTCTCGGACCCGAACCAGTTCCCCGTCCGCCCGAAGCCGGTGATCACCTCATCCGCGATCAGCAGGATGCCGTACTTGTCGCAGATGCGCTGGATTTCCGGCCAGTAGGTCTTCGGCGGCACGATCACGCCCCCCGCCCCCTGGATCGGCTCGCCGATGAAGGCCGCCACGTTGTCCGGCCCGACCTGCAGGATCTTCGCCTCCAGCTCACGCGCGCGGAGCAGGCCGAACTCGTCCTCCGGCATGTCCCCGCCCTCGCCCCACCAGTAGGGCTGGCCGATATGCTCGATCCCGTCGATCATGCCGCCATGCGAATGGATCGGCTTCATCCCCCCCAAGGAGCCGCCGCCCATCGTCGAGCCATGATACCCGTTCCACCGCGCGATGATCGTCCGGCGCCAAGGCTTGCCCATCACGTCCCAGTAGCGCCGCACGAGGCGGATGTTGGTGTCGTTCGCCTCGGACCCCGAGCCTGCGAAGAAGACGTGGTTCAGGTCGCCCGGCGCCAGCTTGGCGATCTCGGCCGCCAAAGCGATGGCCGGGACATGGGTGGTCTGGAAGAAGGTGTTGTAATAGGCCAGTTCCTCCATCTGCCGCGCCGCGACCTGGGCCAGTTCCTTGCGGCCATAGCCGATGTTCACGCACCAGAGCCCCGCCATCCCGTCGATGATCCGGTTGCCCTCGCTGTCGGTCAGCCAGACCCCCTCGCCCCGGGTGATCACCCGCGCGCCCTTGGCAGCCAGCGCCGCCTTGTCGGTGAAGGGGTGGAAGTGGTGCGCCGCATCCAGGCGCTGCAACTCGGCGGTCGGCAGGTGGTTGGTGATCATGTTCATGGGCAGTGACCTCGCGGAATCGGCAGGGCCGTTTGCCCCGTCTTGGAGGCAGGATATGATCAAACGCCGTCACGTTCAAGAAATTTGATCAAATTCTGAACTCGAACCCGATGTCTTGCTCTTTTCCAAATACTCTGGGGGCTTGGGGGTGAAACCCCCATCGCCCGAGGAGGAGGCGAAGCCCGACGACGAGACAAAAGTCTTGCGCCGCAAGGCGCTCAATTCTGAAACCGTCAGTGACCCTCGGCCAGCGCCTGCCGGACATGGTCGATGCCCTGCTGGATGTCGCGCCGGATCGCCTCGGCCAGCGCCGCCGCATCGCCTGCCCGCATCGCCGCAATCGCCTCGCGGTGCAGGTCAGGCGCCACATCGCGGCCATAGCGGTCGATCACCGCCCGCAAGGACGGCCCCGCCCGCAGCCACAGGGACCGCGCGAGGTCGATCAGCACCGGAGCCTCCGCCGCCTCATACAAAGCAAAATGGAAGGCATGGTTCCCCGCCAGATAATCCGGCAGCTTGCCCGCTGCGATGGCGCGGTTGACCGCGCCGTCGATCGCCTCCAGCCGGTCGATCTGCGCCGGGGTCAGCTTTGGCCCGGCGAGTTCCGCCAGCTTCGGCTCGATGGCAAGGCGCGCAAAGGCCACCTGCTCCAGCATCTCCGCCGAAAGCTCCGGCACCGCCACCCGCCGGTTCCCTTGCGGCAGCAGCGCGCCTTCCGCCGTCAGCCGCCGGATCGCCTCGCGCACCGGGGTCATCCCGGCGCCCAGATCGGCGATCAGCCCCTGGATCGTGACCGGAGCCCCCGGCGCCAGATGCCCGAAGAGGATCATGTCGCGCAGCCGCGCATAGGTGACCTCGTGGCTGGGTATCTTCCGGCTGTCCGCGTCCATCGGGGGCCCTTTCCGCTTCGCCCCTTTATGACCGCATCCGCCCGGCAATCAAGAGTTGATCAAATTCCTCTGGTCAAATCCTCAACCCGCTTTGGGCGCATAGCGGAACCGCGTCACATCCGCCGTCCAGCCCTGCCCGGTCAGGTCATGCGCGACGACGCCCACGAAGGCCCCGGTGAAGCTTGCATGTTCCCCGCGCCCGCCTTCGTCCGACACCACAGAGGCATCCAGCGTCGGCCCGACCGCCGCCCCGTTCACGCTGAACCGCTGCACCGCCCGGTCCACCGTCACCCCCAGCGTGAACTTGCCCTCCGCCACCGGGAACCGCCCGTGGAAGGTCAGCGCCTCGCCCGGCCAGTCGCCCTCGCAGGAAACCAGCACCACCACCCGCGCGCCCGCTTCCCGAGTCACCAGCGCCGCATGGAACTTGTGCCGGTTGTAATAGGTGATCAGCCCCGCCGCCCGCTGCCAGTTGGGCGGGTCGGCGATCAGATCGCATTCCGCGTCATAAGCCGCCTCATCCTGACGCCGCGCGACCAGCGACTGCTCGAACCAGGACCCAAGACTCTCCCGCCCGATCAGCCGCAAGGCGCTGCCGGTCAGGGTGAAAAGGCGCTCAGGCTCCGGCGTCCGTAGCCACTGGAAATCCCCCGGCAGGGCCGCGCCGGTGAAGTCATATTCCACCGCCCCCGGCACCTGCCGCGCGACCGGCAGGTCGATGGTCGAGGGCGGCACCATCCCCCCGTCCTTCAGCCACAGCCAGCCGTCGCGCCAGACCACCTCGGCCAGCCCCGTCTCGCGCCCCGTGGCACAGAACGGCCCCCGAGGCCCCTGCTGCGGTCGTCCGCACAGGAACGAATGCCAGTGCCGCCCGTCATGGCCTTCGACATACTGCCCATGCCCCATCCGCTGGATCGGGTTCTCCGGATTGAACCGCGCCGTGAGGACATGCTGCGCCGGATGCGTCTCATACGGCCCCCGGATGTCCCTCGCCCGCGCCAGCGTCACCGCATGGTCATAGCCGGTGCCCCCTTCGGCAGTCGTCAGGTAATACCAGTCGCCCCGCCGGAAGAGATGCGGCGCCTCGGTCAGGCCGAGGTCCGTCCCGGTGTAGATTGTCGTGACCTCGCCCAGCAGCCCCTCCTCCGGGTGCCATTCCTGCAGCTCGATCCCGTCAAAACTGTCGTGCGCCGGGTTCAGCCCCGTGCCCCTGCCCCTGTGGTTCCAGCGCATGTTCAGGAACCACTTCCGCCCGTCCCGATCATGGAAGAGCGAGGGGTCGAAGCCCGAGGAATTGACGTAGACAGGGTCCGACCAGTCGCCCTCCACCGTGGCGCAGGTGACGATGTAGTTGTGCGCGTCCTTGAAGGCCCCGTCCAGCCGCTTCACATCCGTATAGACCAGCCAGAACCGCCCGTCGGCATGGGAAAGGCAGGGCGCCCAGATGCCGCAGCTGTCGGGGTTGCCGCGCATGTCGAGCTGGCGCGCCCGCCGCAAGGGCCGCGCCACCAGCCGCCAGTTCACCAGATCGCGCGAGTGGTGGATCTGCACCCCCGGATACCATTCGAAGGTCGAGGTGGCGATGTAGTAATCCTCGCCCACCCGGCAGAAGCTGGGGTCGGCGTTGAAGCCGCGGATCACCGGATTTTCCAGCATTCTCAGCCTCTTCATGCGAAGGCCCGCCCGGTCGGGTGAGGCCGGGCAGGCCGGTTGGTCAGCGCAGCAGCGCCCGGGCCTCGGCGGGTGACAGCGCGGCAGGCCGGGTGCAGGTGGTGGTGAGCGTCACGAATTGCCCGGTCTCGCCCGATTTCAGGCAGGCGGTCATCACCTCCACCCCGTGCAGCGTCCGCTCCAGCGAGCAGCGCGCATCGCGCCCCTCCTGCAAGGCCGCGACCATGTCGGCCAGCCCCGCCGTCCGGTAGTTCGCCAGCGGCCCGCGATCCCCGTGCTCCTGGTTCGGCACCCCGAACGGATGGTCCCAGGGCGGAAGCTCGGTCAGGCTGCCATCCTTGCCACCGATCTCGACCGTGCCGCCGAAGAAGTTCGGGTCGGGGACATAAAGCGTGCCTTCCGTCCCATACAGCTCGAAATGATTGCGCTTGTGGTGCCAGACATCCCAGCTGGTCGACAGGGTGATCGTCGCCCCGCTGTGGAATTCCAAGAGCGCATGGATGTTGGTCGGCGTCTTCACCGGCACCGTCTCGCCATCGCGCGGGCCGTTCGAGATCCGCCGCTCCGCCTGCGCGGAAGAGGTCAGCGCCCCCACCCGCGCCACCGGGCCAAGGAAGTTGATCAGGTCCGCCACATAATAGGGCCCGAGGTCCAGCATCGGCCCGGCCCCCGGCAGGAAGAAGAAATCCGGGTTCGGATGCCAATGCTCCATTCCGTGGTTCAGCACCGCTGCCGAGCCCGCAGTGATCTGGCCCACCCGCCCCTCGTCCAGCGCGGCCCGCGCCTGCTGGTGCGCGCCGCCCAGGAACGTATCCGGCGCGCAACCCACCGCCAGCCCCTTCGCCTTTGCCAGATCGCGCAGGTTAACACCCTGTTCCAACGTCAGCACCAGCGGCTTTTCGGAATAGGCGTGCTTGCCTGCCTCCAGGATGCGCTTCGTCACCGCGTAATGCGCGTCGGGAATGGTGAGGTTGATCACCACATCCAAGTCTTTGCTGGCCAGCAGATCATCGACCGACTGCGCGCGGACGTCGAACTCCTCGCCCCGCGCCTTTGCCGCGTCCATGTTCACGTCGGCGACAGCCCGCACCTCCAGCCCCTTGAACAGCGGGGCAAGCCGCAGATAGCTGGTCGAGATGTTGCCCGCCCCGATGATGCCGATACCAAGATTTGCCATTTGTCGTTCCCTCAGAATGCCTTGGCCGACGCGATGGAGCGGGTTGCGAACCGCGCGTCGTCCTTCGGATTGTCGTGTTCCATGACGAAATGCCGGACCCCGATCTTCCGCAGCGCGGCCATGATCGCGGGCCAGTCCACCGTCCCGTGGCCCACGTCCGTCCAGCCGTCCTCGTCCGCGTTCTGGCCCGCGGGCGCGATGTCCTTCACATGCGCGGCGGTGATCCGGTCCTTGTAGCGCTCGATCCAGGCCAGCGGGTCGGCCCCGCCCCGGATCACCCAGGCCACGTCCATCTCCCATTCCAGCCCCGGCCCGCCCTCGAAGATGCGGTCCTGCGGGATCGAACCATCGGCCAGCGCCTTGAACTCGAAGTCGTGGTTGTGCCAGCCGAAGCCGTAGCCCGCCGCCTTGTAGGGTGCCCCCGCCTTCTGCAGCCGCGCGCCGAAAGCCTGCCATCCCGCCGCGTCCCCAGGCCGGTCCTCTGCCATGACATAGGGGCAATAAAGCCGCTCCATCTTCAGGGCACGGGCGATGCCCAGCACCTTGTCGACCTCGGTTTCCAGCTGCTGCAGGCCAAAGTGCCCGGTCGGCATCGTCAGCCCGGTGGCCCTGAGGCCCGCCTGCGTAGCCGCCACCGCCGCATCGTCGGCATAAAGCGCGCCGTAGCCTTCGACGGCGGTGTAGCCCGCCTTCGACACCATCTCGAAGGTCCGCGACATCGGCGGGAAGTTGCGCGAGGAATAGAGCTGATAGCTGAACATGGATCTGCCTTTCGTCAGCCGCCCAAGGGGACGGAATGGAGGTCGTGGGACGTGAAAACGGGCGCCGGGAAGGGGGGTGCGGACATGGTCAGATCCTCTGCTCCGTCTTCGCGTCGAAGAGCGAGGCCTTGGGGATATCGAGCCCCAGATGCACCTTCGTGCCGGGAGGCAAACGCCCCTCGACCGGCACCCGAACGCTCATGTTCGCGCCTTCGGCCTTGAGCCACAGCAGGCTGTCCGCCCCCAGATGCTCGTCGATCTCCACCTCCGCCGGGATCGACGGGCCCGACAGCGGCGTCGTCGACACCGTGATATGCTCCGGCCTGACGCCCAGGATCGCCTGGTCCCGCTCCAGCACCGCCCCGCCGTCATAGCCCGCGAGGTCGATCTTCGTGGCTCCGAACTGGAAGGCCCGGCCCGCGTCTACCGTCTTCCCCTTCAGGAAGTTCATCGACGGGCTGCCGATGAAGCCCGCCACGAACAGGTTCGACGGGCGGTTGTAGATCTCTTGCGGGGCCGCAAGCTGCTGGATCACGCCCCCCTTCATCACCGCGATCCGGTCGGCGAGCGTCAGCGCCTCGATCTGGTCGTGGGTCACATAGACCATCGTGTTGCCCAGCGCGTTGTGCAGGCGCTTGATCTCGACCCGCAGCTCGCTGCGCAGCTTGGCGTCCAGGTTCGACAACGGCTCGTCGAACAGGAACACGTCCACGTCGCGCACCAAGGCCCGCCCGATGGCGACGCGCTGCCGCTGACCGCCCGACAGCGCTGCCGGTTTCCGGTCCAGAAGCGGCTGGATCTGCAGGATTTCCGCCGCCCGGGCGATCCGCTTGTCGATCTCAGGTTGCGGAACGCGCGCGTTCTTCAGCCCGAAGGACAGGTTCCCCCTGACCGTCATCTGGGGATACAAAGCGTAGGACTGGAACACCATCCCGATCCCGCGCTCCGAAGGCTCGGACCAGGTGACGTTCTTCCCCTTGATCCAGATCTGCCCGTCGGTGATGTCCAGAAGCCCCGCGAGGCAGTTCAGCAGCGTCGACTTCCCGCAGCCCGAAGGCCCCAGCAGGACCACGAACTCGCCCTCCGCCACGTCGAGATTCATGTTCTTCAACACCGACACCGAGCCGAAGCTCAGCGTCAGGTCCTTGACTTCGATCGAATGTCCCATGTGTCAGCCTTTCACGGCACCGGCGGCGATACCGCGCACGAACAATTTCCCAGAGACGAAGTAGATCACCAGCGGCACCAGGCCCGTCAGCATCGTCGCGGCCATGTTGACGTTGTATTCCTTCACCCCCTGGACCGAGTTGACGATGTTGTTCAGCTGCACCGTCATCGGGTAGAGGTCCGGCTTGGTGAAGACGACCCCGAACAGGAAATCGTTCCAGATCCCCGTGACCTGCAGGATCAGCGCGACGACGAAGATCGGCAGGCTCATCGGCAGCATGATGCGGAAGTAGATGCCCCAGAACCCCGCCCCATCAACGCGGGCGGCCTTGAACAACTCCTCGGGGATCGAGGTGAAATAGTTGCGGAACAGCAGCGTCAGGATCGGCATCCCGAAGATCGTGTGCACCAGGATCAGGCCCCAGAGCGTGCCGTAGATGCCCATCTCGCGCAGCAGGATCACCAGGGGGTACAGCATCACCTGATAGGGGATGAAGGCCCCGAAGATCAGGATGGTGAAGAAGGCATTCGCCCCCTTGAACCGCCAGTTCGCCAGCGCATAGCCGTTGACCGAGGCGATGATGATCGACAACACCACCGAGGGCACGGTGATCCGCACCGAATTCCAGAACCCCCGGCTCAGGCCATCGCAGTTCAGGCCGGTGCAGGCCTCTGACCAGGCCTTGACCCAGGGCTGGAAGGTGATCTCGACCGGCGGCGCGAAGATGTTGCCCAGCCGGATTTCCGGCATTCCCTTCAGCGACGTCACCACCATGACGTAAAGCGGCAGCATGTAGTACAGCGCCACCACGCCAAGACTACCGTAAATCATGATGTTGCGGCCCGAAAGTGCCCGCCGGGGCCGGGTCCCGCGCGGCTCGCCCGCCGCAAAGGCCCGGGTTGCGTGGTCAGCCATGCTTCTTCCCTCCGAATTCGAAATAGGCCCAGGGAATCAGCACGATCGCCACGCTCAGCAGCATCATCGTCGAGGCGGCAAAGCCCTGGCCAAGGTTCTGCGCCCGGAACATGAACTCGTAGACGTATTTGGCCGGCACTTCCGAGGCGATGCCCGGCCCCCCGCCGGTCTGCGCCACCACCAGGTCGTAGACCCGGACGATGCCGCTCATCACGATCACCAGCGTGGTGATGAACACCGGGCGCATCATCGGGATGACGATGAACAGATAGGTCTTCCACATCGGGATGCCGTCGACGCGGGCCGCCTTCCACACATCCTCGTCGATGCCGCGCAAGCCCGCCAGCATCAGGCACATGATCAGCCCGGTGCCCTGCCAAAGCCCGGCGAAGAGCACGCCGTAGATCACGATGTCCGCGTTGTAGAGCGGATCGAAGGTGAAGCTCGTCCAGCCCAGATCGCGCACGATCTGCTGCACGCCGAAATCCGGGTTCAGGATCCATTGCCACACCAGCCCGGTGACGATGAAGGACAGCGCGAACGGATACAGGAAGATCGTGCGGAAGGCGCTTTCGAACCGGATCTTCTGGTCCAGCAGCGCCGCAAGCACGAAGCCGATGACAAAGCTGAACACCAGCGACAACAGCCCGTAGATCGCCAGGTTCTGGATCGACACCAGCCAGCGCTCCGTTGCCCACAGCCGTTCATACTGGTCCAGCCCGACGAAGCGCAGGCGGGGCAACAGCTTGGAATCGGTGAAGGAATACAGGACCGTCCACAATGTTCCGCCCAGGAACACCACCAGCGCGGTCAGCACCATCGGCAGCGAGGCAAGCTTGGCGCTGAGATTCTTGAAAAGACGGCTGGGCCGCCGGACGTCTGACATATCCGCCCCCTGGTCCTGGCTCTGGCAGCGGCCCGCCCGTGACTGGCCTGCCCACCTCGCCCGATGGATACTGATGGTGCCCGGCCCGGCCGGTTCCGCAGCGGCAACCGGCCCGGCGCACTGCCGGACCGGTCTCCCTGTGCCCGGAGGCCTAGTCGGCGGTGCCGATCACCGCCGCATAGTCCGCCTGCAGCTGCTCGGGGGTGATGCTGTCGTTGGCGAAGAACTGCGTCACCAGGTCGTTCAGCTGCGTCGTGGTGTCGGGGCTCAGCAATTCATCCGTGCTCTGGATCACGTTGCCGGCCTTCAGCACCTCCAGCCCCTTCTTCATGCAGTCGTTGGCCGCGCTCAGGTCCACATCTCCGCGCACCGGCATCGAGCCTTTCTTCAGGTTGAACGCCACCTGCGTTTCCGGCGACAGCATGATCGAGGCCAGCTGCTCCTGCGCCTTCGACTTTTCCGGGTCGTCCAGCTTGGGGAAATAGAAGCTGTCGCCGCCGGTGGTGATGAAGGGGTCCGGCATCCCCAGCCCGACGAGGCAGGTATAATCGGTGCCCGCGACCTGCCCGGCGACCTGGAACTCGCCCTGCGCCCAGTCCCCCATCGACTGCGCCGCCGCCTTGGCGGTGATCACCATGTTGGTGGCCTGGTTCCAGTCCTGCACATTCGCGCCCTTGGTCATGTTGCGCGCATCGGCCAGCGCCGCGAAGACCTTGGCCATCTCCGGCCCGGCAGCGGCTTCGGCGTCATGATCCTTGTTGATCTTCAGGTACAGGTCCTTGCCGCCGATGGCGAGCAGCAGGTTGTTGAACAGCCCGGTCTGCTGCCAGCCCTGCGCCCCCACGGCCAGCGGAACGATCCCGGCCTTTTCCAGCGCGGGCGCGGCGGCGACCAGGCCGTTCCAGTCGGTCGGCACCGGAATGCCGGCATCGGCAAAGGCCTTGTTCGACAGCCACAGCCATTGCCAGGCATGGATGTTCACCGGCACGCAATAGATATGGCCGTCCAGCGTGCAGCCTTCCAGCAGCGACGGCGGGTTGATCACCGCAGCCCAGTTTTCCGCCTTGGCCACATCGTCAAGGTTGCGCATCAGCCCGGCTTCGACCAGCTCTTCCGCCTGGCGGCCGTGGTTGAACTGCGTCGCCCCCATCGGATCGCCGCCGGTGATGCGCGACACCATGATCGGACGCGCGGTATCGCCGGACCCGGCAATCGCCCCGTCGACCCATTTGTTCCCGGTCGCATCGAAGGCCTTGGCCAGTTCGGCCACCGCCGCCGCCTCGCCGCCGCTGGTCCACCAATGCGTCACTTCCAGCTCGGTCGCAAAGGCGGGCATCGCCGCCGATACGCACAGCACTGCCGTCAGTTTCGTCAGTTTCATCCGTTCCTCCCGGTTTCTAAATCGTTATAGATGCAGCCTATAACGTTACAGATTTGCCGATCAACCAATCTTTTCGCTTGTCGCCGCCCCGCGCAGAAGTTTTCATGGCTGCAATGATCCGCGCCTTCGGGGCCGGAAAACGGGCCGGACCAAACCGATGCTGCACCGCGATACCGCCGCCAAACCATCCCAACGACTGGCATTTTCCCGCCACCCGTCGCGGCAGGTTTCTGCGACTGCAATGGTAGCGCTACCAGCCGAATCGGCAAGGCGGCCCGCCCTCCGCCCCGTCATTCCCCGCAGGCCAAAGGATGGCACCCATGCTGCCGCCCGCTGACCGCGTCCCCCACCTGCCCCCCGATTCGGAGCCCGAGCGCCCCACGCTCAAGACCATCGCCGCCGCGACCGGCCTTGCCGTCGCCACCGTCTCCCGCGCGCTGAAGGACGCCCCCGACATCGGCGAGGAGACCAAGCGCCGGGTGCGCGAGACCGCCGCCCGCCTCGGCTACCGCCCGAACCGCGCCGGGGTCCGCCTGCGCACCGGCAAGACCAATGTCATCGCCCTGGTGCTCTCGACCGAGAGCGACATCATGAACCACACCTCGCGGCTGATCTATTCCATCGCCGCCGCGCTCCGCGGCACCGCCTACCACCTCGTCGTGATGCCCTTCTTTCCCGACCAGGACCCGATGGAGCCGATCCGCTACATCGTCGAGACCGGCAGCGCCGACGGGATCATCCTGAACCAGACCAAGGCGGACGACCCGCGCCTGCGCTACATGCAGGACCACGGCTTCCCCTTCGCTGCACATGGCCGCAGCGCGATGGGGATCGACCACCTCTACTACGACTTCGACAACGAGGCCTTCGGTCGCCTCGGCGCCCGCGCTTTGGCCGAACGGGGCCGGAAACGGCTCTACCTCGTCGCACCGCCGCGCTCGCACATGTATGCCAGCCACATGATCCACGGCTTCACGGACGAGGCCCTGCGCCTCGGCCCGCCCTTCGAAGTCACCGACCGCGTGACCTCTGACGCCGGTGGCGACGCGATCGAGGCCGCCGTCGCCGCGCGCTTCGCCGAACCCGATCCGCCGGACGGCCTGCTCCTCGGCTCGACCACCGCCGGGATGGCCGCCATCGCCGCCGCCGAACGCAGCGGTCGCGTGCTGGGCCGCGACTTCGACGTCGTCGCAAAAGAGGCGGTGCCGATGCTCCGCCGCTTCCGGCAGGACATCCTGATCATCCGGGAAGACGTGGGCCGCGCCGGGGAATTCCTGGCCCGCGCGCTGGTGGCAAGGATCGACAAGCGCGACTGGACCGAACGGCAGGGGCTGGAAGTGCCGGTCACGGTGGAACCGGGCGGCTAGGACCCGAAACGGAGGACAACGATGAAGACGATCAAGGGCCCGGCCCTGTTCCTGGCGCAGTTCGCGGGCGACGCGGCGCCGTTCGATTCCTGGGGAGAGATCACGAAATGGGCCGCCGATTG
Organism: Tabrizicola sp.; assembly: GCF_041911175.1. Taxonomy (GTDB): domain Bacteria; phylum Pseudomonadota; class Alphaproteobacteria; order Rhodobacterales; family Rhodobacteraceae; genus Tabrizicola. The sequence continues at coordinate 46,807 of NZ_JAYRPN010000036.1, forward strand.
CGGCTATCTCGGCGTGCAGGTTCCCAGCTGGGACGCGCGGCTCTTCGACCTGGAAAAGGCAGCCACTTCAAAAGCCTACTGCGATGAGTTCAAGGGAATTGCGAAGGACGCCGGGCTTGAGGTGACCGAGCTTTCCACCCACCTGCAAGGCCAGCTCGTCGCCGTCCACCCCGCCTATGACACCACCTTCGATGGCTTCGCCGCCCCACCCGTGCGGGGCAACCCAAAGGCCCGGCAGGACTGGGCGGTGGATCAGGTCAAGAAGGCGCTGACCGCGTCGAAGAACCTCGGCCTGACCGCGCAGGCCACCTTCTCCGGCGCGCTGGCCTGGCCCTATCTCTACCCCTGGCCGCAGCGCCCCGCCGGGCTGGTGGAAGAGGCCTTCGACGAGCTTGCCCGCCGCTGGCTGCCGATCCTGGATCATGCCGAAGACTGCGGCGTCGACCTTGCTTTCGAAATCCACCCCGGCGAGGACCTGCACGACGGCATCAGCTTCGAGATGTTCCTCGACCGCGTGAAGGGCCACCCCCGCGCCAACATGCTTTACGACCCCTCGCATTACGTCCTGCAACACCTTGATTACCTTGATCATATCGACATCTACCACGACCGGATCAAGATGTTCCACGTCAAGGATGCCGAGCTGAACCCGACCGGCCGCCAGGGCGTCTACGGCGGCTTCCAACCTTGGGTGAACCGCGCGGGCCGCTTCCGCTCGCCGGGTGACGGGCAGGTCGATTTCGGCGGCATCTTCTCCAGGCTCACGCAATACGGCTTCGACGGCTGGGCAGTTGTGGAATGGGAATGCTGCCTGAAACACCCCGAGGACGGCGCCCGCGAAGGGGCCGCCTTCGTTGATGCCCATATCATCCGCGTGACCGAGAAGGCCTTTGACGATTTCGCGGATGCGGGTACTGATGTTGCCGCTAACAGACGCATGCTTGGACTGGAGTGACCCCATGATCGACGCCGCCCACACCGCCCGTCCAGAACGTCTCCGCCTCGGCATGGTCGGCGGCGGACGCGATGCCTTCATCGGCGCGGTCCACCGCATCGCCGCGCGGATCGACGATCAATATGAACTGGTTGCGGGCGCTTTCTCATCCAACCCGGAAAAAGCCCTCGCCTCGGCGCAGGACCTTGGCGTGCCCCGCGCCTACACCAGCTTTGCCGAGATGGCCGCAAAGGAATCCCGCCGCAAGGACGGCATCGACGCGGTCGCCATCGTCACCCCGAACCACATGCACGCCCCGGTCGCGATGCAGTTCCTGAAACGCGGCATCCATGTGATCTGCGACAAGCCCCTGACCGCCACCCTGCCCGAGGCGAAGAAACTGGCGAAGGCCGCCGAAGCCTCGGGCGTGGTCTTCGCGCTGACCCACAACTACACCGGCTATCCGATGGTCCGGCAGGCCAAGGCGATGATCGCCAATGGCGACCTCGGCGAGATCCGGCTGGTGAACGTCGAATACATCCAGGACTGGCTCACCGAACCCGTCGACAACAAGCAGGCCGACTGGCGCACCGATCCCGCCCGCTCCGGCGTCGGCGGCTCGACCGGCGACATTGGCACCCATGCCTTCAACCTGGCGAATTTTGTCTCCGGCCTGACCCTCGACACGCTCGCCGCCGACCTCAGCTCCTTCGTCCCCGGTCGCCGGGTCGACGACAACGGCCATGTCCTGATGCGCTACCAGGGCGGGGCCAAGGGCATGCTCTGGTGCAGCCAGGTCGCGCCGGGCAACGAGAACGGCCTCCGCCTCCGCGTCTACGGCTCGAAAGGCGGCCTCGAATGGGCGCAGGAAGACCCGAACTACCTCTGGTTCACCCCCTTCGGCCAGCCCAAGCGCAAGTTGACCCGCGGCGGCGCCGGCTCCGGCCCCGAGGCTGCCCGCGTCACCCGCGTCCCCCCCGGCCACCCGGAGGGCTACCTCGAAGGCTTCGCCAACATCTATACCGAGGCCGCCCGCGCCATCCGCGCCGCCAAGACCGGCACCCCGGTCCCTGCGGGCACCACCTTCCCCGGCCTGAAAGAGGGCCTCGAAGGCGTGGCCTTCGTCGACGCCTGCGCCCGGTCCTCGGCGAAGAACGGCGCGTGGGTGGGATTGTATCTGTAAATACGGTGGGTTGCACCCACCTTACCCCGTCAATCCCCGCAACCGCCCCCGCTCCCGCTGCAACCACAACACGGTCAGCAGCAACGGCGCATTGCCGATCTCCCCCGCCGCCATGACCTCGACCAGCCGGTCGAACGACATCAGGTGCCCCTTGATATCCTCCGCCTCCTCCGCCGCACCGAAGACCCCCGCAACCCCATCGGGCAGGTCAGCAATCGCGACGTAGGAATAGAGATACTCCGTCACCGCCCCCGGCGTCGGGTAGTATTCCGCCACCTTCTCCAGCGCCCCCAGCACCAGCCCGGCTTCTTCCACCGCCTCGCGCCGCGCCGCGTCCTCCGGCGTCTCGCCGGGATCGATCCGCCCCGCGATGGCCTCAAGCTGCCAGGACAAGGGATCGCCCCGCCCCAGCGGCCCCATCCGCATCTGCTCGACCAGGAGCACCCGGTCGCGCACCGGGTCATAGGGCAGCACCGTCACCGCATCGCCCACCACGAAGACCTCACGCGTCAGCCAGGGGCTCATCCCCCCGTCGAAGCGCCGGTGCCGCAGCCGGTGCACATCCAGCCCGAAGAACCCGGCATGGGACGGCTCCACACCGCCAGCCTCCACCTCGCCGCTGCCGACCCGAATCCCGCGCCCCGCCGCCCCGGCCGCCCGGACCCGGCTCGCCGCCTCGACCCGAAGCGACGGCAGGCGCTGCGCGACCGCCTGCGGCGACAGATGGCCAAAGGCCCGCATCACCAGCCCGGCCAGCGCCAGCGCC
>NZ_JAYRPN010000037.1:0-2102 GCF_041911175.1 Tabrizicola sp.
CCCACAAGTAGTGAAGCTGACACCTACATCATCGGTCGGCAGGTTCCCCCGCTCCCCTAGTAGGCCGATATGCTCGTATTCAGACGCCGATGCGCCCAAACCGCCCGCATATCCCTTCATATTCCATCAATGTCAAAGAGCGCGGACACAAAACACGCAGCACACCAGAACTTCTGGCGTAACTGCCATCTTGCCTCCAGGATTTCGCGGCTTTCGTGACCGCTTCCGATCCTTCCCGGCTTCGTTTCCGCCGCCGTTCCGTTTCGGTGAGGGGGCTTTTACGCACCGACCCCGAGGGCCGCAAGCGGAAAATGACGGGAAGATGACGATTTTTTCCGAAGAAGCGTTTTTCCTTTTGTTTTCAATACACTGACAGGCACGACGGGTTGTCGCACCCTACAGCCGGGCCCCGTCATGCGTCACCCTGCCCCCGGCAATCGTCAGCGCGATTCCCGTCCGGCCCAGATCTTCCGCCGGAATCGCCTCGATATCGCCGTCGATCAGCACCAGGTCGGCCGCCATCCCCGCCCTCAGCACCCCCGTCAGCCCCTCCCGATGCGCAGCCCAGGCCCCGCCCGCAGTATAGGCGTGCAAGACCTGCATCAGCCCGACCCTCTCGTCCTGGCAGCCCTCATAGGGCACCCGGGTCAGCGCCGCCTGGATGCCGCGCATCACGCTCACATCCGTCACCGGCCAGTCGGAGGCGAAAGCCAGCGCCGCCCCGTGTTCGGTCAGCGTCCGGGTCAGGTAGGCATCGCGCCAGCGCTCCCGATGAAAGACGTGGTCCATCGTCGACATCGGGAAATCCATCGCGCCCGGCGGATGCGGCGGCTGCACGCTGGCCGTGATCCCCAGCGCCCCGAGCCGGGGCACGTCGGCCCGGTCGATCAGCTCGATGTGCTCGATCCGGTGCCGCAGGTCGGGCCGCCCCGCCGCCTCATAGCCGTCAATGGTCTGCCGCACCGCCCCGTCGCCGATGGCATGGACCGCGATCTGCAGACCCCTCGCCGAAATCTCGCGGCAGATGTCCTTGAACCGCTCGTGCTCGAAGAGCGGCGCGCCCCGCTCGGTCGTCCCCGGATAGTCGTGCAGCATGAACGCCGTGCGGCTGTCCACCACCCCGTCCATGAACATCTTGACGAAACCGCTGGTCACCCAGTCGCCCCGGAACTCCGCCGCCATCGCAGAAGCCCGCTCCAGCTCCGCCAGCGCCATATGCGGCTTGAAGTGGAAGGGCACCTTGACCCGCGCCGTCAGCCGCCCCTCGGCCTCCATCTCCTGCAGAAGCACGCAGGTGTAGCGGTTGCCGTCCATGTTCACCATGCTGGTGATCCCGTGCGCCGCGCAATGCGCGAGGCCCGCCGCCACCTTCTCCTTGTCCTTCGCGCGCTGCTCGGGCGAGGGCCAGGGCTCCGGCTCGCCCCCCGTCGCGATGCCAAGCTGCAGGTGCAGGTCGCCGGTCAGCGCCAGCACCGGCGAGAAGGCCTCGAACTCCAGCAACTCCCCCGTCGCCGTCCCGTCCGCGCCCATCACCACCACATGCCCGGTGGGCATCGCCGCCCCGTGCAGCAGGCCCGCCGCCCGCAGCGCCGGCGTATTGGCCCAGACCGTGTGATGGTCCGGCGACATCATCGCGATCGGTCGGTCGCCGAGCACCCGGTCCAGATCGGCCCGCGTGACCGGATGCTCCAGAATCTCATAAGCCGCCCCCTGCGCCATCAGCAGCGGCAGGTCGGGGTTCTGCATGGCATAGGCCCGGAAGGCCCGCGCCAGATCATCGAACCCCGCCACCCCGCCCAGCTGCAACTGCGACAGCTCGTTGCCGCCCAGCACCAGATGCAGGTGGCTTTCCACGAATCCCGGCAGCAGCGTCCGCCCCCCGGCATCCACCACCCGGCAGCCCGGCCCCGCCAGCGCCTCCACCTCGGCGCGGCTCCCGACCGCCAGGATGCGCCCGCCCGCCAGCGCCACCGCCTCGGCCCGCGGACGCCCCTCGTCCATCGTCAGGACCTTCGCATTGGTGATGATCATCTCGGCCTGCACGACTCTCTCCCTTTCATACTGGGACAAATATCCCACGGGGGTGCGGGGGTGTGAAACCC
>NZ_JAYRPN010000038.1:0-25936 GCF_041911175.1 Tabrizicola sp.
CACGCGGTACAGCCAGGTGGTGAACCCCGCCTCGCCGCGCCAGTTCCGCAACTTCGACGGCAGCGCCGCGCAGACGTCCTGGGTCAGGTCCTCGGCTTCCGCCTTCACGCCCGTCAGCCGCCAGGCGAGGCCATGAATGCGGTCGTAGTGCCGCCCGACCAGCACGGCAAAGGCCGCCCGGTCGCCCTGGGCCGCAGCCATTGCCAGCATCTCGTCGGGCGTGTCCATCAGCATCACGTTATCTGGGACGCGCGTGGAAGGGCAATCCTTGGATCGGGCCTTGGGCCGGGCGCGGAAATCCTTGCCCCGGACAAAAAGATCCCCGGCCCGGACGGGTGCCGGGCCGGGGACGACGGGTTTGTGAGTCTTGCCGACCAAGGGGAAGCGGTCAGTAGAGCAGCCCGTCGTAGACGCCATAGGCGGCGGCGTTCGACCTGATGCTCTGGCCTTCGTCGCGGGCATAGGCGGCCACGGCATTGTAGGTGCCGGGCCCGAACGACCCGTCGATCCCGCCGCGATAATAGCCATAGGCGCGCAGGTTGCGCTGGATCGCCTTGCGCTCGCTCAGCGAATAGCTCTGGAACGCCCGCGCCGCCGGGGTGGCGTAGATCGAGCTGGTGCGGACCGGCTCGCTGTAGACCGGGCGCGGCTCGACATAGGTCGGACCGGCGGTATAGCCGCGGTCGTAAAGCCGGGCCTTGCGGTTGTTCTTCAGCAGCTCGTCGACGATCACCGCCGTGGCGACCCCGGCGACGAAGCCCTGTTCCTTGTCGCCCCAGGCCAGCGCCGGGGTGGCGGGAACAGCGGCGATGGAAAGCGCGGTCAGGCCGGCGATCAGGGTGGTCTTCGCTTTCGTGACAGAGAGCAGCATGTCATGTCCTTTCGTGGTTTCCCGAAGCAGCTCGGGTTCGATGCCACTGGTTATGGGCATCCTGGCCACGCTAGGCAAAATCAGCGCCGCGCTAGGGGAAAGCGCGGCGCTGCTATGGGATAACACGTTGCAGATCAGCGGGTTGCGACAGGCGCTCCCCGGGGAACGCTTACACGGGTGCTTTCGGCAGCGCGTCGAAATCCGCCGCCGAATGGCGTTCGGGCAGCTGCTCCCAGGCCTCGCCCCAGGTGCGGTTGACCTTGCGGCCCCGGATCACCCCCGGCCGCGCCTCGATCCGCTTCGCCCAGGCGACCACGTTCCTGTAGCTGTCGGCATCCAGGAACTCGGCCGCGTTGTAGGCCCGGCCCAGCACCAGGCTGCCGTACCAGGCATAGATCGCCATGTCGGCCAGCGAATATTCCCCCGCCATCCAGTCATGCGTCGCCAGATGCCGGTCCAGCACGTCCAGCTGCCGCTTCGTCTCCATCGCATAGCGGTTGATCGCATATTCGATCTTCACCGGCGCATAGGCGTAGAAATGCCCGAAGCCGCCCCCGACGAAGGGGGCCGAGCCCATCTGCCAGAAGAGCCAGCTGAACATCTCGGTCCGCTGCGACGGGTCCTTCGGGATAAAGGCGCCCCCGAACTTCTCGGCCAGATACAGCATGATCGAGGCGCTCTCGAACACCCGCTGCGCCGGTTTCACCCCGTGATCCATCAGCGCCGGGATCTTGGAATTCGGGTTCACCTCGACAAAACCCGAGCCGAACTGGTCACCCTTGCCGATCTCGATCAGCCAGGCGTCGTATTCCGCGTCATGGCCCGCTTCCAGCAACTCCTCCAGCAGGATCGTCACCTTGATCCCGTTCGGCGTCGCCAGCGAGTAAAGCTGCAAGGGGTGCTTGCCCACCGGCAGCGCCTTTTCATGCGTCGGCCCGGCGACGGGGCGGTTGATGCTTGCGAAGGTGCCGCCCGAAGGCTGCTCCCATGTCCAGACTTTCGGCGGGGTATAGTCGTTCGGCATGGGCGAAACCTTGCATCCGTTGAACCTGAACCGAAAAGCTAGTGCATCACCCGTCGGGCTTCCAGAGGCCCCGGACTGCGGCAAAGGGCTGCGTAAATGCACAATAAGAAAAGGGCGGCCCGAAAGCCGCCCCCTGTGTTCCCTGCCGCCCGTCTCAGACCGACAGGCAGACGTACTTCAGCTCCATGTAGTCGTCGATCCCGTGCCGCGACCCCTCGCGCCCCAGACCCGACTGCTTGACCCCGCCGAAGGGCGCCATCTCGTTGGAGATGAGGCCGGTGTTCACGCCCACCATCCCGTATTCCAGCGCTTCCTGCACCCGGGTGATCCGCCCGATGTCGCGGGCGTAGAAGTAGGACGCGAGGCCGAAGATCGTCGCATTCGCCATCTCGATCACCTCTTCCTCGGTGTCGAACTTGAACAGCGGCGCCAGCGGCCCGAAGGTTTCCTCCTGGGCGACCTTCATGTCGGGCTTCACCCCGGTCACCACCGTCGGCTGGAAGAACGACCCGCCCAGCTCGTGCCGCTTGCCCCCGGTGACGACCTTGCCGCCCCCGGCCAGCACGTCGGCGATATGCTCCTCGACCTTGTCCATCGCGGCTTCGTTGATCAGCGGCCCCGTCGTGACGCCCGCCTTCAGCCCGTCGCCGATCGACAGCTTCTCGACCGCCGCCGTCAGCTTCTTCGCAAAGGCGTCATAGACCCCGGCCTGCACATAAATCCGGTTGGCGCAGACGCAGGTCTGGCCGTTGTTGCGGAATTTCGAGATCATCGCCCCTTCCACCGCCAGATCCAGATCGGCGTCGTCGAAGACGATGAAGGGCGCGTTGCCGCCCAGCTCCATGCTGCACTTCAGAACCTGGTCCGCCGCCTGCTTCAACAGGATGCGCCCGACTTCGGTCGACCCGGTGAAGGTCAGCTTGCGGATCAGCGGGTTCTCGCAGAACTCTTTCCCGATGTCCGACGACCGCTTCGAGGTGATCACCGAGAAGAGCCCCGCCGGAACCCCGGCCCGCTCGGCCAGAACCGCCAGCGCCAGCGCCGAAAGCGGAGTCTCCGCCGCCGGACGCGCGACGAAACCGCAGCCCGCCGCCAGGGCCGGCGCCACCTTCCGCGCGATCATCGCGTTGGGGAAATTCCACGGCGTGATCGAGGCGGCCACGCCGATCGGCTGCTTCAGCACATGGATGCGCTTGTCGCGCTGGTGGCCGGGGATGATGTCGCCATAGGTGCGCTTGGCTTCCTCGCCATAGAACTCGATGTAGGACGAGCCATAGGCGATCTCGCCCTTGGCCTCGGCCAGCGGCTTGCCCATCTCGGCGGTCAGGATCGTCGCCAGGTCGTCCTGGTTCGCCATGCACAGGTCGAACCACTTGCGCAGCACCTGCGCCCGCTCCTTACCGGTGCGCTTGGCCCATTCGCGATGCGCGGCATGGGCAGCCTTGATCGCGCGGGCGGCTTCCGCCCGGCCAAGGTTCGGCAGTTCGCAGATCACGTCGCCGCGCGCCGGGTTGGTCACGGTGAAGGTCGAGCCGTCATCGGCGGCGATCCATTCCCCGGCGACATAGGACTTGAACACCAGAAGCGAGGGGTCTTTCAGAAGCGACGCGAGGTCGGTCACGGAATCGAGCATGGTGGGCCTCCATTGATTGTAGAATGGCCTGCCACGCGGGGGACGAGATGTCCAGTTTTCCGGAAGTGATCAGGCCAGCGTTTGATCAAATACTCCTGCGACTGGACTTGGGCGCGACCGGAAATCGACGGATTTCCGAACCGATTTCCGAAGGGAAATCGCTGCCCTCACCCGTTGGCGTGCATCCGCTCGATATAGGCGCGCATCTCCTCGGCCTCGTGCCTTGCGTCGCGCAGCCCCTCCATCGCCGCCTTCAGCTCCGCCTCGGTCTGGCTGATGTGATTGGTCAGTTCCGCCTCGCGCTGTTCCAGATAGGCCAAGGCCTGGTCACGCAGCTCTTCCGCCTCGTGCAAGGATTGCGCCAGCTTGTCCATCTCGGCCATATCGCCGCCCTTGACCCTTGTGAAGCGGTGCAGGACCCAGTGGGTGAACCAGCCCATCGCAAAGGCGACCAGCAGGATGATGGCGGTGGCGACGACGAATTCGGTGCGGTTCATGGGCTATTCCTCGGCCTTCAGGCCTTCGGGGCGGGGCTTCGGAGCCAGGGTTTTCTCGGTCGGCGCGACCGACGGGCTGGTGTCGCCGGAAAAATCCGGGGCCGCGACATCTTTGGGAGCGGGGGCCCCGGTGCCGTCCGCCGCCGGGGTTGTCGCCTCGGCACCCGCATCGGCAGCGGCCTGCGCGCCTTTCAGCACGAATTCGATCCGCCGGTTCGCCTCGCGGCCGTCCTCGGTCTTGTTGTCGGCGATGGGCCGCGCCTCGCCATAGCCCACGGCGGTCATGCCCGAGACATCGACCCGGCGACCCTGCAGCGCCAGCAGCACCGCCTCGGCCCGGGCCTGGGACAAGGCCTGATTGCCGCCCTCGGAGCCCTGACTGTCGGTATGGCCGCCGATCTCCATCTGCATCGGCGGGCAGTTGGTCAGGATCGTCGCCAGCTCGTCCAGCACCGGCCGCGCCGTGGTGGCGATCTCGGCCGAGGACGGCGTGAAGGTGATCTTGGTCCGCGCGATCACCGCGTTCACGTTTGCCACGCACTCCTCGGGCGTAGGCAGGCTGGCGATCGGGTCCAGCGCCTCGTCGTAGCGCACGTTCACCTTGAAGGTCTGGCCCTGTCCCAGTCCTTCGGACAGGATCTGGGTGATCTTGCCCCGTGCCTCCTTCGACCCGGTGACGCCCGTCACCTCGACCAGGTCGGCCCGGACCAGAAGCTTGCCGTGGTCGACTTCCGCCAGGGCCTTCAGTCCCGCCAGCACCCTGACCGGCCAGCCGTCGGGCAGCGCCGCGTCCACCCGCGTCGCGGTGCGCACGTCCGCCCCGGCGAAGGCCGAACGCGCGAAAGCGTCGACCGCCTGCCGCTGCATCTCGTCGGTCAGCCGCCCGCGCAGCTCCAGCTTCTTGTCCTCGCCCAGAGTCGCGGTGAACTCCGCCGGCCCTTGCGTCGCGGTTTCCTTCTTCTCCAGCGTCGAGGTCAGCGAGAAGACATCCGGCAGCCCGGTCTCCAGGTCGCCAACCACCTTGTCGAAGGTCTCCTGCGGCACGTCGCTTCCGGCCAGCAGCGTCACATCGGCGTCGGAGAAGGTGATCGACCCCGATCCCAGCTCCTTCACCGCCGCAATCGCGAGGCCCACTGCCTCCGCCCAGCGGGGCGTCGGCGTGCCAAGCCCCACCTGGCAGACCGGCGACCCCTCGACGCCTGCCGCCGCCGCCGCCCGCAGGATCTGGCCCCGCGCGCGTTCGGTATCGGCCGAGCAGCTGTCGAACCGCGCGCCGTCGGCATCGACCACGAAGCGCATGGTGAACGGCGTGATCACCGGCCGCGGGGCCGAGATGTCCAGCACCAGCCGCACCCCCTCGGGCGCAATGCCGCGCAACTCGCCTTCCAGCTTGCGCTTCTCCGCCTCGCTGTCGGAAATCGCCGTCACCTCGACCAGGTCCGCCGCGACCGAGATTTTCGACCGCTCCAGCCGCCGCAGCGCTTCCAGCCCGAAGGCAAGGGCTGCATTCCAGGTCTCCGGCGCCGGATAGTCGGCGGTCTCGATCATGTCAGGCAGGTCGGTCCCCGGCGCCAGGTCCGCCGCTTCCTGGGTCAGCTGCGCCTCGCCCAGGCCATCCGGCCCCGGCTTCTCGGGCATCAGCCCGATCAGCTGGATGCCGTCCTCGGTCCGCAGCATCTGCACGCTGAACTTCGGCGCCTCGATCCCGGTGGTCGGCGCCACGTCCAGCCTGTCGCGGATGCGCGAGGTGTCGACCAGCGCGCCCACCATGTTCACCGCGCGGAAGCGGTCCGCCTCGCGCGGGGCGGTGCCGGTCAGGCGCACCTGCAATCCGTCGGTCGTGACGGTGATCCAGCCGATCCCCGCATCGGCCAGCCGGGCGGTGACCACCTTTTCGGTCCGCGATTCGATGACCAGCGCCGCCCCGTAGGCGACCGAAAACATCACCGCCGCCGCCAGCACATAGGCCAGCAGCGCCAGGGTGGTCGAGTTGAGCTTGCGAAGGTGGGGCAGCAGCAATTGGGTTCCGAAAGACTCAGGCACGGCAGCGCGCCCCCTGCTTCCTAGGGGTTCACGCGCCCGGGTTCAACCAAGCCATGCGGCGACGGCAAGAAACGGCACGGGGATCAGCCCGGCATCCCGGTTCGACCAGAAGGTCGTCCGGCACGAGGCCGGATCGTCGAGGTCCAGTTGCCGCATCTGCCATCCCATGTGCAGCCCCATCGCCCAGACCCCGGCCAGCGCCACGACAAAGGCCAGCGGACGCCCGGCCCCGGCATGGGCCAGCACCACGGCCAGCGCGAATAGGACAAGCGTCAGCGCGAAGAACCCCCAAAGCCACGCGCGGGTTTGCGCGCCGAAGAGCCGCGCCGTCGACTTCACCCCGATCAGCGCGTCATCCTCGATGTCCTGATGGGCATAGATCGTGTCGTAGTAGAGCGTCCAGGCGATCCCGCCGAGATACAGTGCCACCGCCGCCGGGGGCACCTCTCCCGCGTGGGCCGCCCAGGCCAGAAGCGCACCCCAGTTGAACGCGAGCCCGAGGAAGACCTGCGGCCACCAGGTGAAGCGCTTGGCGAAGGGATAGATCGCGACCAGCGCCAGCGACGCCACCCCCAACCCCACCGCCAGCCAGTTGTAGCTGAACAGGATGCAGGCGGCGATCAAGGCCTGCACCGCCATCCAGACCAGCGCCCCCCTCACCGTCACCTGACCCGAGGGCAGGGGCCGCGACCGCGTCCGTGCCACTTGCGCATCGATGTCCCGGTCGGTGATGTCGTTCCAGGTGCAGCCCGCCCCGCGCATCAGGAACGCCCCCACGCCGCAGGACAGCGCCAGCCACAGGTCCCAGGCCCGGAACCCGCCCGCGCCCCCCGCCAGCGCAATCGCCCAGAGGCAGGGGATCAGCAACAGCCAGGTCCCGATCGGCCGGTCCGCCCGGCTCAGCCGCAGATAGGGCCGTGCCGGTGCGGGGGCATAGAGGTCCACCCAGTTCGCCTTCGGCGCGTCGGCCACCTGTCCCGCCACGACCTTCGCGTCGGGGGCGGCCTCTGGCAATTCGGGCGCTTGGCTCATAGGTTCGTGCTCATGGATGCGAAGATCAGGCTCTATGTAGATCAGCCCCTTGCCCCGGGGCAAGCCGTGCGCCTGTCGCCGGACCAGGCGCATTACCTGACCGGCGTCATGCGGCTTTCGGCGGGCGCGGCGATTCTCCTCTTCAACGGCCGCGACGGCGAATGGCGCGCCACTCTGGCCGAGGCCAGCAAACGCGGGGCCATCGCCATCTGCGACGCCCGGACGAAACCCCTCCACCTTCCCCCCGACCTCTGGCTCCTCTTCGCCCCGATCAAGAAGGCCCGCACCGACTTCATCGTCGAGAAGGCGGTGGAGCTTGGCGCCGCCCGCATCCTTCCGGTCCAGACCCGCCACACCAACTCCGAACGTATCCGGCAGGACCGCCTGCAAGCCCACGCCACCGAAGCCGCCGAACAATGCGGCGCGACCTATGTCCCCGAAGTCGCCGACCTCCAGCACCTCGACAAGTTCCTGTCCAGATGGCCCGACGACCGCCGCCTCTACTGGTGCGACGAAACCGCGATTGGCCAGCCCGCGACCCTCTCCCCGGCCCTAGGCCCCGCCGCCATCCTGATCGGCCCCGAGGGCGGCTTCTCTGCCGACGAGGCCGCGAAACTGCGCGCCCGGCCCAACGTCACCCCCCTCTCGCTCGGCCCCCGCATCCTGCGTGCCGACACCGCCGCCGTCGCCGCCCTGACGCTCTGGCAGGCTTCCTGCGGGGACTGGCGATGATCCGCGACGCGACGCCCGCAGACCTTCCGGCGATTCACGCCTTCCTGACCGCGCAACGCGACCAGGCGATGTTTCCCCTTGCCAACCTTGGCGCGCACGGCCTGACGAAGGGCGATTTCGCCAGCCCCCACGACCATGCCCTGCGCATCTGGCTCCTGGACCGCAGCGTCATCGCCCTGACCCGCGCGGGCAACCTGCTGCCCTATCTCGACGGCACCCCCGACCTTGCGCCCCTTGCCGCCGCCCTGACCGGCCAGACCATCGCCGGGGCCATCGGTCCCGCCGCCTCGGCGCGCCCCGTCATCGACGCCCTCGGCCTTGCCGACCTGCCCGCCGCCACCAACCGCGACGAGCCCGGCTTCGTCCTCGATCTCGCCGACCTGATCCTTCCCGACCTTTCCGAAACCACCCTCTGCCCGCTTCTTCCCGAAGACCTGGCGCTCGTCACCGGCTGGCGCGAGACCTACATCGGCGAAGTGCTCGGCAGCTTCGGCCCCGAGGCACGCGCCAAGGCCGAAGTCGACATTGCCAGCTACATGGCGCAGGACAGCCACCGCCTGCTTCTGCACGAAGGTCGCCCGGTCGCGCTGACCGGCTTCAACGCGACCCTGCCCGGAATGGTGCAGATCGGCGGCGTCTACACCCCGGCGCCGCTGCGGGGTCGGGGCTACGCCCGCCGCGCCGTGGCCCTGCATCTGGCCGAGGCTCGTGCCAAAGGCGCGACCCGCGCCGTCCTCTTCGCCGCCTCCGACGTCGCCGCCCGTGCCTATCAGGCCATCGGCTTCCGGCGTGCGCAGGATTTCACCCTCTTCCTGCTCGCCACCCCGACCCGGATCGCCGCATGATCCGCCCCGAACTCCGTGCCGCCCTCCACCGCAATGCCGAGCTTCTCGCGGCGCTCGCCCTTGCCGCTTTCGGTGGCTGGACCGCCACGCGCGGCGGCTATCTCCTCACTCCCCTCGGCCTTGCGCTCCTTGCAACTGGCGCGGGCTGGGCGCTCACCACCTGGCGGCGCCTGCGCTTCCAGCAGGACGGCGAGGCCCCCGGCATCGTCCGCGTCACCGAGGCGCAGATCGCCTATTACGGCCCGCGTGTCGGCGGCTTCGTCGGCCTGCCCGACCTTGTCGAAATCCGCCTCCTGACGCTCCGCGGCCGCCGGATCTGGAAGCTGAAACAGGCCGACGGCCAGCTTCTGCACATCCCGGTCGAATCCGACGGGGCCGAGGCACTGTTCGACGCCTTCGCCACGCTCCCCGGCATCGACATGGCCGCCCTCGTCGCCGCCCTTGGCTCCGACGCCCCGCCCTCCGACGCCCGCGTCATCGCGCTTGCAGAAGTCGACCGCCTGATCTGGGCGCGAAAAGGCGCAGGCGTGGTCCCGGTCTAAAAATTTTCGCGAAAATTTTTAGACCGGAGGGCTCGCCAAAGAGCCAGCAAACGCGACAATTCATCTGTTCAAATCCTAACAGAACTATAATGTCCGCGCGCAACCCATTGAAATCATTGCGTCGGATTTTCTGTCCACCGTGGACAGCCCGCCCACCCCCATTGCGCCCCCTTGACTTGCCCCCCGCCCCCTGACACCGCTTGGCGTCCGGTTTTGAAGACCGGGCCCCAGCCGAACCAGCGCAGTCCCGGAGCCTCTTCATGTCCATCCCACAGTCCGGCGGCGGACCCATCGAAAGCTTCGACCAGCTCGCCGCCTATATGGAGTCCGGCTGCAAGCCCGCCGCCGACTGGCGGATCGGGGCCGAGCACGAGAAATTCGGCTGGCTGACCGACACCCGCCAGCCGCTCCCCTATGCGGGCGACCGCTCCATCTCCGCGATCTTCGCCGCGCTGGAAGCCCGCTACGGCTGGCATCCCCTCCGCGAGGGCGAGAACGTGATCGGCCTGACCCGGAACGGGGCCAACATCAGCCTGGAACCCGGCGGCCAGTTCGAGCTGTCCGGCGCGCCCCTGATCTCGACCGTCGAAGTCGGGGCCGAGCTGCAGACCCACCTCGACGAGGTCCGCTCCATCGCCGACCCGATGGGGGTGAAATTCATGGGCATCGGCGCCGCCCCCGAATGGACCCATGACCAGATGCCGGTCATGCCCAAGGGCCGCTACCGGCTGATGACCGACTACATGGGCCGCGTCGGCACCCACGGCACGCAGATGATGTACCGCACCTGCACCGTGCAGGTGAACCTCGACTACGGCTCCGAGGCCGACTTCGTGCAGAAGATGCGCGTCGCCCTGGCCCTGCAGCCGGTCGCCACCGCGCTCTTCGCCTCCTCGCCCTTCTTCGAGGGCAAGTTGAACGGCCACAAAAGCTGGCGCAGCCGCATCTGGCGCAGCCTCGACGCCAGCCGCACCGGGATGCTGCCCTTCGTTTTCGAACAGGGGATGGGCTTCCAGGCCTACGTCGACTGGGTGCTCGATGTGCCGATGTATTTCGTCTACCGCGACGGCAAGTACATCAACGCCCTCGGCCAATCCTTCCGCGACTTCCTGGCCGGAAGACTGCCCGCGCTGCCCGGCGAGAAGCCGACGCTTTCGGACTGGGCCGACCACATGACCACCGTCTTCCCCGAGGCCCGGGCGAAGAAGTTCATCGAGATGCGCGGTGCCGATTGCGGCGACCAGGCCCATATCGCGGCGCTGCCCGCGTTCTGGGTGGGCCTCATGTACGACCAGACCGCTCTCGACGCCGCCTGGGACCTGGTGAAGGGCCTCGATGCCGAGACCCGCGAGGGGTTGCGCGTCCAGGCCTCGGTCGCGGCGCTGCAAGGCGAAGCCGGGGGCGTGAAGCTTCTTGACCTCGCCCGCGCAGCGGTGGGTCTTTCCCACGCGGGCCTCGTGGCACGCGGCCTGGGCGAGGAGGTGCAGCTCCTGCCGCTGGTCGAAAGCCTCAGGACCGGCCGGGTGCAGGCGGACAAATGGCTGTCGCTGTATCACGGCGACTGGAACCGCAGCCTGACCCCGATCTATCAGGCCGCGTCGCTCTGACAGAGCCGGAAGAGCAACTTCACACGCTCCCCGACCAGCTGGCCGGAGCAGGGTCTTGGGAAAACGAAAGGTAGAGGCGCGTTTCCGGCGTGGGTCAGAGCACGCGGAGAGCCGGGGCGAGCCAGGGGGCGGCCGTGAGGGCGGGGGCGATGACGACCTCGGCGATCAGGGGTTTCAGGCGCTGGGCGATCTGGGTCGGGATGCCGTGCAGGATGCCGGCGCGGGCGGAGAGCGAGAGGGTGCGGGAGAGCGCGGGGAAGGGCAGGGGGCGGACCTCGACCTGCGCGCGGAAGGCGCGGGCCTGGTGCAGCGCGAGCGGGGTGAGGATGGTCCAGCCCTCGCCGCCCGCGACCATCGCCAGGATCGCCGCGTAGCTGTCAAGCTCGAAGCGATGGGCGGGCTTGAGGCCGTGGCGGGCCAGATGGGCGGCGATCTGGCGGCCCATCAGGTGCCGGGCGGTGTAGAGGATGAGCGGCAGGTCCTCGATCTGCTGCCCTGGGGGCGCGACGGCGACGAAGGGTTCGGCGAGGATCGGGTGGATCTCGCGCCAGTCCTCGGGGGCGGCGTCGGAGGTGCCGTCGGCGGCGATGACGATGTCGAGCGCGCGCGCCTCCAACTGGTCCATCAGCCGGTGGCTGGCGCCGGTTTCCAGGAGGAACCGGCAGCCCTTGAGGTCCTTCGCCAAGGTGGACAGGAGGCGCGGGGTCACGTCGCTGTCGAAATCCTCGATCACGCCGAGGCGCAGGGTGGTGAGGCCGGAGAGGTCGGCCATCGCCAGCTCGGCGCGGGCCTCGGAGGCGGCGTTGAGGATGGTCTGGGCATGGCGACGGAACATCGCGCCTGCGGGCGTGACCTGTACCGGGCGACTGGCGCGGTCGAGGAGCGAGGCGCCGAGGGCGGTTTCCAGCGCGGAAAGCTGCTGGCTGACGGCTGAAGGGCTGACGCCCAACCGGCGCGCGGCGGCAGAGATCGAGCCTTCCTCGGCGGCGGCGACGAAGACCTCGATCCCCCAGAGCGTAACGCGGCCTTCGGGCTCCGCCATCGGCTCAGGACCTGGAGCGGGTGATTGCGCCCGGTGCATCGGGTGCAGCGCGGGTCAGCACGCGGAGGCCCCGGGTCAGGCCCGGGGCGGGCTCCCGGGTCAGGCCCGGGACGGGGTTTGCGGGGGAGACGCGGCGCACCAGGACCCTCGGCGCGTCAGAGCTTGGAGAGTTTCTTCTGCAACTCGGCCAGTTGCTTCTTGATGTCGGCGATGTCGTCGGAGGAGGTGGCTTCCTCTTCCTTCGCCGGGCCGGAACCGCCCCAGCCAGGCATCCCGCCCATCATCGACTTGAGGAAGGCTTCCTGCTGCTTGCGCAGGGCCTCGAACCCCGGCACGGCAGCCATCGGGTTCGGGAAGGAGGACAGGTTCTCCATCATCTTGGCCTGGCTGTCGCGCAGCATCTCGAAACTGGAGGCGAGGAATTGCGGCATCACCGCCTGCATTCCGGTGGCATAGCTGCGGACAAGGTCGGTCAGGACGCCGACGGGAAGCACGCTTTCGCCCTTGGATTCGTGCTCGGCAACGATCTGCAGGAGGTATTGCCGGGTCAGGTCATCGCCGGTCTTGAGGTCGACGATCTGCACCTCGCGGCCCTGGCGGATGAAGCCGGCGATGTCTTCCAGCGTGACATAGTCCGAGGTTTCGGTGTTGTAGAGCCTGCGGCTGGCGTAACGCTTGATCAGGAGCGGCTTGTCGGTATCGGCCATGGTCCCCTCCCCAGGGATTTTCGCGCTTGCAGAGAAGTCTAGGGGAGCCTTTTGCAAAAAGAAAGGGTTGGCTGCGGATCAGGTCGCCCGTGCGGCATCGGCGGCGGCGAAGTGGTCCATCTGATCCTGCCGGGCCTTCAGGAAAGCCGGGCGGGCGAGGATGCGGTCGGTATAGGCGGCGAGCGCCGGATAGGGGGCGAGTGCCGCGCGGAGCGTCTTCACGCGCAGGATGTCGGCCATCAGGAGGTCGGCCACGGTGAAGCGCCCGGCGGCAAGCCAGTCGCGGGCCGACAGGACAGCCTCAAGCCGGGACAGGCGTGAGGCGAGCCAGCCGTGCAGCGGGTTTTCCGGTGGGTGCGAAAGGCCGATGAACCACCAGGGGACGGTAACCATCTCGACCGAATTCAGCCCGGCGACCAGCCATTCCAGGGTTTCGGCGCGGCCTTTCGGGTCGGCAGGCATCAGGGTTTCGGATTTTTCGGCGAGGTGGAGCAGACAGGCGCCGCTTTCGAACAGCCGGATTTCGCCGTCCTGCAGGGCCGGGACCTGGGCGAAGGGCTGGCGGGCGAGGTGGTCGAGGCTGGTGCGATCCTCGAACCGGAGGGCCTGGATCCGGTAGGGCAGGCCCGCTTCCTCGCAGGCCCAGCGGAGGCGGATGTCACGGACATGGCCACGCGGGCCCTGGGGCACCCAGTCATAGGTCCAGATGGTGAGGGTCATTGCGGCCTCCTCTTTGCGTCAGGATGGGAGGGGGGCCGGAAAAGAACAAGGCCCGGAGGGATGCTCCGGGCCTCTAACGTCCTTGGGGACGAAACTCGTTACGAATGACTTGCGAATTACTTCGCAGCCGCAGCGGCTTTCTTGGCGACCGAGGTCACGTCCGCGGTGGCTTTCTTGACGGCGGCGGTGGCATCTTCCGAGATGTCCTTGCCCGCGGCCAGCATCAGCTCGACGGTTTCCATCTGCACTTTCTTGGCGACTTCGGCGAAGGCGGCCAGGTTCTCGGCAGCCATCTCGGCAGCGGCCGAGGCGAAGTCGGTCACCGACTTGGTGTAGTCGGCCGGTTCGGCCTTGGCCTTGGCGATCTCGCCGACCTTGGCCAGCGCGTCCTTGGTCCACTTGGCCGAGATTTCGGTCGACTTCTCGGCGGCTTCGATGGCGACTTTCGAGAACTTCTCGGCGAAGGCGGCCTGGGTCTTGAACGCGTTCTGGAACGCCGAAGCGTCAACCGGGAACGAGGCCATCATGTCCTGCATGACTTTGGTGTAGTCCGGGGTCTTGGTCATGTCACTCTCCAATGTGGGCCTGGGAGGGAAGGATCGGCCCGTTTCCTGATGGGAGGTATATACGCGCTGCAGTGCAGCATTTCAAGTCTTTTTCTGCAATGCAGCAATACCCGGAGTTGCGCCGGGTAACCCTGCGGAAAGGCGGGAAAGTTCAGGCGGCGGGGATGGCCGAGACGTAGGTGCCGGGGGCGGGAGCCAGCGAATCGGCGGGTTTCCGCGCGGGGATCATCGGGCCGGAGTGCTGCGCCAGCCAGGCGCCCCAGCGCGGCCACCAGCTGCCCTTGTGGAATGTGGCAGACTTGAGCCAGGCCTCGGGCTCACCGGCGACGGGGGCGTCGTTGGTGTAGTGGCCGTACTTGTCCTTGGTGGGCGGGTTGATGATCCCGGCGATGTGGCCGGACTGCGAGAGGAGGAAGGTCTTGTCCTTCGATCCCATCTGCTTGATGCCGTTGAAGGAGCCGCGCCAATGCGCGATGTGGTCGGTCTCGCAAGCCACGGCGCAGACGGGGAGTTTCACGTCGGCAAGGCTGACGGGGTGGCCGAAGACCTGGAACTCACCCCTGGCGAAGCCGTCGTTCTGGCAGAGGCCGCGCAGGTATTCGACGGCCATCTTCGCGGGCAGGTTGGTGCCGTCGCCGTTCCAGTAGAGGAGGTCGAAGGCGGGGGGCGCCTCGCCCAGCATGTAGGACTTGATGGCGGGCGTATAGATCAGGTCGTTCGAGCGCAGGAAGGAGAAGGTGCGCGACATGAAGAAGCGCGAGAGGATGCCGTCGCGTTCGGTCTGGCGCTCGATGCCATCGACGAAATCGTTGTTCAGGAAGACGCCGACCTCGCCGGGGTCGGAGAAATCGGTGAGGGTGGTGAAGAAGGTGGCGGTCTTGACGGTCTCGTCGCCCGCTTTCTGCAGGTGCGCGAGAGTGAGGCCGAGGGTGGTTCCGGCGATGCAGTAGCCGACGGCGTTGATCTGCTTCTCGCCGGTGATGCGGCGGGTCTCGGCCATCGCGCGCAGGAAGCCGTCGCGGATGTAGTCGTCCATCGCGGTGCCGGCGTAGCTGGCGTCGGGGTTGACCCAGGAGACGACGAAGAGGGTGAAGCCCTGGTCGACGATCCACTTGATCAGCGAATTCGCGGGCTTGAGGTCCATGACGTAGAACTTGTTGATCCAGGGCGGGAAGATCAGGAGCGGGGTCTGGTGGACCTTTTCGGTCGTGGGCGTGTACTGGATCAGTTCCAGCATCCGGTTGCGGTAGACCACTTCGCCCGGCGTGGTGGCGATGTTCTGGCCGACGTGGAAGGCCTCGCGGTCGGCCAGCGTCACCAGAAGATCACCCTGGTTGGCCTCGATGTCGCGGACGAGGTTCTCCAGCCCCTGCACCAGGCTTTCGCCGTCGGTTTCGACCGCCTTTTCCAGCGCCTCGGGGTTGGTGCCGAGGAAGTTCGTCGGGCTGAACATGTCGACGATCTGCTTGGTGAAATACTCCACCCGGCGGCGGTCTTCCGGGGCCAGCGTCTCCATGTCGCCGACGGCGGTCGAGATCGCCTCGGCGTTCATCTGGTATTGCTGCTTGAGGTAATTGAAGAAGGGATGCGTTTCCCACAGGGGGTTCTGGAAGCGCCGGTCCTTCGGGTTCGGGTCGGGGGGCGCCTTGAATTCGCCCTTCGCAAGGGTCTGCTGCGCCTCGACATAATGCTTCAGGGTCTTGCCCCAGTAGTTGACCTGATGCTCGACCACGCGGGCGGGGTTCGAGACCATCTCGGCGAAATAGGCGGCGGCGGCCTTCATGTAGACGTCCGGCGCGGGGCCGTGCAGCGAGGGGTCGACCTGGCGGCGCTGCGTCAGGGCGGCGGTCAGGCGCTTTGACAATTCCTCGACCCTGGCGAGGTTTGCGTTCAGACGCTCGGTCCGGTCGTCGCCCGGGACTTTGGTATCGGGGGTGCGGTCTTCTGTTGTCATGCTAATCATTCCCCCTTATCGTCGCCGCTATGCAGCATTGTGCCCGCCTTGCGCCGCGATGCGACATCGGCCCGCCGGGGGCAAGGAGACGTGATGAAGTATATGTTCACCTACGACCTGATGGAAAGCGCCCGCAACACGAATGAGTGGCTGGGCGCCTCGGCCAGGGCCTTTGCGAGTTATCCTGCCTTTGCCATGTCGATGAACCCGATGCTGCCGCTGATGGCCGCCTGGGGCGAGGTGACGGAGCGGACCTTCAGCCGGATGGTCGCCAAGCCCGACTGGGGCATCCGGTCGATCGTGGGCCCCGACGGACAGGACCACCTGGTCGACGTGAAGAACGTCGTCGAGAAACCCTTCGGCAACCTGGTGCAGTTCTTCGTGCGCCGCCGGTCGCCGATGGCGCGGAAGGTGCTGCTGGTGGCGCCGATGTCGGGGCACTATGCGACGCTCCTGCGCTCTACCGTGGCCAGTCTCCTGCCCGATGCCGATGTTTTCGTGACGGATTGGCACAATGCCCGCGACATTCCGGTCAGCGCGGGCAAGTTCGATGTCGAGGACTATACGCTTTACCTCGCCGAGTTCATGAAGGCGCTGGGGCCGGACACCCATGTGATCGCCATCTGCCAGCCCGCGCCGCTGACCTTGGCGGCGACGGCCTATCTGGCGGCGGAAGACCCCGAAGCGCAGCCGAAATCGCTGGTGCTGATCGGCGGGCCCGTTGACCCGGATGCGGCAGCGACGGAAGTCACCGACTTCGGGCGCCGGATCACGATGGGGCAGCTGGAGCACATCGCCATCCAGCGCGTCGGCTACAAATACAAGGGCGCGGGGCGGCTGGTCTATCCGGGGCTGCTGCAGCTGCAAAGCTTCATGGCGATGAATGCCGAACGTCACGGCAAGGCGTTCTCGGAGCAGATCCTGCGCGCCGCGCGCGGCGAAGCGTCGGATCACGACGCGCATAACCGCTTCTATGACGAATACCTGGCGGTGATGGACATGACGGCAGAGTTCTACCTGTCGACCGTCGAACGCATCTTCAAGAACCGCGAGATCGCGCGGAACGAATTCGTGGTGGCCGGTCGCAAGGTCGACATGGGGGCGATCACCAAGGTTGCGGTGATGACGGTCGAGGGCGCGAACGACGACATTTCCGCGCCGGGTCAATGCGTTGCGGCGCTGAAGCTGCTGACGGGGCTTTCCGAGGACAAGAAGGGCCAGCATCTTGAGCCCGGCGCAGGCCATTACGGCATCTTCGCGGGCAAGAGCTGGCGGTTGAACATCCGCCCGCTGGTGCTGAGCTTCATCGACAAGGCGGCGGGCAAGCCGAAGGCGAAAATCGCACTGGCCTCGGCGTAGGATGGTCAGCCTGCGCCCGCAGTGCATGAAAATCTTCTAGAAGATTTTTGGATACCTCAATGGGTTAGGGCGGACCTGGCGGTCTGGCGCAGCATCAGCGTCGGCAGGCGGCCCGCGAGGAAGGTTTTCAGCACCTTTGTCACCGCCTCGGGCTGTTCCAGCTGCGGCAGGTGGCCGGCCTCGGCGATGATCTCGAGGCAGCCCTGCGGCATCATCGCGGCCAGGAACTCGGCGCGGCGGCGGGGGACCAGCGTGTCGCTTTCGCCCGCGATGATCATCGTCGGCACATGCACCTTGCGCAGCGTCTTCTGCTGGTCGGGTCGGCGCTGCAGCACGCGCAGATGACGGCGGAACTGGGTGGGGCCGAGGTTATCCGCCATGTCCATCACCAGCGCCATCACCTCGTCCCGCCAGGGCGCATCGTGGAGCGCCGTCAACGGCAGCATCTGCGCCATGCAGGCCTGCAAATGGCCGGTCTTGGCGGCGACAAGCAGCGCCTCCTGCTCGGCCGCGAGTTGTGGGGATTCCGGCAACGGATCGGTCGCAATCAGCGCGACGCGGGTCACAGCCTCGGGGCGTTTCCGCAGGATTTCGATGGCGATGTTGCCGCCCAGCCCGTGCGCAACAAGCGCGAAACG
Source organism: Tabrizicola sp. (assembly GCF_041911175.1). Taxonomy (GTDB): domain Bacteria; phylum Pseudomonadota; class Alphaproteobacteria; order Rhodobacterales; family Rhodobacteraceae; genus Tabrizicola. The sequence goes on from NZ_JAYRPN010000038.1 coordinate 17,813, forward strand.
CGGCGGCAGATGCGGCGCGACCTCGGCGGCGATCTTTTCCACCGTGTCGCCCAGACCGGGGGTCAGCAGGATGACCGGACGGTCCGCGCCAAGCTGCGCCAGTTGCGGCATGAAGCTGCGCGCATCGGCCATGAAGCCGGGGATCAGGACCAGCGGTTCATTGGCGGCGGGTTCGGAAAGGACGAGTACGTTCACGACACAGGCCTTCTGCGCAGGGTTTCTGCAAGCGGCGGTCTTTCTTTTCCATGAAAGGTAGCCGACAACCCCGTGAACTCAAACCCGGAATTCTGATTGATCCTGGCCGGATCGGCGAAAAGGTCACATCAGCGGATGTTCGAAACCTGCAAGCCGGGGTGATCCTCGACCGGAAGCGCCTCCCGCGCGCGGGTCACGTCCTCGATGGCCTCGGTGATCATCGCGAGGCAGGGCGGGGTAGAGAAGCGGTGGTCGGCATCCTTGACGAGGGTCAGCCGCAGGTCGGGGCTGGCGATCTGGTGGAAGAGCGAGATGGCGACGGTCGGGGGCACGTCGGTATCGGCGCTGCCCTGCAATAGGCGCACCGGCATGTGGAGCGGTAGAGGGCCGTGCATCACCAGGTTCTGCCGCCCGTCCTCGATCAGGCGCAGGGTGATCGGGTAAGGGTCGTCGGAATAGTCCGAGGGGCGCAGGAAGACGCCCTCCTCCAAAAGCGTGGTGCGTTCGGCGAGGGTGAACTCGGCCTCCCACATCCGTTCGGTGAAGTCGGGGGCAGCGGCGATGCCGATGAAGCCTGCGATGCGCGCGCCCATCTCGCGGGCGAGAAGCAGCGCGATCCAGCCGCCCATCGACGAGCCGACGAGGATTTGTGGGCCTTCGGTCAGGACGTCGATGACGGCGGCGGCATCCTCGCGCCAATCGGTGATCGCACCGTCGACGAAGGCGCCGTGCGACTGGCCGTGGCCGGAATAGTCGAAGCGCAGGAAGGCGCGTCCGGTGGCCTCGGCCCAGGATTGCAGGGCCAGCGCCTTGGAGCCGGACATGTCGGAGCGGAAGCCGCCAAGGAAGACCACGCCCGGACCTTTGCCGGGGGTCTGGTGATAGGCGATGTGGCGGCCTTGCGGCGTGGTGAGGAAGGTTGTCATGCGATGAAGATAGCAACGCGGGGGGCATTTCGTCAGGGTTGTCGCAACCCGCGGGCGAAGAACCGCGCATGGCTTGACTTCGGCCCTGCTGCGGGGCAGAAACCGCCCGACATAACCCGCAACCGGGCGTTTCGTAGGCGCCAAACTGACGAGGATCAGGCCATGAGCCAGATTTCCCTGACATTTCCCGACGGCAACAAACGTGTCTATGACGCGGGGGTGACGCCTGCCGAAGTGGCGGCCTCCATCGCGCCGTCGCTGGCCAAGGCGGCGATCTCGGCGCAAGTGAACGGCAAGCACTGGGACCTGGCCTGGCCGATCCCCTCGGATGCGACGATTTCCCTCAACACGCTGAAGGACGAAGCCCCGGCACTGGAGCTGATCCGGCATGACCTGGCGCATATCATGGCGCGGGCGGTGCAGGAGTTGTGGCCCGACGTGCGCGTCACCATCGGCCCGGTGCGGGATTTCGGCTGGTTCTACGACTTTGACCGGGAAGAGCCCTTCACGCCGGAAGACCTGGGCGCGATCGAAGCCAGGATGAAGCAGATCATCAACGCCCGCGACCCGGTGAAAACGGAAGTCTGGGACCGGGCGCGGGCGGTGGAATACTACCGGGGCCGCAAGGAACCGTTCAAGCTGGAGCTGATCGACCGCATCCCCGAGGGCGAAGACCTGCGGATGTACTGGCATGGCGACTGGCAGGACCTGTGCCGGGGGCCGCATCTGCAACACACGGGGCAGGTGCCGGCCGATGCGTTCAAGCTGACGCATGTGGCGGGGGCCTACTGGCTGGGCGATGCCTCGCGCCCGATGCTGCAACGCATCTACGGCGTGGCGTTCCGCAACCGCGACGAGTTGAAGGCGCATCTGACGATGCTGGAGGAGGCCGCCAAGCGCGACCACCGCAAGCTTGGCCGCGAGATGGAGCTGTTCCACCTGCAGGAAGAAGCCCCGGGCATGGTCTTCTGGCACCCGAACGGCTGGACGATCTATCGCCAGCTGGAAGATTACATGCGCGGCCGTCTGCGGCAGGCAGGGTATAAAGAGATCAAGACGCCGCAGGTGGTGGACCGGGTGTTGTGGGAGAAGTCCGGCCACTGGGAAGCCTACCGCGAGAACATGTTCATCGTCGAGGTGGACGAAGAGGGTGCCAAGGAAAAGCGGATCAATGCGCTGAAGCCGATGAACTGCCCCTGCCATGTGCAGGTGTTCAATCAGGGTCTGAAGTCCTACCGCGACCTGCCGCTCAGGCTGGCGGAGTTCGGGTCCTGCCATCGGTATGAATCGTCGGGCTCGATGCACGGGCTGATGCGGGTGCGTGGCTTCACGCAGGACGACGCGCATATCTTCTGCACGGAAGACCAGATCGAAAGCGAATGCGCCGGGTTCATCCGGCTGTTGTCCAGCGTCTACAAGGATCTGGGTTTCGATAGTTTCGACATCAAGCTGTCCACCCGGCCCGAAGTGCGGATCGGCACGGATGAGCAGTGGGACAAGGTGGAAGGTGCCTTGGAAGGCGCGATCCGCAGCTTGGGTCTGGCCTATGAGATCAACCCCGGCGACGGGGCTTTCTACGGGCCGAAGCTGGATTTCAAGCTGACCGATGCCATCGGGCGGCAGTGGCAGTGCGGCACCTTCCAGGTCGATGCGCAGCTGCCGCATCGCTTGGGCGCGGAATATGTCGGTGAGGACGGGGCAAAGCACATGCCCTACATGCTGCACCGCGCGGTTCTGGGGTCGTTCGAGCGCTTCATCGGCATCCTGCTGGAGAACTACGCCGGGAAGCTGCCGTTCTGGCTGGCGCCGCGGCAGGTGGTGGTGGCGTCCATCGTCTCGGACGCCGACCCGTTTGTGCATGAGGTCGTGGCAAGCTTGCGCAAGGCGGGCGTCCGGGCCGAAGCGGATGTCAGGAACGAGAAGATCAACTACAAGGTCCGCGAGCATTCGGTGGGCAAGGTTCCGGTGATCCTGGCCATCGGCATGCAGGAGGTCGAGGGCCGGACGGTCTCTGTCCGTCGTCTGGGCGAGACGCGGACCGAGACGATCAGCCTGGACCAGGCGGTCGCGGGTTTCGGATTCGAGGCGCTTCCTCCCGCCAACTGACCCGGGTTTCGCCTGCAAATCATGCGCCCCGGTTGCCGACCGGGGCGGCTTTTCGCCTTGCGGCTTGATTTTCGGCGAATCCTTGGCATCATCGCCGCAGTGACGCAGCTTTCCTGACCGGCTCTCTGAACGAAGCCCTGGAAGACCTGGTGGCACGGCTCGCGGCAATGACGCCTCGGGGGGTTCTGAGAGGAGAAGCGGAATGCCGACGGGCACCGTGAAGTGGTTCAATTCGACCAAGGGCTATGGATTCATCGCGCCGGATGACGGCGGCAAGGACGTGTTCGTCCACATCTCGGCGGTGGAGCGTGCCGGGCTGAAAGGCCTGAGCGACAACCAGAAGATCGGCTACGAACTGCAGTCGGGCCGCGATGGCAAGCAGTCGGCCGGCGACCTGCGCCTGCTTTGAGCTAGTCGGTCAGCGCGGCTTCGGTCGCGCTGTCCCACCCCAGGTACCAGCGATCCCCGTCCTGGATGACCGGCCGTTTCATCACGGTCGGCTGCGCCATGATCTGCGCCTCGGGGTCGGAGGCTTTCAGGAAATCGTTGAAACCGCGGTAGGTGGTGGACTGCTGGTTCACCGCCTTCGACCCGAATTCCTGCACGATGCGGTCGACTTCGGGCTGGGTGAGGGGGGTGGCCCGGATGTCGCGGAAGGTGACGTCTTTCCCGGCCCGCTCCAGCGCCTTCAGGGCTTTCTTGCAGGTGTCGCAGGTGGGGATGCCGTAGAGGATCATGGGGGCTCCTTGTCCACGGTGGACATTTCCGGATTTCCGTTTGCTGTCAGGTTCTTGCCTGTGGGCGTTTACCGGGTGGTAACATATCCGCCGCGGGCCTGCAAAGGGATCGAATGGCACATGGTAATGCCGCATTAACCGTGACCTTGGCAGACTGGCGCCATGTCAGGTTACGTCCGCCCCAGGGTTCCCGGTGCCTGCGTTTTCTTCACGGTCAATCTGGTGGACCGGGGGGCGGATACGCTGGTGCGGCATGTGGAGGTGTTGCGGCAGGCGGTGGCGATGACCCGGGCGAAACGGCCGTTCGGGATTGATGCCTGGGTGGTGTTGCCGGACCACATGCATTGCGTCTGGACCTTGCCGGAGGGGGATGCCGATTATTCCGGGCGGTGGAGGGAGATCAAGGGACAGTTCTCAATGGCGCTTCGTAGGTCGGGGCGTGCCCCGACTCCCACGGGTGAAAATCCATACGGCGCGCGGGGTGGACGTGTGAGGCGGGTTGACGAGGTGGATCAGGAAAGAGTCGGGGCACGCCCCGACCTACGGGACGAAGCGCCGATCTGGCAGAAGCGGTTCTGGGAGCATCACATCCGGGATGACCGGGACTACGCGGCGCATGTCCGGTATTGCTGGATCAACCCGGTGAAGCACGGGTTGGTCGGGCATCCGCGGGAGTGGCCGTTTTCGTCATGGCACCGGGATGCGGGTGGGGCGGTGTGGTAGGGCGAGGCGTGGGTCGACCTACGGGTGCTATTGCAAAATCAGATAAGGGCGCCTGGAACTTTTCCGAGCTTGGACCTAATCAGATCTGCCAATTGACCATGGTATGTGGTCAAACTAACGACTAAACTCTCATACTTTCTGCGATCAGTAAGACCGCAAGCCTTTGCTATCAGGTTTCGAAGATCAGTCTCTCGAAACGGAAACCGAGAAAGGAAGAATTCTGTATCTTGTGCTGCAACAGCGTTATCAAATCTTTCCGCTTCCTGTTCAAACATTGTTCCAAGGTCTACCGAGCGACTCCAAACGCCCTTTCCGGCAATCTCGTTCCACGTGGGCATTCCCGTCAATGCCTCGCGTCTCGCTGCGTACTCACACGCGCGCGCAACCATCCTCTCTCTATTACCGGCCATTGCGGCAAGGATATGCCCTTGATAGGCCAACTGTGCTGTAGCAATGTCAATCCCGTGATGCTGTGCATGGTTCAACAATACCCAATCAAATACCTCTCTGCAGTAGTACAAGTACTCCACAGAATAAAATTCAAGGGGATAGACCTGTCTCTCCTGCAAACTATTCGCCAGCCCCTCATCCATTCCGTCACCATCGACAACTCCAATTGCAACGCATCGGTGATGGTCAGCGGACTGATTGACGCCAATAACCGTATTCTTCACTTCTGTTGAGGTCTCCTTGGAGATTACAGAAACATTGGGAAAAAGTGCTCGGTATATTTGGAGGTCAAGGCTGCTTGAGATTCCTTCCACGACGAGGAGTTTGCGTCTCATCCCAAGAATGGACGTGGCTATGTCTTCCCGAACAGGATTCTCAGGGGTGATTTCATCAAAATCCCATCGGCTGGGGTTTGGAAGATAGGCTTCAATCTGAATTACTCGACTTGCACTGTTGTCAACAGGTAGGGCAATCTCATGAGTTGCAACAACGAATGCACAATCGGGTCTTATCTCTAGAACTTTTGAAATGAGCGGGGCTGCTATGCTCCTGTGTAAATGCCGCTCAGGTTCATCCAGTAACATTACTGCGTCTGGTGGGAGTGTAATTGCATAGGACGCGAGCAATAGTGCATTCCGCTCGCCATCGCTTAGTTCGGAAATTCCAAATGGATCGGATCCGGCTTTTGATGCTAGCAATTCCCCGCTCTTTGCAGTAATCTCAATAGGCAGGTTGGAGCTGCGTAGGATCGATGAAATTAACTGAAAAGGCGATTGCTTCTTAGATATCTTTTCGGCGAGAGGGTGGTCTCCGGCCCTGAAGGCATTGTAAAGATCTTCGTGCAGTCGACTTGTAAGATCAATTAAGTCATAGAACATTACCTGATTTCTGTATGTGGAGGTTGTGTCCCTTGTTCGTCCTGTACCTTGTGCCTCTTGACTAAGAAGGTTGCTTTCTTGGTTGGCTCTGTTTGCTGCGGTTAGCTGAAGTGAATTGGAATCAAGCCAGACTTGTCGGTGTGCCATTATTGCGCGCGCACGGTTTCCAAGTTGCGCCTTGAAGTGTTGCAATAGGGTGGATTTGCCCATGCCATTTTGGCCAATCACATAAATCAGCTCGCCAGAACGAATATCAAGATTGGTAGATGTCCCATCAATACGAGGAATAGAGACACTAAATATGCTCACCCCCAAACCCCCTCAAACTCCCGCCACTCGCCCTTGCTCATCCCCGAGGCCTCCTGCGTCACCGTCTCCCCGGTCAGCCGCCGTTTCAGCACCGCAATCGCCTTTGCCGACAGGGTTACTCCCCCCATCCGGTAGTCCTCGAACGCCGCGAAGGCCAACGGCACCCAGTCCTTCACGGTGGCCGCGATGGCCTCGGCGTAGACGCGGATTTCGTATTGGGCGTGGGGGTCGGCCCGCAGCCTCAGGAAGTGGAAGAGGTTGTGCAGGTCCACCTTCCAGTACCATTGCGTGTAGATGTTGGCGGGGAGGTTCATGCGGGCCAGTTCGCGGGCGAGGCCTTGCTGGCCGTCCTGGGACAGCATCGCCTCGTAATGGTCATAGGCGCGGTTGGCGTCGGACTTGAGCAATTCGAGGACGCGGGCGGCTTCTTCGCCTTGCAGGACCTCGCCCCGGCCCTGGTTGTTGACGGTGGACTGGGCGGCCAGTTGCTCCGGGGCGGGGATGTAGAACTCCCGATCCAGGATCGAGTAGCGGGCGGAGTATTCGTTGACGTTGGCGGTGCGGTGGCGGATCCACTGGCGGGCGACGAAGACCGGCAGCTTGACGTGCAGCTTGACCTCGCACATCTCGAACGGGGTGGAGTGCCAGTGCCGCATCAGGTAGCGGATCAGGCCCTCGTCGTTCTGGACGTGTTTCGTGCCTGCACCGTAGGATACCCGGGCGGCCTGGACGATGGCGCTGTCGTCGCCCATGTAGTCGATGACGCGGATGAAGCCGTGGTCGAGAACGGGATGGGCGCGGTAGAGATGCGCCTCCATCCCCTCGGAGACGGCGCGGAGAGTGGGGCGGGGGGTGGCCCGGGCGGCCTCGATCTCGGCGGCTTGTTCGGGGGTGAGGGGCATGGCGGGCCTCTTGCGGTTACGAGTCGGGGCTGACTATAGCTTGCGGTTGCGGGGCGTGATACCGCTAGATGAATGAATGGAGGATGATATGGGCATCAGGTATCTGCACACGATGGTCCGGGTGAAGGATCTGGAGAAGTCGATGGCGTTCTACCGGCTGCTGGGCCTGAAGGAGGTGCGGCGCTATGACAACGAGGGGGGGCGGTTCACGCTGGTGTTCATGGCGCCTCCTGGGCAGGAGGAGTGCCCGGTGGAGCTGACCTACAACTGGGACGGGGACACTGGCCTGCCCTCGGACAGCCGGCATTTCGGGCATCTGGCCTATGAGGTGGACGACATCTATGCGACCTGCGCGAACCTGCAGAAGAACGGGGTGCTGATCAACCGGCCACCGCGGGACGGGCGGATGGCCTTCGTGCGCTCGCCGGACAACGTGTCGGTGGAGCTTTTGCAGCGGGGGGCGGCGAAGGCCCCGGCGGAGCCTTGGGCGAGCATGGCGTCGACGGGGAGCTGGTGAAGGCGCCTCCGGCGGGGATATTTGGGCCAGTATGAAAGCTCAGAGGGACCAGAGGCTGTAGGTGTCGGGGCCGAGGGTGTGGGTTTCCTGAAGCCTGGGGCGGGGGGCGTCGCCCAAGGCCGTGAGGGCGAGGGGGCCGAGGGCGGGGTGGCCCTCGGCGCCGAGGAGGAGGCCGCCGGAGAAGAGCGCGAGGTCGTCGACGAGGCGGGCCTTGATGAGCGCGGCGGCGAGGGTGCTGCCGCCCTCGCTGAGGATGCGGGTGAGGCCTTTTGCGGCGAGGGTCTGGAGGGCGGCGGTCAGGTCGAGCTGGCCTGAGGTTTCGGGCAGTTCGATCAGCGTGGCGCCGATGGTGGCCCAGGCTTTGCGGGCATCCTTCGGCGC
>NZ_JAYRPN010000039.1:0-30845 GCF_041911175.1 Tabrizicola sp.
ACGGCGCCGCGCCCAGAAGCATGGTGGCACGGTCCTCGGGCGTCTGGCTGCCGAGGTCGGCGGAGAGGAGGGCGGCGTAGAGCGGCGCGAGCGGCAGGTTGCGCTCGGCGGCAAGGGTTTCCACTTCGGCGCGGATGTCGGGGGTGAGGTCGGCCATCGCGATCAGGAGCTGGTCGCGTTCGCTCTGCGCGCCCTGGCCCGAGATGAAGACCAGCTCGGGCAGGCCGGATTCGATATAGGGCAGCTGCTTGCCGCGGCTGCGGTCGTAGACGTCCTGCTGGACGAGGGTGAGGGCGGTGCGAAGCTCCACCCCCGCCGTGGCGAAGTGGCGGACGAGGGCGGCGGTGAAGGGGGAGTTCGCTTCGTCGCCATCGGAGGCGGTCTCATTCGGGGCGGCGGAGAAGGCGAAGAGGACGCCATCGGCGCGCCCCATGCGGCCAAGGCCGGATTTCGGTTTCGGGGCATCGGGCGGGTCATCGTCAAGTGCTGCGGCCCCCCTGCCCTCCTTGCCCCCGCCGGAGAACGGGTCGTCGCGGCAGGCGTCGAGCAGGATGATCGCCACGGGGGCGACGGACTGGATCACCTCTTGCGCCTCGGAGAGCGGAAGCGCGGTCTCGGCCAGTTTCGCGGCGGAAGAGGCGTCGGCGTCGGTGGGCAGGAGGTAGTTCACACCATCCAGCGCGACGCCGTGGCCCGCGTAGAAGAGGAGCGCGACATCGGCGCCCTTGGCGTCTTCCTTGAAGTCGTCCAGCGCGCGGCGGGTGCGTTTCAGGTCGCGGTTGGTTTCGACGAAGACCTCGAAATCCAGCCCTTCCAGCACCTTTTCAAGCGCGCGGGCGTCGTTCAGGGGGTTTTCCAGCGGACGGACGAAGTCGTAATCCTCGGCGGCGATCAGAAGGGCGACGCGCTTTTCCGCCAGTGCGACGGTGACGCCGCAAAGCCAGAGGATCAGAACAAGACCGAGACGCCGGAACAGCATCGCCCACTCCCATCGGGTGCGGGCAGAATGCTGAAGCCTGACCGGATGGTCAAAGGAAAAAGCCTGTCATGTTGCGGGCTTCATGCCGTCATTGCGCGGCAACGGCGCGGTTGGCTTCGGGCTCGGCGGGGGCAAGCTCGGCCTCTTCCATCACCTGACGCTGCCACATCGCGGCATAGACGCCGCCCTGGTCCAGAAGGTCGTCATGCGTGCCACGTTCGATGACCCGGCCATCGTCGAGGACGAGGATCTGGTCGGCGTCGGCGATGGTGGACAGCCGGTGCGCGATGGTGATGACGCTGCGGCCCTGCCCCATCTCGGCCAGGCTTTCCTGGATCGAGCGTTCGGTCTGGGTGTCGAGCGCCGAGGTGGCTTCGTCCAGGATCAGGATCGGCGGGTTCTTGAGCAGCGTCCGGGCGATGCCGACGCGCTGCTTTTCACCACCCGAGAGCTTGAGGCCGCGTTCGCCGACCTTGGTCTCATAGCCTTCGGGCAGGCGCATGACGAAGTCGTGGATGCGTGCGGCCTTGGCGGCGGCGATGATCTCGGCCTCGGACGCGCCGTCGCGGCCATAGGCGATGTTGTAGCGGATCGTGTCGTTGAAGAGGACGGTATCCTGCGGCACGACGCCGATCTGGGCGTGAAGCGAGGTCTGCGTCACGGCGCGCAGGTCCTGCCCGTCGATGCGGACCGCGCCCGAGGTCACGTCGTAGAAGCGGAAGAGAAGCCGCCCGATGGTGGACTTGCCGCTGCCGGAATGCCCGACGAGGGCAAGCTTCTGGCCGGGCTTCAGGGTGAAGGAGACGCCCTTGAGGATTTCGCGTGCCGGTTCGTAGGCGAAATGCACGTTGTCGAAGGTGATCTCGCCCGCCCGGACCTGCAGAGGCTGGGCATCGGGCGCGTCGGTGATCTCGGCCGGTTGGCCCAGAAGCGCGAACATCTCGCCCATGTCGACGAGGGCCTGCCGGATCTCGCGGTAGACGGTGCCAAGGAAGTTCAAGGGCATGGTGATCTGGATCATGTAGGCGTTGACCATGACGAAATCGCCGACGGTCAGGCGGCCCGCCTGCACGCCAAGCGCGCTCATCGCCATGACGATGACGAGGCCGGTGGTGATCAGGGCTGCCTGGCCGATGTTGAGGAAGGAAAGCGACAGGCCGGTCTTGACCGCCGCCGTTTCATATTGCCGCATGGCGCCGTCATAGCGGTCGGCCTCGCGCGTTTCGGCGTTGAAATACTTGACGGTTTCGTAGTTCAGCAGGCTGTCGATGGCCTTCTGGTTGGCATCGGTGTCCTGGTCGTTCATCTCGCGTCGGAGCTTCACCCGCCATTCGGTGACGGTGAAGGTGAACCAGACATAAAGCGTGATGGTGACGATGACGACGGCGGCATATTGCCAGCCGAAGACCCAGGCGAAGATCACCGCGACCATCGTGAGTTCCAGGATCAGCGGGCCGATGGAGAGGAGCATGAAGCGCAGGAGGAAATCGACGCCCTTCACCCCGCGCTCGATGATGCGGGAAAGGCCCCCGGTCTTGCGGGTGATGTGGTAGCGCAGCGAAAGCTGGTGGATATGGGTGAAGGTTTCGATGGCGAGGCGGCGGATGGCGCGCTGGCCGACGCGGACGAAGACGGCATCGCGCAACTCGCCGAAGACGACGGCGCCAAGCCGCGCGAAGCCATAGGCGACGACAAGCGCCACGGCACCAAGGCCCATCAGCGCGCGGGGGTCGGTGCCCGCCTCGTTCGAGAGGCTGTCGACGGCCAGCTTGTAGAGGTAGGGCGTCGAGACCGAGACGAGCTTCGCCGCAAGCAGGAACAGAAGCGCGATGACGACACGGCGTTTTACCCAGGCCTGCCCGTCCGGCCAGAGATAGGGCGCGACGCGGCGGATGGTGGTCATGGCAGGCGCGCGGGCAATGCCCTGGTCGGCAGAGGTGGCGGTCGTGGTCATGCGGCGCATCGGGGGTCCTGGATGGCGTGTCCGGCGCGCGGCCAACGGGATTGCGTGGCGGGTCCGGGTCGGCTATGGTCAATTCAAGGTTTCTTGAATAGTTGAACGATGGACCGAAGTAAAGCCCTTGCCGCCCTGTCGGCGCTTGCGCATGAGACGCGGCTCGACCTGATCCGCCTGCTGACCCCGCAGGGCGCGGAGGGGATGGCGGCTGGCCAGATCGCGGAAGCCCTGGGGATCGCGGCCCCGCGCCTGTCGTTCCACCTGTCGGCGCTGGAACAGGCGGGGCTTCTGCGGTCGCGCAAGGTGGCGCGGAACGTGTTCTACAGCGTGGACGCGCGTGGGATCGGGGCGACGATCGCCTATGTGCTGAACCATTGCTGCTGCGACCACCCGGAGGTGCGGGCCGCCTGTTCGCATGGGGCTGGCGTGCTTCAGGGCGCGGTTTCGGGAACCGAGAACACCTGACCGGGGTAGATCAGGTCGGGATCCTTGATCTTGTCCTTGTTCGCCTCGAACACCTGAACGTAGAGCACGCCGTTGCCGTAGCGTTCCTGCGCGATGCCCCAGAGGGTGAAGCCCGGCTGCACGGTTACCGTCACCGGGGCTGCCGCCGCGACGGGTTCCGGCGCGGACTGCTGGGCTGCCGGGGCCTCGGCTGCGGCGGGTTCCGCGGAGGGTTCGGGCACTGGTTCGGTGGCAGGTTCGGAAACGCCTTCCGGCGCGGCAGGTTCGGGTTCCGCTGCGGCGACTTCGGTTGCGCTGGCAGCGGGCTCGGGCGCTGCCTCTTGCGGCTGGGCGGGGGTGTCCGGGGCGGCGGTTGCCTGCGGGGCGGGTTCGGTGCCCGTGGCGGCGGCAAGCGCCTCCAGCGTCTCGCGCTTGAAGGGGGTTTCGAAGCGGGAGGTGACCTTGCCTGCCGCGTCCAGCTGGTCGACGCGCAGGGTGTAGATGCCCGGCGGCGTGTCGGGCAGGATCGCGAGCCAGAGCCCGGTTTGCGGCACCTGCGTGGTCGCCGTCTCAACGTTGTCGAGGTAGATCCGCAGGGCCGCCCCCGCCGCCCCGCGCCCGCCGATCTGGACCTCGCCTTCCGGCGTATAGGAAATGGTGTCGATCATCACGCTGGTGCCGGGTGCAGCGGCGGGATCGGGCGGGGCGGGGTCCTGCAGGACGACGGCGCCTTCCTCGGACAAGAGAAGGGCGGGCGGGGCGGCGGGCGCCTCGGCGGCGGCGACGGTTTCCGTCGGGGCCGGTTCTTCGGCGGGGACAGGCTTCGGGCCTTCGACCGGGCCGAGGGCGACCATCTCTGCGGACGGGACGGGGTCGTGATCCGGCAGGGTCATCGACAGCCACATCAGGCTGGGCTTGGGGTTCGGCGCGAGGGTGAAGAGGATGGCGAACTCGCCGGACGCGGTGGCGGTGCCGCTGGCGACCGGAGCGCCGTCGACCATGATCTCGATGGTTGCGCCGGGTTCGGCATTGCCGGAGACGACGGCCGCGCCATCCGCCGCGACGCGCCAGGTGTCGATCACCGGCTGGGCGGGTTCGGCTGGCGCGGCGGCGGGTGCGGGCGTCGGTTCGGGTGCGGGTGCCGGTGCGGCGGGGTCAGGGGTTGCCTTGGCGGGTTCGGGAGCGGCGACTTCGGCTGCGGCCACTGGTGCCGGGTCAGGTCGCGTCATCTGCCAGGCCGCATATCCGCCACCGGCCACCACGGCCCCGCCCAGAAGCAGGATCGCCACCTTTGCCCCCGGGGCAAGCGCCCTGAATGCCGCCATCCCGTCTCTCCCCCCCGGCCTATGCCGTTCCTTGTCATCAGGAATCGCTATATGACGGGGCAAAGCAACTGTTTTCGAGCGCTCCCATGCCCCTTCGGTCCGTCTGCGTCTTTTGCGGCTCTCGTCCCGGCCGGAACCCGGCCCATGCGGCTGCCGCACAGGCGACCGGCGCGATGCTGGCACGGAACGGCTGGCGGCTGGTCTTCGGAGCGGGCGACGTGGGGTTGATGGGCGAGGTGGCGAAGGCCGCGATGGCCGCGGGCGCGCCGACGCTGGGGGTGATCCCGGTGCATCTTCTGGGCCGCGAGCGCCAGGCCCGCGACCGGGCGCAGATGGTCGTGACCGAGGACATGCACGAGCGCAAGAAGGTGATGTTCATGAACTCGGACGCGGTGGTGGTGCTGCCGGGCGGCGCGGGGTCGCTGGACGAGTTCTTCGAGGTGCTGACCTGGGCGCAGATCGGGCTGCACGGCAAGCCGATCCTTCTGCTGGACGTGGAAGGTTACTGGCAGCCGCTGGTCGGGCTGGTCGACCATGTGATCGCCGAGGGCTTTGCGGATGCCTCGCTGAAGCGGCATTTCCAGACGGTGCCGGATGTCCCGGCGCTGGAGGCGGCGCTGGCGGGTGCCCTGGGCTGAGCAAGGGAAAAGGCCCGCAGGGGTGCTGCGGGCCTTTCGCAAGGGTCTGGGCGCCGATCAGAGGGCGGCGGCGACCGCTTCCCAGTTCGCCAGCTTTTCCAGGAAGTTGGTCAGGTAGGCCGGGCGCTTGTTGCGGAAGTCGATGTAGTAGGAATGCTCCCAAACGTCGCAGCCGAGAAGCGCGGTCTGCCCGAAGCAGAGCGGGTTCACGCCATTCTCGGTCTTGGTGACCTTCAGGCTGCCGTCCTTGTCCTTGACGAGCCAGGCCCAGCCCGAGCCGAACTGGCCCGCACCGGCGGCGGCAAAATCGTCCTTGAACTTCTGCACCGAGCCGAAGCTTTCGGTCAGCGCCTTTTCCAGCGCGCCGGGGATCTTCTTGCCCTCGCCCGGGGCCATCCAGGTCCAGAACTGGTTGTGGTTCCAGTGCTGGGAAGCGTTGTTGAAGATGCCGTTCTGCGCGACGGCGCCCGCCTGGTAGGTGCCGCGGACGATGTCTTCGACGGATTTGCTCTCCCACTCGGTCCCGGCGATCAGCTTGTTGCCGTTGTCGACATAGGCCTTGTGGTGCAGGTCGTGGTGATATTCCAGCGTCTCCTTCGACATGCCGAGGCCGGCAAGCGCGTCGTGGGCGTAGGGAAGATCGGGAAGGGTGAAGGCCATGAGGGTCTCTCCTGTTGGGTGAAGGCTTGGGACGAATAAGGGGGCTTCCTTGCGGAAGGTCAAGGTGCGGCGACCTTGCTTCTGCCCCCTTGCGCCGGACTACGGCTTACGGATCAACCCTTCGAGACCTTGCAGGTTCCCTCGCCCGTCCAGCTGTTGTCGTATCCACCGGGCTCGCCCTTCATCTTGGCGGGCTGGCCGTTGTTGAAATACGAGAAGGTATAGATCATCCGACCGCCCTGCCCCCGGTTCCGGTAGCTCAGTTCCCAGGTGTAGGTGGAGCGGGCCTTGGTGCGGCCGCTCAGCTTTGCCGGGATCGGATTGCCGACGAAATGCTTGATGACCGGGTCGAAGACGGTGATCTCGCCCTTTACGTCGTCGTCGGTGAGAATCAGGATCTCCGGGATCCAGCCACCGCCGCGAGCCTCTTCGTAGGGAAACTTGCATTCATACTGGGTGATCTTGGCCGCCGCAGGGCCGAAAGCTCCGGAAATCGCCAGAAAACCAACTGCGACCGCATACTTACCGAACGCCATTCCAAATCCTCATTCATCCAATTGTCGATGCTGAAAGAATGGAAGATGGCGTCCGGCTGTCAAGCCTGTCAGTGTGCCGCATTCTCCAGAAGGTCGAAGACGTAGCGGGCGACCGAGCGGAAGCAGACCAGGGTGAAGCCGCCGTCCTGCCGCCACATGGCCGCCGCGACCTGTGCGGTGCGGCTGCGGCGCAACTCGCCCGGTTCCAGCTTGTCGAAATCGACCGGCGCGAGTTTCGCCAGCACTTCGGCGGCCCTTTCGCCTTCGACCCGGAACACGGCCCGGGCGTCGGAGACATCGACGGCAAGATGATGCTCACCCGCCAGCGATTTGGCGAGGGAGGCCAGGGCTTCGCCGACCCCGGCATAGGGGACGATGAGCAGGTATTCGTCCGGGCTCATCCAGCCGCAGGCACGGTCGCCGTTCACCTCGATCCGGCGTTGGGCGGGCACTTTCGTCCCCGTCACCGCCTTGATCGCCTTGTCCAGCGCTTTCACGCCCTTGGCACGGAGCGTGATCATGCCCAGGGGGCCGATCTCGCGGATGGCGGCGAAGCCCTGGAAGCTGGCGCCGTTCAGCGCCGAAACCGGGTCAGACATTCTGCTTCTCCCCATCCTTGTCAAAGAAGACCGTGTCGCGGACCTTCGCCTTCACGGTGCCACCGGCGGCGGTGTTGAACTCCACCACCTCGCCCATGCGGGAGAGCCCGTGCTTCAGAAGGCCCATCGCGATGCCGCGTTTCAGCGTCGGCGAGTGGTAGGTCGAGGTCACCCGGCCCTGCACGTTGCGCTGGCCGTTGGCGTTCACCCCGTCGGCGACGATGTAGCTGCCGTCGGGGACGACGGAGCCGTCGAGCGTCTCGAAGCCCACCAGTTTCCAGCGGTCGGGGCTGGCGAGGTGGGTGCGTTCCTGGCCGCGCTTGCCGAGGAAGTCGGCCTTCTTCTTGGAGATCGCCCAGTCGAGGTTCAGGTCCTGCGGGATCACCGTGCCGTCGGTTTCATCGCCGATCATGATGAAGCCCTTCTCGGCGCGCATGATGTGCAGGCATTCGGTGCCGTAGGGCATGGCGCCCAGCGCTTTTCCTGCTTCCTGACAGGCGGCCCAGAAGGCCGCGCC
Organism: Tabrizicola sp.; assembly: GCF_041911175.1. Taxonomy (GTDB): domain Bacteria; phylum Pseudomonadota; class Alphaproteobacteria; order Rhodobacterales; family Rhodobacteraceae; genus Tabrizicola. Next base: position 7,656 of record NZ_JAYRPN010000039.1, read on the forward strand.
GTGGCTGGCGGGGACGGCGATCTCATAGCTGAGTTCGCCCGAGAAGCTGATCCGGTAGACCCGGACCGGGAAGCCGCCAAGCGTGCCGTCCGCCCATTGCATGAAGGGCAGGGTTTCCTTGGAAACATCCATCCCGCCAAGCACTTGCAGGAGCTTCCGCGCGTTGGGGCCGACGACCGCGACTTGCGCATATTGCTCGGTCACGTTGGCGGTGTAGACCTGCCAGTCCCACCATTCGCATTGCAGCCAGTCTTCCATCCAGGCGTGGATGCGGTCGGCCCCGCCGGAGGTGGTGTGGCAGAGCCAGGTGTCCTCGTCGATGCGGGCGACGACGCCGTCATCGGAGAGGAAGCCCTGTTCGTTGCACATGAGCCCGTAGCGGCACTTGCCGACCGGCAGCGTGGACATGACGCCGGTGTAGAGCATGTCGAGGAAGCGGCCCGCGTCGGGGCCCTTGACGATGATCTTGCCGAGGGTGGAGGCGTCGAGGAGGCCGAGGTTCTGGCGGGTGTTGATCACCTCGCGGTGGACGGCCTGTTCGTGCGTCTCGCCTGCGCGGGGGAAGCAGTAGGGGCGGCGCCAGAGGCCGACCGGTTCGAAATAGGCCCCGGCCTTTTCATGCGCCTCGTGCATCGGCGTGCGGCGGAGCGGCTGGAAGATGTCGCCCCGCGATTCCCCGGCCAGCGCGCCGATGGTGACGGGCGTGTAGGGCGGGCGGAAGGTGGTGGTGCCGACCTGCGGGATCTGGGACCCTTGCGCATCGGCAAGGATGGCCAGGCCGTTGATGTTCGACAGTTTCCCCTGGTCGGTCGCCATGCCGAGCGTGGTGTAGCGCTTGGTATGTTCGACGCTGAGATAGCCCTCGCGCGCGGCAAGCTGCACGTCGGAGACCTTCACGTCGTTCTGGTAGTCGAGCCACATCTTGTTGCGGTAGGCGATGGGCGCGCCCTGCGGCATGACCCAGACCGGCGGGATCGTCGGCTTGCCGTCGAGGGTGAGGTCGCCCGAGGCGGCGCCGACGACTTCGACCATCGCCGAGCCGTCGTGGTTCAGCGGCGGGCGGGCCGGATCGGGGACGAAGGCGGAGATGGTCTCGTCCCAGAGAAGCTTGCCGCCGCAGTGGCTCCACAGGTGGACGACGGGCGACCAGCCGCCGGACATGGCGACGGCCTCGCAGGCGATTTCCTCCTGCACGGCCCCCTCGCCCGCCTGGGCGCAGACGGTGACGCCGGTCACACGCTTGCCGCCCTTGACCTTGGCGATGGCCTTGCCGGTCAGGACACGGATGCCAGCGGCGCGGGCGGCCTCGGGCAGCGCGCCGGTGGCCTGGTCGCGGGCGTCGAGGATGGCGGGCACGTCGAGGCCTGCGGCCTTCAGCGCCAGCGCGGTCTGGTAGGCGCTGTCGTTGTTGGTGACGACGACGGTCCGGTCGCCGGGCGAGACGGCGTAGTTCACCACATAGTCGCGCATCGCCCCGGCCAGCATCACGCCGGGGATGTCGTTTCCGGCAAAGCTGAGCGGGCGTTCGACGGCTCCGGTCGCGCTGATGATCTTGCCCGCCCGGATGCGCCAGAGCCGGTGCTTCGGACGGCCATCGCCGGGGGTATGGTCGGCGACGCGCTCGTCGGCGAGGACATAGCCGTGGTCATAGACGCCGAAGCCGCAGGTGCGGGTGTGGAGGGTGACGTTGTCACGCGCCATGAGGTCGGCTTCGATCGCCCTGAGCCAGGCTTCGACCGGCTGGCCCTGCACCTCGGTCTCGTCCACGGGCGCGCGGCCGCCGAGGGTCGGGGCCTGTTCCAGCAGGATCACCCGTTGGCCTGCGTCAGCGGCGGCTTTCGCGGCGAGAAGGCCCGAGACCCCAGCGCCCACCACCAGCACGTCGCAGAAGGCATAGGCCTGTTCGTAGCGGTCGGCGTCGCGTTCGGTCGGGGCCTTGCCGAGGCCCGCCGAGCGGCGGATGATCGGCTCGAACACATGCTTCCAGAACGGGCGCGGATGCATGAAGGTCTTGTAGTAGAAGCCCGCGGGCAGGAAGCGGGCGACGTAGTTGTTCACCACGCCCACGTCGAATTCGAGGCTCGGCCAGTGGTTCTGGCTGGTCGATTCCAGCCCGTCGAAAAGCTCCGTCGTGGTGGTGCGCTGGTTCGGCTCCAGCCGGGCGCCGGTGCCGAGGTTCACCAGCGCATTGGGTTCCTCCGGGCCTGCGGCGACGATGCCGCGCGGGCGGTGGTACTTGAAGCTGCGGCCGACCATCAGTTGATCGTTGGCCAGAAGCCCGGCGGCGAGGCTGTCGCCCTGGAAGCCCTTGAGGCGCTTGCCGTTGAAGGAGAATTCGACGGGCGCGGTGCGGTCGATCAACCGGCCGCCCTTGGCGAGGCGCGTGCTCATTTCATGTCCTTCCAGTCAGGCCGCCAGTCCGGTCTGCGGGCCTGGATCTTCGCGATGATGTCGGCGGGGGGTTCGGAGACCTGCGCGGGATAGGTGCCGAAGACCTCCAAAGTGGCGGTGCAGCGGGCGGCGAGGAACCACTTGCCGCAGCCGTAGCTGTGGCGCCAGCGTTCGAAATGCACGCCCTTGGGGTTCTTGCGGGCGAACATGTAGGCCTCGAACTCCTCGGGCGAGGAGCCGGGGCCGAAGCGCTTGAGGTGCGCCTCGTAGCCGGGCGAAAGCTCGGTCTCTTCGGCCTTCACGCCGCAGTAGGGGCATTCGAGGATCAGCATGAGGGTCTTCCCAATTGTGCGGGGGTCATTCTTCGGTGTCCTGCGGGGCGCCGAGGCCCTTCTGGAAGAAGGTCAGAAGCTCTTCCAGGGGGACGGCAAGTCGGTCGGGAGCCAGGCCTGCCAGCCAGCCCGCGATGCGGAACGGGTGCAGGCTCGCGGCAGCAAGGGTGGCGATGCAGGCCTCGTCGGCGGCAGTGCCGGGGGTGGAGTGGACGAGGACGAGCGAAGGGGCCAGTGTGGCGAGGTCGAAGCTTGTCAGCACCTGGGCCTCATGCCCGCCGGCGTTGACGGCGACGATCTGGGCGCTGTCGATGCCGAGTTCGCCAAGGACGGTGTCCATCCGCAGGAAGGGTACCTCGGTGCTGGTGATGTCCTCGGGCCGGGTGCCGGGGGTGGCGATGCGGTCGCGGATCAGCGAGGCGCGGCCACGCGGAGCGCGGCGCTGGACCGCCTCGGCCTCGGGCGTGAGGGAATGCAGCGGCAGGTTGGCGGCGAGGTCCGAGATGCCAAGGTTCAGCACCGCAACGCGGTCGCCCTTCGCGTGCAGCGCGTCGAGCCCGGCGAAATTCTGCGGATGCGGTTCGATGAGAAGGCCGGACCAGCCGTCATCGCGGAAGCGCTGCAGGAGGGGAAGGCCGTTGTCGCCCGATCCTGCGCCGACCTGAAGGACGAAGACCTGTCCCTGATGGCGGTCATGCACCCCGTTCAGGAGCATGGTCAGGATCGGGGCGTCCAGCTTGTGCGCGCGTTTCGGAATGAAGGGGCCGAGGTCGCGGATCATGTCCGGACCCCGGAAAGAACGGCGCGCGCGGTCGGGCGCGCGCCGGAAGAGAACGCCTTACGGGTTGGTCGCAGGCGCAGCAGGCTCGACCGGAGCGACCGGTTCGGCAGCGCCGTCGGCAGGGGCAGCCGGTTCGGCCGGGACGATGACCGGGTCAGCCGCCGCATCGGGCGCGGGGTCGATGGTGACGTTGGTCGTGGTGTCTGCCGGGGCGTTACCCGGCTCGATGGTGACGTTGGTGGTGTCGGACACCGGGTCGGTCGTTGCGACCGGGGCGGGTGTGCCGAAGACCAGCCACAGGATGAAACCCACGGCGACGACGAGGCCGCCGACGATGAGCGCCATGCTGCCGCCCGAGGATTCGGTCGTGCGGGTTTCGCGGACGTAGGTCTTGTAGTTGTCTTGGTCGGCCATTGGAGTGTCTCCATGCTGTTGCGAACTGGCATGGAAACTTGGGCGCCGGGAGGAGGGTTCCGCCCGGGCCGGGGATCGGCAAGGAGTTGCCGAACCGGATGCATCAGTGGGCGACCCCGGCAGCGACGGATTCGTCGATGAACTGGCCGTCTTTGAAGCGCCACATGTTGAAATCTTCCGCCAGCGGACCGGGTTCGCCCTTGGCCATCAGCTCGGCCATCGCCCAGCCCGAGCCGGGGATCGCCTTGAAGCCGCCGGTGCCCCAGCCGCAGTTGATGAAGCAGTTGCCGAGCGGGGTCTTCGAGATCAGCGGCGAGCGGTCGCCGGTCATGTCGACGATGCCGCCCCACTGCCGCAGCATCTTGAGGCGCGAGATCATCGGGAAGGTTTCGACCAGCGCGCGGAGGGTTTCCTCGATGTGGTGGAAGCTGCCGCGCTGGGTGTAGTTGTTGAAGCCGTCGGTGCCGCCGCCGATCACCATCTCGCCCTTGTCGGATTGCGACATGTAGCCGTGGACGGTGTTGGCCATGACGACCACGTCCATGCAGGGCTTGATCGGTTCGGAGACGAGCGCCTGGAGCGCCACCGCCTCGATCGGCAGGCGGAAGCCGGCCATCTCGGCCAGTTGGCCGGAGTGTCCGGCAACGACCATGCCGAGCTTCTTGCAGCCGATGAAACCCCTGGTGGTGTCGATGCCGGTGACCTGGCCGTTTTCCGACCGGACGCCCTTCACTTCGCAGTTCTGGATGATGTGCATCCCCATCGCCGAGCAGGCGCGGGCATAGCCCCAGGCGACGGCATCGTGCCGGGCGGTGCCGCCGCGCGCCTGGTAGAGCGCGCCGAGGATCGGGTAGCGGGGGCCGTCGATGTTGATGATCGGCACCAGTTCCTTCACCCGCTGCGGCGAGATCCATTCGGTCTGCACGCCTTGCAGGGCGTTGGCGTGAACCGTGCGCAGGTAGCCCCGCACCTCGTGATGGGTCTGGCCCAGCATCAGAAGGCCGCGGGGGGAGAACATGACGTTGTAGTTCAGGTCCTGGCTCAGCGTCTCATAGAGGCTGCGGGCCTTTTCGTAGATCGCGGCCGAGGGGTCCTGCAGGTAGTTCGAACGGATGATGGTGGTGTTCCGCCCGGTGTTGCCGCCGCCGAGCCAGCCCTTCTCGATCACCGCGACATTGGTGATGCCGTAGTTCTTGCCGAGGTAGTAGGCGGTGGCGAGGCCGTGGCCCCCTGCCCCCACGATGATCGCGTCGTAGGAGGCCTTGGGTTCCGGCGAGGCCCAGGCGCGTTCCCAACCCATGTGGTAGCGGAGTGCTTCGCGGGCGATGGCAAAGACCGAATAGCGCTTCATCGGGGCCTCATGTCGGACGGGATGCGCCGGGAGAGTCCGGCAGGGATTTCTTGGAACGGAAGCGGGTTATAGCCGCACCTTTCTGCGGCACAATCGGGAAAAATGCGACAAACCCGTTGTCGCAACCCGGTGATTGCCGCCCCGCGCCCCGGCGGGCGGGGCGCTGCGGCCGAATGCCCCTTTCTTGGCCGGGGTGAAACGACTATGTGGGGCCGGACCGCGCAGGGCTTCCGCGCGATGGTGACGGACGAGGCAGGCGATGACAGGCTGGGGTTTCTGGGCAGTGGCCGCGAGCCTCGCGCTTCTGGTCGCGGTCGTGCTGGTCCGCGCCCTGGGCCGGGCGCCGAAACCGGGGGCCGAGAGTGCCGAGGCTGACCTTGCCGTCTACAAGGACCAGCTGGCCGAGATCGACCGTGACCTTGCGCGGGGCACCATCGGGGCCGAGGATGCGACGCGGCTTCGGGCCGAGATCGGCAAGCGGGTGATCGAGGCGGGTCGGGTGCGCAAGGCGGGATCGGTCGCCACGGGCGTCGGCGGGACCGGGGTGCTGGCGGGGGTGATCCTGGCGCTGGTGGTGCCGGGCGGGCTGGCGGCCTACTGGTGGCTTGGCGCCCCGGGCTATGCCGACATGGCATTGGCCCCCCGGCTGGAGGCGCTGGACGCCGGGATCGCGGCGCGGCCGAGCCAGGAGGCGGAGCTGGCAACCCTGAAGACGCCAAGGGACGCGGCGCTGGACGGGACGCTGGCCGCCGAGCTGGCCGCTGTGAGCGACATCGCGGCCTTGCAGGAGCAGTTCCGCAGCCGGTTCGAGGCGGGCGAGATGCAGGCCGCCGTCCGGGTGCAGGAGCGCATCCTTGCGCTGCGCGGGGACCAGGCCTCGGCCAACGATCATGCCAACATGGCGCTGGCGCTGGTGGCCGAGGCGCAGGGCTATGTCTCGCCCGAGGCGGAGGCGGAGTTGCGGGCGAGCCTGCAGCAGGACATGGGCAACGAGCTGTCGCGCTATCTGGTGGGCGAGATGTTCCTGCAGGGCGGTCGCTATGACCAGACCTTCCGCTTCTGGCGCCCGCTGGCCGAGCATGGCACGCCGGGATCGCCCTGGGTCGGCTCGATCCGCGAGCGGATCGAACAGGTGGCCGAGCTGGCGGGCATCCGCTATGCGCTGCCCGCCGCCGAAGGGGACGGACCCTCTGCCGGGGACATGGCGGCGGCGGGCGAGATGAGCCCGGAGGAGCGCCAGCAGATGATCGAGGGGATGGTGGCGCAGCTTTCCGACCGGCTGGCGACGGAGGGCGGCACGGTCGAGGAGTGGAACAAGCTGGTCCGCTCGCTGGCGGTGCTGGAACGGAAGGACGAGGCGCAGAAGATCTACGACGAGGCGCGGGCCAAGTTCGCGGGACAGGCGGCGGAGCTGTCGTTCCTGAAACAGGCGGCGGTCGAAAGCGGGCTGACCCCGTGATCTGCGCTGGCGTCGAGGAGTTCGTCGCCGCCCTGCCCCCGAACCGGGCGATTGCGGGGCTGGACCTGGGCGACAAGACCATCGGTGTCGCGCTGTCGGACCTGCGGCGGCAGGTGGCGACGCCGATCGAGGTGATCCGGCGCGAGAAGTTCACCCTGGATGCGGCGAAGCTCCTGGCGCTGCTGCAGGCGCGGGGGGCCTTCGGCATCGTGCTGGGACTGCCGTTGAACATGGACGGGACGGTGGGGCCCAGGGTGCAGGCGACGCAGGCTTTCGCGCGGAATCTGGAGAAGCTGACGGCGCTGCCGATCTGCTACTGGGACGAGCGGTTGTCGACGGTGGCGGCGGAACGCGCGCTTCTGGAGGCGGATACGTCGAGAAAACGTCGGAAAGAAGTGATCGACCAGGTGGCTGCCGGATATATCCTGCAGGGAGCGCTGGACCGGATGGCGCATCTTGGCCGAGGGTAAGCCCGTGAAGGACGACGTCTGGAAACGCGACGAGATCGCTTCGCCTTGCGTCCGGCTATGCGTCGTGCATCCCGAGGAACGCATCTGCGTCGGCTGCATGCGGTCGATCGAGGAGATCTCCGGCTGGTCGCGGATGACGCATGAGGAACGGGCGGCGGTGATTGCGGACCTGCCCTCGCGCGCGCCCCGGCTGCAGAAGCGGCGCGGCGGGCGGATGGCCCGGCTGGAACGCTAGCAAAGCGGAGTGCCTTGCGGCACGGAGTCCTTGGGTCGCCTGCGCGGGACTTGCGCCCGCTTGTCTCCGGTTGGGGGTTTCACCCCCAAACCCCCGAGAGTATTTCGGAAAGAGCAACTCAGGGTCTGGTCAGCCAGTCGCTGACGCTGGGGAGTTGCGGGCGGAGGTAGGCGATCATCCGGCCTTCGGGCGGGGCGCTGTCGCCGGGCTTCCAGGCGGCGACGCCGTGGATCGTGAGGCGGTGGAGGAGCGTGGCTTCGCCCGGCCTTGCAGGCAGCTCGATGCGGCGGCAGGTGGCGAAGACCTCGCGGCGGGCCTGCTGGTAGGCGGCGGTCAGGTCGGTGTCGCCCCAGGTTTCCGGCGGGTGGGGCGCAAGAGCCTTCAGGAGCGCGGCGCGGATCAGGGCGTGGCTGCCGTCCCAGACGGTCAGGGGGGAGGCGGGGGCCTCGTTCAGCGGCAGGCCGAGGATCCAGGCGTGGGGTTCCCTGACCATCCGGCGCTTGTCGGGGCCGATGGCGAGGAGGCCGTCGAGATGGGCGGCGTCGCGGTCGCGGCGGAAGGCGAAGGCGGCGGGGGTTTCGTCAGGCGAGAGTTGCGGGTAGCCAGGGCGGATCACCGAAAGCTGCGCCTTGTGGAGGGGTTCGGGGGGCAGCGGCAGGGCCGCCCAGGGGAAGGCGGTGCCGTGGAGGCTGCCGTCCGCGGCGTTCGGGAGCGCGTCCACCCCGACGAACCAGGTGCCGCCGCAGCGCCATGTCTCATCGGTGGTGGCGAGGTGGTCGAGCGCGGCCTGGCGGGCAGCGCTGGCCCAGGCGGCGATAGCCGGGTCGGGGCCGATGCGATGCCAGCCCGGTTCGGCAACAGCCGTCACCATCCCAGCACCTTGCGCAGCATGTTCAGCGCGACGAGGGTCAGGAACACGGCGAAAGCGCGTTTCAGGGGCTTGGGGTTCATCGCATGGGCAAGGTGGACACCAAGCGGCGTGGTCATCAGGGTGGTGCCGATGACGACGAGGAAGGCCGGAAGGTTGACGGCGCCGATGCTGTAGGGTGGCGCCTCGGCGATGGGCAGCAGCAGGAAGCCCAGAAGCGCGGGCACGGCGATCAGCACGCCGAAGCCCGAGGCGGTGGCGACGGCGCGGTGGATCGGCATGGCGTAGAGCGTCATCAAGGGCACGCCGAAGGTGCCGCCGCCGATGCCCATCATGGCGGAGAAGAAGCCGACCGCCCCGGCAAGGGCGCTGCGGACGGGCTGTTCGGGCATGTGGTCGCCCAGCCGCCAGCTGTCGCGCCCGAAGGCCATCCAGAGGCCGGCCAGACCGGCCAGCGCGCCGAACACGGCTTGCAGCGTCGTCGAGGAGACCTTGCCCGCGACGAAGGTGCCGATGGCAGCAGCGATCACCAGGGTCGGCCCCCAGGCCCGGAGCACGCCCCAGTCGACCGCGCCCTTCTTGTTGTGCGAGGAGACGGAGCGGATCGAGGTGATGACGATGGTCGCCATCGAGGTCGCGACGCAGACCTGCATCAGCTGGTCGCCGCCATAGCCGAGATGCCCGAAGGCATAGAAGAAGGCCGGGACCAGCACGATCCCGCCGCCGACGCCAAGGAGGCCGCCGACCACCCCGGCGAAGGCACCGATGACAAGAAGGACGGCAAGCATCGGCAGGGCTGTGGCAAGGTCGGGCATGGGCGGGATCCTGATGGGCGTTGCGACGGTTTAGCGGGCGGGCGCGGTGCAGGCCAGCGGGGAAATGCCGGGCGGGCCTTTCCTTTCCGCGCCGGGCAGAGTAGTCCTGCGTCCTTTCGCCGCATGCATCGCAAGGAAGGTTCTTCATGACCCGCAGCATTTCCCCGACCTCGATGTCGATCATCCTGGGGCTGGTCGCGGCCGTCGGGCCCTTTGCCATCGACATGTACCTGCCCGCGATGCCCGATATCGGGCGCGACCTGGGTGCCAGCCAGCACGAGGTGCAATGGACCATCGTCGGCTATTTCATCACCTTCGGCCTGGCGCAGCTGGTCTATGGACCCTGGGCCGACCAGGCCGGGCGGAAGCCGCCGCTTTATGTCGGGCTGGCGCTCTTCATCCTGGGCACCGTGACCTGCGCGCTGGCGCCGTCGCTCGGCTGGCTGGTGCTGGGCCGGATGGTGCAGGGCGCGGGCGGGGCGGCGAACATGGTCGTCCTGCGTGCGGTGATCCGCGATATGGCCACCGGCCCGGCGGCGACGCGGATGATGTCGACGATCATGATCGTGATCGCCGTCTCGCCGCTGCTGGCCCCGCTGTCGGGCGCGGGGCTTCTGGCGATCGGCAGCTGGCGGCTGGTGTTCTGGGCGCTGCTCGGCGCGTCGATCCTCAGCGCGGCGCTGATCCATTTCGCGGTGCCCGAGACGCTGGCCGAGGCGAACCGGCAACGCTTCGACATGGCGAGCACGCTGAGGGGCGCGCGGACCCTGCTGACCAACCGGGGGTTCCTGGTGATGACCTTCCTGGCCGGGTTCGCCTTCGCCAGCTTCTTCGTCTTCATCGCCGCGGCCTCCTTCGTCTACATCGGCAGCTTCGGGCTGACGGCGACGCAGTTCTCGCTGGCCTTCGCGGTCAACGCGGTGGGCTTCTTCGTGGCCTCGCAGTTCTCGGCCACGATCTCGGCGCGGGTGGGAACGCTGCGGATGATCCGGCGGGCGACCATCGGCTTTGCGCTGGCGACCTTCGCGGGCTTCGGACTGGCGCTGGCGGGGCTGGCGAGCCTGCCGGTGATGATGACGACGCTGTTCGTCGGCAACATGTTCCTGGGCGTGCTGATGCCCAGCGCGCAGGTGCAGGCGCTGGAGGAGCATGGCGCGATTGCGGGACTGGCGGCCTCGCTTGGCGGCACCTTGCAGATGATGGCGGCGGGGCTGCTGGTGGTGCTGGCGGGGCCGTTCCTGGACGGGACGGCGCCGCCGATGCTGGGGGCGATTGCGCTGTGCGGCGCCTTGGTGCTGGTCTTGTCGCGGCTGATCCCGCGTCAGGCGGCGCGGGCCTGAAGTTCGGCCAGCGCGCGGTCGATCACGTTCAGGTCTGCGCCGTCGCGGCTGGCCTGTTCGGAGAGGACCCGCCGCCAGCCCCGCGCGCCGGGCTTGCCCTGGAAAAGGCCGAGCATGTGGCGGGTGATCTGGTGCAGCCGTCCCCCCGCCGCGAGGTGGTCGGCGATGTAGGGGCGCATCGCGTCGACGACGGCCAGCGGGTCGGGCGCGAAGGCGTCGCCCCAGAGCGCGTCGGCACCGATCAGGTTATTGGCGGGGTCGTGGTAGGCCGCGCGGCCCAGCATGACGCCGTCGAGGCCCCGGTCTAGGAGAGCCTTCGCCTGCGCAAGGCTGGTGATGCCGCCGTTGATGCAGAGGGTCAGCTCGGGGAAGCGCTGCTTCATGCGGACGACAAGCCCGTGGTCGAGCGGCGGGATCTCGCGGTTTTCCTTGGGGCTGAGACCCTGGAGCCAGGCCTTGCGGGCATGGACAATGATGTGGCGGACCCCTGCCCCGGCCAGCGTCTCGATGAAGGCGGGCAGCACGGTTTCCGGGTCCTGTTCATCGACGCCGATGCGGCACTTGACGGTGACGGGGGTGTCGGTCGCGCCCTGCATCGCGCGGACGCAGTCGGCGACGAGCTGGGGGCGTTCCATCAGGACGGCACCGAAGCAGCCGGATTGCACCCGGTCCGAGGGGCAGCCGCAGTTCAGGTTGATCTCGTCGTAGGACCAGGCATTGGCGATGCGGGTGGCCTCGGCCAGTTCGCGCGGGTCGGAGCCGCCGAGTTGCAGCGCGACGGGATGTTCGATGGCGGAATAGTCAAGGAGGCGGGGCTTCGGTCCGTGGACGATGGCGGGGGCGGTCACCATCTCGGTATAAAGCATCGCCCGCCGGGTCATCTGGCGGTGGAAGACGCGGCAGTGCCGGTCCGTCCAGTCCATCATGGGCGCGACGGACAGGCGGTGGGCGGCACCCGGTGCGGGAGCTTCTTGGGTTTCTTCGGATTTACCGACGACGGTCATGCGTCATTCGTCCTCGTCAGGTCCCGCGACACCCGTCATCCGGCAGATGGGCCCGGGTCGGGACCCGAGTCATGTGGATGCGGACAGATATCCTCGCTCCAGGCACCAATGCGCCGTTGAGGATAGCGCATACAGGGCGGGGAACGTGGTCCGCAAGGCCGGAAAGTGCCCGACGCGCCGAAGACGGTCGGCCGCGGGGCGGGATTGCGGCGCGGACGCTGTGGTCAGTCGTTGTCCGAGGCGGCAGCACCTGCGTTCCTGCGGGAAACCTCGGACGGCGGGACCGTGATCCGCAAGGCAAGGCGACCCAGATTTTCCGCCGCAGTGCGCGGAATGGCGGCTCGAGACGTGCAGTCCGTCGGCTGAGCCAGACAGAGCCGCCAGGACCTGGTGCGATCAGACCAGGCCGGGCCGAATACCACGGTTCCATCGCCCGTCACCTGCACGACCGAGCCAAACGGGCCAAGGACCGCGACCGTGCCGTGCCGCACCGCGATCAGATGCAGAAACGGCAGGAGGTATCCCGGTGCCGACAGGTTTTCCGGCAGGGATTCGGGATGAAGCACCACCGTCTGCGTTGTCAGGCGGTCAGCGAGACTTGCTCCGACCCCGACCGGGTCCGGTCTGCCGGCCACGGTATCTGCCAGCCATGTTTCGGCCCACTGAGCCGCGGGCAACCCCCTCCGCGCCAGCCATTCCGTCGCCCAACCGGCCTCTTCTGCCAGGCCCCAGCTTGCCCCGGCGCCGCGCGCGGCCTTGGTGACCAGGCTGCGCAGCTCGGATTGCGCCATGTCGAGTGCATCATCGCTCATTTCGTCACCTCGTCCGGGAAAGGCTGGTCCTGGAAAAGGCTGATCCGCACCCAGAGATCCGACCTCGGGTCGAAGCGGGTTGCGCCGAAGAAGGCCAGCTTGCAGCGCAGGATGTCGATCGGCAGCATCCCTTGATCCAGCACGTTGTCGCGGATTTCCGCGTAGGGCAGGCCGTGCAGCATCTGGACCCGGCGGACGGTGTGCCGGTGTCCGGGCTGGCGCAGCAGGAAGGCGGCAAGCGTTTCGCCCTGATCCCCGGACGCGAGTGCGGCGGACAGGTCGGCAATCGCGCGGGCGATGCCCAGCGGCTGCTCGCGGTCCTGCCCCGCCTCGTCATGCCGGTTGCCAAGGCGCGGTTCCAGCTTCTCTTCCGACACATACCAGAACCGCGCGACCTGCGCGGGATCGGTGAAGTCGAAACGATCAACCCAGGCGTAATCGCAAGCCAGCCTTTCCCGGAAAACCGCGACCGGGAGGCTGCCATCAATGGCGAAGCCGGAGCTCTCGTCGGCGTCCAGCGCATCGGCAAGATCGTCGATCAGGGCTCCCTGCGGTTCGAGAAGCAGGGACAGCAGGCATTCCTGCCCCTCTTCGGACAGATACGCGTCGCCCCAGCGCCAGAGCGCATCCCAGGGCTGCATGGCGCCGTGCTCCCAGCCGGTCCGCACATGGGCGGCAAGGGCGGAGAGATCGGCCCGCAGGCGGGTGAGTTTCGCCACCTGCGCGGGATGTTCGCTGTGCCAGAGGCGGGCGTTCCCGGTGGCCTCGGCCAGGGCGCGGTGGAACCCCTCCAGCGCCGCCGGGTCGGCAGCGGAAAGTGCCCGCACCCGCGCCAGGGCGGTTTCGCGCACGGTCATCCAGCTGTTCAGGAGACGAGGATGACGGACGAGGAAGGGCGCCATGCCGAGGCCGGTGGAATTGCCCACCCCCAGCCTGCGCCGGAGGTCACGGTCAAGCGGCACCGCGCGCGCGCCACCTTTCACCCGCGCCATATGCTCGGCGATGTCCACGGTGAAGGCGCGGGTCAGCCAGACCGACAGCATCTCGGCCTGGAACGGCGCCTTCAGCTCGGGCCGGTCCGCGATTTCGTCGCGGTCCGCCGCTCCGAACTTGCCGGACCCGTAGACGGCGGTGGTCCGCATCAGGTAGCCGACCGCTTCGATTTCCGCGACATCTGGTTGTCGCCCTTCGGCCAGGCGGTCGACGACATGCGAGAAGAGCCGGACCGAATGGTTGGCGCGGCTGAGCGACAGCTCGCGTGCGGTCAGGCGTCCGGCCTCTTGCAGCGGGACATTGGCGGCCAGGCGATCGATGTCGGCGCCGGACGGCTCCCCGTCCACCAGCGCAAAGGTCGCGTCCCAGGAGGTCGCGATCACCCGGTCGGAGCGCATCTCGTCCGGCAGGTCATGCGCGAAGGCGACGAGGCAGTAGGTCCGCACCGGACCCCGCGCGCGATAGACGGCCCGACCGACGCCACGGTCGTCGATGTCCCAGACGGGGCGGTCGAAGCGCCAGCCTTCGGCTTGCAGGCGGCGCAGAAGGACGCGCAGGAAGGAAAGCCGCATCGGATGCGCCGATCCCATCCGCGACAGGCGCATGACCACATCGGGGTCGCGCGGTGCTATGGCAAGCTGAGGGTCCACACGTCTTGCAATCGTCATTCCGCTGCCCTCTTCGTTCCATCCTGACGGTCCATCGCCCCGAACGCGCTGGCGAAGAACCGCGCCCAGTTGCCGCCCATGATCGCCTCGACCTCGGACACGGAGAAACCGGCGACCGCGAGGCCCTTGGAGATGTTCCCGAAATCACGGGTGTCGGCGAACCAGCGGGGCATGGGCGGAAAACCGGGAGCGTCCTTGCTGCCTTCGCCGAAGTCGACCGCCTTTGTCCAGCGGCCCGTACGCATCCATTCCACCACGCTGTCGGGCTGGTTCTGGCAAAGGTCGGAACCGATCGCCAGGAAATGCGTGCCGAAGCGTTCCGCCGTCCGGGCGATCATGGCGCAGAAATCATCGACCCCGCAGGCCGACCCACCCTTCAGGTGATGGGGGTAAAGCGAGAAGCCCAGCATTCCCCCGGTCTGCGCCAGGGCCCCGATGACGGCGTCCGACTTGTTGCGCCGGGCGGGATGCCAGAAGGCGGGGTTGGCATGGGTGACGGCAATGGGGCGGCTGGAGTGTTCCAGCGCCGCCAGGGTCGAGCGTTCTGCGGAATGGCTCATGTCCACGACCATGCCGACGCGGTTCATCTCGGCCACCACCTCGCGGCCCATGCGGGTCAGGCCGGTGTCCTCGGCCTCGTAGCAGCCGGTCGCCAGCAGGGACTGGTTGTTGTAGGTCAGTTGCATGAAGCGCAGGCCGAGGCGGTGCAAGACCTCGACCAGGCCGATGTCGTCCTCGATGCAGGACGGGTTCTGGGCGCCGAAGAAGATGGCGGTGCGCCCCGTGGCGCGGGCGGTCGCGATGTCGGCGGCGGTGAAGCCCTGGAAGATCAGCTCGGGCCAGCGTTCGAACCAGCGGTTCCAGCGTTCGAAATTGGCCACCGTCTCGCGGAAGGTCTCGTGGTAGACCAGCGTGACATGCACCGCATCCACGCCGCCTGCGCGGAGCTGGCGGAAGATGTCTTCCGACCAGTTGGAATATTGCAGCCCGTCGATCAGATAACTCATTCCGGAACCCCTGCCGCCATGTAGGCGGTCTTGACCGTGGTAAAGAACTCGGCGGCGTAGCGGCCCTGTTCGCGCGGACCGAAGGACGACACCCCGCGCCCGCCGAAGGGAACGTGGTAGTCGGTGCCCGCCGTGGGCAGGTTCACCATGACACAGCCCGCCCGCATGTTGGCGCGGAAATGCGCCGCGCGGGCCAGGCTGCGGGTCATGATCCCCGCCGTCAGGCCGAAGGGCGTGTCGTTGGCGATGGCCAGCGCCTCGGCATAGCTGTCGGCGGGGATGATGCAGGTGATCGGCGCGAACATCTCCTCGCGGTTCATCGCCATGTCGTTGGTCGTCCCGGCGAAGACGGCGGGGGCCATGAAATGGCCCTCGGTCGGGCGGTTCAGCCGCTGCCCGCCGGTGAGAAGCTCCGCCCCCTCGGCTTGGCCCCGCCTTACCCAGTCGAGGTTGGCGGCAAGCTGCGCTTCGCTGACCACCGGGCCGATCTGGGTGCCCTCGGCCAGCGCATGACCCACCCGAAGCGCCTGCGCCGCCTGGACAAGGCGGTCGGTGAATTCCGCCAGCACCTTGCGGTGCACGATCAGCCGCGAGGCGGCGGTGCATTTCTGCCCGGTGCCGCCGAAGGCCGCGTTGCAGGCATGGGCCACCGCCAGCTCCATGTCACAGTCGTCCATGATGAGCATCGGGTTCTTCGACCCCATCTCCATCTGCAGCTTCGCCCGGTTCGTCAGGACGCGCGCGGCGATCCCATGCCCCACTTCGACCGACCCGGTGAAGCTGACCGCCGCCACATCCGGGTGCCCGACCAGCCGGTCGCCCAGCGCGCGGCCTGCGCCCATCACCAGGTTGAACGTGCCCGCAGGCAGCCCCGCCCGCGCGATCACCTGCGCCAGCGCCACCGCCGAGGCGGGGGTCAGGTTCGCGGGCTTCCACACCACGGCATTGCCATAGGCGAGCGCGGGGGCGATCTTCCACGCAGGCGTCGCCACCGGGAAGTTCCAGGGCGTGACGATGGCCGCCACACCGACAGGTTCGCGCCGGACCTCGATCTCCACCCCCGGTCGGGTGCTTTCGGCCTGATCCCCGTGACAGCGCAGCGCCTCGCCCGCGAACCAGGTGAAGAACTGCCCGGCGCGGTAGACCTCGCCCTTGCCCTCGGCGAGCGGCTTGCCCTCTTCGCGCGACAGCAGCGCGCCGATCTCGGCCGACCGCGCCATCAGCTCGGTCCCGATCTGCATCAGCGCGTCGTGACGCCGCTGGATGCCCGCCGCCCACCATTTCGGCTGCGCCTCGCGCGCGGCGGCAACCGCCCTGTCCAAGTCCGCCGCCGAGCCTTGGGCAAAATGCCCGATCACGTCCGAAAGGTCCGACGGGTTGATGTTGGCGACGGTTCCCTCGCCCTCACACCAGTCGCCCGCGATATAGTTGCGCGTTTCAAATTCCATCGTCGGCCTCATTCCCGCGCCAGGACTTCCATCACGCGCTGCGCCGTCAGCGCCCCCGCGATACGTCCGTCGCCATTCCTGACCGCTACCGCCTGCGCCCCGCCCGCGAAGGCTGCGAAGGCGGATTCCAGCGTCGCCTCGGCCCCGATCACCGGCGCATCTGCCGCCGGGATCAGCCCCGCATCGGCGAAGGCCCCGCACAACAGGATGCGCCCCCGGTTCACGTCGCGCACGAAACGCGCCACATAATCGTCAGCCGGACGGGCCAGGATATCGGCCCCCGTCCCCACCTGCCGCAACGTGCCGTCCTTCAGGATGGCGATGTGGTCGCCCAGAAGCAGCGCCTCGTCGAGGTCATGGGTGATGAAGACGATGGTCTTGCCCAGCCGGGCCTGCAGGTCCTTGAGCTGCAACTGCATGTCATGCCGGATCAGCGGATCGAGCGCCGAGAACGCCTCATCCATCAGCAGGACCTCGGCATCCGTCGCCAGCGCCCGCGCCAGGCCGACGCGCTGTTGCATGCCCCCCGAAAGCTGGGCGGGATAGCTGGTCTCGAAGCCCGACAGGCCGACCAGCGCGATCTGTTCGCCTGCGCGGCGCAGCGCCTCGGCCTTCGCCACGCCGTCCAGCGTCAGCCCGTAGGCCACGTTCTCGATGACGGTCTTGTGCGGCAGCAGGGCGAAGCGCTGGAACACCATCGCCACCTTGCGCCGCCGGAAGGCCTGCAAGCGCGCCGCGTCGAAGGACAGGATATCCTCGCCATCGAACAGGATATGACCCCCGGTGGGTTCGATCAGCCGGTTGAAATGCCGGATCAGCGTGCTTTTCCCCGACCCGGACAGGCCCATGATCACGAAGGTCTCGCCCGCGCGGATGTCCAGGCTGATGTCGTGCAGGCCAAGGACATGGTCCGTCTCGTCCTTCAGCCGCGCCTTGTCCATCCCGGCACGGACCTTGGCCAGCGCCCCCTTCGGATCGCGGCCAAAGACCTTCGAGACCCCTTCCACACGGATTTTCACCGGCCCCATCATGCGCCCTCCCGATGCAGATTGGCCTGCACGCGGCGGCCATAGCTTTGCGCGATGCGGTCGAAGATGATCGCCAGCAGCACGATCCCCAGCCCCGCGATCAGGCCGCGGCTGACCTCGAGCCGCTGGATGCCCTGCAACACCTGGTATCCAAGGCCCCCCGCGCCGATCATCGAGGCGATCACCACCATCGACAGCGCCATCATCGTGGTCTGGTTGATTCCGGCCATGATCGTCGGCATCGCCAGTGGCACCTGCACCGTCCAGAGTTGCTGGCGCGGCGAGGCGCCGAAAGCGCGCGAGGCCTCGACGATCTCGGGTTCCACCTGCCGGATGCCAAGGTCGGTCAGCCGGATCGCCGGGGGAATGGCGAAGACGATGGTCGCCAGCAGGGCGGGTATCTTGCCGGGGCCGAACAGCATGACGAAGGGGATGAGATAGACGAAGATCGGCATGGTCTGCATGATGTCGAGAACCGGCAGCATCCCGCCGCGCATCCGGTCCGACCGCGACATGGCGATGCCCAAGGGCACCCCGATCACCACCGACAGGATGGTCGCGGCCAGCATCAGCGCGACCGTCGCCATCGCCTCGTTCCAGACGCCAAGAAGGCCCAGAAGGACCAACAGTGCCGCAACCAGCGCCACCGGGAAAACCCTGCGCCCCGCCGCCCAGGTGGCGGCGCAGAACAGCGCGACCACCACCCACCAGGGCAGGACCTGCAGGCCCTTCTCCAGACCGGTGATCCCGCGCAGGACGGGCATGAACAGGATCTCCAGCGTCTCGCCCCAGCTGGCGACCAGACTGTTGAAGGCGGAATCGAGCGCGCGTCCGAAACTGCGCGTGTCCCAAAGCTCGGGGAAGCCGGATGTCATGAGGCGGATCCTTCCGGTTGCTGCGCCGCCCCGTGGGTCCGGGGCGGCGTCGACAGTGTCAGAGGCTGGCCTTGACCTTCTCGGCCACTTCGGCGGGAACCCAGGTGGTCCAGATCGCCTCGTAGTCCTTCAGGAAATGCACCGCGACCTCTTCCGGCGTGGCGCCGTTGTCGTCACCCCAGGCCAGGACGGTGCTGATCTCGTCGTTCGGGACCTGCATCTTCGCCAGGAACTCGGCGACCGCAGGCGCCTGCTCCTTCAGGTCCGAGACCACGGCCACCGCGACTTCGCCCGCGGCCCAGCCAGTCACCTGCGGGTCGGCGCAGTTGGCGTCGGTCAGGCAGGTGAACTTGTCCTTGTCGCTGTCCGGCATTCCCAGACGGACGAGACCGAACTTGCCCACCACGTCCGACGGACCCCAGTAATAGCCGACCCAGGGTTGCTTTTGCGCCACGGCGCGGGCGATGGATGCCTTCAGGTTCTCTCCCGATCCCGGCGAGAACAGCTCGAAGCTGTCCTCCAGCTTCAGCGCCTTGTAGTAGTTCGTGATGATCACCTCGCTCGCCCAGCCGGGAGGGCCGTTGTAAAGCCGCCCCTTGCCGGGATTCTGGTTGTCCTCGAACACCTGCCAGTTGGCGGCCAGGTCCTCGATGGTCTTGATCTCGGGGTGCTGCGTCAGAACATAATCCGGCACCCAGAGCCCGTCCTGCCCGCCGCCCGAGAAGATGTCGGACGCCTTGTAGACGTTGCCCTTTTCCTGCATCTGGTCCCATTGGGCCTGCACGGTCGAGACCCACAGCTCGGGCGCAACGGTCGGCTCGGACCGGGTCAGCATCGAGGTCGCGGTCGGCACCGTGTCACCGGGGACAAGCTGGGCGTCGCAGCCATAGCCGGCGGCCATGATCTTCTGGGTCACATGGGCCAGCGTGGCGGCAGACAGCCAGGTCATCTCGGCGATGGTGATCGTGCCGGCCGTGCCGCAATCCTGCGCGGCGGCGGTCTGGGCTTGCGCCATCCCCGCGAGGGCGAGTGCGGCAAGTGTCGTGAATCGTGTCGTCTGTTTCATCACCAAGCCTCTCCTGTCGGCAGTGGGGTTCTGTCCCCGATTGTTCTGCCGTCAGTGTCGGCCTATGCACGATTTCAATCAAACGATAACGAATTAGCTGAATTTCAGTTTTCCTTAAGCTGAAGTCGCAGCGCAAGATCGTCATCCAGTTCCACGCCATCGGTCGTCGTCCGTCCTTGCGCCTCACGTCGCCGGGTCCCGGGAAGCCGCGCGCCGTCCTGTGCCTCGATCGCTTCGGCCAGGGCGGCGATGCGTTCGCCGAAACCCGGGGCAAAGGCATCCGGGTCGATGGCGATGAAACACTGCCCCGTACCCGGCGGCCCGCCGACCGGGCCGGAGAACGGGCTGGCCGCACGGCTGGACAGCGCGCCCGACAGGGCCGAGGCCAGGACCTCGACCAGCAGGCCCGCGCCGAAGCCCTTTGCCCCTCCGGCCGGCAGCATCGATCCTTTCACGGCTGCAGCGGGATCGGTGGTGGTCCGACCTGCGGCATCGAGCGCCCAGCCTTCGGGGATGGCCTCGCCGCGCCGAGAGCGCAGGATCACTTCGGACTTCGCCACCACACTCGCGGACTGGTCGAGCACCAGGCGCACCCTTCCGTGCCCATCCGGCACCCCCAGGGCAAAGGGATTGGTTCCGATGACCGGAACCCGGCCACCGGGCGGTGCGATGGAAGCAGGCGCGTGGGTGAAGCACAGCCCGATCAGCCCCGCTTCCGCGATCCGCTCGGCATGATGCCCGAGGATGCCGCAGTTGTAGGACCGCCGCAGCGTCAGGGCCGCGATCCCACAGCTGCGGGCCGCCTCGACCAATGCCGGAAAGCCAAGGTCGATGGCGGGATGGGCAAAGCCGAACGCCGCATCCACCACCACGGCCCCGGCCCGCGGGCGCGACAGTTGCGGCTTGGCCTGCCCGTTCACCTTGCCGCAAGTGAGATGCTCGACATAGACGGGCAGGTACATCAACCCGTGCGACCTGACGCCGTCACGTTCGGCCAGCCGGATCGACCGGGCAACAGGCCGCGCCTGCCCCTCCTCCGCTCCTGCCTCTTGCAGCTTGCGCAAGGCAAGTGCCTCCACTTCCTCCAGACTGATCCGCGTGGCCATCGCCGTCCCCTTCGCTGTTGCCATTGCAGGTTGGCGATTGCCAGTTTCAGATCAACGCAGTATTTCTGGCATGAATTTCAATTGGATTGAACCATGCTCCGCCTTGAAGCCCTGCGCGCCTTTGTCGAAGTGGCCGACCACGGCAATATCAAGGACGCCTCGGAGCGGCTGTATCGCACGCCCTCGGCGCTTTCCATGACGCTGAAGCAGATCGAGGACCGACTTGGCTGTCCGCTCTTCGAGACGGATCGCAAGTCCAGCCTGACCGACATGGGCCGCTTCCTGTACGATCAGTCCGTCGTCCTTCTCCGCGACTACGACCGGGCGATGGAACGGATCGAGGCGCAGTCCAAGGCCCGCAGCGGGCGGTTGCGCATTGCCTCGGTTCCCTCGGTCGCGACCCTGCTGCTTCCCACCTTCTTGCAGGAATTCACCGCCGTCCGCCCTGACCTGGACATGGACCTTGTCGACACCGACAGCACGGACGTGCGCCTTCTGGTCGAGACGGGGCAGGTCGACCTTGGTATCGCCGGGCTGGCGGGCGACCTGCCCGGCCTTGCGAGCCGACCGATCTTCCGCGACCCGTTCAAGCTGGTCTGCCGCAACGACAGCCCGCTTGCGGCCAGGGGACCGACGCTGGACTGGGGCGATCTGGAGGGCGAAGCGCTGATCGTGAACGAGGCCGCGCGCAACCTGCCTTCGGCGGAGTTCCAGCGGCTTGCAACCGATGCGCGCTTTTCGGTCCGCAATGTCGCATCGCTTGTCGCGCTGGTTCAGTCCGGCATGGGCGTGACGCTATTGCCTGAACTTGCAACCGTGAACCTGCCCGCCGACCTGACCGCCCGGTCGCTCAGGGACCCGGCCTGCATGCGGACGGTGAGCCTGTACTGGCGTGCAGGGCGGGTCCCGAGCCCGGTCGCACAGAGATTCCTCCGCGACTTTGCCCTGGCCGCGCAACACCTGACCCGCACCCTCGGGCTTGAACCGATTGACGAACGTACTGCGTCGGGTGGTTGACCGGGCTGCGTGACGCGGGGGATCCCGAAATCGACGCGGGACGAATTGTGGCAGCAATGTGAACCGAAGATGAATGCAGGGTTCGCCGCTGGTTAAACAAACGTGATGCATGGTGACCGGATGGTGAGTCGACCGTCGCCGGGAAGAGCGACCGACCGGGTGATTGCGTGGGGGAAGAAGATGCTGCGCTCGACCACAGAACCGTCCCGCCTGTATCTGACTGCCGAATTGCGCGCGGGCGACATGCAGCCGAAGCCTGCGATCAAGAAGCCCGCCAGCCCGCTCTTCGCGGCCGATCTGAAAAGGTTCCCGCCGGTCGAGGATGTCGTCGCCGTGCTGGATCGCACCGCCCGGCGGGCCTTCGTCGCCTGAGCTTCCAGAGACCGGACAGAAAAGCGGCCACCCGATCCGGGTGGCCTTTTGCCGTCCAGCGCCGCATTGCGGACATTGCGCAGGCTCGGTCGACGGCGGCTGCACTGCGCCGCCGTCCCCGTGTTCGGATCAGAGACCGAGGAGTTGCTTGACCGCGGCTTCCACCGCGTCGGTCACCGGCTTGTTTGCGGCGGCTTCAAGCAGCCCGCGTTCCACGGCCGGCTGTTGCTCGACCTGCTGGGCCAAGGCGTCCACTTCGGCGTCCAGCGTTTCATAGGCTGCGGCATCGTCGTATTCGGCCTGAAGATCGGCCTCGGTGGCTTCTGCGGCGGCCAGATCGTCGCGTGCCGTGGCAAGGTCCGCCTCGATCCCGGCATCGGTGCCGCCGGCATCGGCCAGCGCCTGTTCAAGATCGGCCACTGCGGCAGCCTTGTCGGTGACCGACTGCCTGGCCGTGGCGAGATCGGCACCGACCTCGGTCGCGGGACGGTCGGGTGGGGTCATTCCGTCCAGCTCGGCCTGCTTGGCATCCAGGTCGGCCTGCATCTCCTCGCCCGCGAGCACGGCATCGCGATAGGCGGCGATGCGTCCCACGCGCGAGTTCGGCGCGGCGTGTTTCAGTGCATTCGGATTGGCATGGGCGGCATTGAGGGCACCGAGTTCGGACGCGCTGAGCCCAAGCGCGTCAAGGGCCGACTTCTTCTTGGATTTCGACTTGCCCGCAGTTGCGTCCGGCGCTGCGGCGGCGCCGGTGTCGGACGTGGACCCGGCAGAGCTTTCCGAACCGCCACCAGTGGATTTGCCGCCGTTTCCGTTTCCGTTGCCGTTGCCGCCACCGTTTCCGTTGCCGCCACCGTTGCCATTGCCATTGCCATTGCCCGACTTGGCATAGGCGGCATGGGGCAGTGCCAAGCCAGCAACGATGGCCGCCGAACCAAGAAGCGCAACCGAAAGCGTGCAGGCCTTCAGAAGTCCAAGGGATGTAATCTTCACGTCATGACCTCATTCAACGGGGCGGGCACCAGGGCCCGGGGATGCATCCGACCTGCATCGGGCGATCCGCAGCCGCGGAACCGAGTCGCAAGACGATGGCGGCACTAGACAGGACTTGCGTTTAACCCGGCGCGAACCAATCGTTCATCTTGGGTTCATGTGACTCCTGCTAGGCATCCGCCATGTTTCTCGCTCGCATCCTGCTCCTCGTGACTCTTGTCGCTCTGTCAGGCCCCGGACAGGCTGCGACCGTGCGCGAGCTTGGGGCGGCCGAACTGCGGCAGGCCGTGGGGTCTGGCACGGTCCTCAGCCCGAAACGCGTGATCGATGCGGTGGTCTGGGCGA
>NZ_JAYRPN010000040.1:0-32014 GCF_041911175.1 Tabrizicola sp.
AGACCGCCCGCGCCGCCGAGCCCGCCGGGGCAGCCGCCGCCGCTGTGGAAGCGCCGGTCGCGCCGCGCATCCAGATCAACCCGGTCAACCGCCGCCCCGCCCATCCGCCGGTCGAGCCGGAGGCCGAGGTCGAGGACGATGTCACCGCCCCGGAACCCTCGCTGCAGGACGTGATCCCGGATGGCGTCGCCGCCAAGCTGGCCCGCATCCGCCGCTCGGTCGGCCCGAGCGTGGCCGAAGCCGCCGCCCCGCTCTCGGCCTTCGCCGCAGGTCCCGACCTGTCGGACGCGTCCGACGCGGAGGAGGCCATCGCCGCCGTCTCCGCCGAAGCCGAAGCCGAAGTGGAAGAAATCGCCGAGCCCGTCGTGGCGCAAAGCGCTGCCGAGGATATCGAAACCGTCGCCGCCTGGCTGGAAGAACCGGCGCCGCTCGAAGCGCTTGCCGAGGTCGAGGAAGCGAAAGCCGCGGACGTCGCGTTTGCCGGGTCCGAGGTTGCCGAGATCGAACCGCTGGCCGACGACCTGACCGTCGCCTTCGCTGACGTGGAGATCGCACCCGACCTCGACGATGGCTGGACCGACGATGCCGCAATGGCGAAAGAGGAAGCCGAGGACGAGGCCGCCCCCGCCGAAGCCGTCGTTGAGGAGGAAGCTGACGAAGACCTCGCGCTGGTTGCCGCGCTGGATGGCCTCGATGCCGAGACTGTGGCACTGGACGACGCCCTGCCGGAAGACCAGCCGACCGCCTTCGCCCTGGCCGAGGCCGAGGTCGAAGACCCGCTGCCCGAAGCCATCGCCGAAGAGACGGTCGAGGAATTCCTTGCCGAAGAGACGGTCGAAGCGGCCTTGGCCGACGCGCCGGTGGCCGAAATCGCCGAAGCCGCAGAGCCGGAGCCGCCGGTGGCCAAGCCTGCCGCAAAGGCGCGTCGGGTGAACTCTCGTGTCGTCCGGCTGCACCCCGACGAGACGCCGGACGACGACTATGACTTCGGCGCGACCCGGGTGCTGGCCGCAAGCGATGATTCCGATGAGATCGCCCGCCTGCTGCAACAGGCCGAAGAGGTCATGGCCGAGGACGAGAACCGCCGCCGCCAGGAAGCGCTGTCGCGCCTCAAGGCCGCCGTCGTCTCGACCGAGGCCGACCGTGCCGACATCGACTATGAGGCGCCGAGGGTCGAAGCCAACCTCAACCCCTATCGCGATGACCTGGCCGAGGTGATCCAGCCCGACCTGACGCCCGAGCCTCCTGCCGCGCCCGAGGTCAAGCCGCGCCGCAAGTCGGTGAACATCCGCCCGACGGAACCGCGTCCCGGCACCATCCGCCCCGGCCTGATCAGCCCGCCGCCGCTGGTGCTCGTCTCGGAACAGCGCATCGACCGCGTGTCTCCGGCGGTTGCGCCTGCCCCGGTCGCCGCGCCCGTCCCGGCCGCGGCGCAAGCCCCCGCCCGGGCCCCGGTCGTGCCCGGCATCAGCCCGTCGCTGCCCGAAGGCCAGCCGATGGTCGCGCTGCGCACAGGCCGTCTCTCCGGGGCCATCGGCGTCGGTGCGGCTGCGGTTGCGACCAGTGCGCCCGCCCGCAACATCGTGCTGGAAAAGCCGTCCTACGGCACCGCCACCGAGACCGACGACGATGAAGACCTGGCCGAGGACAGCAGGGAGATCGACGAAAGCGGACTTGCGGCCTTTGCCGATCAGGTTGGCGCGAAGTCGATGGCCGAAATGCTGGAAGCCGCCGCTGCCTATGCCACCTGCGTGGAAAAGCGCAGCCAGTTCACCCGTCCGCAGTTGATGCGCCGGATGGTGGCCTCGGCTGGCGGCAAGCCGGTCAGCCGCGAGGACGGTTTGCGCAGCTTCGGCACGCTCCTGCGCACCGGGCGGATCGAGAAGGTGACGCGCGGCCACTACAGCCTGGCCGACAACTCGCCCTACCTGGCCGAGGCGCGCAGGCTGAACTGAGCCCGCAGCACCGCGCTGCCGGAATATTCAGGCGGATGGGCCCGACCCGTCCGCCTTTTTCGCATCCGGGTCCGCCTGCCCGATGCCCCGGAAGATGAAGCGGAACGGCAGCGCCCAGGCAAAGCCAAGGCCGACATAGATCGCCAATTCCACCAGCACCGAGGGCCGTTCGATCAGCCCGACCAGCGTCACCGCCGCCACGACATAGAGCGGCAGGCCGACCAGCAGGATCACCAGCGCCCAGCGCCTGCGGGCTGCGTAGCTGAGCGCCATTCCCGGCTCCTCAATCGGCGAAGGGATCGGTGACAAGGATGGTGTCATCCCGCTCGGGCGAGGTGGACAGCAGCGCGACCGGGCACTGGATCAGCTCCTCGATCCGGCGGACATACTTGATCGCCGCGCCGGGCAGTTCCGCCCAGCTCCGCGCCCCGGCGGTGGTTTCCGACCAGCCTTCCAATTCCTCGTAGATCGGCTTGCAGCGCGCCTGTTCGTCGGCGGCAATCGGCAGATAGTCCAGCCGCTGCCCGTCCAGGTCATAGGCCACGCAGATCTTCAGCGTCTTGAACCCGTCCAGCACGTCCAGCTTGGTCAGCGCGATGCCCGAAACGCCGGAAGTCGCGCAGGTCTGGCGCACCAGCACCGCGTCGAACCAGCCGCAGCGGCGCTTGCGCCCCGTCACCGTGCCGAATTCATGCCCGCGCTCGCCCAGACGCTGCCCGTCCGCGTCGTGCAGTTCCGCCGGGAACGGGCCTTCGCCGACCCGGGTCGTATAGGCCTTGACGATGCCCAGCACGAAGTCGATGGCCGTCGGCCCGACCCCCGTCCCCGTCGCCGCCTGCCCGGCGATGGTGTTGGAGCTGGTGACATAGGGATAGGTCCCGTAGTCGATATCCAGCAAGGACCCCTGCGCCCCCTCGAAGAGGATGCGCTTGCCCGCCCGCCGCGCCTCGGTCAGCACCTTCCAGACCGGCCCGGCATAGGGTTTGATCTTCGGCGCAATCTCCAGCAGCGATGCCTTCAGCGCCGCCGCATCGACCGGCTCCAGCCCGAGGCCCGCGCGCAGCGCATTGTGATGGGTCAGCAGGCGGCCGATCCGGGTATCCAGCGTCGCCGCGTCGAACAGGTCCGCGACGCGAATCGCCCGGCGGCCGACCTTGTCCTCATAGGCCGGGCCGATGCCGCGCCCGGTGGTGCCGATCTTCGCAACGCTCGTCTGTGCCTCGCGGCCCCGGTCCAGCTCGCCATGAATCGGCAGGATGAGCGACGCGTTCTCGGCCAGCATCAGGTTCTCGGGGGATACATCCACCCCCTGCCCGCGCAGCTTCTCGATCTCGGCCACCAGGTGCCAGGGATCCACCACCACGCCGTTGCCGATCACCGAAAGCTTGCCGCCCCGCACGATGCCGGAGGGCAGGAGCGACAGCTTGTAGACGGTGTTGCCGATCACCAGCGTGTGGCCCGCATTGTGCCCGCCCTGGAACCGCGCGATCACATCGGCGCGCTCGGACAGCCAGTCGACCAGCTTGCCCTTGCCCTCATCGCCCCACTGGGCCCCCACGACGACGACGTTGGCCATTGCTCATCCCCGAGTCACGTTCAAACCACGGGGGGTATATCGGCAGGCGGTTGGCGGGGAAACCCTTCAAATGCGGCGCGAGGTGACATAGACCCGCGGCAGACCCGCCAGACCCATGCTTCGGAGCCCCCGCCGATGACCGACGTCACGATCTACCACAATCCGGCCTGCGGCACCTCGCGCAACACCCTGGCCCTGATCCGCGCCGCCGGGATCGAACCCGTGGTTGTCGAATACCAGAAGACCCCGCCGTCGCGCGACACGATCCGGGCGCTGGCTGCCGCCATCGGCGTGCCGCTTCGCGCCCTCTTGCGGGAAAAGGGCACGCCCTATGCCGAGCTTGGCCTTGGCAACCCCGACCTGACCGACGACCGGCTCCTCGACGCCCTCGAAGCCCATCCGATCCTGCTCAACCGTCCCATCGTCGTGACCGGCAAGGGCACCCGGCTCTGCCGCCCGTCCGAGGCTGTCCTCGGGCTCCTGCCGCCGATGACCGGCACCTTCACCAAGGAAGACGGCGAGGTCGTGGACCTGTCGGCCGGGGCCTGACCCGACCGTCCCGCCCGAATGCAGAAGGGGCGCACCAGCGGCGCGCCCCTTTCCGTCCGTGTCACAGGCAATCAGAACGCCGAGGTCAGCGCCGCATTGAACGCCCCGTGCCGCGGGTTCAGGATCGAATCCGCCACGCTGTTCATCGGCAGGGCCGGACCCTTGGCCCCGAACGGGACCGTCAGGCCAAGCCGGACCGCGTCCATGTCGGTCCCCGCTCCGAAATCGGTGTTCGCAAGCTCAAGCGAAACCGTGGCGCCGAAACCCGTGGTGGCACCCAGGTCATAGCCGATGCCCAGGCCCGTGGTGTCGAAATTCGCGCCGGAGATGAAGAAGTCTGCCTTGCTGATCCCGCCGTAGACGATGAAGGCGTCCTTGAACACATAGCTTGCCGCCACGCCCTTGAAGTCGATGTTCTGCGACGCGCCACCCGCCGAAAGATCGGCACGCAACCACGCCGCCCCGGCTTCCAGGCCCGGCTGGCCGGTGTAAGAGAGGGCGACCCCGAGGTTGTCGATGTCCACTGACCCGAAGAGCGGCGGCGAGATCGAGGTCTGGCCCACGAACGCCTCGACATCAAAGCCCTGCCCTTCATAGCCAACCGACAGACCGTTGGTTTTCAGGTTCAGATCGATCGGGGACAGATCGGCCCCCATCGTCAGCCGGTCGGCATAGGCACCAACCCGCATGCCGTTTGCGAACTTGTAGGCCGCATCCAGCGCGATGAACTCCCCCTCCAGCGAGATCGGCGTGCCGGAGACCGGCATGTCGATCTTCCCGACCTGCACGCCGAAAAGGATGCCGTTGCCGAAGTCCAGATTCAGGCGGCCATCCAGGCCCTTCTCCTTGATATCGTTCGGGCCGAAGGCACCGTCCAGCTTGCCATAGGTCAGCGTCGCGCCCCCGGTGACGGTGATTTCAGCGGAAGCCAGCGCGGGCACAACCGTCAGGGCAAGAGCAAGCAGAGCCGTGTTTTTCATTTTTCTACCTCATTCGGCGCATTGGGTCGCCATTCATTCCAGATCATGAACATATCGCACCCGCCAGCCTTTGGCCCGGAGCAAACGCATCTTCCAGGCGGAACAAATTCCAAGTGTTGCACATATCCCTCAGGCCCGATCATGGCCAATCGGGTCCTGATGCGATCCGCATGGCCGTCGGAAGCCAGACCGCGCGGCGATGCAGCTGCATCCTTTCGCTTGGCCCTTCCCGACGCGCTGCGCTAGGATGGCCTGGCAAGCAACCAAGGCGGGCGAACATGGGCTTCCTTCTGCGCTGGATCGGCGCCTTCATCCTTCTCGCCGCGATCTTCAACCCGACATCCTGGAACTATGTCACCTGGGCGCGCGCGGCCTGGGGCGACCAGACCCCGCTGATCGTGTTTCTGGGCCTTGTCCTCGCGGTGGTCGCGATGGTCTATCTTGTCGCCACCCTGCGCTCGATCGGCATCCTCGGCGCGATCATCATCGCCGCGATCTTCGCCGCCGGGCTCTGGGTGCTGACCGACTGGGGCCTTCTCGGGCTGCAGAACTCGGCGCTGAACATCTGGCTTGGCATCCTGGTGCTGTCGCTGATCCTCGGCATCGGCATGTCCTGGTCGATCCTGCGCCAACGCCTTTCGGGCCAGCAGACCACGGACGAGGTCGATGGCTGAGACGCTCCTCTACCTGACCCTCGGCACCAACGACCTCGACCACGCCGCGCGGTTCTATGATGCGGCGCTCGCTCCCCTCGGGCTGATCCGCCGCGCGACCGAGAGGACCGAGATCGGCTACGGCCTCCCGGGCGACCGCCGTGCGCGGATCTGGGTGACGCTTCCCTTCGACGGCCATCCCGCGACCGTCGGCAACGGCTCGATGCCCGCCCTGGTCGCCCCCGACCAGGCGGCGGTGAAGGCCTTCCACGCCGCCGCCCTGGCGCAGGCCGGAACCGACGAAGGCGCCCCCGGCTATCGCCCCCACGGCCCCGCCTTCTATGCCGCCTATGTCCGCGATCCCGACGGCAACAAGCTTTCCGCCGTCCACGAAGGCTGATCCATTCATACTGGCGCAAATATCCCCGCCGGAGGCTCGCAACGCCGCAACGCTCCGCCCCGCCCGGCGCCCTTCCGCGGCAGCGCCGCCGAGCGGGGGCTCAATGCCCCCCGAGGCGGCACCCCCGTCCGGGAACCCTTGCGCCCCGTTGCCCTTCCGCCTAGATAGGCGCGTCAGCCTTCGGGAAGCCTAATGGAAAACGTCGTCCTTACCATCCACCTGATCCTTGCGCTCCTCCTCATCGGGGTCGTGCTCCTGCAGCGCTCGGAAGGCGGCGGCCTTGGCATTGGCGGCAGCGGCAGCACCATGTCGGCCCGGGGCGCGGCCACCGCGCTGACCAAGCTGACCTGGATTTTCGCCACGGCCTTCATCGTGACCTCGATCACGCTGACCATCCTTTCGGCCCGGGGCGGCAACACCGGTTCGGTGGTCGACACCACTGCCCCCGCGGCCGAGGCTCCGGCAGCCCCCGCAGCCGAAGAACCCGCCAAGACCGGCGGCGGCCTCGCGGGCACCGACCTGACCCTGCCGGGACCCAGCACCGATGCGCCCGCCTCGCCGCCTCCGGCGGATGCTCCGGCTGCGCCGCCGGCAAATCCCTGACCCTACAACTGCTTGGACTGATCCTGGCGTCGCCCGCATGATCTAGCGGCGGGCGTTGCCTATCCGAACGGGAGCCGCTATATGTCGACTCCCGTGGTGCCGCGATTCCACCGATCCCGAATCGCGCTGTTTGACACGGGGAGCCGCACTTGGCGCGTTACATCTTCATCACCGGCGGCGTGGTTTCTTCCCTCGGCAAGGGCCTGGCCTCCGCCGCATTGGGCGCATTGCTGCAGGCCCGCGGCTACACGGTCCGTCTGCGCAAGCTTGACCCCTACCTGAACGTCGACCCCGGCACGATGTCGCCATTTGAGCATGGCGAGGTCTTCGTCACCGACGATGGCGCCGAGACCGACCTCGACCTCGGCCATTACGAACGCTTCACCGGCGTCTCGGCGCGCACCACTGACAGCATCTCCTCCGGCCGGATCTATTCCAACGTGCTGGAGAAGGAACGCCGCGGCGACTACCTTGGGAAGACCATCCAGGTGATCCCGCACGTCACCAACGAGATCAAGGACTTCCTGCGCATCGGCGACGACGAGGTCGACTTCATGCTCTGCGAGATCGGCGGTACCGTCGGCGACATCGAGGGCCTGCCGTTCTTCGAAGCCATCCGCCAGTTCATCCACGAACGCCCGCGCGGCCAGTCGATCCTGATGCACCTGACGCTGCTCCCCTACCTCGCGGCCAGCGGCGAGCTGAAGACCAAGCCCACCCAGCACTCGGTCAAGGAACTGCAATCCATCGGCCTTGCCCCCGATGTCCTCGTCTGCCGCAGCGAACACCCGATCCCGGATCGTGAGCGGGAAAAGATCGCCCTCTTCTGCAACGTGCGGAAAGAGGCGGTGATCCCCGCCTATGACCTGAAGACCATCTACCAGGCCCCCCTCGCCTATCACCGCGCGGGCCTCGACCAGGCGGTGCTCGACGCCTTCGGCATCACCCCGGCGCCGAAGCCCAACCTCGCGCGCTGGGAAGACGTGATGGACCGCATCACCCACCCTGAGGGCGAAGTCCGCGTCGCCATCGTCGGCAAGTACACCCAACTGGAAGACGCGTACAAATCCATCGCCGAGGCCCTGACCCACGGCGGCATGGCCAACCGCACCAAGGTGCGCGCCGAATGGATCGACAGCGAAATCTTCGAGCGCGAGGATCCGGCGCCCTGGCTGGAGAACTACCACGCCATCCTTGTCCCCGGTGGCTTCGGCGAACGCGGCACCGAGGGCAAGATCAAGGCGGCCGAATTCGCCCGAACCCGCAAGATTCCCTATCTGGGCATCTGCCTCGGCATGCAGATGGCGGTGATCGAGGCGGCGCGGAACCTTGTCGGCGTGAAGAACGCGGGGTCCGAGGAGTTCGACCACGAAAAGGGTGCGAAGCGCTTCACCCCGGTGGTCTACCACCTGAAGGAATGGGTGCAGGGCAACCACACCGTGCGGCGCAAGGCGGACGACGCCAAGGGCGGCACCATGCGGCTTGGCGCCTATACCGCGAACCTCAAGGACGGCTCGGCCGTCGCGCGGATCTACGGCACCAATGTCATCGAGGAACGCCACCGCCACCGCTACGAGGTCGACATCCAGTATCGCGACAACCTGGAGAAATGCGGCCTTCTGTTCAGCGGGATGAGCCCGGACGGCCGCCTGCCCGAGATCGTCGAGGTCAAGGATCACCCCTGGTTCATCGGCGTCCAGTTCCACCCCGAGCTGAAGTCGAAGCCCTTCGCCCCGCATCCCCTGTTCGCCGATTTCGTGCGGGCGGCGGTCGAGGTGTCGCGGCTGGTGTAACCTCGGAACAACCCCGGAGCCCGGCTCCCGGGGTTGGCACATCCGCACAAGCCTGCTCATGATCCATGAAATTTCGGTCATACTGCAGCGCAGAAAGTCAAAAAAGTATCATGAATCGCTCTCCGCTGAGGTAGCCGCGGCCGATTCTTTGCGGCACTCTTCCTGTCATGGGCCGTCGCCTGAAGTGACCGCCCATCCTGCGTAGAGGAACGCGGGTGGTGGAAAGGGGGGGGCGATGCAACCGGATCTCGAAGTCGTCCAGATCGGCCAGGGCCAGTCCTTCAAGGCCTGGGAGCACGGGCTGCCCTTCCACACCGTCCGCTGGCATTTCCACCCCGAGCTTGAGGTCCACCACGTCGTCGCCACCTCGGGGCGCTGCTACATCGGCGACCATATCGGCGAGTTCGGCCCCGGCCAGCTTGTCCTGACCGGGCCGAACCTGCCGCACAACTGGATTTCCGATGTGCCCGAGGGCACGGTTATCCTGCTGCGGAATCGCATCGTCCAGTTTCCCGAGGCGCTTCTGCACCAGATTGCCGAGCTGTTCCCCGAAACCGGCGGCTTCACCCAGCTGTTCGATCTCAGCCGCCGGGGCGCGCTTTTCACCGAAGACTGCACCGCACAGGTCGCCCCGATCCTGGCGGAACTCGTCGGCGCGAAAGGCCCCCGCCGCGTCAGCCTGTTCCTCGACCTCCTCGCCCATCTTGCCGCCGACACCGGCGCGCGGGCGCTGGCCTCCGACGCCTACCTCCCCGACCCGTCGGGCTTCATGACGGCGGGCGTCAACAAGGCGCTGGCCTACATCAACGGCAACCTGACCGAGGATTTCACCGAAGCCGATCTTGCCGCCACGGCAGGAATGACCCCGTCGGCCTTCTCGCGCAGCTTCCGCCGCCATACCGGCATGGGTGTTGTCGAATACGTCAACCGCCTGCGGATCAATCTCGCCTGCCAGATGTTGATGAACGAGCCGGACAAGACGGTCACGGACATCTGCTATGCGGTGGGCTTCAACAACCTGTCGAACTTCAACCGCCAGTTCCTGCGCCGAAAGGGAATGCCACCCAGCCGGTTCCGCGCCCTGCACGAGGACAACCGCCCGCTGGCCGCCTGACGAAAGACCGATCCGAACAACTGGCCGCGCCCGACCCTCCGGTGCGCAGCGTGGCCGGTATTGCCCGAAGCCCGGGCAAGATCACGCGCAACCGGGAAAGGCCCCGAACGTCCCTAGACGACCGGGAGAGATTTGCGAACCACCAAGGGAGAGAGACGATGACCAAGACCAAACTGATGCTGCTGGCCGGAACCGCGCTGGCACTGACCTCCCGCGCAGGCTTTGCGCAAGAGGCCGCGACCGTGGCTTTCCTGATGCCCGACCAGGCCTCGACCCGCTATGAAGAGCATGACTTCCCCGGTTTCGAGGCCGAGATGAAGAAGCTCTGCGCCGATTGCACGGTGATCTACCAGAACGCCAATGCCGATGTGGCGCTGCAACAGCAGCAGTTCAACTCGGTCCTGGCGCAGGGCGCGAAGGTGATCGTGCTCGACCCGGTCGACAGCGCCGCCGCCGCCGCGCTGGTGACGCTGGCGCAGTCGCAGGGCGTCAAGGTCATCGCCTATGACCGCCCGATCCCGGATGCCCCGGCCGACTACTACGTCTCCTTCGACAACAAGGGCATCGGCCAGGCCATCGCGCAGTCGCTGGTCGACCATCTGAAGGCCACCGGCGTGCCGGACGGCGCGGGCGTCCTGCAGATCAACGGCTCGCCCACCGACGCCGCCGCCGGGCTGATCCGCGACGGGATCGACGCCGCCCTCGACGCCTCGCCCTACAAGACGCTGGCCGAGTTCGACACCCCGGACTGGGCACCGCCGGAAGCCCAGCAATGGGCGGCGGGCCAGATCACCCGCTTCGGGGCCGAGATCGTCGGCGTGGTCGCCGCGAACGACGGCACCGGCGGCGGCGCCATCGCGGCCTTCAAGGCGGCGGGCGTCGACCCCGTTCCGCCGGTGACGGGCAACGACGCGACCATCGCGGCCTTGCAGCTGATCATTTCGGGCGACCAGTACAACACCATCTCGAAACCGTCCGAGATCGTCGCGGCGGCGGCGGCCAACGTGGCGGTCGCCTTCCTCAAGGGCGAAACCCCCGAGGCGAAGACCACGCTCTACAACACGCCGTCGGAACTCTTCGTCCCGGCCGTCGTCACCGCCGAAAACATCAAGGCGGAAATCTTCGACAAGGGCATCAACACGCCCGACCAGATCTGCACCGGCGAATATGCCGAAGGTTGCAAGGCCCTGGGGATCACCCAGTAATTTGACCAAGGCCCGGTCCCCGCACGGGGGCCGGGCGACCACATGGGGGGAGAAGACATGCAGGCACGCGAAAGACTGCCCGCGAAGGGCGAGCGCATCCTGTCCTTGCGCGGCGTCTCGAAACGCTTCGGCGCGGTTTCGGCGCTGACCGACATCGAGCTTGACGTCCACGCGGGCGAAGTCGTCGCGCTGGTCGGCGACAACGGCGCGGGGAAATCGACGCTGGTCAAGGTGCTGGCGGGCGTCCACCAGCCGACCGAGGGCGCCATCGAATACATGGGCCGTCCCGTGTCGCTGGACACCCCCGCAACCGCACTGGAGATGGGGATCGCGACGGTCTTCCAGGACCTCGCGCTGTGCGAAAACCTTGACGTCGTGGCGAACCTCTTCCTCGGGCATGAACTGTCGCCCTGGCGGCTGGACGAGGTGCAGATGGAGGTCCGGGCCTGGACGCTCCTCAAGGAACTCGCCGCCCGCATCCCGTCGGTCCGCGAACCCGTCGCCTCGCTGTCGGGCGGTCAGCGCCAGACCGTCGCCATCGCCCGCTCCCTCCTCCTCGACCCCCGCATCATCATGCTGGACGAACCCACCGCAGCTTTGGGCGTCGCCCAGACCGCCGAGGTCCTGAACCTGATCGAGCGCGTCCGCGACCGGGGCCTGGGCGTCATCATCATCTCTCACAACATGGAAGACGTCCGCGCCGTGGCCGACCGCATCGTGGTCCTGCGATTGGGGCGCAACAACGGCGTCTTCACGCGCGAGACGTCGCACCAGGATCTCGTCGCCGCGATCACCGGGGCGGCGGAGAACTCCGTCTCGCGCCGCCAGGACCGGCTCGCCGCCGAAGCAGGGGGGACACCCGCATGACCGAAAAGCCCTCCCTCGACCGCGCCGACGCCCGCGTCCGGCACGACGACAGCCTTAAGGGCGCGCTGAAGGACTTCACCGACCGGCTCCGCTCCGGCGACCTCGGGATGCTGCCCGTCATCATAGGCCTTGTCCTGATTTCCACCGTGTTTTCAATGCTGAACCCGGTGTTCCTCGCACCCAACAACCTGGTGAACCTCCTCTTCGACTGCGCCACCGTCGGTGTCATCTCGCTCGGCATCGTCTGCGTGCTGATGCTGGGCGAGATCGACCTCTCCGTCGGCTCGATGTCTGGCCTCGCCTCCGCCATGATCGGCGTCCTCTGGGTCAATGCGGGCGTGTCCCTGCCCCTCGCCATCCTCGCCGCCCTCGCCAGCGGAGCCCTGATCGGCGCGGTCTATGCGACGCTCTACAACCGCCTCGGCATGCCCAGCTTCGTCTCCACCCTTTCAGGCCTCCTCGCCATCCTTGGCCTGCAGCTTTACATCCTCGGCCCCACCGGCTCGATCAACCTGCCCTTCGCCTCGCCCCTCGTCGGCTTCGGCCAGCTCTGGATCCTGCCCGCCTGGCTCTCCTATCTCCTCGGCCTTGTCCCCGGAGCCGTGATGGTCTGGGTCGGCCTCTCCGTCATGAGGCAGCGCCAGGCCGCGGGCCTCTCGGCCCAGCCCCTCACCCGGCTGGCGCTGAAAGCCGCCGCCCTCACCATCGCCCTCGAAGGCGCGATCTACTACCTGCACCTCGGGCGCGGCGTGCCGGTGATGTTCGGCCTCTTCGTCCTGCTCGCCGTGATCCTGAACTACGGCCTGACCCGCACCAAATGGGGCCGCTCGATGTTCGCCGTCGGCGGCAACAAAGAGGCCGCGCGGCGGTCCGGGATCAACGTCCGCAAGATCTACCTCTCGGCCTTCATGCTCTGCTCCACCCTCGCCGCTTTGGGAGGCATCCTCTCCGCCTCGCGCCTCGCCTCGTCCAGCCAGCAGGCGGGCACCGGCGACGTGAACCTGAACGCCATCGCGGCGGCGGTGATCGGCGGGACCAGCCTCTTCGGCGGGCGCGGCAGCGCCTGGTCGGCGGTGCTGGGGATCATCGTGATCCAGGCCATTTCCAACGGGCTGACGCTGCTGAACCTGTCGTCGTCCCTGCGTTACATGATCACCGGGGGCGTCCTTGCCGTCGCCGTGATCGTCGACAGCCTGGCCCGCCAATCGCGCGTCAGCCACGGCCGCGGGTAAGGAGACCGACATGAGACTGACAGGAAAAACCGCCGCGATCACCGGAGCGGCCTCGGGGATCGGCCTCGAATGCGCTCGCGCGATGCTGGCCGAAGGGGCGAAGGTCGTGCTGATCGACCGCGCCGGGGACAGGCTGCAAGCGCTCTGCGCCGAGCTTGGCCCCGACGCCCACCCCCTGCAGGTCGACCTCCTCGACGGGGCTCAGGCCAGCGGCATCCTGCCCCGCATCCTTGCGCTGACCGGCCAGCTCGACATCTTCCACGCCAATGCGGGATCCTACGTCGGCGGCCCGGTGCAGGACGGCGACCCCGATGCCTGGGACCGGATGCTGAACCTCAACATCAACGCGGCCTTCCGCTCGATCCATGCGGTGCTCCCCCACATGATCGAACGGAAGACGGGCGACATCCTGCTGACCTCCTCGATCGCCGGTGTCGTGCCCGTGGTGTGGGAACCGATCTACACCGCCTCGAAATTCGCCGTGCAGGCCTTCGCCCACACGATCCGCCGCCAGCTTGCGCCCCACGGCATCCGCGTCGGCGCGGTCCTGCCCGGCCCGGTGGTGACGGCGCTTCTCGACGACTGGCCGAAGGCGAAGATGGAGGAAGCCCTGGCCAACGGCAGCCTGATGCAGCCCGTCGAAGTGGCGGAGGCGGTGGTCTTCATGCTGACCCGCCGCAAGGGCGTCGTGGTGCGCGATCTGGTGATCCTGCCCAATTCGGTGGACCTGTGACATGCTGATCGGGGTCGATGTCGGAACCGGAAGCGCCCGCGCCGGGGTGTTCGACGCCAAGGGCAAGCTTCTTGGCGTGGGCAAGCACCCCGTCATCCTGTGGCAGGAACCCGGCGAGATCGTCGAGCAATCCTCCGACCAGATCTGGCAGGCCGTCTGCACCGCCGTGCGCGAGGCGCTGCAAGCCTCGGCCATCGACCCCGCCACCGTCACCGGCATCGGCTTCGACGCCACCTGCTCCCTCGTCGCCATCGGCGACCGGGGCCAGGGCATCCCCGTCGGCCCTTCCGGCGACCCCGCCCGCAACGTCATCGTCTGGATGGACCACCGCGCGCAGGCCGAGGCCGAGGAGATCAACGCCGGGGGCCATGCGGTGCTGGACTATGTGGGAGGCCGCATCTCGCCCGAGATGGAGACGCCGAAGCTTCTCTGGCTCTCGCGCCACCTGCCCGACAGCTTCGCCAGGGCCGCGCATTTCTTCGACCTCTCCGATTACCTGACCTGGCGCGCGACCGGACGGCTGGCGCGGTCCTCTTGCACCGTCACCTGCAAATGGACCTACCTCGCCCACGAAAACCGCTGGGATGACGACTACTTCCGCGCCATCGGCCTTGGCACCCTCGCCGACGAGGGCTTCCGCCGGATCGGCACCGAAGTTGTCCCCCCCGGCACCGCGCTTGGCCCGCTGAACGCGATGGCCGCGCGTGAGCTTGGCCTGCCGGAAAGCGTCACCGTCGCCGCCGCGCTGATCGACGCCCATGCCGGGGGCCTTGGCACTCTTGGCGTCACCCTGCCCGGCGACGCCGACCCCACGCGGCGGCTGGCCTATATCTTCGGCACCTCCGCCTGCTCGATGGCCTCGACGCCCGAGGCCACCCCCGTCCCCGGCGTCTGGGGGCCCTACTACGACGCCATGCTCCCCGGCCTCTGGCTGAACGAGGGCGGCCAGTCGGCGGCAGGCGCGGCGCTCGACCACCTGATCCACCTGCACCGCGACGCGGGCACCATCGCCGGGGAGGCCGCGAGCCAAGGCCGCCCGCTCATCGCCCATGTCGCCGACCACGCCGCCCACATGGCGCAGGACCCCCTCACCGCCATCCGCGCCCTTGAAGACCTCATCGTCGTGCCCGAGTTCCTCGGCAACCGCTCGCCCCTCGCCGACCCGCAGGCCCGCGCGGTGATCTCGGGCCTCGGCCTCGACCGCGGCATCGACAGCCTCGCCCGGCTCTACCTCTCCGGCCTGACGGGCATCGGCTACGGCCTCCGCCAACTCCTCGACGCCTTCAGCGACAAGGGCATCACCATCACCACCCTGATCGCCAGCGGCGGCGCCGCGCAAAGCGACCTTGCCTGCCAGCTGCTCGCCGACAGCACCGGCCTGCCCGTAGCTTTGCCCGAGGCGCCCGAGCCCGTGCTCCTTGGCGCCGCCATGCTGGGCGCGATGGCCAGCGGCACCCACCCCGACGCCGCCGCCGCGATGGGTGCCATGTCCGGCAAAGCGCGCCTTTACGCCCCGGCGACCGGAGACCTCGCCGCCCTGCACGACAGGCGCTACGCCGCCTTCACCACCCTGCAACAGGCCGCCCGCGACATTCGCAGGATCCTCGCCACCCCCTGACCGGGGCCAGCCTCACTGTCCGACCAGATGCCCCCCGCCGATATCGACCAGCCGCACCCGGGGCGGGCCGGAGCCCGGCGCGTGCAGCGGGCTTGGCACCTCTCCGGCCAGACGCGACGCGGCGGCGCGCTGGTGGGCCGGGTCGGGCACCGGCACCGCGTCGATCAGCCGCCTTGTATAGGGGTGCTGCGGGTTGCCGAAGATCTGCGCCCGCGTGCCCAGCTCGACGATCTGGCCCAGATACATCACCCCGACCCGGTCCGAGATGTTGTCAACCACCGCCATGTCATGGCTGATGAACAGGTAGGACATGCCGAACTCGGATTGCAGCGCTCGCAGCAGGTCGAGAACCCGGGCCTGCACGCTGACATCCAGCGCCGAGACGCTTTCGTCGGCAATGATCAGGTCGGGTTGCAGGGCCAGCGCCCGGGCGATGCAGATGCGCTGCCGCTGCCCGCCGGAGAATTCATGCGGATAGCGGTCCAGTTGCCCCGCCTCCAGCCCGACCCGCGCCATCAGGTCTGCCGCCCGCCCCCGCTGGCTGGCCGCATCGCCGATCCCGTGGATCGCCAGCGGCTCGGCAATCAGCTCGCCCACCCGCATCCTCGGGTTCAGCGCCGCCATCGGGTCCTGGAACACCATCTGCACCTTGCGGCGCATCGCCTTCTGGCCCGGCGCATCCAGCCCGCCCAGCGCCTGCCCGGCAATCTCGATCCGACCGCTATGGGGGGCCAGCCCGACCAGCGCCTTGGCGATGGTGGACTTGCCGCAACCGGATTCGCCGACCAGCGCAAAGGTCTCGCCCTTGCGGATGTCGAAGCTCACATGCTCGACCGCGTGGACGTTCTGCGTCACCCCGCCCAGAAGCCCGCCGCGCAGGGGATAGCGGACCACCACATCCTCCAGCCGCGCCACCGGCTCCGTCGTGACCGGAGGCCGCACCACCCCCTGCCCCATACGTGGCACGGCGGCCAGAAGCGCGCGGGTATAGTCCGCCTGCGGCTTGCCGAAGATGTCGGCGGTCGCCGCCGCCTCCACCTGCCGCCCCTGCCGCATCACGATCACACGGGTTGCCATCTCGGCCACCACGCCCATGTCATGCGTGATCAGGATGATCGCCGTCCCCATCTGCCGTTGCAGGTCGCGGAGCAGGTCCAGCACCTCGCGCTGCACCGTCACGTCCAGCGCCGTCGTCGGCTCGTCCGCAATCAGCACCTCGGGCTTCAGCGCCAGCGCCATCGCGATCATCACCCGCTGGCGCATCCCGCCCGACAACTCGTGCGGATACTGTCCCATCCGCCGCTCGGGCTCCGACAGCCGCACCGCCCGCAAAGCCTCCACCGCGCGCTTCGCGGCCTCGGCCCGGCCCACCGCCTCATGCGCCCGGATCGCCTCGACCAGTTGCGCGCCCACCGTCATCACCGGGTTGAGCGAGGTCATCGGCTCCTGGAAGATCATCGCGATCCGGTCGCCGCGCACCGCCCGCAGCGCCGGTTCGGGCAGGCCGATCAGGTTCTCGCCCCCCAGCAGCACCCGCCCCCCCGTCACCCGCACCGCAGGCGGCGGCAGCAGCCCCATGATCGCGAGCGACGTGATCGACTTCCCCGACCCGCTTTCCCCGGCAATCGCCAGCGTCTCGCCCTTCGCCAGCGTGAAGGACAGGTCCTGCACCAAGGGCTTCAGCCCGCCCTCGGTACGGACCGACACACACAGGCCGTCCACCCGCAGCACGGGGTCCGGGGCCGTCACAGCCCCGGCGCTTGGCAGGGCTTCCGCCAGCGTCATTCGAAAACGACCCGCGGGAAGTAGAAGCTGACCACCCAGTTCGGCATGTCGACGATCTCGGAAATCCTGAGATCGCCGCAGACCGAGCAGAGCATGTAGGCATCCACCGCCGAAATCCCCTGCTGCGCGCACAGCAGGTCGACCATCCCCGCGACCGCATCGCGTGCCGCGCTCATCAGGTCCGGGCCGATCCCTGTCGTCGCCTCATAGCCCTTGGCGTCCAGATGCCGCGTCACCGGCCCCGGCGTGGTGAAGCGCGGGGTCTTCAACGGCTGGTTCTTCACCAGGTCCAGCGTCAGCACCACGTTCATCGGGCTTTCGATCGCCGTCCCGCAGACCTCGCCATCGCCCTGCGCCGCATGGGTATCGCCCAGGCTGAACAAGGCCCCTTCCACCTCCACCGGCAGGTAGAGCGTCACGCCCGAAGTCAGGTCCCGGATGTCGAGGTTCCCCCCCACCCGGCGCGGTGGCACCACCGAGTGCAACCCGGCTTCGGCAGGCGCGCAGCCGATGGTGCCGGAGAACGGCTTCAACGGCACCCGCGCCGACTTGCCCCACATTGCCGGCGCCATGCTGGCCGGGTCATAGGACCACAGGCACAAGGCCGGATCGGTGAACTGGTCGGCAAGCAACCCGAAACCGGGGATATTCGCCGTCCAGCCGAAGCCCTTGCCATCGAACACCTTGGGCTGGAACCCCTCCAGCGTCACCTTCAGCACGTCGCCCGGCTTCGCCCCGTCGACATAGACCGGCCCCGAGACCGGGTTGATCCGGCCGAAGTCGAGGCCCACCACGTCTTGCAGCGAAGACGACGGGCCAAGCTGGCCCGCCGAGGAATCCTGACAATGGAACTCGATGGTCGAGCCCGGCGCGACGCGCAGCGCGGGCGGCAGGGAATTGTCCCAGCCGAAATGATGCTGCGCGCCGTGGATCGTATAGTCGCAGGCCTTGCACATTACTCTTTGACCCAGACGTAGTCATAGTTGACCGGGATCGAGACGGGATCGACATAGAGCGCATCCTCGCCGCCCATCCGCTCCGACTTCATCGTGTAGCGTTCCTCGTTGAAGACCGGGACCCAGGGCGCGGCTTCCATCACCCCCATGTAGACATCGGACCAGGCCTTCAGCCGGTCCGCCGCTTTCGCCGGGTCGAACATGCTGTCCGCCGCAACCGCCTTGGCGTCCAGCGCCTCGTCGCAGAACTTCGCCCAGTTCCAGCCGCCCTCCGACGCGCCTGCGCAGCTCAGGATCGGGCCGTAGAAGTTGGACGGATCGGGGAAGTCGGCGATCCAGCCCATGCCGCCCGACCAGATCATCGGCGCCGTGCCCGCGCCCCCGGCCTCGATCACGTTGGCCTGGGCAAGGTTCTGGATATTGGCCTTGATCCCGATGGCCGCGAGGTCCTGCTGGATCGCCTGCGCGATGCGCGGGTTCGGGTCGGTGTTCATGGCGAAAAGCTCGGTCTCGAACCCGTCGGCCAGACCCGCCTCGGCCAGAAGCGCCTTCGCGCCCTCCGGGTCATAGGGATAGCCCGCGTAACCTTCCGTATAGCCCGGCATCGAGGGCGGCAGCGGCTGGGTCGCCGGAACCGCACGACCATTGATGATCTGGACGATGCGATCCTTGTTGATCGCCATGTTGACGGCCTTGCGCACTTCCAGCTTGTCGAAGGGCGGGGTGGTGACGTTCATCGTGATATAGCCGGTGTGAAGCTGCCCGCCGACCACCACCCGCGCGGCCTGCGCCGGGTCGCCCATCACCTCGGTGAACTTGGCGGGCGGGATGCCGTCGCCGGGAATGTCCACCTCGCCGTTCTGCAACCGCAGCAGCGCCACCACCGGCTCCTGCCCCACTTCGACGGTGAAGCTGTCCAGATAGGGCACGCCCGCGATCCAGTAGTCGGGGTTCTTCTCGAACACCAGCCGCTGCCCCAGCGTCCATTCCGTCAGCTTGAACGCCCCGGTCCCGACCGGCTTCTTGCCGAAGTCCGCTCCCTCGGCCTCGACCACTTCCTTCGGCACGACGAAGGAAAAGTTCAGCGCCATGACATGCAGGAAGGTCGCGTCGGGCCGGGTCAGCGTGATCTTCACCGTCGCCGGGTCAACCACCTCGACCCCGGAAAGCCCGCCGTCGCCCGCCTTGTCGAACCCGGCGATGGAGCCGAAGAAGCCCGCGCCGGGCGACTGGGTGGCGGGGTTGGTCACCCGGTCCAGCGAGTATTTCACGTCGTCGGCCGTCATCTCGCGCCCGTTGTGGAACTTCACCCCCGGCCGCAAGTGGAAGGTGTAGACCAGCCCGTCGTCAGAGATTTCGTAGCTTTCGGCCAGACCGGGCCGCAGCGTGGTGGTGCCGGGGACATAGTCCATCAGCCCGTCGAACAGCGACTTGATCATCGACCAGTTCTGCCAGTCATAGCCGATGGCGGGGTCAAGCGTCGCCACATCGTCCTTGTAGGTGATGGTGATCGTGCCGCCCGGCTTGGCGTTCGGGTCGGGCGCATAGTCCTGCGCCAGCCCGGGCAGGGCCAGCGCCAGCATCACGGCGGTCGAGGCGAGCAGGTTTTTCATTCTTTCTCTCCTGTTGGTTTTTCAGCGAAGTCTTATGCGGGGGTCGATCAACGGGGCGATCAGGTCGGCCAGAAGGTTCCCCAGCACGATGGCGCAGGCCGAGACCAGCGTGACGCCCATGATGATCGGAATATCGACGCGCTGGATCGCCTGCCAGGCCAGTTGCCCGATGCCGGGCCAGCCGAAGACGCTTTCCACCACCACGATCCCGCCCATGAAGACGCCGATGTCGATCCCGATCATGGCGACGACCGGCAGGATCGCGTTCGGCAGCGCATGGCGCAGCACGATCCGCGCGCGGGTCAGCCCCTTGGCCCGCGCGGTGCGGATATAGTCGGCGCGCAAGACGTCGATCATCGACGACCGCATCATCCGGGAATACCAGCCCGACCCGAGGACGCCCAAGGTCACCGCAGGCAGCACCAGATGGGCAAAGGTCCCGTAGCCGCCGATCGGGAACCAGCCCAGCTTCACCGCGAAGACATACAGCAACAGCAGGCTCACCACGAACTGCGGCGCCGAGACGGTGACGAAAGAGGTAAGCATCAGGGTCTGGTCCAGCGCCCGGCCCCGCCAAAGTGCTGCGACGATGCCCATCGTCAGGCCCAGCACCAGCTCGCAGACAATCGCCGCGACCATCAGGAGCAGCGTGGCAGGCAGCCGCGACCAGATCAGCTCCGCCACCTCAGTCTTCTGCAGGTAGCTCCGCCCCATGTCGCCCTGCACCAGCGCGCCCAGATAGCGGGCGTATTGCACCACGAAGGGCTTATC
The DNA here is from genome assembly GCF_041911175.1 of Tabrizicola sp. Classification (GTDB taxonomy): domain Bacteria; phylum Pseudomonadota; class Alphaproteobacteria; order Rhodobacterales; family Rhodobacteraceae; genus Tabrizicola. The sequence goes on from NZ_JAYRPN010000040.1 coordinate 20,404, forward strand.
GAGGCCCAGTTGCTCGCGGATGTTCGCCACCGTCTCCGCCGTGGCCGACCGCCCCGCGATCTGGCGCACCGGGTCGGCGGGCAGGACATACAGCAGGAAAAAGGTGATGAAGCTGACGCCCAGCAGGATCAGCGCCGCCTGCACCAGCCGCCGGATCAGATAACCCGCCATCAGTCGCGCCCCCGTTGTGTCGGGTCCAGCACATCGCGCAAGGCGTCGCCGACCAGATTGAAGGCCAGGGCCAGCAGGATGATCGCCGCGCCGGGAATGAAGACCAGCCAGGGCGCGGTCTGGAACCAGGTCTGGTTCTCGAAGATGATGTTGCCCCAGCTTGCCGTGGGCGGCTGCACCCCGATGCCAAGGAAACTGAGCGTCGCCTCCAGGAGCACCGTGGTCGAAATCCCCAGCGTGCCCCAGACGATGATCGTCGGCAGAAGATGCGGCAGGATGTGGCGGAAGAGGATGCGCCCGGTCGAAGCCCCCAGCGTCCGCTCCGCCGCGATGAAGTCGCGCGTGGCCAAGGACGAGGTCTCGGTATAGATCACCCGCGCCGTCTGCACCCAGTTCACCAGGGCAATGACCAGCGCCACGATCCACAAGGACGGCTGGAAGATCGCCGCCAGGCAGATCGCCAGCAACAGCGCCGGGAAGGCCATCATCAGGTCGGTGAAGCGCATCAGCACCCCGCCGATCCAGCCCCGGAAGAACCCGGCGGTGATCCCGACCAAGGTGCCGATGACCAGCGCGAGGCCATTCGCCACCACCCCGATGATCAGCGACGTCTGCGCGCCGTAAAGCAGCCGGGAGAACAGGTCGCGGCCCAAGAGGTCGGTCCCCATCAGGAACTGTCCGCCCGGCGGCATCGGCGCGCCCTCCAGCGTCAACCCGTCGAACATCTGGTTGTTCGGATCGAACGGCGCAATCCAGGGCGCAAAGACCGCCCCCGCGACCACCAGCACGATGATCGCCAGCCCGATCAGCGCCATCTTGCGCCGCAGAAGCCGGGACAGCGCCCCCGGCGCTACCGCCTCACCCGCGCTCAGATCCGTCATCCGTTCCCCTCACAACACCGGCCCCATGATCGCCAGCGCATTGTTGACCAAGCGCCGGACGGGACCCCAAGCTGCGACCTCCGCCGCGGAAATCTGGCGCGACTGCCCCAGGAACTCCTCCTGCCTTGCCCGCAGCGCCGTGGTCGCCGCCGCATCCGCCAGCAGGATGTTGTTCTCGTAGTTCAGGTCGAAACTCCGGCGGTCCATGTTGGCCGAACCGATCAGCGCCAACTCTCCGTCCATCGTCAAGGTCTTCGCGTGCAAGAGGCCCGGCTGGAACTCGAACACCCGGACCCCGGCGTCCAGAAGGCCCTCGTAATGGCTCCGGCTGGCGGCGCCGACGGCAAGGTCGTCGTTCCGCGCCGGGAAGAGGATGGTGACTTCCACCCCCCGATAGGCCGCCGAGCAGATCGCCGCCTGCACCGCCTGCGTCGGGACGTAGTAGGGCGTCGTGATGAAGAGACTGCTCCGGGCGGCAAAGATCAGGCTGGTGAACATCTCGGGCATCGCCGCGTCGCGGTAGGTGGGCCCGGTCGCGACCACCTGGGCGACAAACCCCGCCCCGGGCGCCGGTTGCGATCTCCGCAGGATCCCGGTCACGTCGTCGCCACCGTTGCCCATCCAGTCGCAGGCGAAGAGATGCTGGTTCTGCCGCACCACCGGCCCGGTCAGGCGCATCACCACATCGACCCAGGGGCCGAACCGCGCCTTGGGCAGAAACGCCGGGTCCGCACAATTCTGGCTGCCGCAATAGGTCACGCTGTCGTCGATCACCAGAACCTTGCGGTGGTTGCGCAGGTCGATCCGGCCGTTCAGCATCCGCAGCAGCGGATTGCCGACCGGCAGCGCGGTCCGGGTCTGCGCGCCCGCCGCCGCCATCTGCCGCCACAAATCGGTCCGGGTGAACTTGCGCGACCCGATGTCGTCGACCATCACCCGGCAGGCCACGCCACGCCGCGCCGCCCGCATGACGGCTTCCGCCATCTTCCGGCCGTTGCCATCGTCCAGCCAGATATAGAAGACCAGGTGGACATGATCCGTCGCCGCGTCGATATCGGCCACCATCGCGTTGATCGCGCTGTCCGAATCGGCCATCAACTGCATCCGGTTGCCGCCGACCGGCCCGTAGCCCGAGATCGACTGCCCGACCTGCAACAGGCCCCGGGCCTGCCCCGGCAAGGCCACGTCCGCTTTCGGCGCTGCGTATTCGGGCCGGGGCAGCGCGGCCATGACCCGCTGCATCGCGCGGATTCGCGCCTTGCCGATGCTCGTCTGGCCAAGCAGCAGATAGGCCAGCGCGCCCAGATAAGGCAGGCCCAGCACGATCAGCAGCCAGGCGACGCGCGTTTCGGGAAGGCGGTGGCGCCGCAAGAGGATATGCGCCGACACAACCAGCGTGACGCCGAAGTGTAGCAGGATTGCGAACATACGGGCCCCGAATCCACCGTTGCCCCGGCACTCTAGCAGCCTCGCCGCGCGGCTGCGGTCGTTTTTCGCCCTGCCTGTCGGGTGCGCCTTTCCTGCCGGTATTTCGACAGCTATCCTGGCCCCATGTCGAAAAACCGCATCCTTTCGGCCCCGCCCCCCGTGCCGCAGCTTCTGCGCCCGGTCGCCCCGCCCACAAGGGTCAGCTTCGTCATCGTGCCGCGCTTTAACATGGCGACGCTGATCACCATGATCGAGCCCCTGCGCGTCGCGAACTATCTCGCGCCGGAACCGCTGTATCAGTGGGAAATCCTGTCGCCCGACGGCACCGAGATTCCCGCCTCGAACGGGCTTTCCATCACCGCCCAGCCGCTCGACGACCGCAACCGCCGGGGCGAGACGATCTTCGCGCTGGCCTCCTGGGGGGCCGAGGATTACGCCAACCGCGAGCTTTTCGCCTGGCTCCGCCGCCAGTCCCGCGACGGGGCGCGGCTCTGCGCGGTCGAGCTTGGCTGCTACCTTCTCGCCCGCGCAGGCCTCCTGACCGGCCGTCCGCTGGCGACCCACTGGTCCTGGGCGCCGGGCTTCCAGGAACGCTACCCCGACATCCCCCTCGTCGAGCAGCTCTACACCCTCGGCGACGGCATCCTGACCTGCGCGGGCGGCATGGGCGGGGTCGACCTGATGCTGCGGCTGATCGCCGACCGCCACGGCGAGGGCATGGCGGGCGAGGTCGCCGACCAGATCCTCACCCCGCCGATCCGCCCGCCCACCGCCCCGCAGCGCCGGACGCTGGGACAGGGCACCGACCAGTTCCCGCCGATCCTGCGCCGGGCCATCGCGCTGATCGAGGCGAACATCGCCGACCCCCTCACCGTCCCCGACCTCGCCGACAGCCTCGGCCTGTCACAGCGCCAGCTTGAGCGGCTGTTCCACAAGGGCCTCGGCTGTTCGGTGGTGCAGTTCGGCACCCTCGTCCGCCTGCAGCACGCCCGCGTCCTCTTGATCGCGACGAAGCTTTCGGTCCGCGAGATCGCCACCGCCACCGGCTTCAACGCGCTCAGCCACTTCGCGTCCGCCTTCCGCAAATGTTTCGCCCGCCGCCCCAGCGACTACCGCCAGGGCTGGGCGCCGACCGAGCCCGCGCCCTCCTGGCCCGGCACCCTGACCGGCTACCTCGAAACCCTGCAACAGCGCACCACCCGCGCGGTCCGGTCGAAGGCCTCCTCGTTCGACCTCATCTCCTCGTCGGTGGAGCCCCGCCCGGACGAGAGCGAAATCAGCGACGACCTCGCAACCCCAAAAATTTTCTAGAAAATTTTTGGGGTTGCCTCCCCAGGTCAACAATCATCCCTGACCCGCGGCACCAGGAAAGGAGAAACGAAGTGCAGGACGAGCGACACTCGACAGGTCACGCAAAGGCCGGGATTACTTCCTTGCAGAACAGCTCCAGCGACCGCTTCTGTTCTTTCAGCCCCAGGCCGAGCGAAGCGTAGTAGATGAAGTCATCCACCCCGATCGCCTCGTAGTCCTTCAGCTTGGCGATCACCTCGTCGGGCGTGCCGAACATCAGGTTCCGGCTCAGCATCTCCGGGTCATACTCCGCCCGGTTGCCCAGCTGGTCGAACGGGATCGACTTCGGGAAGCCGTTCTCGACATCGCCCATGTTCTTGAACAGGTTCTCGAACTGCGAAAGCTGCCTTTGCGCCGCACGGACCGGGACCATCCAGTCCTCCTTCCGGTCATAGAGCGCGGTATGCCGCATCATCGCCATCGTGGGCCGCCGGGCGCCGGGATTGTTCGCCACCGCCTCGTTCAGCCGGTCCATATAGGCCTGCGCCTCGCCCATGTCGCGGGTCAAGGGCCAGGACTGGATGTTGCAGCCCTGCTTGACCGCATAGTCATAGGTGATCGGCGCGCGAGCCGCGACCCAGACCGGGACCTCTGCCTGCAAAGGCTTCGGGCAAGAGGTCGAGGCCGGGAAGGACCAATGCTCGCCCTCATGCGCATAATCGCCCTGCCACAGCTTGCGGATCACCGGCAGCATCTCCTGCATGTAGCGCCAGGCGTCGGTCTGTTTCAGCCCCGGCCGCATCCGGTCGAACTCACGCTGGTAGGCGCCTGATCCGATGCCGAATTCCAGCCGCCCGCCCGAGATCAGGTCGACAAACGCCGCCTCGCCCGCCGCCTTGATCGGGTGCCAGTAGGGCGCCGCGATCACCGCCGTGCCCAGACGGATGTCATTGGTATGCTCCGCCCACCAGGTCAGGATCGAAAACGGGTTCGGCGCGATGGTCATCTCCAGCGCGTGATGCTCCGCCGCCCAGGCGATGCGGAAGCCGCCCCGGTCGGCCATCTGCACCATCTCCAGCGTGTGCTTCGCCACGTCCTTCATTTCGAGCGTGTCGTCGATCCGCTCCATGTTGATCGCAAGGTGGAATTTCATCTTCTATCTCCCTGAATTGTCAGCGCATCACGAAGGGGTTGGCGATGGGCTCGGATGAGGTGTTGACCCAGATCGTCTTGGGCCGCGTATAGTCGTAAAGCGCCTGGAAACCGCTCTCGCGGCCGTAGCCCGATCCCTTGACCCCGCCAAAGGCCGCGATGGGCGACACGACGCGGTAGGTGTTGACCCAGACGATCCCGGCGCGAATGGCCTTCGCCACCCGCATCTGCCGCGCCCCGTCCTTGGTGAAGACCCCGGCGGCAAGGCCATGCTCCGACCGGTTCGCCAAGGCGATGGCCTCCTCTTCCGTGCGGAAGCGCAGCACCGACAGCACCGGGCCAAACAGTTCCGTATCGACGATGGTCAGGTCGGGCGACGGGCAGTCGATGATCGTCGGCTCGTAATAGGTCCCGCCCAGCGCGGGCTGCCTGCCCCCGGTCAGGACCGCAGCCCCTTCCGTCACCGCCAAAGCCACCTGCGCCTCGATGTGCCGCAGCTGGCCTTCGGTGCAAAGCGGCCCCATCTGCGTCTCGTCTTCCAAGGGGTCGCCGATGCGGATCGCCTCAGCCGCCGCCACCATCCGCGCCAGGAACTCCTCGGCCACCGCCTCATGCACGATCAGCCGCGACCCCGCGACACAGCTCTGCCCCGTCGCGCCGAAGATCCCCGCCACGCAGCCATTCACCGCGCTTTCCAGATCCGCATCCTCGAAAACGACAAACGGAGATTTCCCCCCCAGCTCCAGCGACACCTCCGCGAAATTCTCCGCCGAATTCCGCAGGATATGCCGCGCTGCCGAAGGCCCGCCGGTGAAGGACACCCGCGCGACCAGCGGATGCGAGGTCAGCACGCGCCCCACCTCGCCATGCCCCGAAATGATGTTCACCACCCCCGCCGGGAACCCCGCCGCCGCGATCAGCCGCCCGAACTCCAGCATCGGCACCGAGGCGTGTTCCGACACCTTCAGGACCACCGTATTCCCCGCCGCGAGCGCCGGCCCCAGCTTCACCGCCGACAGGAACAGCTGCGAGTTCCACGGCACCACCGCCGCCACCACGCCCAAGGGTTCGCGGTTGGTGAACACCAGCAAATCCGGCTTGTCGATCGGCAGCACCTCGCCCGCGATCTTGTCCGCCGCCCCGGCATAGAACTGGAAGAACTCCGCGATATACTTGGCCTGCCAGCGCGTCTCCTTCAGCATCTTGCCGGTGTCCAGCGTCTCCGCCCGCCCCAGATCCTCCGACGCCTCCGCCAGCAGATCGCCGAGCTTCCGCAGGCATTTCCCCCGGGCCGAGGGCGTCATCGCCCCCCACGGACCAGACAATGCCCGGTCCGCCGCCCTGACCGCTCGGTCGACATCCGCCGACGTCGCCTCCGGCACCTCGGCCCAGACCGCGCCGGTGACAGGGGACACCGAGGCAAACACCGCCCCGTCCGAGGCCGGAACCCAGTCCCCGTCAATCAGCATCTGGCAGCGCTTGATCTCAGCCATCTCGGTCCTCCGCACCTTCCCTCGTTGATGCCGCGCCGAAATGCCGCATGTTTCCGAAAATTCGCCACCAGTTGTCGAAAAATCGAAACCCGCTGCCGCGACGAAATGGCACAGCGAAGCACAACGGAAAGGAAGCCGCTTGCGATGATCGACCCCCAGGGCACCGCCTACGACCTGACCGGCCCGGACGATGCTCCGGTCGTGGTGCTGATCCACGGCCTCGGGCTGACCCGTGCGGTCTGGCAGTGGCTGACGCCCGACCTGACCCGCTTCCGCATCCTGACCTATGACCTGACCGGCCACGGCGAATCCGCCCCGCCGCAGGGCCAGCCGACGCTCCACGACCTCGCCGCGCAGCTTGCCGCCCTCCTTGACCACCTGAACATCGACCGGGCCGCCCTCGTCGGCTTCTCGCTCGGCGGCATGGTCGCCCGCCGTTTTGCCCAGGACTATCCGCAAAGAACCACCGCGCTGGCGATCCTGCACTCCGCCTACCGCCGCTCGCCCGAGGCACAGGCCGCCATCGAAGCCCGCGTCGTGCAGGCCGAAACCGCTGGCCCCACCGCCACGGTCGAGGCCGCGCTGGAACGCTGGTACACTGACGCCGCCCGCGCCAGCCGCCCCGAGCTGATGGACCTCACCCGCCAGTGGGTCATGGCCAACGACCCGCAGGTCTACCCCAGGCTCTACCGCGTGCTCGCGAACGGCGTCGACGAAGTCAGTGCGCCGAACCCGCCCGTCACCGCCCCCACCCTCGTCCTTACCGCCGATGAGGACCACGGCAATTCGCCCGAAATGAGCATCGCCATCGCCACCGAAATCCCCCGTGCGCGGCTGGTAATCCTGAAAGGCCTGCGCCACATGGCGCTGGCCGAGGACCCGCAAGCCGTCAACCGCCCCGTCCGCGACTTCCTGACCGAGGTGCTGAAATGACCGACCCCAAGGCCCTCCGCAACGCCTTCGGCGCCTTCGCCACCGGCGTCACCGTGATCACCACCCGCCAGCCCGACGGCACCCCGCGCGGCTTCACCGCGAACAGCTTCACCTCCGTCTCGCTTGACCCGCCGCTCCTCCTCGTCTGCCTCGCCAAGACCGCGCATTCGGCGGATGTCTTCGCCGAAGCCCCGCATTTCGCCGTCAACATCCTGGCCGAGGACCAGAAAGCCGTCTCCGGCCTCTTCGCCTCGCGCACGCCCGACAAGTTCCAGAACTGCGCCTGGACGCCGGGCCACGCAGACGTGCCGCTCCTCGACGGCGCACTCGCCCAGTTTGCCTGCGCCAACCACCAGCTTGTCGACGCGGGCGACCACCTGATCCTGATCGGCCGGATCGAATCCTTCGCCACCAACGAAGGCCAACCCCTCGGCTACTTCCGCGGCAACTACTTCTCCATCGGCATCGAGCGTGACCTTGCCGAAGCCGCTGCCGCCGCGAAAGGCAGCCGCCTTGGTGCCGTGCTGGCCTGCAACGACGGCGTGCTCCTGAAGGACGACCACGGCGCACTGAGCCTGCCCCTCGCGCCCACAGCCTCGCTCGACAGCCTGACCGCCGCGCTGACCGCCCAGGGCCTGACCCCGACCATCGACTTCGTCTATGCCGCCTTCGACGACCGCACCACCAGCGGCCATGCCGTCTACTACCACGGCAAGGTCTCCGGCACCCTGCCCCCCGGCTACCGCATCCTGCCGCTGGCCGACCTCGCCACCGCGCCCCTCGCCAACCCGACCGAGGCGCAGATGCTCGCCCGCTATGCCGAGGACTTCAGGAACGGCAGCTTCACCCTTTACCACGGCACCGAAAGCTCGGGCCATGTCCGCCAGATCGGCGCCCGCTGAGACAGAAAGGAAACCCCATGTCGCTCCCCGAACTCCGCAAGCTTGTCACCTATGACGAGGATACCGTCAGCGACGGCGGTCGCGCCTGCACCCCGCCACTCCGCATGATCGCCGTCGCCGCCGTGGTGACGAACCCCTGGTACGGGCGCGGTTTCGTCGAAGACCTTGGCCCCGAAATCCGCCGCATGGGGCCCGTCCTGGGCAAGCTCCTGACCGACCGCCTGATCCGCCTCGCGGGCGGGGGCGACAAGATCGAGGCCTACGGCAAGGCCGCCCTCTGCGGCACCTCCTGCGAGCTGGAGCATTGCTCGGCGCTGATCCACACCCTGCGCTTCGGCAATTTCTTCCGCGAGGCGGTGGGGGCCAAGACCTACCTCGGCTTCACCAACAGCCGCGGGCCGGCCAACACGCAAGTGCAAATCCCGCTGATGGACAAGCACGACGCCGGCCGCCGCTCGCATTACCTGACGATCCAGTTCTCCGTCCCCGACGCGCCCGGCCATGACGAGCTGGTCATTGCTCTAGGGGCGTCGCTCGGCGGCCGCCCGCACCACCGCATCGGCGACCGCTATCAGGACCTGAAGGAAATGGGCGGCGAGGTCGACAACCCGGCGGGGGTCTGACGCCCCCTCCTCGTTCGCCTTCGGCTCCTCGTCGGTCAGTCCTGGCGAGGAGAAACGAAGTGCACGACGAGCCTCCCGCCGCCAGCGAGGAGAAGCGAAGCGCACGACGAGCGCACCGTCAGAGTGTTAACTAAACCCTAACGTCCACGACCAACCCGTTGAAATCATTCACCCGAAAAATCTGTCCACCGTGGACAGCTCACCCGTTGAACAGGAAGTGCAGCACGTCCCCGTCCTTCACTTCGTAGGTCTTGCCCTCGACCCGGAACTTGCCCGCTTCCTTCGCCCCCGCCTCGCCGTTCCCGGCGATATAGTCGTCATAGGCGACCGTCTCGGCCCGGATGAAGCCCTTCTCGAAATCGCCGTGGATCACCCCCGCCGCCTGCGGCGCCAAGGTCCCCTTCGAGATCGTCCAGGCCCGCGCCTCCTTCGGCCCGACGGTGAAATAGGTCTGCAAGCCCAGAAGCGCGTAGCCCGCCTTGATGAGGCGATCCAGCCCCGCCTCGTGCAGCCCCATCTCCTCCAGGAACATCGCCGCCTCGTCCTCGGGAAGCTGCGCCAGCTCCTCCTCGATCCGGGCCGAGATCACCACCGAGGCCGCGCCCTGCCGCGCCGCCATCTCCGCCACCCGGTCCGACTGGCTGTTCCCCTGGGCGGCGCAGGCCTCCTCGACGTTGCAGACATATAGCACCGGCTTCGCCGTCAGAAGCTGCAGCATCCGCCACTGCCTGCGGTCGTCCTCGGCGATGACCAGCGACCGCGCGGGCCTGCCCTCGGCCAGTGCCGCCTGCGCAGCCCGCAAGAGCCGGTCCTGATCCAGCACCTCCTGATCCCCGCCGCGCAGCTTCTTGCCCAGCGCGGTCAGGCGACGTTCCACCGACTCAAGGTCCGCCAGCATCAGTTCCGTCTCGATGGTCTCGGCATCCGCCACCGGGTCGATCCGGCCCTCGACATGGGTGATGTCCCCATCCTCGAAGCAGCGCAGCACATGGGCAATCGCGTCGCATTCGCGGATGTTGGCGAGGAACTGGTTGCCCAGGCCCTCGCCCTTCGAGGCCCCCCGGACCAGCCCAGCGATGTCGACGAAGGTCATCCGCGTCGGGATGATCTGCTTCGACCCGGCAATCCCGGCCAGCTTCTCCAGCCGCGCATCCGGGACCGAGACCTCGCCGACGTTCGGCTCGATGGTGCAGAACGGAAAGTTCGCCGCCTGCGCCGCCGCCGTCCGGGTCAGCGCGTTGAAGAGCGTCGACTTGCCCACGTTCGGCAGCCCGACGATGCCCATCCTGAAACCCATGCTGCCCTCCATAAGCGACGCTGGGCCTTCTACGGGGGCGGGGCAGCGGGATCAAGCTTCCACGACTCGGGCCACGCGAGTAGCCTGACCGGCAAAGAGGAGGCGCCGATGAGCTTCGATCCCTACATCCATTTCCAGGGCAACTGCCGCGCGGCGATGGAGGCCTACCGGCAGGTCTTCGGCGGTACGCTCAGCATCATGGGCTACGACCAGATGCCCGACGCCCCGCCCGAGATGAAGGACTCGCCCCTGGTCATGCATTCCACCCTGCACATCGGCGGGCGCAGCCTGATGGCCTCGGATTTCCCGCCCGGCCACACGGGCGAGCCGCAGGCATCCGTCACCATCAGCCATGAGGCCCCCTCGGATGCCGAGGCCAGGCGCATCTTCGCGGCACTGGCGGAAGGGGGCGGCGTGATGATGGACTACCAGCCAACCTTCTGGTCGGACGGATTCGGGATGCTGAAGGACCGCTTCGGCACCCACTGGATGATCTCGGCCCCCTGGCGGCAGCCCGGCTGAGTTCGCGCACCATTGATTTCCCCCGCCGCCACATGGCAGATGGACGCGAGCATCAGGGGGCCAGCATGACACGGATCGACGACACCTTCGCGCGGCTTCGGGCCCAGGGGAAGAAGGCCTTCGTCGCCTATATCATGGGCGGCGACCCGGACGCGACGACGAGCCTTGCGGTGATGAAGGGCCTGCCCGCCGCCGGGGTCGACGTGATCGAACTGGGGATGCCCTTCACCGACCCGATGGCCGATGGCCCGACGATCCAGGCCGCAGGCCAGCGCGCGCTGGAAGGCGGCATGACGATGGACAAGGTGCTGGCGATGGTCCGCGCCTTCCGCGAGGGCGACAAGACCACGCCCATCGTCCTCATGGGCTACTACAACCCGATCTATTCCCGCGGCGTCGACCGCTTCCTGACCGAGGCGCTGGAAGCCGGGATCGACGGGCTCATCGTCGTCGACCTGCCGCCCGAGGAGGATGACGAGTTATGCATCCCGGCGCAGAAAGCGGGGCTGAACTTCATCCGCCTCGCCACCCCCACCACCGACGACAAGCGCCTGCCGAAGGTGCTGCAGAACACCTCCGGCTTCGTCTACTACGTCTCGATCACCGGGATCACCGGGGCCGCCGCCGCGCAAGCGGGCGATGTCGGGCCGGAAGTCGCGCGGATCAAGCGGTCGACCGACCTTCCGGTCATCGTGGGCTTCGGGATCAACACCCCGGATCAGGCCCGCTCCATCGCCAGCGTGGCGGATGGCGCGGTCGTCGGGTCGGCCATCGTCAAGGACATCGGCGCGGGGCTGCCGGTGGCCGAGGTGCTGGCCCGGGTCAAGGCGCTGTCCGACGGCGCCCATTCGGCCTGAGGCGGTCATGACGACCGAGGTGGCTGTCGCGAAGACCGCAGGCACCCGCACCATCGCGCTTG
>NZ_JAYRPN010000041.1:0-5534 GCF_041911175.1 Tabrizicola sp.
GAGGCACCGGCCTCGGACTTGCCCGGCCGGGAGCAACCCGCAGGGCGGGCTTCCGACCCGCCACGATGCGGTCTGAAAGATTCCGACCCTACCAGCAAGCGTAGGGTGGGCAATCTGCCCACCATCCTTCCGCACGCGGACCGATCCCTGCCGCCCCGTCCCACGCACCTGCCCGCCGCTCGTTGCAACGGCCGGCGCAACGGTGGGCAAACTGCCCACCCTACGACTCCCCGCTTGGTGGTGGGCGATCTGCCCACCATTCATCTTGCCGCTGCTGTCTGACATCAATCCTCGGAGGCCGGTCCCGCACATGGTGGGCGAATCGCCCACCCTACAGTCCGAACCCGCAGTGCCCCGACGAACCTCAATCGCGCGCACGGTGGGCAACTTGCCCGCCCTACTTCCCGACATCGCCGGTCGCCGTCGCCTCCGCCCATTCCGGCGGCACCCTTCCCGCGCGGATGTCTCGATGGATCGACGAAAACGGCCAATCCGCGCCGCGCGATACAAGGCCATGCTTCACCGGATTGCGCCAGCAATATTCCACATGCGCCCGATAGTCCCGCTCATCGCGGATCGTATGTTCCCAGAACCGTCGCCGCCACACACCGCATTCGCGCTTGCGCGCCTTGCTGGGCGAAGGTGACGCCCGCAGCCCGGACCAGCGCGTGAAGCGCGCCTTCACCTTGCGCCACCGGATCGAGAAATCGGCGTCCCCCGGCGGCAGGGTCCAGACCGCGTGAAGGTGATCCGGCAAGACCACCATCGCATCGCAGTGCAGCGGATGCTCCGATGCTGTGACGCAAAAGGCCTGGCGCAGGACATCGACATGCCGGACCAGCGCGTCGTCCCCGCGCTGCGAAAGCGCAACCGTGAAAAAGTAGCTGGCACCCGGCAGGCGAAGGCGGCGATAGTACGACATGGTCCCAAGATGAACGGCCAGGGTTAAGCAAGGATGAATCGTAGGGTGGGCAATCTGCCCGCGCTCGAGCGTCCGCGTGGGCAGATTGCCCACCCTACGCCCGGCGGTCTGGCGCTGCCTTTGTCCATGCTTGTCATATCCGCAACCCACCCGCCCGGACTCCGTTACACTTGCGGCACAACAAAGGTAGGATCCCATGCCCCACCCCATCCGCATCGGCGTCGGCGGCTGGACCTATGAACCCTGGCGCGACACTTTCTACCCCTCCGGCCTGCGCCAGGCCGACGAACTGGCCTTCGCCGCCCGCGCTCTGACTGCGATCGAGGTGAACGGCACCTACTACGGCACCCAGAAGCCGGCGACCTTCGCAAAATGGGCGAAGGAAACCCCCGACGGCTTCGTCTTCGCCCTGAAGGCGCCGCGCTTCGCCACCTCCCGCCGCGTGCTGGCCGAAGCCGGCGACTCCATCGCCCGCTTCCTCGCCTCGGGCCTGACCGAGCTGGGCCCGAAGCTCGGCCCGATCAACTGGCAACTGCCGCCGACCAAGAAATTCGATCCCGACGATATGGCGGCCTTCCTCGACCTGCTGCCCGACCGGCTGAAGGGCCTGCCGCTCACCCATGCCATCGAGGCGCGGCACGACAGCTTCGCCTGCGACGAGTTCACCACCCTCCTGCGCGACCGGGGCATCGCCGCCATCCAGGCCGAAGACAGCGACTACCCCCGGATCGACGCCGCCACCGCGCCCTTCGCCTATCTGCGCCTCATGGGCACGCGCGAGGGTGAGCCGGCCGGCTATCCCGAGGCCGGGCTCGACCGCTGGGCCGACCGCCTGCGTGACATGGCGAGGGCGCGGGACGTGTTCCTGTTCGTCATCTCCGGCCACAAGGCGGTCAACCCCGCCGCGGCACAGGCGCTGATCCGGCGGCTGGAATAGGGTTGGCCCTCTGCCGGCTCCCTGCGCAATCCCTGCCACCGCCTTTCGACGCCGCGCGGCCTGTCGGGACGGAAAACCGACGCAAACCCGACGCGGACCCGACCGCGATCCGACGCGATGGCCGCGCCTCGGGGATCCGACCCGCAGTCCTGCGGCAACCTCTTGAAAACCTGCCGGCCTTTCCCATCTGATGGTCATTCCGGCACGGGTGACGTCACCCGCGCCATCCGGCCCTGCCTCGGCGGGCCACCGTCGATGCAGACCGTTCACAGGAGGGTGTGCAATGACAGACTTCTGGAAGAAAGCGACCGACAACTGGCAGGACAGCGTCAACCTGATCCTCGGGCTCTGGCTGATTGTCTCGCCCTGGGTGCTGGGGTTCGCCGGCCTCGAGACGGCGATGTGGAACGCCGTCGTCTTCGGCCTGGTGATCGCCGCGATGGCGCTCGCGGCCCTGACCACGTTCCGTGACTGGGAGGAGTGGATCGACATGGCGATCGGCGCCTGGCTGACGATCTCGCCCTGGGTCCTGGGCTTCGCCACCGGCGCCGAGGGCTCGGCGCTGACCGGCAACTTCGTGGTCGCCGGGCTTCTGGTGCTGGCGCTGTCGGCCTGGTCGCTGGTCGGCCACCACCGCGGCGCCCAGGCCTGAGCGTCGCCTGACGACATGTGACCGGGGCGGCGCCCGCCCCGGTCAGGTCCGGGCTCGGGTCGGGGCAGAATCAGTCGAAGTCGAAGATTTCGCTCAGGAAGCTCTTGCGCCGGCGAGAGGGATGGCCCTGGCCATAGCGGCCGTCGTCATCCCGGTAACGATCCTCGCGCCGGTCATGGCGCGGTTCGCCGCGGGCCGGGTAGGGCTGGGCCTGGACGGGCTGTGCCTGGACGGGTGTCGGGGCAGCGACCGGCTGGCCGGGTTCGGTCAGGGCCGCGGGCGTTGCCCGCTCGATGATCTTGTCCAGCTCGCCCCGGTCGAGCCAGACGCCGCGGCATTTCGGGCAATAGTCGATCTCCACCCCCTGCCGTTCCATCATCTGAAGCTGGGTTCCGTCCACCGGGCATTGCATCGTCGCATCTCCATCTCTTGCCATGCCCCCGATATGGGGCGGCTCGATCCGGCTGCAAGAGTCGCCGGGGCCGGGGCGCAGGCCGCCAACCCGCCGCAATCATGCCCCGACTTTGCCGCAATCCGGGCATAAGCCGCCGTTAAGAAACATAAATGCTAACGCCCTCCCCCCCGGGAGATGCTGAAAGGGACCCGCCGATGATCCGCCCGCTCGTTCTTGCCGCCCTGCTCGCGGCCCCGGCCGCCGAAGCCGCCACCGTGACCTTCACGAACCTGCCGGCCTATGATGCAGCCCTCGGCGCGCCCTCCACGGTGTCCGAGACCTTCGACGGCGGCACGCTGAACGGCAGCGCGATCCAGCAGGTTCTCGGCGCCCGCAGCTTCAACAACAACCGCCTTCAGGGCGTGGCCGGCGGCGGCGCCAACCCGGCCAAGCAGTTCACCACGCTGGTCTTCTCGACCCGAGTGACCGCCTTCGCCGCGGCCTTCGGCAACCTTGCGGCGGGCGAGATCGCCCATGTGCTCCTCGACGGCCTTCAGGCCGCGACGATCACCGGCGGCACTACCTTCTTCGGCATCCAGTCGACCGTCGCCTTCTCGTCGATCACCTTCCTCGACACCACCTTCCCGACCGTCAACACCCAGTTCTTCATCGACAACATGCGGGTGTCGCCGATTCCGGTCGCGGCGGCGGCGCCGATGCTTCTCGGCGGGATCGGGATGCTCGCGGCGCTGCGCCGCCGGCGCCGGGGCTGAGCCGACGCCGCGGCCGCAGGCTCAGAAGGCCTCGACGACCTCGTACATCACCGGCTCGAAGCGCGAGCAGAGCGCGGCGATCCTGCGGTTGCGCTCGCGCATCTCGGGCGTGCGCAGCATCGCCTGGAAGTCGCGCCGGTCGCGCCACTGCGAATAGTTGGCGATGCGCGTCTGGGCATCGTTCATGTGCAACCCGGCGGCGATGAAGCCGGGCTGGCGGCGGATGAAGTTCTCGTAGGCGTCGCGCAGCGCTTCCATCAGGTCATGCGCCGTGCCCGGCGTCATCTCGAACGTGGTGATGACGGTCTGGCCGCTGAAATCCCTGGATATTTCTGGCATCGTGTTCCTCCGCAACCGGCGCGCGCCCCCTGACTATCGCGCCGCGGGGCGGGACTGTAAACAGTCTCAGGCGTCAAGAAGCCGCAGAACCTCGTCGGTCAGCGCGCCCACCTCGGCGCGCGCGGCGGCATGCCCGGCCTCGATGGCGCCGAGCCCCTGGCCCAGCGTCTCGGCATAGACGACGCGGTTGGCGAGCCGCGCCTGCGTCACCCCCGCGGTCAGTTCCGCGGCGGCAGCGGCAACCTCGTCGACAAGCCGCGTTCCCGCCCGGGTCCGGTTGAGAACCAGCCAGGCCGATTTCCGTTCCCGCGCGGCAAGGTCCAGCACCCCGTCCGTGGCCCAGAGATCGACATGCGAGGAGGCGACGGGAACCAGCACCAGGTCGGCCTCGCGGAGCGCGGGGCGCAGGTCGGCATCGACCTTGGGCGGGGTGTCGACGATCACCAGGTCGGCGGTCTTCCTGAGCTTCTCGCATTCGTAGGCGACGCCCCAGGCCGAGGAGGTGGAGAACTCCAGCCCCGCCGCCGCCGTCCCCGTCTCGCCCAGACGTTCGCGCCGGGTCATGAACCAGCGGCCGAGCGAGCCCTGCGGATCGGTGTCGAGAAGCGCCACCCGCATCCCGCGGCCAAGGCAGGCAACGGCCAGGTTGGCGGCCAGAGTCGTCTTTCCCGACCCGCCCTTCTGCTGCACGACCGCGATGACCTTGCCCGCCATGATGCCTCCGAGCCCGCCAGACCTTTGCCGCAGCGCAGCATAAGGCGATTCCCCGGCAGATGCACTTGCAGAAACGCCGCAGGCGGAAAGGCCCGGCCCGGCGCCGGGCCGCGGGAGGCGCGTTCAGCGCAGAGTCAGCACGATCTTGCCGATATGGGCCGAACTTTCGAGCCGCCGGTGCGCCTCGGCGGCTTCCTCCAGCGGGAACTCCGAATCCATCACCGGCGCCAGCCGCCCGCCCTCGATCATCGGCCAGACATGGGCCATCAGCGCCTCGGCGATCCGTGCCTTGGCAAGGTCGCTCTGCGGCCGCAGCGTCGACCCGGTGATCGTCTGGCGCCGCGTCATCAGGGGGGCGAAGTTGATCTCGGCCTTCGGGCCTTGCAGGAAGGCGATCTGCACCAGCCGCCCGTCCTCGGCCAGCGCCTTGAGGTTTCGCGCGATGTAGTCGCCGCCGACCATGTCGAGGATCACGTCGGCCCCGCCCTCGGCCGAGAGGACGGCGGCGAAGTCCTCGGTGCGGTAGTTGATCGCGCGTTCGGCGCCGAGCGCGCCCGCGTTCTGGATCGCTGTCGTGCCGATGCCGGAAGAGCCGCCGTGGACGAGGAACCGCTCGCCCGCCTTCAGGCCGCCGCGCATGACCACGTTCGACCAGACGGTGAAGCAGGTCTCGGGCAGGCAGGCGGCCTCGCGCAGGCCCATGCCCTTCGGCACCGGAAGCGCATGGGCGGCGGGGGTCACCGCGTAATCGGCATAGCCGCCGCCGGGCAGGAGCGCGGTCACCGCATCGCCCACCGCCCAGC
>NZ_JAYRPN010000042.1:0-18374 GCF_041911175.1 Tabrizicola sp.
CCCGCCGCATGGGCAAGACCCGGATCATCGCCGAGACCGGCGCGGGGCAGCACGGGGTGGCGACGGCCACGGTCTGCGCCAAGTTCGGGCTGAAATGCGTGGTCTACATGGGCGCGCATGACGTGGAACGCCAGGCGCCGAACGTCTTCCGCATGAAGCTGCTGGGGGCTGAGGTGATCCCGGTGACAAGCGGTCGCGGCACGCTGAAGGACGCGATGAACGACGCGTTGCGGGATTGGGTGACGAACGTGCGCGATACGTTCTATTGCATCGGCACGGTGGCGGGACCGCATCCCTATCCGGCGATGGTGCGCGACTTCCAGTCGATCATCGGCAAGGAAGTGCGCTGGCAGCTGGCCGAACAGGAGGGCGAAGGCCGCCTGCCCGACGTGGTGGTCGCGGCCATCGGCGGTGGGTCGAACGCGATGGGCCTCTTCTTCCCCTTCCTCGATGACCCTTCGGTGCGGATCGTCGGCGTGGAAGCGGGCGGCAAGGGCGTCGACGACCGGATGGAGCATTGCGCTTCCCTCACCGGCGGGCGTCCGGGCGTGCTGCACGGCAACCGGACCTACCTGCTGCAGGATGCCGACGGGCAGATTCTCGAAGGCTTTTCCATCAGCGCGGGCCTCGACTATCCCGGGATCGGGCCGGAACATTCCTGGCTGCATGATGTGGGTCGTGCGGAATATGTCAGCATCACCGATGCCGAGGCGCTGGAGGCGTTCCAGCTGTGCTGTCGGCTGGAGGGAATCATCCCGGCGCTGGAACCCTCGCACGCCTTGGCGCAGGTGATGAAGCTGGCCCCGACCCTGTCCAAGGACAAGATCATCGTGATGAACATGTGTGGGCGCGGCGACAAGGACATCTTCACCGTCGCCAAGCACCTTGGCGTCACGATGAAGGTCTGAGGCCGGACTGGACCTGCAGTGGAATTCGGGGCCCGTGGCGAGACGCTACGGGCCTTTCGCATGCGGCGATTCGGGAAAGGGGCGGCGCCCGGCCTTTCCTCGCCTCCAAACCGGGCGGCCTCGCCTCAGGGTTGAGCATAAACTCGAGTTTATTCCTGCCAACCGGGGGCATAGGCCGCCGCAAGTAAACCTGGGTGCAATGGTCAGGCCGGACCGGGTGGGGCTTGATGGCTCCATGCTCTCGACGGCGGACCTGGTGCCCCTGGACGAGCAGGACCCGAGAACCTGAAGGAGATCCCGGATGAAACTGAGAACGAAACTCCTGTGCTACACCGCCGCTGTCGCCCTGTCGGCCGGCGCCGCCTTCGCCGCCATCGACGGCAACGCACTGGCAGACGACTACCTGGCCCAGGGCTACAGCTATGTCGAGGTGAAGGTCGGTCCGACCCAGACCAAGGTCGAGGCGATCAAGGACGGCCAGAAGCTTGAAGTCGTCTACGACAACGAGACGCAGGCGATCGCCAAGCAGGAAACCGATGCCGCCGATGGCGATGATGCCACCAAGACCGGCAAGGAAGTGAAGACGGTCGACCACGACTTCACCGGCCATGACGACGACGACGATCACGACGATGATGATGACGACGATGACGACGATGACGATGATGACGACGATGATGACGACGATGACGACGACGACGATGATCACGGCGGTGATCATGGCGGCGGTGATGGCGGCGATCACGACAGCAACGACGATTGATCGCTTGAATTCGCTCGTCTGGAGGCCCCGGTCTTGCCGGGGCCTTCGGCTTGGAACATAGTTTCCGGGAAGGGGTCAGGTTAACCGGATGAAACGGCGGGAGTTCCTATCGGGTCTTGCGATCACGCTTGCGCTGGCTTCGCCCGCTGCCGCGCAGGAGAACGTCGAAAGCATTATCCGACAGCTGAGAAAGCAGGGCTTCCGTTCGATCGTGCAGGAACGGACCCTTCTGGGTCGGGTGCGCATCGTGGCCGGTCGAGCCGATGGCGAGCGTGAGATCATCCTCAACCCGCGCACGGGCGAAATCTTGCGCGATCTCTGGACGCCGGTCGCGGGGGGCGACGGCAAGGTTCAGATCATCGACGACCATCCGGGTAGCGGTCATGACGATGATGACGATGATGACGACGATGATGATGACGACGACGATGACGATGACGATGACGACAGCAGCGGTCATGGCGGCAGTGGCGATGGCAATTGACCCGGTCCCGGCGCGGTCGACCCGGTTGCCGGGGTGAGACGCGCAGCACCCTTCATCGCGATCTTCGTGATCCAGGTGCTTTGCGCCTTCTTCTTCGTGTCCGACATCCTCTCGTCGATGATCGGCTTCCAGAGCGCGCCGATCAGCTGGGAAATGCGCGAGTTGCTGGAGATCTTCGCTGCCTTCGGCCTGATCCTGGGTGTGGGCCTGGGCGGCTGGATGCTGCTGGGCGCGCTGCGGGGCCGGACCCGGGCGGAGGAACGCCTGCGCCGGGCCTCGGGGGCTTTCGCCGACCTCCTGCAGGAGCGTTTCACCGAATGGGGGCTGACGCCTTCGGAAAAGGACGTGGCGCTGTTCGCGATCAAGGGACTGTCGACCGCCGAAATCGCGGCGATGCGGTCCACCAGCGAGGGTACGGTCAAGGCGCAGACCAATGCGATCTATCGCAAGGCGGGCGTGACCGGGCGGTCGCAACTTCTGTCGCTGTTCATCGAGGACCTGATGCGGGACGATGGGGCGATCCGGCCGATGCCGGTGGCTCAGACGCAGGCCACCGTCTCAGCGAAGTGAGGGCGGCGCGCCTTCGGCTCCCTGCAGCCCGAACATCAGCCCGCGCCCGATCCGGTGCGCCAGCGCGGACCATTGGGCCGCGGTTTCCGCTGGCAGTTCCCGCTTGAGCACGCTGTCGAAAAGTCCGAGCCAGATCTGGAACATCCCCAGCCTTACATTCCCGGCGTCGCGGTGGGCGACCAGCGGATTGCCGTCATAGACCCGCTCGTGCAGGATCGCGTTCCGCCAGAAGCGGGCGATCTTCTCCTCATGCGCAGGCCAGTCCTGCACATGGGCGGCGAAGACCGGGCCGAGGCCGGGATGCTGCCGGATCGCGGCGTAGAAGGTCGCCACGACGCGGGCGATCTGGTCTGGCGTGATGTCGAAGCGGGGCGGGATCATGGGGGAGATGTCGCCTTGTGCCTGGCGCAAGTCCAGCCGGTCAGTCGGTGGCGTATTGCCGCAGGATGTCCAGCGGCACGACGGCGAGCGTCGCCTGATGCGTGGCGGCAAGGCGGACCTGCGGGGCGGCGCCTTCCTCGTGCGCCTGCAGGAAGCGGGAGGCGCAGAGGCACCATTGGTCGCCGGGCTTCAGCCCCTTGAAGCCGTATTCGGGGCGGGGGGTGGAAAGGTCGTTGCCGAGGTACTTCGACAGCGCGAGGAATTCGGCCGTCATCAGGGCGCAAACGGTGTGGAGGCCGCGGTCCATCGGGCCGGTGTTGCAGCAGCCGTCGCGGAAGAAGCCGGTGACGGGGTCGGTGGAGCAGGCTTGCAGGTCCTGGCCAAGGACGTTGAGCGAGGGGAGTTTCATGCGGTCAGGATGGCAGGTCGGGGGGCGCCTGTCCAGCGGTGTCCACGGTGGACAGAAAATTGGGCCAAGCAAAATCAATGCCTTGGCTGCGGACGTTCAGCATCGGTTTACCGTCTTTCTACCGCCTTACCGGCAGTCCACCCCGTAGCGGACGACGCCGGGCAGGCTGCCGTCCTCGCCCCCTTCCCCGGCGGTGACGACCGAAAGCTCGCCCGCCGGGCCGGAGTAGCGGAAGGAACAGAAGGCAAAGCCGGTGCCCGAGCAATCCTCGACTTCAGGCACCCCGGCGGCGGCGAGTTCGCCGGCCCAGCCGAGGTTCTGTTGCGCCGGGTCGCCCGGCACCGGTTGCCAGCCGGATTGGAGAAGCAGGTCGCGGGCCTTGTCGATGGGCAGGCCCTCGATCCCCGGCACGATGCCGCTGCCGTCGCAGACAGGCTCTTCGGTCGCCGGGCCTATGACGGCCAGGGCGCTGCCGTCATGGCTCAGGTCGGCCACCGTTCCGGCGACGACATCGCCGGACAGGATGCGCAACCCGGTGCCGAAAGGACGAAGGCTGCCGATGAGCAGGGCATCGGCCTCGGTGCCGTAGGCAAGCGCGACGAGATGGCTGCCCGAGTAGAACCCGACATTGCCCGCGCCCAGCTCGCAGGTGCCGCTGGTGGCGGGGGTGGCGTGACCGATGAAGCTGACGGCGGTCAGGTCGCCGAGGGGAAGCTCGGCAGTGACATGCCAGCCTTTCGCCGCCGCGTCCTTGCCGC
Organism: Tabrizicola sp.; assembly: GCF_041911175.1. Taxonomy (GTDB): domain Bacteria; phylum Pseudomonadota; class Alphaproteobacteria; order Rhodobacterales; family Rhodobacteraceae; genus Tabrizicola. The sequence continues at coordinate 4,274 of NZ_JAYRPN010000042.1, forward strand.
CGGGGGTGGTGACGGTCTCGACGAAGAGATGCGCGCAGAAGTCGGGCTCGCCCTGGTCCTGCGGAGCGGCGGGCAGGTCGGCGAGGGCGACGAGGTCCAGCCCCGGCACCTGCGAGGAGAGCGCGAGATCGGCGCAGGCCGGAGTGGCGAGCGGCAGGATGAGGAGGGCGAGGCGGAGGGACATGGGAGGGCTTTCGGGATGGCGGTTGCCGGGGAGAGAAGCGCAGGGTGCGCGGGTTGTCGAGTGGGGAAGGCCGGACCCAGGATCGCGGGGGTGGGGCGGGTAGTGAAAGGAGCGCTGGCGCGCGAAGACTCCTTGTCTCGTCGTCGGGCTGCGCCTCCTCCTCGGTCGTCGGGGGCGCTTCGCCCCCCGAACCCCCCGAGGATATTTGGGCAAATGTGAAAGGCAAAGGGGCGGGCTGGACCCTGCATGGGCCTTTGTCTATAAGGCCGCCATGCAGATGTGGCGGGTCGTTCGGTCGCGAATTACTTGCCCGGCGGGCTGAGGCCTGGCCGGGTTTTTCGTCGTCTTGCCGCTGGCCCCTGATGGGCCGACCTGCCCCTGACTTGAGGTTCCCTTTCCATGTGCGCCGATACCGCCGCTGTCGACTACCGCGATACCGTCTTCCTGCCCGAGACCGCCTTCCCGATGCGGGCGGGCCTGCCCCAGCGCGAGCCGGAGTGGCTGGCGCGCTGGGCGCGGATCGGGGTCTATGACCGGCTGCGGTCGACGGCTGTGGGCCGGGTGCCTTTCGTGCTGCATGACGGCCCTCCTTACGCCAACGGGCACCTGCACATCGGCCATGCGCTGAACAAGGTCTTGAAGGACATGGTGGTGCGCAGCCAGCAGATGATGGGCCGCGATGCGCGCTATGTGCCGGGCTGGGACTGCCACGGCCTGCCGATCGAGTGGAAGATCGAGGAGCAGTACCGCGCCAAGGGGCTGAACAAGGACGACGTGGACACGGTCGCCTTCCGGCAGGAATGCCGCAAGTTCGCCGAGGGCTGGATCGACGTCCAGCGTGAGGAGTTCAAGCGGCTGGGGGTGACGGGCAAGTGGGACCGGCCTTACCTCACGATGGACTACCACGCCGAGGCGGTGATCGCCGACGAGTTCATGAAGTTCCTGATGAACGGGTCGCTGTACCAGGGGTCGAAGCCGGTGATGTGGTCGCCGGTCGAGAAGACCGCTTTGGCCGAGGCGGAGGTGGAGTATCACGACCATACTTCGCATCAGGTGTGGGTGCGGTTTCCTGTCTCGAAAGTGATGGAAGACGAGCTTAAGGCGACGCATGGAGATCTTCAGCCGACTGAATTCGCACAGTTGGTGGACCTGCTGCGAAAGGCGAAGGTTGTAATCTGGACGACAACCCCTTGGACGATCCCACAGAACAGGGCAGTCGCCTTTAATCCAGAGATCAGCTATCGGCTCCTCGAAGTGAGCAAGCCCACCGAGGGTAGCGACAGCGAGGGAACCGAACTCCTACTCGTGGCAGAGAATTTGGCCGAAGCGCTTCTCGCCGCTGGCAAGTCGGTCGAAGTTGGAGGTGGACTCCCAGTTCTCGGCAAAGACCTTGCCGCATTGACCCTCGCCCACCCCTTCCGCGGTGTCGAAGGCGGCAACGGCGAGTGGGACTATGATGTCCCGATGCTCCCCGGCGACCATGTCACCGACGATGCGGGGACGGGGTTCGTGCATACCGCCCCCAGCCACGGCGATGACGACTACCAGCTGGGGGTGAAGTTCGGCCTGCCGATGACCTACAACGTCGAGGCGGACGGGTCCTACCGGGCCGACCTGCCGCTGTTCGGCGGGCAGAATATCATCACGCCGGACGGCAAGGAGGGGCCGGCGAACGTGTCGGTCATCAAGCAGCTGGCCTACTCAGGCGCGCTCTTTGCCAAGGGGAAGCTGAAGCATTCCTATCCGCATAGCTGGCGGTCGAAGGCTCCCGTCATCTTCCGCAACACGCCGCAATGGTTTGTCGCCATCGACCGCAAGCTCGACGACGGGCTGGGCACCTATGGCGACACGATCCGCAGTCGGGCGCTGACCTCGATCAACCAGCTGGTCGAGTGGACGCCCGCGACGGGGCGGAACCGCCTGCATTCGATGATCGAGGCGCGGCCGGACTGGGTGCTGTCGCGGCAGCGTGCCTGGGGCGTGCCGCTGACCTGTTTCGTGAAGAAGGGGGCGCGGCCGGATGCGCCGGACTTCCTGCTGCGGAACCCGGAGGTGAATTCGCGGATCAAAGCGGCCTTCGAGGCCGAGGGCGCGGATGTGTGGTATGTGCAAGGATTCAAGGAGCGCGTGCTGGACGGCATCGTCGACGCGCAGGATTATGAACAGGTCTACGATGTGCTGGACGTGTGGTTCGACTCTGGCTCGACCCATGCCTTCGTGCTGCGCGACCGTGAGGACGGGGCGGCGGACGGGATTGCTGACCTCTATCTGGAAGGCACCGACCAGCATCGCGGCTGGTTCCATTCCAGCCTGTTGCAGGCCTGCGGGACCAAGGGGCGGGCGCCGTACCGGGGGGTGCTGACCCACGGGTTCACGCTGGACGAGAAGGGCATGAAGATGTCCAAGTCGCTGGGGAACACCGTCGCGCCGGAAGAGGTGATCAAGGAATATGGCGCCGATATCCTGCGGCTCTGGGTGGCGCAGTCGGACTATACGGTGGACCTGCGGATCGGGAAGGAGATCCTGAAAGGGGTCGCCGACAGCTACCGGCGGCTGCGCAACACGATGCGCTACATGCTGGGGGCGCTGAGCGGGTTCACCGAGGCGGAGCGGGTGGATCACGCCCAGATGCCCGAGCTGGAGCGCTGGGTGCTGCACCGGCTGGCCGAGCTGGATGCCGAAGTGCGCGAGGGCTATGCGAAGTACGACTTCCAGGGCGTTTTCCAGAAGCTCTTCACGGTCTGCACCACGGACCTGTCGGCGGTCTATTTCGACATCCGCAAGGATGCGCTGTATTGCGACGCGCCCGACAGCCTGCGGCGCCGGGCCTGCCGGACGGTGATGGATATCCTGTTCCACCGACTGACGACCTGGCTGGCGCCGGTGCTGGTCTTCACGATGGAGGAGGTCTGGCTGGAACGGTTCCCGGGCGAGGACAGCTCGGTGCATCTGGTCGATTTCCCCGAGACGCCGGCCAACTGGCGCGACGAGGCGCTGGCGGCGAAGTGGGAGACGATCCGCGACGTGCGGCGGGTGGTGACGGGGGCGCTGGAGGTGCAGCGGACGGCGAAGGTGATCGGTTCGTCGCTGGAGGCGGCGCCGGTGGTGTTCACGACGCCCGAGATGATGCGACTCTTGGAGACGGTGACCTTCGAGGAGGTCTGCATCACTTCGTGCATCTGGCTGTCGACCAAGCCGGTGCCGGAGGGGGCCTTCGCGCTGGCCGAGGTGCCGGGCGTGGCGGTGGAGTTCGAGCTGGCCAAGGGGCAGAAATGCGACCGCTGCTGGCGGGTGCTGCCGGATGTGGGCACGCACAAGCATCCGGGAACCTGTCAGCGGTGCGACGCCGCGCTGGGGTGAAACTTCCGGCCTGAAACGTGGTAGCTTCTTTCCAAAGGGAGGAGGCTGCCATGATCCACAGAAGTCCCTATCCGCCGATCCGGCTAACCGGCGAGAGCATCACCGAACGCGTGCTGCGCGGGCTGGGCGGCGACCCGGCCCGCGTCGTGCTGATCGACGGTCCCTCGGGCCGGGAGATGACGGCGGGGGCGCTGGAGGGCGGCATCCGGCGGCTGGCGGGGGGCCTGAAGGCGCGGGGGATCGGCAAGGGCGACGTGGTGGCGATCCTAGCGCCGAATTGCCCGGAGTTTGCGGTGGTGTTTCACGGCGCGGCCTTTGCCGGGGCCACGGTCACCACGATCAACCCGACCTATACCGCGCCGGAAGTGGCGCATCAGCTGGAGGATTCGGGCGCCCGGCTGCTGGTGACGGTGCCGCCGTTCCTCGACATCGCGCAGACGGCGGCGGGGGATGTGGAAATCGTGGTCATCGGCGAAGCGGAGGGCGTCACCCCGCTGGCCGCGCTGATGGGCGAAGCCCTTGCGGTGCAGGTGCCGGTCGATGCGGCAGTGGACGTGGCGGTTTTGCCCTATTCCAGCGGGACCACGGGTCTTCCCAAGGGGGTGCGGCTATCTCATCGTAATCTGGTCGCGAATGTCGACCAGTCGCTGGCGGTGATCGGTTGCGAGCCGGGGGAATGGTCGGTGGGCTTCCTGCCCTTCTTCCATATCTACGGCCAGACCGTGCTGATGAACATGCACCTTGCGGCGGGGGCCGGGATCATCACCCTGCCGCGCTTCGATCTGGAGTTGTTCCTGACACTGGTGGCACGGCACCGGACCCCGACGCTCTTCTGCGCGCCGCCGGTCGCCGTTGCGCTGGCCAAGCACCCGATGGTGGCGAATTTCGATCTGTCCTGCGTCGAGCGGTTCTTCTCCGGCGCGGCCCCGCTGGGTGGGGAAGTCGGCGATGCGGTGGCCGCGCGGCTGGGCTGCCTGGCGGTGCAGGGCTACGGCATGACCGAGATGAGCCCGGTCAGCCACGCGACGCCGCGCGGCAGGTCGCAGACGGGATCCGTCGGGGTGACGCTGCCCTCGACCGAGACGCGGATCGTGGTCGAGGGGCGCGATGCCGGGCCGGGCGAGGCGGGCGAATTGTGGGTGCGGGGGCCGCAGGTCATGCTGGGCTACCACAACCGACCCGAGGCGACGGCGGCGACGCTGACCGGGGACGGCTGGCTGAAGACCGGCGACCTGGCGGAGGTGGACGGGGAGGGCTGGGTCTTCATCCGCGACCGGCTGAAGGAACTGATCAAGGTCAAGGGCTTCCAGGTTGCCCCGGCCGAGGTCGAGGCGGCGCTGCTCACCAGCCCGATGGTGAGGGACGCGGCCGTCAGGGGCGTGCCCGACGACGAGGCGGGCGAGGTGCCGGTGGCTTTCGTCGTGCCGGTGGAGGGGGCGGACGAGGCCGCGATCCGCGCGCATCTGGCCGGGCAGCTTGCGCATTACAAGCTGCCACGGCGGATCACGTTTCTTGAGGCAATCCCGAAATCGGCCTCGGGCAAGATCCTTCGGCGGATGCTGCCAAGCGAGGGTTGAGCGCGGGGGTAAAGGCTTCGCCGGAGGTGGGGGCACCCCCGGCGAAGAGTCAGGCCGAAGCGCCCACGGGGAGACCGCGGAGCGTCGGCGTCGAATGGAAGCGCAAGGTCTTGGCCTGCGCGGCAGTGAGGCTTTCGCCCCGGCGCATGGCCAGAAGGTCTTCACGGGTCAGACCGATGTCGTGCAGCAAATGATCATCCTCGCGTTCCAGCAGGAACGCAGTCGAACGGCGCAGCTGCGAAAGGGCGAAGAGGCGGGCGAACATGACTGGGTCTCCTTATCTTGAGAGCTGAAGATAGGGGCGGGTTTGACATTTCACAAACGAATAGGTTTGATGGCTAACATAAATCTGACTCATGGGTAGCCAATGCAGCCGCTGGACAGTGACCTGATGCGCAGTTTCCTCGCGGTGGCGGACAGCGGGTCGGTCACGGCGGCGGCGGGGCGGCTTTATCGCACGCAGTCGGCGGTCAGCCTGCAGGTGAAGCGGCTGGAGGACAGCCTGGGCCAGCCGCTCTTCGAGCGCCAGGCGCGGGGGGTGGTGCTGACGCCCCGGGGCGAGCAACTGGTGCCCTATGCCCGCAGGGTTGTGGCATTGCTGGACGAGGCGGCGGTGGCCCTGCGGGAGAAGCCCTTGGTCGGGCCGGTCCGGGTGGGGATCTCGGACGAGTATTCCGGCACGGTGCTGCCCCGGGCGCTCGCGGCTTTCGACGAACGGCACGAGGGGGTGCAGGTCTCGGTCCGGGTCGACCATTCCAGCGCGCAGATCGCCGCGCTGGAGGCGGACGAGATCGACATCGGGGTGATCTACGACTGGGCCTATGTGCAGGAGGGCGAGGTGTTGTGCATCGACCCGACGGTCTGGGTGACCTCGCTGACCCATGCCCAGCACCTGCGCCGCCCGGTGCCGGTGGCGGTCTATTTCCGCAGCCAGTGGAGCCGGGACTATGCCGAGCATTCGCTGGACCGGCAGGGCATCGACTGGCGCGCGGCCTGGTCCTGCGACATGGCGGGAGGGTTCCGGGTGGCAGTGACGAACGGGATGGCGATCGCGCCCCTGTCGCGCAGCACGATCCCCGAGGGATGCCGGGAATTGACGGCGGAGGACGGCTTTCCGATGGTCGACAATGCGCGGGTGGTGCTGCGGCGGAACCCGCGCGGGACCTCTCCCGCGGTGGAGGGGATGGCGGAAGTGTTGCGCGCGGCTTTTGCGCCGCTGGGGCGGGGGGTGGTACGATGATCCGCGCCGGATTGGTGGGGCCGTTCGGGCCGGTGGCGCTGGTGGAGCGCGACGGCCTGCTGGTCGGGCTGGAATGGCGGCTGCCGGAGGTGCCGGGGCGGAGCGCGCTGCTGGAAGAGGGGCTGGCGCAGCTTCAGGCCTATTTCGCGGGGCGGCTCACTCGGTTCGACCTGCCGATGGACTGGGGCACCGGGCTGAATGAGGCCGTGCGCCGCGCGATGGCCGACATTCCCTTTGGCGAGACGCGGACCTATGGCCAGATCGCGAAGCGGGTGGGGGCCGCGCCGCAAGCGGTAGGGCAGGCCTGCGGGGCGAACCCCTTGCCGATCCTGATCCCCTGCCACCGGGTGACGGGGACCGACTGGTTCGGCGGCTTCTCGGCGCCGGGCGGGGTGGAGACCAAGGCCGCGCTTCTGCGGCACGAGGGGGCGTTGTTGCTGTAAACCTGACTTGCCTTTTGCCGGCGCGGTGGAAACAGTGCCTGCAAATTCAACCGAAAGGAAACTTCATGGAACCGAACCCTTCCAAGATGCCGCTTGCGAAGATGCTGCTGGTGTTCCTTGGCACCCTGATCGCCGGGAACGTCCTGTTGTTCCTGATCGAGACCTTCCTGCCGAACGTCCCCATGCCCGGGTCCATCGGGATCGTCTTCGCGATGATCGCCTCGATGTCGGCAGGCGGCACTGCGGCGACGACGTTGGGACGGACGCTGCTCGCCAAGGAGAAGCTGCAGTTCGCGGTGGCAGCGACGCTTGCCTCGCTTGTACTGACGGTCGCGCTTTTCTGGGGCCTTTTCGCCTGGCATGGCGTGCCTTTCACGATGTCCAACGTGATCATGGCGGTGACGGGCGATGCAGCCCCGGATGCCGAGATCGCCACCTTCCTGCCCTGGATCGCGCTGTTCGCGGTCGTGATCAGCCTTCTGGTCTGCTACTTCGGCGTGGGTTTCGGCGCGAAGAACCAATTGCGCGCGCTGGAGCGCAAGGCCGCGAAGGGCAAGTGATCTGACCCTATCGAAACCGGGCCGCTGGACCTATCGGCCCGCTTGCATGGCGTTGCTGCTGGGCTTAGCCATGCGGGGACAGTTTCCGCACGGGTGCGCGCCTTGAGCCTTGGCATCTTCCTGGCCGTCCTGGGGGCGGCCTTTCTCCATGCGCTCTGGAATGCGCTGATCAAGCTGGGGACCTCGAAGGTCGGCGGGATGGTGATCCTGTCCATCGTCGAGGTGCCGATCGGGCTGGCGGTGGTGATGCTGTCCGAAGCCATCGATCCAGCGGCGGTGCCCTGGGTGCTGGCGGCGGGTTGCACGCATTTCGCCTACAAGTTCTTCCTGACCTATGCCTATGACCGGGGCGACCTGTCCCGCGTCTATCCCATCGCCCGGGGCGCCGCGCCGATGATCGTGGCGCTGGTCGGGGCCTTTGCGCTGAACGATGCGGTGACGGGCCGGGAATACCTGGCCATCGCGATGCTTGCGGCGGGGATCCTGCTGATGGCGCGGGGGGTGTTCGCCTCTGGCGAGAACCGGCGGCTTCTGCCCTTCGCCATCGGCTCGGCCTGCGCGACGGCGACCTATACGCTGATCGACGGCATGGGCGCGCGGGTCTCGGGCTCGCCCGCCGCCTATGTCGCCTGGGTCTTCGTGGCGGACGGCTGCTTCTTCACCCTCGGGATGGTGGCGCTGCGCGGGCTGGACGTGATCCCGCGCAACTGGCGGGCCTGGCGGATGGGGGCCTTCGCCTCGGCGGCGAGCTATGGGGCCTATGCGGTGTCGATCTGGGCGATGACATTTGCCCCCATCGCCGTGGTGGCGGCGCTGCGCGAGACCTCGATCCTGTTCGCGGTGCTGATCGGCTGGCTGGTCTTCGGCGAGCGGATGACGGGCGAGAAGGCGCTGGCCTCGGTGATCATCGTGGCCGGGGTGATCCTGACGCGGCTGTGAGGCGGCAAGTTTCTTGAGCAAGAAACTTGTCAAAATCCTTGCTTGAGGATTCCAGCCTACCGCACCCGCCGGATACCCTCGGGCACCATCTGCTGTGCGATGCCGGCCAGCGCAAGGTAGAGCGAGGTCAGCACCAGCAGCCATTTCGCCACGGGGCCTTCGTGGAAATCCCACCAGGCGGCCCAACCGGCCAGCACGATCCAGGCGATGATCACACCCAGCGAAATCTCGTACCAGCGGCTGGTGCGGACCGGGTGGATGAACTTGAGGTTGGTGAACATCGTGACCGTCAACAGGATCACGATCAGCAGGATCACCGTCTGGCTCGGCTCGGTCGCGAAGAGGACGAGGACGACCATGTTCCAGCAGGCCGGGAAGCCGGCAAAGCTCTTGTCCTTGGTCTTCATCCTTGTGTCGGCGAAATAGACCACGGACCCGTAGCAGATCACGATGATCGCCAGCCAGCCGGTCCAGCCGGGCAAAAGGCCCGACTTGAAGAGGGCGAAGGCCGGGATGAAGACGTAAGTGAGGTAGTCGACGATCAGGTCCATCAGGACCCCGTCATAGGTCGGCCAGTTTTTCCGCACATCGAAGCGCCGGGCGAGCGGGCCATCGACGCCATCGACGATCAGCGCGACGACCAGCCAGAGGAACATCATGCTCCAGTTTTCCTCGACCGCTGCAAGCATGGCGAACATCGACAGGACCGCGCCGGAGGCGGTGAGGAGGTGGACGGAGAGGGCTTTCAGGCGTGGGCTCATGGGAATGTGATGGCGGATAACGCAGTCGGGTGCAACAGTTTGCCCGCGCTCAGGCGCGGGGATGGGCTTTTTCGTAGACCTCCATCAGCCGCGCGGCATCGACAGAGGTGTAGGCCTGGGTGGTCGACAGCGAGGCATGGCCGAGAAGCTCCTGTATCGCGCGGAGATCGCCCCCCGCGGCGAGGAGGTGGGTGGCGAAGCTGTGGCGCAGCGCATGCGGCGTGGCGGTGGCGGGCAGGCCAAGGCGCAGGCGGGCACGCTCCATAGCGCCTTGGATCAGGCGGGGGTTCACCGGGCCGCCGCGCGCGCCGCGGAATAGGGGATCGCCGGGAGTGAGGTCGTAGGGGCATCTTGCGACATAGGCCGCGACGGCTTCGGCGGCGGCGGGGATCACCGGGACCGGGCGGGTCTTGCCGCCCTTGCCGGTGATGCGCAGCGTTTCGGGCAGCGGGTGGTCGGCAGCGGTGAGGGAGAGGGCTTCCGAGATGCGCAGGCCGAGGCCGTAGAGCAGTGTGGCGATGGCGGTGTCGCGGGCGGCGATCCAGTCTTCGCGGGCGTCGGCGCCGATCTCGTCCAGCATGGTGGCGGCGGCGTCTTCGCTGAGGGGCCGGGGCAGCTTGCGGCGATGCTTCGGGCCGCGGGCGGAAAGGACGGTGGTGGCGTCGGTGCCGCTGCGGTCGGCGGCCCAGGCGGTGAAGCTTTTGACCGCCGAAAGGGCGCGGGAGAGGGAGCGGGCAGAGAGGTGCTTCCGCTCCTCGGCCATCCAGGCGCGGAGGTCGGAGTGGGTGGTGCGGGCGACCGAAGCGATGCCTTCGGCCCCGCCGCGATGGGCGGAGAGGAACTTGAGGTAGCGGGCGACGTCGCGGCGGTAGGCCTCGATCGTGTTAACGGCGGCACCTTCCAGCGCCTGCAGATGCGACAGCCACTGCACCAGCGCGGCCCCTAAAGCGGGGCTGAGGAAAGGGTCGCTCAGCCCAGCCACCGGCGCATCGCCCGTTCGAAGGCCCCCGCGAAAAACGCAAGCAGATCAGTGCCGTGAGTGGACTTGAACTGGTTCGGATCCTCCGACGCGAAGACCAGCATGGCGGGCAGGCGGCCGGGGCCGAGGTCGAGTTTCATCAGGGCTTCGGACTGGAAGTCCCCCGCGCGGTCTTGGTAAAGGGTTTCGGCGAGGGCGGTGATGGAACGGAGGACGACGGGGCGCCCGGGGCCGTTGCGGCCGTTGGTCAGGTAGTGGCCCACGAACCCCGCAGGCGCCACCTGCAGCACCTCGCCCAACCGGCGGAGGGTGGGGTCGGTGTCGCCGTCTTCCTGCAAGGTCTCCAGCACCAGGCGGACCATGTCGACCCGCAGGGTCTGGGCGACCTCCCCGGTCAGGGCCTGCATGAAGGCCTCGAAGTTCGTCGGTTCAAGGAGTTGCAGGACGGCGCGATGGACCTGGTTCGTCCCGGCGAGGTTCTCGTAAGCCGCTGCAATCACTGACCTGTGCGTGTCCTCCAGCCGGTCGAGCCGCGTCTCCAGCCGCTGCATGGCGATGCCGCGCAAATCGACGATGTTGGCCCCCATTGCGCGTTCGTTGGCGGCGACGAGGGCGTTCATCACGTCGCGATCCTCCAGGAGCCGTTCGGGTTCGGCGAGGATGCGGTCGCGCAGGTCGGGTTCGATCATCTGGACAGTCCGGGTCGGTTTCAGGGGAGTATAGGCGACCGGCCAAGGGCTTGGCGACAGGGTTAAAGCAACACGGAAAGGCGGAAGGGCAGGGATGCAACACTGCATCTGGACCCGGTATGGCTTTGGTATGGCAAGCGTCCATACGCGCGCCGGGCTCGGCTGGCGTTAACCTTTGGGTCTGAGGATGGGCCGGAAAGGAGCCTGCCGATGCCCGACCTTAGGAAACAGACACCCCGCCAGCGTGCCCAGATGACCTACATGATGGATGTCATGCGGCGGCTGGAATGGGACCTGCACAACACCATCGAACTGACCGGGCGCATCCCGGAAGAGTGGCACCGGATCGCCACCGCCACGCCCCGGGCGGCGAAGGTGAAGGTCACGCTGGCGCTGGAGGCGGATGTGCTGAAGTTCTTCAAGTCGATGGGCGAGGGCTATGGGCCAAGGATCAACGATGTGCTGCGCAGCTACATGCACGCGCGACTGGCCGGGGTGATCCGGGGGGCCGAGACGCTGGCGCATTACCGGGAGCGGGAGGAGGGGCACTCCGGCGGGAAGCCGCAGTTTGGCGATGTGGCGAAGGCGTTCGGGTGGGAATGGGAGGATGCAGGACCGGAAGCCACAGGGGCGGTGCGGGCGAAGGCTCAGGAATATGCCCAGAAGGGAGTGGCGGAGGGAGACGAGCGGGTGTTCGGCGGGCCGCTGGTGCGGTGAGGGGGGCGAGGCGTGCCGCCGCAGGCCGAATGGACCGCCCCGACGCGCGGTGACGGTGCGGCTCCGGACCTGGGTCAGGGATGATCACGGACCTTGCAGCGGCCCTTCCGACCTGCGGACGAGGTCCTCAGTGTAGGCGATGAGCTTCCTCAGCAAGGTCGTCGCGGGGTCGACCGGCATCTTGACGGCGATGTCCGTCGATACCGGATCACGCACGACTTCGGTCGACTCGTTGCCGGAATAGGCCAAGGCGATCTGCGACATCTCTGCAGTGCGGAGGGTCGGTGATGTGAGAAACCTCTGTGCCAGGTCGAGCCAGTGATAGGCTTCGCCCCGGCGTCTGCGTCTTTGCCTGACCGACCAGGACCCGATCAGGATCTTCGCAATCAGTTGTTCGGCCGAGCGCACCGGAAAATGCGCAAGGCGCGCCGAGGCCGAAACACGCATGAAGACCTTCTTGCCATTGCAGTGCAACCGGTGCGACCCCGGCCCAACCTGTGCCCCCACGGCTGCGATGGCGGGGACGGTGATCTTGTACAGTTGCGGCACCTCGCTGACGCGCCGGTTGACGATGCGCTTCAGGACGTTGGTCTCGGCGGCATCGTCGTCGGGCATGGGAACGTAGGTCACCCAGGGCAGTTTCAGCGGGATCGACCGGTCCTGCATTTCCCGGCGAAACGCCCCGATATCTCCGACGATGAATTCATCGGCATCAAGGGGGATGATCCGGTCAGGATCGTAGGTGGCGACGAGAGAAGGCACGAGGTCCGAGATCAGGACGTGCTGCAGGTGCGTCGTTCCGGGGTGCTGGATCAGTGCGCAGGGCAGGCCTTCGTCGATCAGGGACTGGACCACGTCGACCGTTTCGTCGGCGCTTCCGTTGTCCACGATGGTCAGATGGTCAAGGTAGGCGAGATTGTGCCGCGCCATCGTTTCGATGACGTCGGCTTCATTCTTGACGACGGAGATTCCGACGATCATGGCTTAGCGTCTGACGAGGCATCGGGCTGGAACAGAAGATTGATGTTCTGCTCATAGCGGCGCCATTCGGCCATTTTGCTGTATCCCCAGGCCCCGAGCATGTCGATCACCGGGTCGATGTTGAGATTCGCACATTCGACGAAGATCACGGGCCGGGACGCGGCAATGGTCTGCGCCAGGCCGCGAAGAACGTCGAGTTCCATCCCCTCGACATCGATCTTGATGAAATCCACCCTGCGGTCGGCCAAGAGGCTGTCGCCGGGGACGGTCCGCAGATCGCCCATGTTTGCCCTCAGTCGACCGGCACCGACATTGCGCGCGCCGAAGACCATTCCCAGCCTGTCCTGAAACGACGATGACAGACCCAGGCCCAGATGTTCGAGGTCGCAAATGTCTTCCAGCCCGTTCAGAATGATGTTGGCGCGAAGCGTGGGGATGATGGCTGGGTTGGGCTCGAAGCAGATGATCCGGGACGGTTCAAGGAAGAGCCCGACGTAAAGGCTGTGGTTGCCGACGTTGGCGCCGATGTCGCAGAAGACCCCACCGGTCGGAAAGAAGGTCCGGATCAGATGCAATTCTTCGGGTTCATAGAACCTTCCAGCCTGGTGTTCGCGCTGGATGACATCGCGAAAATGGGTTTGCAGGAAGAAAACCGGCCTGCCATTGACCTGGACCTTGGTGATGCCCGAGGTGCCCCGGAATACTTCCTGGACAGGGCCGTATTCGTCGGTCGGCATGGTTCCCCCAATCCTGAAGCCTATGGGTTCATGTCAGAACGCCGGACGGATGCCCGATGGGCGCGCGGGCGACCTTTGTCGGTCGTGCCCCCCGCGCCGGACGCGGGGGGCTTGTTCACTTACAAAATCTTCTGCCCCGTCTTCGCCCAGTCCTTGGTGAACTGGTCCAAGCCCTTGTCGGTCAGCACATGGCTCGCCAGCGCCTTGATCACCGAAGGCGGCGCGGTCACGACGTCGGCGCCGATCATCGCGCAGTCTTTGACGTGGTTGGCGGTGCGGATCGAGGCGGCGAGGATCTGGGTCTTGAAGTCGTAGTTGTCATAGATCGTGCGGATGTCGCCGATCAGGTCCAGCCCGTCGAGGTTGATGTCGTCGAGCCGCCCGATGAAGGGCGAGATGAAGGTCGCCCCGGCCTTGGCGGCGATCAGCGCCTGGTTCGCGCTGAAGCAGAGGGTGACGTTGACCATGAAGCCCTCGCCCGACAGCACCTTGCAGGCTTTCAGCCCGTCCCAGGTCAGCGGCACCTTCACCGCGATGTTCGGGGCGATGGCGGCGAGCTTGCGGCCCTCGGCCAGCATCTCGTCGGCCTTGAGCGAGACGACTTCGGCGGAGACGGGGCCGGTGACGAAGCTGCAGATTTCCTTGGTGACTTCCAGGATGTCACGGCCGGATTTCAGGATGAGGGACGGGTTGGTGGTCACGCCGTCGACCATGCCGAGGTCGTGCAGCTCGCGGATGGCGTCGACGTCGGCGGTGTCGATGAAGAATTTCATGGTCCGGGCCATTCCTTCGTTGCGCGACTCGGGCCCGCGCGGCGATTAGAATCTACTTCATGGCCGCACCCCATACCAGCGAAGCCGCGACCGAAGCAACCGCATCGTCGACCGCTAAGACCGAGGGCGCGCGCGCGCGCGTGATGCTGCCGCTGCCGCTC
>NZ_JAYRPN010000043.1:0-150878 GCF_041911175.1 Tabrizicola sp.
CGAACCCGCCTCGAAGCCACCGGAAAACCCGCGAAACTCGCCATCACCGCCTGCGCCAGAAAGCTCCTCACCATCCTCAACGCAATGATGCGCGACCACACAGACCACCTGAAACGGGCCGCGTGAAAGACAGTTGCTACGGGGGGGCTCAGGGCTTCGGCTTGTCGTCCCAATCCTTCGTCAGGATGCGGTTCGCGTCGCCTTCGGGGTCATCGAACTGCTTGGTACGCATCGCCCAGAGGAAGGCGGCGAGGCCGATGCCGCCGAGGAGGAGCGAGGCCGGGATCAGGAGCGTGAGGATTTGCATTACGTCAGCCGACCCGTCACTTCAGTCTCATAGCGTTCAGGGACACGGTGATCGAGGAGAGGGACATGGCCAGCGCGGCGGCAAGCGGCGTGGCGTGGCCGATGAGGGCCAGCGGCACGGCAATGATGTTGTAGCCGCCGGAGATCAGGAAGTTCTCGATCATCCTGCGGGCGGACTGGCGGCCGATCCGCACCGCGTCGGCGATGGGGGCGATGTCCTGCCCCAGAAGCACGATGTCGGAGGCCACGCGGGCAGCGTCCAAAGCGGAAGCGGGGGAGATCGAGACATGGGCGGCGGCGAGGGCGGCGGTGTCGTTCAGCCCGTCGCCGACCATCAGGACCTTGCGGCCCTCGGCTGACAGCGCGGCGACGCGGGCGGCCTTTTCGGCGGGGAGGACTCCGGCCTGCCAACACGCGATGCCCAGTCGGTCGGCAAGGTCCTGCACCGGGGCGGCGGCGTCGCCGGACAGCAGCTCGACCTGCATCCCGGCGGCTTTCAGCGCCTTGACGGCGGCTTCCGCGCCGGGGCGGAGGCGGTCGGTGAAGGCGAAGGCGTGGGTCTGTGATTGGGGGCGGCCCCCCACCCCCGGCCCCTCCCCACGAGGGGGAGGGGAGGCGCTCGGGGATGCGGGTGCGCCTGAAATGGACAGGTAGGTCGCGGTCATCGGCAGCGGATCGGCGCCGCACCAATCGGCGCGGCCAAGGCGGACGCGGGTGCCGTGATAGGCACCTTCGATACCCTGGCCGGGGACTTCGCGGATGTCGGTCACCTCGGCGGGCGCGATGCCCAGGGTGCGCGCGCCATCGGCCAGCGCGCGGGCCAGCGGGTGCGAGGAGCCCGCGGCGAGGGCGGCTGCGACGGCCACCGCTTCGCGGGGCTGGTCTGCCAGCGCCACGGGTTCGGGCGCGCCGAGGGTCAGGGTGCCGGTCTTGTCGAAGACGACGGTATCGACCTCGGCCAGACGCTCCAGCGCGGTGCCGTGCTTGATGAGGAGTCCCTTGCGGAACAGCCGCCCGGAGGCGGAGGTGATCACCGCCGGAACCGCAAGGCCAAGCGCGCAGGGGCAGGTGATGATCAGCACGGCGGCGGAGATGTTGATCGCATAGCGCACGTCGCCGCCGGTCGCCCACATCCAGTAGCCGAAAGCGCTGAATGAGAGGATATGCACGAGCGGCGAGTAGAGCCGCGAGGCGCGGTCGGCGAGGCTGGTGTAGCGGGTCTTCGCGCCCTCGGCTACGGCCACGAGGTCGGCCATGCGGTGGAGGCTCGAGTCCTTGCCTGCGGCGGTGACCTGCACCGTCAGGGGGCCGGTCAGGTTGACCTCGCCCGCGCTGACCACGGTGCCCTCACCCGCCGGGACGGGCAGGCTTTCGCCGGTGAGAAGACTGCGGTCCAGTTCCGAGGCGCCGTGAAGGACGATGCCATCGACCGGCATCCGCGCGCCGGGGCGGACGAGGACGTGGTCGCCGGGCTGGACCTCGGCGATGGGCATTTCGACTTCCGTCCCGTCGACCAGCAGGATCGCGCGGGGGACTTCCAGCGCGGCCAGTTCCTCCGCCGCCGACCGGGCGACAGCGCGGGTGCGGTGATCGAGGTAGCGCCCCAGAAGCAGGAAGAAGGCCAGCATCACGGCGGCGTCGAAATAGGCGTGGTGGCCGGACATCGCGGTCTCATAGACCGAGATCGAGGAGGCGAGGATCAGGGCCAGCGAGATCGGCACGTCCATGCCGAGCTTGCCTTGCCGGAGGCTGGCCCAGGCGGATTTGAAGAAGGGCTGGCCGACGAAGATCACCGTCGGCAAGGCAATGGCGCCGGAAATCCAGTGGAACAGGTCGCGCGTCGCGGCCTCGGCCCCGGACCAGACGGCGATCGAGAGGAGCATCACGTTCATCATCGAGAAGAAGGCGACGCCGAGGCGCATGAGGAGTTCGCGTCCCTGCCGGTCGGTCTCGGTGACGGAGAGGAGGCCGGGGTCAAGCTCGTGCGCTTCCTGGCCCTGGCCCTCCAGCACCGCGATCAGCTGGGCCGCGGTGACGGAGGGTTCGGCCTCGACCGAGACGCGCTTCAGGGTCAGGTTCACCCGGGCCGAGATCACGCCGGGCACGGCCTGCACGGCGGCCTCGACCGTGGAGATCGATTGCGCGCCGCCCGCGTTCGGCAGCGACAACACGATGCGGCCGGCGCGGTCGGCCCGAAGGGCGGCGATGCGTTCGGCGGCAGGGACGACGACGCAGGCCGGGCAGGCCGAAACCGGGGCGCGGGTGTCCGCGAAGTCTTCGGCCAATGCCATCCGTCAGCCCTTCACATAAAGCTCGGAGCGCTGTTCGAAGAGTGTCCCGTCGGCAGAGCGCGCGGTGACTTTCACCATCCACTTGCCCCGGCCAAGCGCCACATCGGCAGCATAGAGATCGCCGTCGCGCGCGAAGACCGGGTTCGTGTCATCCTTGGCTTCGGTCGTGCGGCCGACGAGGACCTGGAGATCGCCGACCGCCACCGGCAGCCCGTCGCTTCCGGTGAAGGCGAGGGTCATCTTTCCGTTTTCGTAGCCCGGAACCATGACCCAACCCAGCGCCAGCTGCGCGGCCTTGCGTTCGTTGAAGTCCTGTCCCGCGACATAGGAGTTCTCGACTTCGAGCCCCGGGAAGGTCGAGACCGCCTTGACGGCGAGAAGGACGTTGACCCCGATGATCACCGCGAAGGCGCTGGCGGTGATTGCGAAGACATGCTTGCCGGTCAGCTCAGCCATTGCCCTCCTCCTTTCCATTGAAGATCGTATCATGGTCCACCCGGTTGGTGGTGCCAAGTTCCTCGACCCAGATTCGCACGTCGGTCCGGTCGTCCTCGGCGGCGCGGGTGCCGGGAGCGGCGGTGAGGTAGATGCGCTGCGACATGGTCTCGTTGGCGGGAACAGTGACGGTCAACCCGTCCTTGCCTTCCAGCGCGAGAGTCACCGCCGCGTCGGAGGTGACCGAGACCGCGAACTGGGCGTCGGTGCCGTGCATGTTGCGCAGCCGGATGTCATAGGCGTTGCGGATCGAGCCGTCGGAGAGGGTGACGAAGGTCGGGTTCCTCACCGGGGTCACGTTCAGGTCGATGGGCGAGCGCAGGAAGAGCGCGACGATGAGGCCGACGCCGACCCCGGCCCAGAGCACGGTGTACAGCACGGTGCGGGGGCGGAAGACGTGGCTCCACACGCTTTTCGGCGGCTGGCCCGCGCGTTCGCGGGTTTCGTCGGTGAGGGCGAGGTAGCCGATCAGGTCGCGCGGCTTGCCGATCTTGTCCATCACGTCGTTGCAGGCGTCGATGCAGAGGCCGCAGGTGATGCAGGCCATCTGCTGGCCGTCGCGGATGTCGATGCCCATCGGGCAGACGTTGACGCAGGCCATGCAATCGATGCAGTCGCCGTTGCCCGCGACGTTCTGCTTGCCGCGCGGCTCTCCCCGCCAGTCGCGGTAGGCGATGGTCAGCGTGTCCTCGTCCACCATCGCGGCCTGGATGCGGGGCCAGGGGCAGGCGTAGATGCAGATCTGTTCCCGCGCGAAGCCGCCGAAGAAGAAGGTGGTGGCGGTCAGGATCAGCATGGTGATGTAGGCGACGGGGTGGGCCTGGCCGGTGACGAGGTCACGCAGGAGCGTGGGCGCGTCGGTGAAGTAGAAGATCCAGGCGCCGCCGGTGGCCAGGCCGATCAGGAACCAGACGGTCCACTTGATCGCGCGCTTGCGGATCTTCTCGGCGTCCCATTTCTGCTTGTAGAGGCGGACGCGGGCGTTGCGGTCGCCCTCGATCCAGCGTTCGACCAGGATGAAGAGGTCGGTCCAGACCGTCTGCGGGCAGGCATATCCGCACCAGACCCGCCCGGCGGCGGAGGTGAAGAGGAAGAGGCCGAGGCCTGCCATGATGAGAAGGCCTGCGACGAAGTAGAATTCGTGCGGCCATATCTCGATCATGAAGAAGAAGAAGCGACGGTTCGCGAGGTCGACCAGCACGGCCTGGTCAGGCAGCGAGGGACCGCGGTCCCAGCGCAGCCAGGGGGTGAGGTAGTAGATGCCGAGGGTGATGCCCATGATCCACCACTTCAGCGTGCGGAAGGTGCCTTTCACCCGGCGCGGGAAGATCGGCTCGCGCGCGGCGTAGAGGCTGGGTTCGGAGTCTGGGGTGGACACGGGCTCTCCTTCACTGGACGGGGCCAGTCTATCATCCTGCCTGCAATCGGTCATTCCGGGCGGACCGACCTTGACCTGTATCAATTATAAACCGGGCCGCGCGGGTGGAATGCGGCAATGCAGCGCAAATCGGCGTGATCCCGGGCGTCACGTCGACTTTGACCGGACGCGGCCACCCTGCCATGCTTTTCCAACGGGAGCGAGGGGAGGGCGCAATGACCGTGAAGCGCAAGGCGGCGACGAGCGAGGAATTCTCGGCTGCGGAAATCGGGGCGCTGGCCCATCTTTACCGGGGCGAGGTCTATCGCAGCACGGTCTGGCGCACCCGGCTGGACACCACGACGAACTGGTCGGTCGTCACCCTGGGCGTGGCGCTGTCGATCACCTATTCCTCTCCCGGCGCATCGCCCCTGCCGCTGGTGCTGGTCGGAGTGCTGATCCTGTTCTTCCTGTCGCTGGAAGCGCGCCGCTACCGGTTCTTCAATGTCTGGCGTGCAAGGGCCCGCTGGATCGAGCGGCATTTCTATGTGCCCATGTTGATGGACGGCGACCTGCACACCGAACAGGACTGGCAATCGGTCCTGGCCAATGACTACCGGAACCCGCAGTACCACGTCAGCTATGCCGTCGCGATCGCGCGCCGGGTCCGGTCGAACTACCTGTGGATCCTGCTGATCCAGGCGGTCGCCTATACCGGCAAGCTGATCGTCCACCCCTTCCCGGCGACGTCCTGGCCGGGCTTTCTCAACCGGGCGGACATCGGCCCGATCCCGGGCGAGATCGTGTTTCTGGCCGGGGCGGTCTATATCGCCACCGGCGTCGGCCTGGTGATCTGGATCAACGGCGTCGACCGGCGGCGCGCCAAGGACCGGGCCGTGCGCGGCAGCTCGATGGGGTAAGACCCGCGCCCGGAAACGAAGAAAGGGGGTCCGAAGACCCCCTTTCCGAACACTCGTTACCCGTGATCACTCGTCAATAGTGATCACTCGCCACCACCACGGCTGTGGACATAGTAGGACACTGCGCGAATCTCGTCTTCGCTCAGGCGCTGGTTCCAGTTCGGCATGACGCCGAAGCGGGCCTTGGTCACCGTCTCGATGATCTTCTCGCGCGAGCCGCCGTAAAGCCAGATCGCGTCGGTCAGGTTCGGCGCGCCCTGGGTCCGGTCGCCCTTGCCGTCTTCCATGTGGCAGGCGGCGCAGTTGTCGGCGAAGACGGTCGCACCTTCCGCCGCCAGCGCCGCGTCATGCTCTTGCCCCGAGATGGCCAGCACATGTTCCGCGACCTGGGCAATCTGGGTTTCGTCCAGGATGCCGTCGGTGCCGAACTTCGGCATTTCCGAGTAGCGGGCGTCCGCGTCGGTGGTGTTGCGGATGCCGTGGGTGACGGTCGTATGGATGTCCTCCATCGTGCCGCCCCAGAGCCAGTCGTCGTCCAGGAGGTTGGGATAGCCCTTGCCGACAACGCCCGCCGCACCCGACCCGTGGCACTGCGCGCAATTGGTGCGGAAGACCGCAGCCCCGGCGCGTTCGGCATAGCCCGCAAGCTCCGGGTCGGCCCCGATCGCGTTCAGGTCCGCGGCGACCAGCTTGTCCTTGATGGCCGCGTTGGCCTTGTCGACCGCTGCGATCTCGACCTCGACGTCGGCGCGGGTGCTGGCCCCAAGCAGTCCGGGCGTCGCCTCGTGGATCAGCGGCCAGGCCGGATAGGCGATGGTATAGCCGATGCCCCAGATGATCGTCGCATAGAACACCCAGACCCACCAGCGCGGCATCGGGTTGTCGTATTCCTGGATGCCGTCCCAGCTGTGGCCGGTCGTTTCCACCTGCCGGGGTTCCTTTTTCAATGGCTTGGCACACATGGCCTTACGCCTCCTTACGAAGTTGGGCAGGTTGATCGTCCGCAGGATGGTCGTCGTTGCGGAAGATCGAGGTGGCGACATCCTGGTGGGCGGACCTTGCGCCGGGCCGGAAGGCCCAGACGCAGAGCCCAAGGAACCCCAGCGACATCCCCAGCAGGAACCAGCTGTCGGCCAGGTGGCGCAGGAAGGAATAGGTTTCCATCGCTCCCCCCCTTACCGGTTCGCCACCGGGGTGAAGGTCGAGAAGTCGACCATCGTGCCCAGCACCTGGATATAGGCGATCAGTGCGTCCATCTCGGTCAGCTCAGGCTGGCCGTCGAAGTTGCGGATGTTGATCGTCTTCGGGAAGGTCTGCACGACGGCGCCGTTCTCTTCCTTCCAGGTGTAGCGGTCCGTCAGGCCCGAGCTGTCGGCATTCGGGTCGGCCTGGGCGGTGAAGTCGGCCAGCGCGTTTTCCACCATCGCGTCGGTATAGGGCACGCCAGCCATCCGGTCGGTTTCCAGCAAGCCCTGGATGTACTTCCCGTCGATGACGTTGTTCGCCAGGAAGCCATAGGGCGGCATCACCGATTCCGGCACGACCGACTTCGCATTGGTGAAGTGGTCCTGGTGCCATTCGTCGGAATAGCGCCCGCCGACGCGCGCCAGGTCAGGCCCGGTGCGCTTCGACCCCCACTGGAACGGCCGGTCATACATCGACTCGGCCGCGAGGCTGTAGTGGCCATAGCGTTCGACCTCGTCCCGCATCGGGCGGATCATCTGGCTGTGGCAGTTGTAGCAGCCCTCGCGGATGTAGATCGACCGACCCGTGAGTTCCAGCGGCGTGTAGGGACGCATGCCTTCCACCTTCTCGATCGTGTTCTCGAGGTAGAAGAGCGGCACGATCTGCACGATTCCGCCGATGGTCACGACCAGAAGGCTGAGGATCATCAGGAGGGTCGCGTTGGTCTCGATGACCTTGTGCTTGTCAAGAAAAGCCATGATTCCGTTTCCTTATTCTGCCGGAACGGCCGAGTTCTGCGTGGCCCGGGCGGGCTGGGCGCGAACGGTCATCCAGAGGTTCCAGCACATGATCAGCGCGCCCGTGAGGAACAGCCCGCCACCGGCAGCCCGCACCACATACATCGGGAATTTCGCGGCAACCGTGTCGGCGAAGGCGTTCACCAGGAAGCCGTTCGCATCCACTTCACGCCACATCAGGCCTTCCATGATGCCCGTGACCCACATCGACGAGGCGTAGAGCACGATGCCGATGGTGGCGAGCCAGAAGTGCCAGCTGACCAGTTTCAGCGAGTAGAGCCCTTCGCGGTTCCACAGCCGCGGCACCAGGTAGTAGAGCACGCCGAAGGTGATCATCCCGTTCCAGCCCAAGGCGCCGGAATGGACGTGGCCGATGGTCCAGTCGGTGTAGTGCGACAGCGAGTTCACCGCCCTGATCGACATCATCGGGCCTTCGAAGGTCGACATGCCGTAGAAGCCGATCGAGACGACCATCATGCGGATGATCGGGTCGGTGCGCAGCTTGTCCCAGGCGCCCGACAGCGTCATCAGCCCGTTGATCATGCCGCCCCACGACGGCATCCACAGGATGACCGACATCACCATGCCAAGCGTCGCGGCCCAGTCGGGAAGGGCGGTGTAGTGCAGGTGGTGCGGACCGGCCCAGATGTACAGGAAGATCAGCGCCCAGAAGTGGATGATCGACAGCTTGTAGCTGTAGACCGGGCGTTCGATCTGTTTCGGGACGAAGTAGTACATCATCCCCAGGAAGCCCGCGGTCAGGAAGAAGCCCACGGCGTTGTGGCCGTACCACCACTGGATCATCGCGTCCTGTACGCCTGCGGTAAGTTGCACCGACGCGCTGGAGAAGATCGACACCGGGATCGCCAGGTTGTTGATGATGTGCAGCATCGCGATGGTGATGATGAAGGACAGGTAGAACCAGTTGGCGACATAGATGTGCGGTTCTTTCCGCTTCACCAGCGTGCCCATGAACGCCACCAGATAGGCGACCCAGACCACGGTGATCAGCACGTCGACGTACCAGACCGGCTCGGCGTATTCCTTGCTTTGCGTCGCGCCAAGCACATAGCCCGACGCGGCCAGGACGATGACCAGCTGCCAGCCCCAGAACACGAACCAGCCCAGGCTACCCCCGAACAGCCGGGTCGCACAGGTGCGCTGGACGACATAGAACGATGACATGATCAGCGCGTTGCCGCAGAAGGCGAAGATCACCGCGCTGGTGTGCAGGGGACGCAGGCGTCCGAAGTTGCCATAGCCCTGCAGGAACTCGAAGTTCAACTGCGGGAAGGCGAGCTGCAGCGCGATGACGACCCCCACCAGGAAGCCGACGGCGCCCCAGAAGGCGGTGGCGATCGCGCCGGCGCGGATCACGCTGTCGAAATATTCGTGCTGCAGGTTCGGCTTCGGATCTCCCGCCGACCGCACCACCCACAGAAAGGCGATGCCTGCGGCAAGCATCACGGTAATCGCGTTGACCTGGTAGGCCAGGTCATGGGCGTAGTTGGCCGCGATCGCAGCGCAGACCGCGACGAGGCCAAGCCCGGCCAGTTTTAGGTAATCCCACATGGTTAGCGTCCCTTCGTCCTGTCTCGTGCAATCAAGCGCGCCCGAAATGATTCGGACGCGGCAGCCACACTCTTCGACACTGCGACTTCTGCGGTGCAGCGCAACCCGGCGCCTTGATCTGGGTCAACCCGAACCTCAACGCGAATTGACCTCGGTCAAGGCGGACGGATTCGCAGCAGGCATGCTATACTACGGATTTTCAAGGGAGATGATCATGGCTTACAAGTCCCTCCTGACGGTGGCCTGCTCGCCCGAGGGCGTGCTTGGCACCGTCACCGCCGCGGCCCAGATCGCCACGGCGATGGATGCGCATCTTGACGCCCTGGCGCTTGGCGTCGACCGGACCCAGGTTGGCTATTCCTATGTCGGCTCGGGCGCGGTGGTGATCGCCGCCGCGATGGACCGGGCCGAGGGCGAGGCGCGCGAGACCGAGGCGGCGCTGAACGCGGCCATCGGGGCCCAGGTGCCGACGCTGCGGTCCTCGGTCGAATCGGTGGTGACCCAGTTGGGCGCGCTGACCGATGTCGTCGCCGCCCGGGCACGCTACAGCGACCTCGTCGTCCTGCACCTGCCCTATGGCAAGGGCCGCGGCGTCGAGGACGAGGCCATCACCGAGGCCGCACTGTTCGAAGGCATGACGCCGGTGCTGGTGGTCCCGCCCGGAGGCATGGCGACGGCGCAGCCGAAGCGGATCGTGCTGGCCTGGAACCAGAGCCGCGAGGCTCTGGTGGCCGCGCGCCGGGCGATGCCCTTCCTGAAACGGGCCGAGATGGTGCAGATCGTGGTCATCGATCCCCCTGCCCACGGGCCGGAACGGTCGGACCCTGGCGGGCAGCTCTGTCAGCTTCTGGTGCGGCACGGCGTTCGGGCCGAAGTCTCGGTGCTGGCGCGCACCCTGCCCCGAATCTCGGAAGTTCTCGCACGCCACGCCCGCGACGTGAACGCCGACATGCTGGTGATGGGCGCCTACGGTCATTCGCGCTTCCGCGAGGCGATCATGGGCGGCGCCACCCGCGACATGCTGGAAAACGCGCAGGTGCCGGTGTTCCTGGCGCATTGATGCGGGCCGGCAGGGGGGCCGCAGCGTTGCGGCCCCCCTGAACCGGGTCAGACAAAGAGCAGGTCGGTCACGGCCAGCGTGCCACCCGTCTGCACGGTGAACAGCGCCGTGGCGTTGGCGCTGGACCCGCCGTCGATGTCCAGAAACAGCGTGTGCTGATCCTGATCGTAGAATAGCACCGCCTTGCCGTCGGCGAAGCTTTCCGGCAGGCCGAGCCCTGTCTGCCACAGCGAGGCCAGCGTGGCGGTTGAGGAGAGGCCAAGCGCCGTCCGCGTCAGTGCGACCTTGTCGACCCCGCTGGTGAAGTCGAAGAAATCATCCGCCACATCGACGCTGCTGATGACAAAGCGGTCCACCCCTGCGCCGCCGGTGTAGGTGTCGTGACCCAGCCCGCCGTTCAGCGTATCGTTGCCCTCGCCCCCGTCCAGCACATCGTCGCCCGCGCGGCCCAGCAGCGAATCGTTGCCGATGCCGCCCGACAGCAGGTCGTCGCCGTCCTCGCCATCCAGCTGGTCGTTGCCGGCATCGCCGAAAAGCTGGTCGTTCTCGGTGCCGCCGAACAGCCTGTCGTTCCCGGCCCCGCCAAGGATCAGGTCGTCGCCCGCCCCACCCAGCATGGAATCGTTGCCGATTCCGCCGTCGATCTGGTCGCCGCCGTTTCCGCCATCGATCGTGTCGCTGCCCCCGCCGCCGAACAGGAAGTCGAACCCGTCCATCCCGTACAGCTTGTTCGACCCGGCGCCGCCGGTGATCGTGTTGTCCAGCCCGTTGCCGGTGCCGGTCGCCGATCCGGTCGCGGTCAGCACCAGGTTTTCGACGTTGTCGCCCAGCGTGAAAGCCGTCAGCGCGGTGCGAACCGTGTCGATCCCGCCATCCAGCCCCTCGACCACCTTGTCGCCCGAGGCGTTCACGACATAGCTGTCGTCGCCCGCGCCGCCATCCATGCTGTCGTTGCCGGTGCCGCCGTCGAGACTGTCGCTCCCCTCGCCGCCAAAGAGCGTATCGTTGCCGGTGCCGCCGGTGATCGTATCGCCGCCCTCATCGCCGAAAAGCCGGTCATTGCCGTCCTCGCCCCAGAGCAGGTCGGCCCCGGCCCCGCCCGTCAGGCTGTCATTGCCGCTGCCACCATAGAGCAGGTCGGCACCATCGCCGCCAAGGCCAGTGTCGTTCCCGCTGCCGCCGTAGATCGTGTCGCCCCCGGTGCCGCCGTCGAGACTGTCGTTCCCCGCGCCACCGGAGAGGAAATCGAACCCGTCCAGCCCGAAGAGCGTGTCGCTGCCGTTGCCGCCGGTGATCGCGTTGCCCAGCGCGTTGCCGGTGCCGGTTGACGCGAGCGCAGACGTGAAAACCAGGTTCTCGATGTTGTCGCCCAGGACCGCATTGGTCAGCGCGGTGCGAAGGGTGTCGGTGCCGCCGCCCTCGGCCTCGGTCACGCTGTCGCCAGCGCCGGTGACGTAGTAGGTATCGTCGCCCGCGCCGCCATCCAGGGTGTTGCTGCCGCCCTCGCCGTAAAGCGCATCGTTGCCGTCGCCACCAAGAAGCGTGTCATCCCCCAGCCCGCCATACAGCGTGTCGTTGCCCAGGTCGCCGGACAGGATGTCGTTCCCGGCATTGGCCCGCAGGATGTTGCCCACGGCATTGCCGGTCAGCGTGTCGTTGCCGGCGCCCGAGGTGGCATTCTCGACCACCACGCCGCGCGCGATGGTCACGTTGTCGACCAGGCCGCCGATGTCGGAATAGGTCAGCGCGACAAGCGAGATCTCCTGGTTGGCGGAGAAGTTCGAGAAGTTGATCGTGTCGGTGCCGTTTGAATCGTAGATGGTGAAGGCGATGGGATCGCCCCAGTAGCCGTCCGCCGTGCGCGGGATATAGCCGGTCCACTGGTTCAAGAGCTTCTGCAGGTAGCCGCCGACGTTCGAGCCGTAGCCGTAGACCGAGTTGCCGCCATTGGTGACGCCGGTGAAGCCATAGAGGTTCTGGATCGCGACGATGTCGGCGGGCATCAGCGTGGCGGTGAAGGCGAAGCTGTCGGTCGCGGACTGGGTGTTATCTTCCTGGCTGAAGTAGGACATGACCGTCGCCAGCCAGCTGTCGTTGTCATAGAGGTTGTCCACGCCGTATGTGGCGTCGCCGTTGTAGTTTCCGGCGTGACCCAGGCCCAGGGCATGCCCGATCTCGTGCATGTAGGTCTGCAGCATGTAGCTGTTCAGATCGAGCGGCGCCCAGTTCACAGGAATGTTGATGAAGGACTGGGTGAGCGTGTTGCCGGTGAAGTCCGAATAGGCGTAGGCGCCGTCAGGATCATTGTTGTCGAACATCAGCTTCGCGGTCTTCGCGGTCGTGGCGACGAACTTGATCCCCGTCACCTCGGTCCAGGCCTCGAGGGCGGCAACCGCGATGGCCTGTTCCTTGGCCGAAAGGCCGGTGACGTTGTAGGTCAGCGTTCTTGTGGCATTCAGCGCGAACTTGTACTGCTGGCCCCCCTCCCAATAGCCATTGGTCAACTGGTTGGCGATCTGGTCCAGCGTGAAGACCGGCGCCGCAGAGTGATCGCCCGGGTTTGGCGCGGCGCTGGGGCTGGAGGGATCGCGAGGGGCTTCAACGGCACTCATGCAATGCGTCCTTGGAAAGAAGGGTTAGCGGGGAAGGTCGGCGAGCAGTTTCTGGAAGAATGCCAGGCGTCTCGGCCGGGTCACGGTGGTGTCCATCGTCAGGAATCCGACCGCGGGCCGGACGGTCCGCCCGCCGCCCGCGTCGATCCAGGTCGGGATGACCTCGATCTTCGACGCGGTCGCGGCGGTGATCGCGATCTCCAGCCCCGGGCCACTGGAAAGCGGGGCGTCCTGCAACTCTGCCCCGGACAGGTCGGGCTGGCTGCGCAGTGCCTGCAGGAAATCGGCGCAGATATCGGCGACACGCGCAGCGTCGGCTTGCGCACTGCCGCTGCAGGAAAAGGAAAAACGGGCAGGCTGATCGGCAAGAACACCCGTCGCACACACCGCCATCACCCCCAAAACCGCACAACCGATACGCGCACGGTGCCGCTTCAATTCCATTGAATCAACCCTGCACTATCTGACCGAACAAGGATAATGCGGCATGATTGTTCGCGTTCGGCGAAATTGCGGCAAAAATGTGGCAATGCGTCGCGGGCAGGCTCGCCGGGCGCATGACCCAGCGTCATCACTCGTCCAGCTTGCCCATCTCCTGCACCGCCGTCTCGCGCAGGGCGCGCAGGTCGGCGATCGAGGCGTCAAGCTCGGTCTTCTGCTTCTCCAGTTCAAGCAGTTGCCGGTCGGCGAGTTGCAGCCAGGCTTCCAGCTGCGGGCGTTCACCCTTCTTGCCGTAGATCAGCAGCCACTGGCGGATCTCCTCCAGCGAAAAGCCGAAGCGGCGGCCGCGCAGGATCAGCTTCATCCGCGCCACCTCGCGGGGCCCATAATAGCGGGCGCGGCCTTCCTTTTCGGGGGCGAGAAGCTCGATGTACTCGTAATAGCGCAGGGTGCGCGGGGTGACATCGAACCGGGCGCACATTTCCTTGAAGCTGAGGCGGGTTTCGGTCATGCGCGGGTCCTCCCACGGGCCAGCCTAGGGGGACACCTGCCAAGGTGCAACCGTGACGGGGGGTTGCCTTCCCCCGGTTGCGGCGATTTGATGCGCGACCGGAGGCCCCATGCCCGACATCGAAGCCATCGCCCGCCAGTTCATCGAGGCCCTGCCGCACAGCCGCGCGCTGGGGATGCGGCTGGAAGCCATCACCGAGGGCAGCGCGACGATCGCCATGCCCTACGACCCCCGCCTGATCGGCGACCCGGCGACCGGGGTGATCCACGGCGGCGCGGTCTCGGCGCTGATGGACACGGCCTGCGGGGCCTCGGTGATGAGCCATCCGCAGGCGGGCTTTTCCACCGCGACGCTGGATTTGCGCATCGACTACATGCGCCCGGCGACGCCCGGCCAGACCATCCGCACCCGCGCCGAATGCCACCATGTCACCCGGTCGGTGGCCTTTGTCCGCGCGGTGGCGACCGACGACGACGAGGCCCGCCCGGTGGCGATGGCGACCGGCGCCTTCACCGTGGAGCGCAAGGGATGAAGTCGCCGGAGCCGGTTCATGTGGTGAAGCAGCGCCGCGAGGGGCTTTTGCGCAGCCTGGTCGACGGGGTGCCCTACATCCGTTTCCTGGGGGTGGAATTCGACCGGCGCGGCGACGAGCTGACCGCCGTGCTGCCCTTCAGCGAAAGCCTGATCGGCAACCCGCGTCTGCCCGCGCTGCATGGCGGTGCGACGGCGGCCTTCCTGGAGATCGCCGCGATGATCGAACTCGCGTGGAGCACGCTCTGGGACGGAGTCGAGGCCGATGGCGCCCTGCCGGAAGGCCCGCTGCGACTGCCGAAAACCATCGACTTCACCATCGACTACCTGCGCGCAGGCCTGCCGCGCGACGCCTATGCCCGGGCACGGGTCAATCGCTCCGGCCGACGCTATGCCTCCGTCCATGTCGAGGCCTGGCAGGACAATCGCGCGCGCCTCTTCGCGCAGGCCACCGGGCATTTCCTGATGCCCCCCGCCGAGCCGAAATGAGCGGGATGACCCACGGCCGGGTCCTGCGGATCGCCGGACCCATCGTGCTGTCGAATGCCACCGTGCCGCTGCTGGGCGCGGTGGATACCGCCGTCATCGGCCAGCTGGGCGATGCCGCCAGCCTTGGCGCGGTGGGCATCGGTGCGGTGATCCTCGCCACGCTCTACTGGGCCTTCGGCTTCCTGCGGATGTCGACCTCGGGCCTGGCCGCACAGGCGCAGGGGGCGGGCGACCTGGGCGAACGCTCGGCGGTGCTCTTGCGCGCGCTGATCGTCGCCGTCGGCTCCGGTCTGGTGCTGGTCATGGCGCAGGCGCTGCTCTTCGGGGCGGCCTTCGGAATCGCCCCGGCCAGCGCGACGGTCGAGAGCCTGGCCCGCGGCTATCTGGCGATCCGCATCTGGGGCGCCCCCGCCACCATCGCGCTTTACGCGCTGACCGGCTGGCTGGTCGGGCTGGAGCGGACGCGGGGGGTGCTGGTCCTGCAACTGTGGCAGAACGGGCTGAACATCCTGCTGTCGCTCTGGTTCGTGCTGGGCCTGCACTGGGGCGTGCCGGGCGTGGCGCTGGCGACGCTGATCGCGGAATTGACCGGGCTGGCGCTTGGCCTCTGGCTCGCGCGCGATGCCTTCGGCCCCGCCTTCCGCGAGGGGATGGCCCGGCTGGGTGATCGCGTCGCGATCCGCCGGATGTTCTCGGCCAGCCGCGACATCATGCTTCGGACGATCCTCTTGCAGCTGTCCTTCACCAGTTTCGTCTTCCTTGGCGCGCGGTTCGGCGACGTGACGCTGGCGGCGAACCAGGTGCTGATGCAGTTCCTGGAGATCACGGCCTATGCGCTGGACGGCTTCGCCTTTGCCGCCGAGGCACTGATCGGCCAGGCCATCGGCGCAAGGTCGGTGGCGGACACCCGGGCCGCCGGGCGCATCTGCATGCAATGGGGCTTTGGCGGGGCGCTGGCGCTGGCGCTGGTCTTCGCCGTCACCGGCCCCTGGATCATCGACCTGATGACCACGGCGCCGGAGGTGCGCGAGACCGCCCGCGCCTACCTGCCCTGGCTGGTCCTGGCCCCGCTGATCGGGGTCGCGGCCTGGATCTACGACGGCATCTTCATCGGCGCGCTGATGACCGGGGACATGCTGCGCACCATGCTCGCCTCGGTCGCGGTCTATGCTCTGGCGCTGGCGGTGCTGGTGCCGCTGGTCGGGAACCACGGGCTCTGGGCCGCGCTGATGGTGCTGAACGGGACGCGGACTGTCACGCTCTGGCGGCTTTACCCGAAGGTCTGGGCACGGGCCGCCCACGTCTAGCGCTTGCCTTCTGCCCGCAGCCCGCGCGATATTGCGCCGCCAAAGGGGAGAGTCATGCGGAAATTCCTGGTCGTGCTGGACGACAGCCGCGAATGCCTGAATGCCATGCGTTTCGCGGCATTGCGGGCGGCGCACACGGGGGGCGGGGTGACGATCCTGTCCATCGTGCCGCCGGAAGAGTTCCAGACCTGGATGGGCGTCGCCGACCTGATGCGGGCCGAGGCGCGCGAACGGATCGAGGCGCATTTCGAGGTCTTCGCCAAGTGGATGCGCGACAAGCAGGGGGTAAACCCCGAGCTGGTGATCCGCGAGGGCGACCCGGTGAACGAGATCCTGAGCCAGGTGAAGGAAGACGGCGAGATCGCCGTCCTTGTCCTTGGCGCCGGCACCGACAAGAACGGACCGGGCCCGCTTGTCACCGCGATGAGCCGCAATTCCGGCAGCCTGCCGATCCCGATCACCATCGTACCCGGCGACCTGTCGAAAGAGCGGCTTGAGAGCATCACCTGATCCCCGACTGCGCGGGTCCTTGCCGAAACCGCGCAGGACCCCACGGCAGGCAGTGCAGATTTAAGCGCGTGCTTAGTGCATTTCCCGGTTCGATTGCCTAGTTAACAGCCGGGTCGCGCAAGGCCCGCGTGCCCCAGGATACCCGAATGACCGACCCGACCCAGGCCTCGCCCGCGGCCCGCCGCCCCGAACTCTCGCCCTTCGTGCTGAATGCACTGGTCGCGACCTACATGCTTGCGATCTGCAACACGACATTCTGGGGCCATCTGTTCCGCATCTTCGAAGGCCGCACCCTCACCGCGCTGGTCTTTTCCGGGGCTGTCTGGGCGCTGATGCTGCTGGTGGTTTCGGTCCTGGCCGTGCGCCGCGCGCAGAAACCCGTGCTGGTGGCGATGCTGATCACGGCGGGGGTCACCTCGTATTACGTCGACGTCCTGGGCGTCGTCGTCGACCGCGACATGATCCAGAACGCGATGACGACCACTTTCGCGGAATCGAAACACCTCATCACCCTGCATTTCCTGACCCATGTCTTCCTCTATGGCGTGATCCCCTCGATCCTGGTGCTCTGGGTGCGCATCCGCCGCGCCTCGGTGGTGCGGGGGCTCTTTGGCGTCGGGCTGGTCACCGCACTGTCGGTCGCGCTGCTGGTCGGCCTCCTGTTCACCAACATGAAGGCCTATTCCACGGTCCTGCGCGGCAACAAGGAACTGTTGGGCTCGGTCCAGCCGCTTGCCCCGATGGGCGCCGCGCTGCGCTATGCCAAGATGATGTTCAAGTCGACGCAGATCGTGGTGGAGCCAACCGGGCTTGACGCCAAGCCCGGCCCGTTCCTGGCCAAGGCCGACAAGCCGATCCTGATGGTGATCGTCGCGGGCGAGACGGGACGGGCGCAGGACTGGTCGCTGGGCGGCTATGCCCGCGAGACGAATGCCGAGCTGAAGAAGCGCGACATCGTCTACTACCCCAACGCCACCAGCTGCGGCACGGCGACGGCGACCTCGCTGCCCTGCATGTTCTCGCCGCTGACCCGGGCCGAATATTCCTATGAAGGCGGGCTGAGCCACGAGAACCTGCTCGACGTGCTGACCCACGCCGGGTTCGACGTCGAGTGGTGGGACAACAACACCGGCGACAAGAACATCGGCGACCGCCTGCAGGTGCGCCCGCGCAAGATGAAGGCCGAGGACGGGGCCGAGTTCTGCTTCCCCGAATGCATCGACGCGGTCTTCCTGAAAAGCCTGCAGGACAAGGCCGACACGATCACCCGGAACACGGTGATCGTGCTGCACCAGATCGGCAGCCACGGGCCAAGCTACTGGCTGCGCTACCCGCCCGAGCGCGAGCTGTTCAAGCCCGCCTGCCAGACGCCCGAGCTGACCAATTGCTCCAGCGAGGAGATCGTCAACGCCTATGACAACACCATCGCCTATACCGACTGGTTCCTGGCGCAGGTGATCGACCAGCTCGACGCGTCGGACCGGGTCATTCCGGCGATGTACTACGTCTCGGACCACGGCGAGAGCTTGGGCGAAGGCGGGCTCTACCTGCATGGGACGCCCTATTTCATGGCGCCGGACTACCAGACCCGGGTGCCGATGGTGCTCTGGATGTCGCAGCGCTTCCGTGACAGTCTGGCGCTGGATCAGGGTTGCCTGGCGAAAGCCGCGGACGCGCCGGTGAGCCACGACAACATGTTCTCGACGGTGCTTGGAATGCTGGATGTGACGACGACGGCCCGGGACGAGACGCTGGACCTTGCGGCACCTTGTCGCGCGGTGGCGGGCTGAGCATGGCGGTTCAGGACAAGCCCCCGCGCAAGACCGGGATCGCGCATTTCTTCGCCGCTGCAGGCTATTCGATTGGCGGACTGAAGCGGCTGGCGGGCGAAAGCGCCTTCCGGCAGGAAGTCGCACTGATCGCGGGCCTTCTGCTGCTGTTCCTCGTCGCCGGGGCCTCGCTGCCCGAAGTGCTGGGCATGCTTGCCATCGGCCTGGTGCTGATCGCGGTCGAGGCGCTGAACACCGCCATCGAGGTGCTGGTCGACCACCTGTCGCCGGGCTGGTCGCAATTTGCCAAGGATGCCAAGGACCTGGGCTCGCTGGCCGTGGCCTGCACCATCGGGGCGCTGCTGCTGTATTCGGGCGTCGCGCTGATCTGGTAGCTCATGCCGCGGATGCATTGCTGCCATGCAGCGATGTGCGTTGGGGGTCCTTCGGGAAAGGCCTATCTTCCGGCGCAGGGAGGAGCCTTCCGAAAGGCTTGAAGATCATGTCCGTCCACCCGTTCCGCCAGCCCAACCGCAATGTCGCGCCCGTGCTGGAGCCCTATTTCCAGACCGAAGCCACGGGCCTGCCCGCCCCGCGCCTGCGCCCGCTGACCGCGCTGGAGCAGATGTATGCCTACTGGGGCTCCGACCAGGCCTGACAGCCGCGCGATTGCAGCCGATTTAGAACGGTTCCAAACTTGACAGTGTCGGGTGCAAGGCGCATATCCGACAGGAACAGTCGGAGACCCATGATGTTCATCCAGACCGAATCCACGCCGAACCCCGCCACGCTGAAATTCCTGCCCGGCCAGACCGTGCTGGAGCTTGGCACCGCCGACTTCCCCAATGCCGAGGCCGCAGCGAAATCGCCGCTGGCCAAGCGCATCTTCGCGGCGGGCGGCGTGACCGGCGTCTTCTTCGGCAACGACTTCGTCACCGTCACCAAGGCGGATGACGTCGACTGGCCCCATATCAAGCCGCAGATCCTGGGCGCGATCATGGAACACTACCAGTCGGGGCAGCCGGTGATCGAGGGCGAGGCCTCGACCGGCGGCGGCCATGCCGAGCATACCGGCGAGGATGGCGACATCGTCAAGCAGATCAAGGAATTGCTGGACACCCGCGTCCGCCCGGCGGTGGCGCAGGATGGCGGCGACATCACCTTCCACGGCTTCGACCGGGGCGTGGTCTACCTGCACATGCAGGGCGCCTGCGCGGGCTGCCCGTCCTCGACGCTTACGCTGAAGATGGGGATCGAGAACCTGCTGCGGCATTACATCCCGGAAGTGCTGGAAGTCCGTCCCGTCGCGGCCTGAGCCCTTCGTGACGGCTCCTCGCTCCCCTTCGGTCGCTCCTCGCGGGTCGTTCGGCGACGAGGAGTCGAAGACGAACGAGGAGCTTCCGCTGCTGGCCTTCGACACCTCCGGCCCCTGGTGCGCGGCGGCTTTGCTTTTGCCTGACCGGGTGATCCAGCGGCTTGAACCGATGGAGAAGGGTCAGGCCGAACGGCTGGTCCCTCTGCTGGAGGAAGTGCTGGCCGAAGCCGCTCTCAACTGGTCCGACCTGAAGGCGCTGGCGGTCGGCACCGGACCGGGCAACTTCACCGGCGTGCGCATCTCTGTCGCTGCCGCGCGCGGGCTGGCGCTGGGGCTGGGCATCCCGGCCATCGGCGTCACCCGGCTGGAGGCCCTGGCCTACGGGTTGCCGCGCCCCGTCCTCGTCATCGAGGACGCCAGACGCGGCCAGGCCTATGTCCAGCTCTTCACCCCCGGCGGCGCCGGAGAGGCGCATCTGGCCGACGTCGTGGTGCCCGCCTGCCCCGCAACGGGTTCGTCGGCAGGCGACAAAGCCCTTCCCCCGGCCATGCCGCTGGCCGAAGCCATCGCGCGCATCGCCGCCACCCATGCCGACCGGCCGCAACCCCGCCCCGCCCCCTTCTACCTGCGCGGAGCCGATGCCGCCCCGCCCTCGGACCCGCCGCCGGTGATCCTCCCGTGACGCCCGAGGCTCTCGCCGCGCTCCACGCCCGCTGCTTCCGCTCGCCCCCGCCCTGGAATGCCGCCGATTTCGCGGGCTTCCTGGCCGACCCCCTCGCCTTCCTGCTGGTCGAGGGCGATGCGGGTTTCCTCCTCGGTCGGGCGGTGGCGGGGGAAGCCGAACTGCTCACGCTCGCCGTCGCACCCGAGGCCCGGCGACGGGGCCTGGCCCGCATGCTCGTCGCCCGGTTCCTGTATCAGGCGCAGCTCCGGGGCGCCGACCGGGCTTTCCTGGAAGTCGCCGCCGACAACGCCGCCGCCATCGCGCTGTACGAATCGGCCGGGTTCGCCCCCGCCGGGCGCAGGCGCGGCTACTATCGGGGCCCCTACGGCCAGCGCACCGATGCGCTGGTCCTTGCCCGGGATCTGGCGCCCGCACCCTTGCGGTGAACAAACTTGACCAAGGGGTCAACTTGTTGCGACGGCAAGCCGAATCCGGCTTGACCCCCAAGCGGCCTTCGACGCTAATCAGCGACAGGAACCGCCCGCGACCGGGATGACCGGCGGACTGGGCGGCGTGTGAGTTTATCAACCGGGAGAATACCCATGAGCCTTATGAAATCCCTTGCCGGGGCCACCTGCGCATTCGCCCTCCTGTCGGGCGTCGCTGCGGCGGAACCGGCGATCATCTTCGACCTCGGCGGCAAGTTCGACAAGTCGTTCAACGAGGCCGCCTTCAACGGGGCCGAGCGGTGGGCCAAGGAAACCGGCGGCACCTACAAGGAACTGGAGATGCAGGACGAGGCCCAGCGCGAACAGGCGCTGCGCCGTCTGGCCGAAGCGGGCGCCAACCCCGTCGTGATGACCGGCTTCGCCTTCGGCGACGTGCTGAACAAGGTCGCCCCCGACTTCCCGAACACCAAGTTCGCCATCATCGACATGGTGGTGGACCAGCCGAACGTGAAGTCGGTCGTGTTCAACGAACATGAGGGCTCCTACCTTGTCGGCATGATGGCGGCGATGGCCTCCAAGACCGGCACCGTCGGCTTCATCGGCGGCATGGACATTCCGCTGATCCGCAAGTTCGGCTGCGGCTACGCCCAGGGCGTGCTTGCCGCGAACCCGGATGCCAAGATCGTGCTGAACATGACCGGCACCACCCCGGCGGCCTGGAACGACCCGGTGAAGGGCGCGGAACTGGCCAAGGGCCAGAAGGCGCAGGGCGCGGACGTGATCTACGCGGCAGCGGGCGGCACCGGCGTCGGCGTGCTGCAGGCGGCGGCGGATGAGGGGATCCTCTCGATCGGCGTCGACTCGAACCAGAACTACCTGCATCCCGGCCAGGTCCTGACCTCGATGGTCAAGAAGGTCGACAATGCGGTCTACGAAGCCTTCAAGGAAGGCGAAGCCCTCACCCCCGGCATCAACGTCATGGGTCTGGCGAACGACGGCGTCGGCTATGCGATGGACGAGAACAACGCCAGCCTGGTGACCGACGACATGAAGGCCAAGGTCGAGGAAGCCGCGGCCAAGATCAAGTCGGGCGAGATCGTGGTGCACGACTACATGTCGGACAACACCTGCCCGGCCGCCACGTTCTGATCGGCTGGCCGCCTGAGAGGAATGATGCCGCGCCAGACTTCTGGCGCGGCATCCTTGCAAGAGGCACCCGGAAAAGCCGCACCACAAGCGGCGGGTGCCAGGTCGACAGGGGGAAGACATGGCCAGACAGAGCGGGGCCGATGCGGCATTCGCCATCGAGTTGAAGGGCATCTCCAAGGCCTTCGGCCCGGTGCAGGCGAACAAGGACATCAACATCGCGGTGCCGAAGGGCACGATCCACGGCATCATCGGCGAGAACGGCGCGGGGAAATCCACGCTGATGTCGATCCTCTACGGCTTCTACAAGGCCGACGCGGGCGAGATCTTCGTCAACGGCCAACTCACCCCGATCCCCGACAGCCAGAGCGCGATCCGCGCCGGGATCGGCATGGTCTTCCAGCATTTCAAGCTGGTGCAGAATTTCAGCGTGCTGGAAAACATCATCCTCGGTGCCGAGGAAGGTCAGATGCTCAACACCTCGCTGACGAAGGCCAGGGCCGAGCTGGAACGGCTGGCGCGCGACTATGACCTCGACGTCGACCCCGACGCGCTGATCGAGGACCTGTCGGTCGGCCACCAGCAACGGGTGGAAATCCTGAAGGCGCTGTATCGCCAGGCCGACATCCTGATCCTGGACGAACCCACGGGCGTGCTGACCCCGGACGAGGCCGACCACCTGTTCCGCATCCTGAAAGGACTGAAAGAGCAGGGCAAGACGGTGATCCTGATCACCCACAAGCTGCGCGAGATCATGGAGGCGACCGACAACGTTTCCGTCATGCGGCGCGGCACGATGGTCGCCACCGTGAAGACCGCCGAGACCAGCCCCGAGGCATTGGCCGAGCTGATGGTCGGCCGCAAGGTGCTGCTGGAGGTCGAGAAGGGCCCGGCGAAACCTGGGCCGGTGGTGCTGGCGGTCGAAGACCTGCGCGTCCGCGACGAACACAAGGTCGAACGGCTGAAAGGCGTCAGCTTCGAGATCCGCGCGGGCGAGATCCTGGGCATCGCAGGCGTCGCCGGGAACGGCCAGACCGAGCTGATGGAAGCCCTTGGCGGCATGATCCGCGCCACCGGCAAGGCCAGCCTCAAGGGCGCGGACCTGCCGCTCTCGGGCAAGGGTGCCGACGGCCAATCCCGCCGCCGCGCCGGGATCGCCCATGTCCCCGAAGACCGCCATCACCACGGGCTGATCCTGGATTTCACCGCCTGGGAGAACGTGGCCTTCGGTTACTTCAACGAACCCGAATACCAGAAGAACGCGCTTTTCATGGACAATGCCGCGATCCGGGCCGACACCGAGAAGAAGATGGCGACCTTCGACGTCCGTCCCCCGATCGTCACCCTGCCCGCCAAGTCATTCTCCGGCGGCAACCAGCAGAAGATCGTGGTGGCCCGCGAGATCGAGCAGAAGCCCGACCTGCTTCTCGTCGGCCAGCCGACCCGCGGCGTCGATATCGGCGCGATCGAGTTCATCCACAAGCAGATCATCGCGCTGCGCGACGCGGGGGCGGCGATCCTGCTGGTCAGCGTGGAACTGGACGAGATCATGAGCCTCTCGGACCGCATCGCCGTGATGTTCGACGGCAGGCTGATGGGCTTCCGCGACCCGGACAAGACGGACGAGCGCGAGCTGGGCCTGTTGATGGCCGGGGTGACGGGGAAAGGGGAGGCGGCGTGACGATCCTTGATCTGCGGCAGTCCCCCGCCCCCATCCCCTCCCCACAAAGGGGGAGGGGAGGTGCGCGATGTCACGCGGCGCGCTCGATGCCATGCGCGACCCGCGCTCAGATAACTGCGGCCCGGGCCAGGCGCCTCCCTCCCCCCACTGTGGGGGAGGGATGGGGTGGGGGGGCTGCCCTCAGGAACAATGACCGGAGACTTGCCTGATGGACCGCTTGCCACGCTGGGCCGATGTCGCCCTCGTCCCGCTCGTTTCCCTGACCCTCGCCGCGATCATCTCGGCCCTTGTCATCATCGCCATCGGCCAGGACCCGTGGGAGGCGATCACGGTCATGGTCGAAGGCTCTGTGATGAACGCCTATGGCTGGGGCTATACGCTCTACTACGCCACCAGCTTCATCTTCACCGGCCTTGCCGTGACGGTGGCCTTCCACGCCGGCCTCTTCAACATCGGCGGCGAAGGGCAGGCGCAGCTCGGGGGCCTCGGGGTCGCCCTCGCCGTCCTCTTCATCCCCTGGCCGCACTGGACGCTGGCGCTGCTGGGGGCGTCGGTCGGCGCTGCGGCCTTCGGGGCGGCCTGGGCGGCGATTCCGGCCTATCTGCAGGCGAAACGCGGCAGCCATATCGTGATCACCACGATCATGTTCAACTACATCGCCGCCAGCCTCCTGGTCTATCTCCTGGTCGACGTGCTGCGGCCCCCAGGCAAGATGGACCCGGCGACGGCGAACTTCCCGCCGCAGTCGCATCTGCCCCGCTTCAGCGAAATCCCCGGCCTGAACCTGGTCTTCGACACCAAGGTCCCGGCCAACGTCACCTTCTTCATCGCGCTGGCCGCGGCGGTGGTGGTCTGGCTCCTCCTCTGGCGCACGCGGCTCGGCTACCAGATCCGGGCTTTCGGCAAATCGGAATCGGCGGCGCGCTACGCCGGGATCAACCCGACCCGGATCATCATGATCGCGATGCTGATCTCGGGCGGGCTGGCCGGGCTGATGGCGATCAACAACGTGATGGGCGAGGCGGAGCGTCTCTTGGGCAACTCGGCCAGCGGTGCCGGGTTCATCGGCATCGCCGTGGCGCTGATGGGGCGAAACCATCCGGTCGGCGTGGTGCTGGCGGCGCTTCTCTTCGGGTTCCTGTTCCAGGGCGGGGCGGAACTTGGCCTCTGGACCAAGATCCCGATCGAGCTGCGCACCGTGGTGCAGGGGCTGGTCATCCTCTTCACCGGGGCGCTGGACATGATGGTGCGGATGCTGCTGACCCGCATCTTCGCCCTCTTCCGCCCCGCAAGACTGGAGGCCGCGTGATGGATTACAGCACGCTTCTGCAAATCCTCGACTCGACGCTGAGGCTGGCGACGCCCCTGCTGCTCGCCTGCCTGGCCGGGCTTTATTCCGAACGCTCGGGGGTCTTCGACATCGGGCTGGAGGGCAAGATGCTGGTCGCCGCGATGTGCGCGGGCGCGGCCGCCTACTACTCCGGCTCGGCCTGGGTCGGCGCGCTGGCGGGGATCGCCGGGTCGCTGGTCTTTGCGCTGATCCACGGGCTGACCTCGATCACCTTCCGCGGCAACCAGCTGATCGCCGGGGTGGCGCTGAACTTCCTTGCCTCCGGCCTCACCGTGCTCACGGCGCAGAGCCTCTTCGGCCAGGGTGGCCGCACCCCGCCGCTGGACGGCGCCGCCCGCTTCGGCGAGCTGCACCTGCCCTTCGCCGAGGCGCTGCGCCCGGTGCCGGTGATCGGCCCGCTCTACGCCGAGGTGATCTCGGGCCATTCGATCCTGGTCTACCTCGCCTTCGCCATCGTCGCGCTGACCTGGTGGGTGCTCTACCGCACGCGCTATGGCCTGCGCCTCAGGGCGGTGGGCGAGAACCCGGCGGCGGTGGATACCGCCGGGGTCAGCGTGAACCGGCTGCGCTTTTCCGCCGTGATGGTCACCGGCGTCCTCTGCGGGCTGGCGGGGGCCTACATGGCGACCGCCCTGCAGGCGGGCTTCGGGAAAGAGATGACGGCAGGGCGCGGCTATATCGCGCTGGCCGCCCTCATCTTCGCCAAGTGGCGCCCGATCCAGGCGATGTATGCCTGCCTCTTGTTCGGCTTCTTCCAGGCGCTTGCGCTGCGCCCCGACGTGGTCGAGCGCGTGGCGCAGGTCAAGGTCCCGGTCCCCTTCCTCGACGCGCTGCCCTATATCCTGACCGTCCTCGTCCTGGCGGGCTTCGTCGGCAAGGCGATCCCGCCTCGCGCGGGGGGCGAGCCCTACGTCAAGGAACGCTGAGGCCTTTCATACTGGCGCAAGTATCCCACGGGGGTGCGGGGGTGTGAAACCCCCGCTCCGCCGCCAACCAGAAGGCGCACCGCATGTCCGATGCCGCAACGCTCGCCAAATACATTCAATCGCGCGCCGGAGACGCCCCGGTGGAGCTTGGCCTGATCCTTGGCTCCGGCCTCGGCCATCTGGCGCAGGCGGTCGACGGGGTGGCGATCCCCTATGCCGACCTGCCCGGCTTCCCGCATGTCGGCGTCTCGGGCCATAACCCGCACCTGCATGTGGGAATGCTGGAGGGCGTTCGCGTCGCCGCCTTCGGCGCGCGGGAACACTACTACGAATCCGGCAATCCCCGCGCGATGCTCCTGCCGCTCCAGGTCCTGAAGGCGCTGGGGGCAAGCCGGCTGATCCTGACCAATGCCGCCGGTTCGATGCGACCTGACATCCCGCCCGGCAGCGTGATGCTGCTCTGCGACCATATCAACTATTCCGGCCTGAACCCCCTGATCGGCGAAAAGACCGACGCCCGCTTCGTGCCGATGACCGACGCGCACGACCCCGAGATGCGCCGGGCGCTGGAAGCCGCCGCCGTGGCGGAAGGCATCGACCTGCCCGAAGGCGTCTATTGCTGGTATTCCGGCCCCTCCTTCGAGACCCCGGCCGAGATTCGGATGCTCAAGCTTCTGGGCGGCGACGCGGTCGGCATGTCCACCGTGCCCGAAGTGATCCTCGCCCGCTTCCTGGGCCTGAAGGTCGCGGCGATTTCCACCATCACGAACATGGCCGCCGGCATGTCGGACGAGAAGATCAGCCACGAACACACCAAGGCGATGGCCCCCCTGGGTGCGGCAAAACTGGAACGGATTCTGCGGGAATTCCTGCGCGCGCGAAAGTGAACCGAATCGGGGTTTGACTTCGCCGGAAAAGGCGCGCAACCCTCGGTCCATCATGCCGTTTTTGCCCCGGACTGGGCCGCCTCGATGCAGCTTTACCTCCCCATCGCCGAGGTTTCGGTCAATGCCTTCCTCATCCTGGGGCTGGGCGGCATCGTGGGGTTCCTCTCCGGCATGTTCGGGGTCGGCGGCGGCTTCCTGATCACGCCGCTTCTCTTCTTCATCGGCGTCCCCCCGGCGGTTGCGGTGGCCACCGGCGCGAACCAGGTCGTGGCCTCGTCGATCTCGGGCGTGCTGGCGCAGCTGCGCCGCAAGGGTGTCGATTTCCAGATGGGAACCGTGCTGCTCTTCGCCGGCATCGCCGGTTCGGCCATCGGGGTCTGGGTGTTCAGCATCATGACCCGGCTCGGCCAGGTCGACCTGTTCGTGCAGCTGTCCTATGTCCTTTTCCTGGGCCTGATCGGCGCGATGATGCTCCAGGAAAGCCTGCGCAGCCTGATGCGGTCGCGCAGGCCCGGCGGCGCCCCGATCCGGCGGGCGCATGTGCATTCCTGGGCGCACGGCCTGCCCTTCAAGATGAAGTTCCGCGCCTCGGGCCTGTACATCAGCGTGATCCCCCCGGCCCTGATCGGGGCGGCGGTGGGCTTCCTCGCCGCGATCATGGGGGTCGGCGGCGGATTCATCCTGGTGCCCGCGATGATCTACCTCCTGGGCATGCCGACCAAGGTGGTGATCGGCACCTCGCTCTTCCAGATCATCTTCGTCTCGGCCTTCACCACGGTCATGCATGCGGTGACCAGCCAGACCGTCGACATGATGCTGGCGCTGCTCCTGATCCTTGGCGGGGTGATCGGCGCGCAGATCGGCACCCGGGTCGGAGTCCGGCTGAAGGCCGAGCAACTGCGCATCCTCCTGTCGCTCCTGGTCCTGACCGTGTCGATCCGCATCGCGGCCGATCTCCTCGTCACCCCGGAGGAACTTTACTCCGTCGCACCGGTGGTCCTGCCGTGATCCGCGCGCTGTTCCTCTCGCTGGCGCTGGCGCTGCCCGCCGCGGCGCAAGAGGTCATCGTCTCGGGGATGAGCCAGAACCGCGTCTCGATCACCGCCGATTTCGACGGCTCGGAGATCCTGATCTACGGCGCGGTGAAGCGCGACGCCCCCGCGCCCGAAGGCGGCCCGCTGGAGGTGATCGTCACCGTCGAGGGACCCGCCACCCCCGTCGCCGTGCGCCGCAAGGGCCGGGTCGCGGGGATCTGGGTCAACAATGCCTCGGTGACAATCGGCAGCGCCCCCAGCTTCTATGCCGTCGCGACCACCGGGCCCCTGACCCACATCCTGTCGGACGTCGACAACCTGCGCTACGGCATCACCATCGAACGGGTGATCCGCGCCATCGGCATCTCGGCCGAGGCCGACAAGTCGGGCGAGTTCATCCTGGCGCTTCTGCGCGTCCGCACCAACGAAGGCCGCTACCGCATCCTGGAAGGCAAGGTCGAACTGACCGAAGAGACGCTCTTCCGCTCCGATGTCGAGCTGCCCGCCAACCTGACCGAGGGCGAATACAAGGTGCGGCTGTTCCTTCTGCGCAACAAGCATGTGGTCGCAAGCCAGGAGAAGGTGATCGGGGTGCGGAAGGAGGGGCTGGAGCGCTTCGTCTTCAACCTCGCCAAGCAGCAGCCGCTGGTCTACGGGCTGGTCTCGCTGGTGCTGGCCGCGGTGGCGGGATGGGGCGCCTCGGCGGCCTTCCGGCTGATCAGGACGTGATACCCGCCTCCTCGTTCGCCTTCGGCTCCTCGTCGGGCATGCCCGGCGAGGCGTGACGACGTCGAACGACGAGCGTCCGGTCAGCCCTTCTTCTTCGCCAGCGCCGCCTCCAGCGCCGCGATCCGGGCCTCCAGAGCCGTGTTCTCTTCCCGCGCCTTCTGGGCCATCGCCCGGGCCGCGTCGAATTCCTCGCGGGTCACGAAATCGCGGTCGGCCATCCAGCGGTCGACAAAGCCGCGCATCGCCGTCTCGGCCTCGGTCTTGGCGCCCTGGGCCACGCCCATCGCATTGGTCATGAGCTGGCTCATGTCGTCGAAGAACTTGTTGCGGGTCTGCATGGGCCACCTCCTGCTTCGCCCCTATATGGCCCCGCCCCGCCGCCGGGGCAAGGCACAGGAAACGGGGCGCAGGAGACGGGGCGCAGGAAACGTGGCGCGGTTGACATCGCCTGCCCCGCCCGCGACAAGCGGTCCCATAGCCGAAAGGGCCCGCATGATCCCCTTCCCCGACATCTCGCCCAACGTCTTCTCGGTCACGCTCTTCGGCCGCGAATTCGCCCTGCGCTGGTATGCCTTGGCCTATATGGCGGGCCTCCTCTACGGCTGGTGGATCATCCTGCGCGCCATCCGCACCCCGCGGCTCTGGGCGGGCGAGCCACCCTTGACCGCCGAACAGGTCGAACGCTTCTTCACCTGGGCCGTGGTGGGCGTGATCCTCGGCGGGCGGCTCGGCTATGTGATCTTCTATGAGCCCGCCACCTTCCTCGCCGAACCCTGGCGTGTTCCCTACGTCTGGGAGGGCGGCATGTCCTTCCACGGCGGTTTCGCGGGCGTGGTGCTGGCGGGCCTCTGGTTCTGCCGCCGCGAGAAGATCCCGATGCTGTCGATGGGCGACCTTCTGGCCATCGCCGC
Organism: Tabrizicola sp.; assembly: GCF_041911175.1. Taxonomy (GTDB): domain Bacteria; phylum Pseudomonadota; class Alphaproteobacteria; order Rhodobacterales; family Rhodobacteraceae; genus Tabrizicola. The sequence goes on from NZ_JAYRPN010000043.1 coordinate 29,247, forward strand.
GCCCCTGGGCCTCGGCCTCGGCCGCCTGTCGAACTTCGTCAACGCCGAGCTTTGGGGCCGCCCGACCGACCTGCCCTGGGGCGTGGTCTTCCCCGGCGCCGCCGCCCAGACCTGCGCCGAGCTGACCGGGGCCTGCGCCCGGCACCCGAGCCAGCTGTATCAGGCCGCGCTGGAGGGGCTGCTGCTGCTGGTCGTGCTGACCTGGCTTGCCTTCCGCCGCGGCTGGTTCAAGCGCCCCGGCGCGCTGATGGGACTGTTCCTGGTGGGCTATGGCGTGGCCCGTTTCCTGGTGGAGTTCGTCCGCCAGCCCGACGCGCAGTTCGTCTCACCCGGCAATCCCATCGGCTGGGCGGTGCAGGCCGGGGACTACGGCCTGACAATGGGCCAGCTCCTCTCGCTGCCGATGATCGCCGCCGGGTTGTGGTTCGGCCTCCGCGCCCGGGAAGAATGACCCCCCTCGCCCGCCTGATCGCCGAGCGCATCCGCGAGGAGGGGCAGATCACCGTGGCCGACTACATGGCCGAGTGCCTGCTGCACCCGGTCCACGGCTACTATACGACGCGCGATCCGTTCGGCGCGGCAGGCGACTTCACCACCGCCCCCGAGATCAGCCAGATGTTCGGCGAGCTGGTCGGGCTGGCGCTGGCGCAAAGCTGGCTGGACCGGGGCTCGCCCGCGCCCTTCACCCTGGCCGAGCTTGGCCCCGGTCGCGGCACCCTTATGGCCGACATCCTGCGCGCCACGCGGTCCGTTCCCGGCTTCCACCAAGCCGCCCGCGTCACTCTGGTCGAGGCCTCCCCCCGCCTGCGCGAAGTGCAGGCCGCAACCCTCGCAGCCTATTCCCCCAACTGGATCGACCACCTCGAAGACCTGCCCGAGGCTCCCCTCTTTCTCATAGCGAACGAATTCCTCGACGCCCTTCCGATCCGCCAGTTCCAGCACGGCCCGCAAGGCTGGCAGGAGCGCCTGATCGGCCTGCGCGACGAAACCCTGACCTTCGGCCTCTCCGCCCCCCTGCCGCAGGTCCCCGAAACCCCCGCCTTCCGTCATGCCCCCGAAGGCGCGCTGGTCGAGGACAACCTTGCCGCCCGCCATGCCGTCGCCGAGGTCTCCACCCGCATCGCCAGGGCGGGCGGCGTGGCCTACTGGATCGACTACGGCGGCTGGCGCTCGCAAGGCGATACCTTGCAGGCCCTCCGCCAGCACCGGCCGGACGACCCGCTGGCCCACCCGGGCGAGGCCGACCTCACCGCCCATGTCGATTTCGAACCGCTTGCCGCGCTGGGGCAGGCCTTCGCCTGGGACACGCAAGGCGCTGTCCTCTCCCGCCTCGGCATCGACGCCCGGGCCGAGCGGCTGGCCCGGAACCTCACCGGCGCAGCGCTGGAAAGCCACCGCGCCGCGCATCACCGCTTGACCGATCCGCAAGAAATGGGTTCGCTGTTCAAGGTGCTGGCGATCACCTCAGCCGGTGCCCCGCCACCCCCCGGATTCGCCTGATGCCCACAACGCTGGAAATCATCACCTCCGCCGCGCTCGACGTCCGCCACGGCTTCTTCACCCGCAAGGGCGGGGCATCCTCGGGCATCTTCGCGGGGCTGAACTGCGGCACCGGGTCTTCCGACCAGACCGAGATCGTCGCCATCAACCGCGCCCGCGTGGCCGAGGCGATGGGCGTCGGGCCGGAGATGCTGGTCACCGTGCATCAGGTGCATTCGGCCAAGGCGCTGCCCGTCACCGGCCCGCTCTCCATCCGTCCCGAGGCCGATGCGCTGGTCACTGCCACTCCCGGCGTCCTTCTGGCCGTGCTGACCGCCGACTGCCAGCCGGTGCTGTTCGCCGACCCGAAGGCGAAGGTGGTCGGCGCCGCCCATGCCGGCTGGCGAGGGGCGGTGGATGGGGTGCTGGAGGCGACGCTTGACGCGATGGAGGCTTTGGGCGCGCAGAGGTCGAATATCACCGCCGTCATCGGCCCGACGATCAGCCAGGCGGCCTATGAGGTAGGCCCGGAATTCTTCGACCGTTTCCGCGCGGAAGATGAGGCCAGCACCCGCTATTTCGCCAATGGCGAGGGCGACCGGATGCTCTTCGACCTGCCCGGCTATGGCCTTTACCGGTTGCGCAATGCCGGGGTGAAACAGGCCGAATGGACCGGCCATTGCACCTATCGCGACCCGGCGCGGTTCTACTCTTTCCGCCGCACCACCCATGCGGGCGAGGCCGACTATGGGCGGCTGATCTCGACAATAAGGCTATAACTGGGCGAAATCTGGCATGAAAATGCTCTGATTGCTTCACGGTTCTTCCCCAACCCTGCCGCAATCTGGGGTCATGGGTTTCCCTGTCAGGTTGTATTGCGACGGGGAAAGCGATGATCATCCAGATGAAGACCAAGCGCCGCTGGATTCTCTCCATCCTTGAAACCGTCGGTGACGGTGAAGATGCGCGCGTCGTCGCCCGCGCCTCTGCCCGCCAGACTTCGGGCCGCACGGCGATGGTCGCCGGGCAGAAGGGCTTCGCCATGCGGCTGAAGACCGCGACCCGCCAGGTCTCCGACGCCGCGCGCTGACGCGAAATGCGCCTTACCCCGCCGGGCCAAGTCTAAGAATTTTCTAGAAAATTCTTGGGCTGCCATAAGACCGGCCCATTCCCGACAAGCATCATTCTGTTCCGGGAGGGCTCAGGCGTTCTTCGCCAGCCGCGCTTCCAGGATATCGAACGGCAGGCCGGGCTCATCCTTCGCACAGCGGATGACGAGGCTGGTCTTCACGTTTGCGACATGGTCGGCCTTCAGCAATTCCTCGGTCAGGAAGCTCTGGAAGGTCGACAGGTCGGGCGAGACGCATTTCAGGATGAAGTCGATCTCGCCGTTCAGCATGTGACATTCGCGGACCAGCGGCCAGGCCCGGCAGCGTGCCTCGAAAGCGGCCAGGTCGGCCTCGGCCTGGCTCGACAGCCGCACCATCGCGAAGACCTGCACCTCGAAGCCCAGTTCCCGCGCGTTGATGTCGGCATGGTAGCCCCGGATGAAGCCCTGCTCCTCCAGCCCGCGCACCCGGCGCAGGCAGGGCGGGGCCGAGATTCCCACCCGGCTGGCCAGCTCGACATTGGTCATCCGGCCATCGGCCTGCAATTCGGCCAGAATCTGGCGGTCGATGGGGTCAAGCTTGTGCGCGGCCATGATGTCTCCGTTCTGCGGCCTTACTTACGCGCGAGGGGCTGTCTGCGCAATAATATTTCAACACGGCGCAAGAAAACGATCTGCTGCGTTCCCTGCAACCCTGCCATGCGGGGGCTTTCCGGGCTCGGGGCAGCGGTCTATATCGGGGTCCGGCATTTCAGGGGACAAGCATGGGCGAGACGCGGCATACAAAGGTTCTGATCATCGGCTCCGGCCCGGCAGGCTATACGGCGGCGGTCTATTCCGCCCGTGCGATGCTGCAACCCCTGCTGATCCAGGGCCTGCAACCCGGCGGCCAGCTGACCATCACCACCGAGGTCGAGAACTGGCCCGGCGACCATACCGTACAGGGCCCGAACCTGATGGTGCGGATGGAGGAACACGCCCGCGCGATGGGGGCCGAGGTGATCGGTGACTACATCACCGCGCTTGACCTGTCGAAACGCCCCTTCACCGCCACCGCCGACAGCGGCACCACCTACACCGCCGACGCAGTGATCCTCGCCACCGGGGCGCAGGCGAAATGGCTGGGGCTGCCGTCCGAGGAAAAATTCAAGGGCTTCGGCGTCTCCGCCTGCGCCACCTGCGACGGGTTCTTCTACCGCGGCAAGGAAGTGGTGGTCATCGGCGGCGGCAACACGGCCGTCGAAGAGGCGCTGTTCCTCACCAACTTCGCCGCGAAAGTGACGCTGGTCCATCGCCGCGACAGTTTCCGGGCCGAGAAGATCATGCAGGACCGGCTGTTCAAGAACCCGAAGATCGCCGTGGTCTGGGACAGCGAAGTGACCGATGTCCTCGGGACCGAAACCCCGCTTGGCGTCACCGCCGTCAAGGTGCGCAACGTGAAGACCGGCGCCGAATCGGAAATTCCCTGCGCCGGGTTCTTCGTCGCCATCGGCCACGCGCCCGCCTCGGACCTGGTGAAGGACCAGCTTCCCCTGCATTCCGGCGGCTATGTGGTGGTCGAGCCGGGCAGCACCCGCACCGCCATTCCCGGCGTCTTCGCGGCGGGCGACCTGACCGACCACATCTACCGCCAGGCCGTGACCAGCGCCGGGATGGGTTGCATGGCCGCGCTCGACGCCGAGAAGTTCCTCGCGGGCCACTGACCCGGCAATCCGGCGCGCGGGGAACACCGCGCCCGGAACCGAACCCCCTTGACGCTGGTTGGCCGGGACGTCACCCATTCATCCTGTCGCCCGCAGCCGGACCCACCCCTTGGGTCGCCGAAGGACCAGAGCATGACCGATCCCGTCTTCCCCGACCTGAAAGGCCGTTCCGTCTTCATCACCGGCGGCGGCGCGGGCATCGGCGCCGCGCTGACCGAGGCCTTCCTGCGCCAGGGCGCCAGGGTCGCCTTCTGCCAGCGCTCCGACGCCACACCGTTCTGCGACGCGATGGAACTGGCCACCGGCAACCGCCCGCTGTTCCTGCCCTGCGACATCGCCGTCACCGACCAGCTGCAACTGACCCTCGCCACCGCCGCCAAGGCGCATGGCCCGATCACCGTCCTGGTGAACAACGCCGCGAACGACCAGCGCCACGATACGCTGGAAACCGACGAAACCTTCTGGGACTGGTCGATCGACGTCAACCTGCGGAGCTATTTCTTCGCCTGCCAGTCGGTGATCCCCGGCATGCAGGCGGCGGGCGGCGGCAGCATCGTCAACTTCTCCTCGATCAGCTTCATGATGGCCGACACCGGCTATGCCGCCTATATCACCGCCAATGCCGGGATCGTCGGCCTGACCCGGACGCTCGCCCGCGAATTCGGGCCGGACCGCATCCGCGTCAACGCCATCGCTCCGGGCTGGGTGCTGACCGACCGGCAGAAAGAGCTTTGGGTCACCCCCGAGGCGCTGGCCAGCCATCTCGCCCGCCAATGCCTGCCCGACCCGATCCAGCCCGCCGATGTGGCGGGGTCGGTGCTGTTCCTCGCTTCCGACGCCGCGCGCATGATGACCTCGCAGACCCTGATCCTGGATGGAGGCTTCGTTTCCGGATGACCAACACCCTGAGCCCCGCCTGGATCGCCGTCGACTGGGGCACCTCGAACCTGCGCGCCTGGGCGATGGGGGCTGATGGCCGCGTGCTGGCCGAGGCGGAGTCGGATGAGGGGATGGGCAAGCTGGCCCCGTCGGATTTCGAAGCCGCCCTCCTGCGCCTGATCACCCCCTGGCTGGCGGGCACCCCCCCGGTCCTCGCCTGCGGCATGGTCGGCAGCCGCCAGGGCTGGCGCGAGGCGCCCTACCGCGCCGTGCCCTGCACGCCGCTCGACCGCGCTGCGCTGATCGCCGCCCCCACCACCGACCCCCGCCTTCGCGTGACCATCGCCCCCGGGCTGATGCAGGCCGACCCCGCCGACGTGATGCGCGGCGAGGAAACCCAGATCGCCGGGGCGCTGCGGCTGATGCCGGGCTATGACGGAATCCTCTGCCTGCCGGGCACCCATTCGAAATGGGCGCATATCAGCGCGGGCGAGGTCGTCAGCTTCCAGACCTTCATGACCGGCGAACTCTTCGCGCTTCTGTCCACCGCCTCGGTCCTGCGCCACGGGATGCAGGGGTCGGGCTGGGACGAGGCGGCTTTCGACACCGCCGTCACCGATGCGCTTTCCCGCCCCGAACGGCTGGGCGCGCGGCTTTTCTCCTTGCGGGCGCAGGGGCTGATCGCGGGCCTGACGCCCGATGCCGCCCGCGCCCGGCTTTCCGGCCTCCTGATCGGGATGGAGCTTGCCGCCGCCAGGCCCTACTGGTTGGGCCAGCGCGTCACGCTGATCGGGGCCGAGAAACTGTCCACCGCCTATGCCCGCGCGCTTGCCGCGCAGGGGGTCACGACCGGGCGGCTCTCCGTCACCGACTGCACCCTTGCGGGCCTCGCCTCGCTTTCCCCCCAACATGAGGCCACGCCGCAATGACCCATCGCAACCTGATCGCCATCCTGCGCGGCATCACCCCGGCCGAGGCCGCCCCCGCCGCGCGGGCACTGGTCGCCGCCGGGATCACAAGGATCGAGGTGCCGCTCAACTCGCCCGATCCCTTCGCCTCCATCACCGCGATGGTCGCCGCCGTGCCGGGGGCCGAGATCGGCGCGGGCACCGTGCTGACCGTGGCCGAGGTGGCGCAGGTGAAGGTGGCGGGCGGGACACTCATCGTCTCGCCCAATGCCGACCCCGAGGTGATCGCCGCCACCCGCGCCGCCGGGATGGCCTCCTGGCCCGGGGTGATGACCCCGACCGAATGCTTCGCCGCGATCAAGGCCGGGGCGACGGGGCTGAAGCTCTTCCCCGGCAACCTGCTAGGGCCGGAAGGGCTGAAGGCGATCCGCGCGGTCTTGCCGAAGGGCATGGCCGTCTACGCCGTCGGCGGTGCGGGACCCGCGAACTTCGCCGACTGGGCCCGCGCCGGGGCGGAAGGTTTCGGCATCGGCACCGCGCTTTACACGCCCGGCCTCGGCACCGCCGAGATCGCCACCCGCGCCGCCGCCATCGTCGCGGCCTATGACGAGGTCTTCGCATGATCTTCGACACCCGCGCCTGCGAGTTGGGCGAAGGCCCGCTCTGGCACCCCTTGCGGGGCGAACTGTTCTGGTTCGACATCCTGAACCGCACGCTTCACTCGCAAAAGCAATCCTGGAGCTTCTCCGGCTATGTCTCCGCCGCCGGGTGGATTTCCCGCGACGCGTTGCTGCTGGCCAGCGAAACCGGGCTGATCCGCTTCGATCTGGCCTCCGGCAGCGAAACACCGGTGGTGAAGGCCGGAACTTCGGTCACCCGCTCGAACGATGGCCGCGCCGACCGGCAGGGCGGGTTCTGGTTCGGCACGATGGGCAAGAAGACCGAGAAGGGCGCGGGCGCGATCTGGCGCTGGTATCGCGGCGAGCTGCGGCAGCTTTACACCGGCGTCACCATCCCGAACGCGATCTGTTTCACCCCGGACGGGACCGCCGCCCATTTCACTGACACGTCACTGGGTCAGGTGATGAAGGTCGCGCTCGACGCGCAGGGCTGGCCCAGGGGTGAACCCGAAGCCTGGCTCGACCTCGCCCGCGCCGGGCTGAACCCGGACGGCGCGGTGATCGACGCCGAGGGCCGGTTCTGGAATGCGCAATGGGGCGCGGGGCGGGTGGCCTGCTACGGCCCCGACGGCGTGTTCCTGAACGCGGTGGAAACCCCCGGCGCGCCGCATGCCTCCTGCCCCGCCTTCGGCGGTGCCGATCTGACGACGCTCTACGTCACCACCGCGCTGGAACACATGGACGCCGAGGCCCGCACCCGCCACCCCGCCTCCGGCCAGACCTTCGCCTTCAAGGGCGTCGCCAGGGGCCTGCCGGAAGCGCAGGTGATCGTGTAGCCGGACGGCCGTGCCGGTCGGCCAACCGTTAAGAATTCCTGAACGCCCACGCGCAAGCCATTGATTTCGCTGAGTCGAAAAATCTGTCCACCGTGGACAGCTCAGTCCCGGACCGCGACCGCCCCCGTCACCGGCAGGAAGGCCGCCGCATTCGGCCCCAGGGTCAGCCGGTCGCCTTGCAGCACCGCATGCAGCGACGGCCCGACCGGGGCCGCGACCCCCGCCACCGTCACCGACAGCGCGACCGGCGACAGGTTGAACAGGCACAGAAGCGCCCCCTCCCCCTCGCCCCTGATGAAGCCCAGCACCGGCTCGGGCAGGTCCAGGAACCGAGTCTTCCCCGCCCGCAGCGCCGCCGACCCCTTTCGGAACGCGATCGCCGCCCGGTAATGTTCCAGCACCGACCCCTGCGCGCCCTCCTGCGAGGCCACGTTCCGCGCCGCCTGTTCCGCCTTCACCGGCAGCCAGGGCTTTCCGGTGGTGAAGCCCGCATTGGGCGAGCCATCCCAGACCATCGGCGTCCGGGTATTGTCGCGCCCGATGGGCTCCGGCCAGAAGGTGATCCCCTGCGGGTCGGTCAGTTCCTCGAAGTCGAGCGGCGTGTCGGTCTGGCCCAGCTCCTCGCCTTCCCACAGGCAGATCGACCCCTCGAAGGCCAGAAGGAGCGACCCCGCCTGTTTCGCCACCTCCTCGACGCTGGCCCCATGTTCGGCCCAGCGCGTCGCATGGCGGACCACGTCATGATTGGAAAACGCCCACATCGGCCAGCCGTCCGGCGCGCCCTTGAAGAAGCCCTCCACCCGGTCGCGAAAGAAGCCCGCGTCGAAGTCATAGCCCATCAGCTCGAAGGAATAGCATTGATGCAGCCGCCCCGGAGCGGTGTATTCCCCCATCATGCGGATCGCATGGTGCTGCTCGCCCATCTCGCCCACGCTCGCCGCGCCGTATTCGTCCAGCAGCTTGCGGATGCGCTCCATCCACAGCAGGTTCTCGGGCTGGTTCTTCGAGAAGATGTGGTACTGCATCCCGTAGGGGTTGCCCTCGGGTTCCGCCTTCACCCGGTAGTCCGCCGGATCATCGCGGAACAGCGCGTCCTGGAAGAAGTAGTTCACCGTATCGAAGCGGAAGCCGTCCACCCCGCGCTTTAGCCAGAAGCGCATGTTCTCCAGCGCCCAGTCCTGCACCGCCGGGTTGTGGTAGTTCAGGTCGGGCTGCGAGGTCAGGAAGTTGTGCAGGTAGTACTGCTTGCGCCGCGCGTCCCACTGGAAGGCCGGGCCGCCGAAGACCGAGAGCCAGTTGCAGGGCGGCAACCCGTCGTGCTTGGGGTCGACCCAGACATACCAGTCGGCTTTCGGATTGATCCGGTCCTTTCGGCTTTCGACGAAACAGGGATGCTGGTCCGAGGTGTGGCTCAACACCTGGTCGATGATGACCTTCAGCCCCAGCTCATGCGCCCGGGCGATCAACGCGTCGAAATCGGACAGGGTGCCGAAGACCGGGTCGACCTCGCAATAGTCGCTGACATCATAGCCCATGTCCTTCATCGGGCTCTTGAAGAACGGCGACAGCCAGACCGCATCCACACCCAGGGCGGCCAGGTAGGGCAGCCGCCGGGTGATGCCGGGCAGGTCGCCCACCCCGTCGCCGTTCGAATCCTGGAAGGACCGGGGATAGACCTGATAGGTCACGGCGCCACGCCACCAGTCGGACATTTCCCACCCCCATGCCGGAATCGCGTGCGGGCCATAGCGGCGTGCGCCGTGCCGCAAAAGCCCAAAGCGTTTTCGATCCTGTCAGATCGCATGGAGCCCGGCAAGCTGCGACACATCGACCACGCAATTCCGGGCCGCGCCCCGTCGATCACCATCCGTTACTGTATCCATCACAATTCTCCATTTGACGCCCGCCGCCCGACAGCGCAGGTTCCGCCCCCGGCGTGCGGAGACCGACATGAGCAAGACCCCCCTGATCACCCCCGTCCTGATCGCCGGTTGCGTGATCCTGATGATCTCCTTCGCCGTGCGCGCCAGCTTCGGCGTGTTCCAGATCCCGATCGCCACCGAATTCGGCTGGCTCCGGTCCGATTTCTCGCTGGCCATCGCGATCCAGAACCTCGCCTGGGGGATCGGCCAGCCCTTGTTCGGGGCACTGGCGGAACGGTTCGGCGACCGCCGGGCGATCATCGCCGGGGCGCTCCTTTATGCGGCGGGGCTGGTGCTGTCGGCCCATGCCGTCACCCCCGGCCAGCACCAGCTTCTTGCGATCCTGATCGGCTTCGGCATCGCGGGGACCGGGTTCGGGGTGATCCTCGCCATCGTGAGCCGCGCCTCTTCGCCTGAGAACCGCTCGATGGCCCTGGGCATCGCCACCGCCGCCGGATCGGCGGGGCAGGTCTTCGGCGCGCCGACCGCTGAATTCCTGCTGCAGACCTATCACTGGCAGACCGTCTTCACGATCTTCGCCGTGGTGATCCTTGCCACCCTTGCCGCCCTTCCCTTCCTGCGCAGCCCGCAGCTGGCCTCGCGGGCTGAGCTGGAGGAAAGCCTGGGCACCGTGCTGGTTCGCGCCTTCAAGGACCCGTCCTATACGCTTATCTTCCTCGGCTTCTTCTCCTGCGGCTATCAGCTGGCGTTCATCACCGCCCATTTCCCGGCCTTCGTGACCGAGCTGTGCTCGCCCATCGACGCGGGCGGCATCCTGGCCGACATCGGCATCACCACGACCTCGGCCCTCGGCGCGGTCTCCATCGCGGTGATCGGGCTGTTCAACATCGTCGGCACGCTGACCGCCGGGTATCTGGGAAAGCGCTACACCAAGAAATACCTGCTGTTCGGGATCTACGTCGGGCGCACCCTGGCGGCGGCGACCTTCATCCTTCTGCCGATCACCCCGACTTCGGTGTTGGTCTTCTCCGCCGTCATGGGCTCGCTCTGGCTGGCCACCGTGCCGCTGACCAGCGGGTTGGTCGCGCATATCTACGGCATCCGCTACATGGGCACGCTCTACGGCGTGGTGTTCCTGAGCCACCAGATCGGCGGGTTCCTGGGCGTCTGGCTGGGCGGGCGGATGTACGACCTGAACGGCGACTACACGCTGGTCTGGTGGATCGGCGTCGGGGTGGGCGCGTTCAGTGCGCTGGTCCACCTGCCGATCCGCGAGCGGGTGATGCCGGTCGGACAGCCGGCCTGACCGGTCGCTCCTCGTGCGCCTTCGGCTTCTCGTCGCAGGGCGCTTTGCAAGGAGAAGCGAAGCGCACGACGAGCAGCTATTGCTGAATCGGCTGCACGATCAGCACGTCGAGGTCGCGGTCGGGCGCGTAGTCGGTCTTCTCGACAACAAAGGTCGTCGGCCCGGTCTTCTTCACCCCGTCCGCGCAAAGCGAGATCACGTTCTTCGGATCGCCCTTGTCCAGCGTCAGGGTGAATTTGCTGATCGGCCCGGCCCAGCTGTTCGCGGTGCGCAGGACGTATGAGATATTCCACGCGGTGCCATAGTTGCCCGCCTCGTCGCCCGCCGGATTCTTCAGCGCCTTGACCAGAGCCTTGGAAGTGCCCGCGTCGATGCAATACATGTCCCTGAGGGAGGTCTGGTAGTCCTCGGGCGGGTCGGTCCAGTAGAACAGCCCTCCCGGCGGGCGGTTGGTATAGGAATGGCTGACCTTCACCACCGTTCCGGCGGGGAAGGTCTGCGTCCAGTGATAGCGCGTCACGATGGACCAGGCGCCCCAGACGTCGGGCGCGATGTCATTGGCCGGATCGCCCTCGAAATACTCCGCCAGGCCCAGCGCGGTGAGTTCGTTGCGCTTCTCGGTCGGGAAGGACAGAAGCACATCGCGCACCGCCAGATAGTCGAGCGTCAGCGGGATGCCCAGACGCTCCAGATCAGCCGTCACGTCGCGGCCCGGATTGTCGTACTGCTTCGAGGGCGGGTTGGCCTCGTCATAGCCGTCCTCCAGCACGGCGATCCGGTCGATGGTCACCGCGACCGGCCTGCCGTCGACCGTGGCGGTGAAGCCCACCACGTCGGGCCGCGACAGGTCTTCGGGCAGGTTCATCATCGACTCGTAGCCGGACCAGACGGCGATGGGCGGCAGCGGGAAGATCACCTCGCCGGTCACGTCCTTGTCCGTGCTGTTGCGGAAGACATAGTCGACGGCGATGGTGTCGATGCCGATGAACAGCCGCTCCTCCTCCATCGCGACGGCCTCGGTCTGGCCGAAGGTGAGGCCGGTGGCCGAGAGCCCTCCGAAGCCGTCATTGGCCAGCGCGGGGGTGGCAAGGAACAGGGCAAGCAATAGCGACAGGCGCATCGAAACCTCCGAAACAATTCCCCATCTGACCCCTGCCGGGAGATTTCCGCAAGTCCGGGCGTGACCGGAGTTTGCAAAACTCCGAACCGATTTCCTGAAGAAATCGGCCTTGCGCCGGCCTGTTGCGCTTGCCACAACCTCTGGGTCCCGAAAGGCCCGTCCCATGCGCATCGGCATCAGTGCCCTCGTCCTCGCCTATGTCCTGAGCCAGTTCTACCGCGCCTTCCTTGCGGTGATGACGCCGGTGCTGACCGAGGACCTGCACGTCACCGCGGCTGATCTGGCCTCGGCCTCGGGCTGGTGGTTTCTGGCTTTCGCGGCGATGCAGGTGCCGATCGGGGCCTGGCTGGATCGGGTCGGGCCGCGGCTGACGACGGGCGTGCTTCTGGGGCTGGGGGCGGCGGGCGCGGTGCTGTTTGCGCAGGCGTCCGGGGCCTTGCAGATCAAGCTTGCGATGGCGCTGATCGGCATCGGCTGCGCCCCGGTGCTGATGGCCGGGTATTTCATCTTCGCGCGGCAGTTCTCGCCCGCAGTCTTCGGCACGCTGGCCGCGCTGATGCTGGGAGTGGGCACGCTGGGGAACGTGGCGGCCTCGCTGCCGCTCAGCTGGGCGGTGACGGCCTTCGGCTGGCGAGAAACCGTGCTGGGCCTCGCCGCGATCACCGGGGCGGTGGCGCTGGCGATCCTCGTGCTGGTGCGCGACCCGGAGAGGCTGGAGGGCGCGCGGGGCGGGTCGCTGATGGAGCTGCTGCGGATGCCCGTCCTCTGGCCGATCCTGATCATGATGATGGTCTGCTACGCCCCCATCGCGGGCCTGCGGGGGTTGTGGATCGGGCCTTATTTCGCCGATGTGCAGGGCGCCGGGCAGTTGGAGATCGGGCGGGTCAGCCTGTGGATGGGCCTTGCGATGGTGGCGGGGAACTTCGCCTATGGCCCGCTCGACCGCTGGCTGGGGCAACGCAAGGCGCTGGTCATCGCGGGGAACGCGGTGATGCTGGGGTGTCTCGTCGCGCTCTGGTGGTTCGCGGCAGCCTCACCCTTGGTCGTGACGGCGATCCTCGTCGCCGCCGGGTTTTTCGGCGCAAGCTTCCCCATCGTGCTGGCGCATGGCCGGTCCTTCGTGCCTGCGCACCTGACCGGGCGGGGGGTGACGCTTCTCAACCTCTTCGGCATCGCGCCCATCGGCATTGCGCAGATCGTGACCGGTCGCATCCATGCCGCGACTGTCCCGACGCCCGCGTCAGCCCCCTACGAGGCGGTGTTCCTGTTCTTCGCCGTCACCACCGCCATCGGCCTTGCTGTCTACCTTCTGTCACAGGACCGTCCGCACTGACGCAAGCCCCGTCGAATCCGCTTTTCCCCCCGCGCCTTTCACGCTAACAGCCGCCCGTCCCCGACGGTGGGGACGGATAGGAGAACCCCGATGGGCTACAAAGTCGTCGTCGCGGGTGCCACGGGCAACGTGGGCCGCGAAATGCTGAACATCCTCGCCGAGCGCGAGTTCCCGGTGGACGAGATCGCGGCACTTGCGTCGCGCAAGTCGCTCGGCACCGAGGTCAGCTTCGGCGACAAGACTATCAAGACCAGGGACCTCGACACGTTCGACTTCACCGGCTGGGACATTGCCCTCTTCGCCGTCGGGTCCGAGGCGACGAAAGTCTACGCCCCCAAGGCCGCCGCAGCGGGCTGCGTGGTGATCGACAACTCGTCCCTGTATCGCTATGACCCCGAGATCCCGCTGATCGTGCCGGAAGTGAACGCCGAGGCGATCCACGGCTATGCGAAACGGAACATCATCGCCAACCCCAACTGCTCGACCGCGCAGATGGTGGTGGCGCTGAAGCCGCTGCATGACCGGGCGAAGATCACGCGCGTGGTGGTTTCCACCTACCAGTCCGTCTCGGGCGCCGGGAAGGAAGGCATGGACGAGCTTTGGGAGCAGACCAAGGCGGTCTACAACCCGGTGCAGGAAGTGCCGCCGAAGAAGTTCACCAAGCAGATCGCCTTCAACGTGATCCCGCATATCGACGTCTTCCTCGATTCTGGCGAGACCAAGGAAGAATGGAAGATGGTGGCCGAGACGAAGAAGATCCTCGACCCGAAGATCAAGGTCACGGCGACCTGCGTCCGGGTGCCGGTCTTCGTCGGCCATTCCGAGGCGATCAACATCGAGACCGAGGAGTTCCTGGACTGGCAGGAAGCCCAGGACATCCTGCGCGAGGCGCCGGGCGTCATGCTGGTCGATAAGCGCGAGCCGGGTGGCTACATCACCCCCATCGAATGCGTGGGCGAGTTCGCGACCTATGTCAGCCGGGTGCGGCAGGATTCGACCATCGAGAACGGGCTGAACCTGTGGTGCGTCAGCGACAACCTGCGCAAGGGCGCGGCGCTGAACGCGGTGCAGATCGCGGAACTGCTGGGGTCCAAGGTCCTGAAGAAGGGCTAAGGGTTTCTTAAGCCTTGTGACGGAGGGTCTTGGCCTATGGCCGAGACCCTTTTCCATTGTGATGACGTGTTGTGGCGGCGGTTCGAGATGATCTGCCGTGAGCGGGACGAGACGCCCGGCGCGGTGCTGCGCGATCTTGTCCGGCTGGAAGTCCAGCGCTGCGAGCGACGCAAAGCGAGGAGTGCCGAAGGCATCGACGAGCGGCTCCTCGTGCGCCTTCGGCTTCTCGTCGCAGAGGCGCTGGCAGTTTCCGAAAGCTGGGGGGACCTGCAACGGGCGCTTGAAGAACGGGCCTTGAAATTCACCCCGGCGGGCGGGGGCCTTGTCCTGACCGACCTTGCCACCGGCGAAACGCTTGCCAAGTCGAGCCAGGTCGGCCCGCCCTACATGGCCCTGGTCCGCCGCTTCGGTACCGGCTTTCCAGGCCACCCTCAGCCGGGAATTGCTGCCCAGGCACTGGCCCGTCCCTGCCCCCTTGCGCCCGCCCGCCGCACGGGCTTTCCTGTCCGCCCCGACCGGAGACCCCCGATGACCCAGACGCTCGCCCTTAACGACACCCGCAGCATCCCGCAGCTGGGCTTCGGCCTCTGGCAGGTCCCCGCCGCCACGACCGCCGAGACCACCGCCACCGCCCTGAAACTCGGCTACCGGCTGGTCGACGGCGCGGCGATCTATGGCAACGAGGAAGGCCAGGGCGAGGGCATCCGCCGCTCCGGCCTGCCGCGCGAGCAGGTCTTCGTCACCACCAAGGTCTGGAACAGCGAGCAGGGTTTCGACCGCACGCTCCACGCAGCCGAGGCCAGCCTGAAGCGGCTTGGGCTGGCCCATGTCGACCTGCTGCTGATCCACTGGCCCTGCCCGCGAAAGGACCTCTACCTCGACAGCTGGCGCGCGCTGATCCGGCTGCGCGAGGAGGGGCGCGCCACCTCCATCGGCGTGTCGAACTTCCAGGAGCCGCAACTTACCCGGATCATCGGCGAGACCGGCATCACCCCCGTCCTGAACCAGGTCGAGATCAACCCGCGCCTGCAGCAGCCCGCGCTCCGGGCGTTCCACGCGAAGCACGGCATCGTCACCCAAAGCTGGACGCCGCTTGGCCAGGGGAAAAGCTTCGACGCCGCCCCGGTGCAGGCCGCCGCCCGCCGCGCCGGAAAAAGCCCGGCGCAGGTGATCCTGCGCTGGCACATCCAGCTTGGCGCCTCGGTCATTCCCCGCTCCACTCGGGAAGCCGGCCTCAAGGAAAACCTGGACCTCTTCGACTTCGCCCTGACCGAAGCCGAGATGGCCGCCATCGCCACCCTGGACGAAGGCCAGCGTTGCGGGCCCGACCCCGCTCGGTTCGAGATGGACTGACGCAAGCCGGGGCGGAATCCTTGGGACGGGTTTCCCGCCTTGCCGCCCCTGCGACACCCAGCCTACCTTTCGCTCGACCCCAACCGAAAGGCCCCGCCGATGCGCTCGCTGATTGCCGCCCTTCTCGCCTCCACCGCCCTGCCTGCTTGCGCCGACACCATCGCGGCGACCAGCCGGATCACCGCCGTCACCGTCTATCCCGACGGCGCCAAGCTGACGCGCGAGGTCACTTTCTCTGCCCCGTCCGCCGGGGCGCATGAACTTCTCGTCACCGACCTGCCCTATGACAGCGATCCGGGGGCGATCCGCCTGGCGCCGTCCGAGGGGCTGCAGGTCGGTGCCTTCGCCCTGCGGGCCGACCGCCTGCCCCCGCGCGAGGACCCGCTGACCGAAGACCAGCGGGCCGCCAAGACGGCCATCGAAGCGGCGCAAGGAGCCACCGACCAGGCCCAGCTTGCGCTGGAGGCGATCACCGCGAAAGTCGAGGCCGCCGAGGCGCAGGCGCGGTTCCTGTCGTCCTTCACCGGCGCGCTGCCGGACGGGGCGACGCCCGACACGATCAAGTCGATGGCAGTCATGATCGGCACCGAGACGCTGGCCGCCCGGCAGGCCGCGCTGGCCGCCAAGGCAGAATTGTCCCCCGCCCGGAAGGCCGTGACCGAGGCGCAGGACGCGCTGGCGAAAGCGCAAGCTGCCTATGACTCGCTGCCCTCGGTCGACATGGACTATACCGCGCTGTCGGTCGCGGTGAACGCCGCCGAAGCGGGCGAAGAGACGGTCACGATCACCCAGTATGTCGGCAATGCCAGCTGGCAGCCGGTCTACGACCTGAACCTGACCCGCGAGGGCGGCGACAAGCTGGTGCTCGACCGTGCCGTCCTCGTCACCCAGTATACCGGCGAGGATTGGGACGGGGTGGCGCTGACCCTCTCATCCTCGCGCCCCGCCGAACAGGCTGCGCCCTCGCAGCTTTGGCCGGAGCTGCGGTCGATCGGGCCTGAAGAGACCGAGGAAGACCGTGCCCGCAAGGTGATGGGCGCAGGCGACGTGCTGTACGAAGCGGCCCCGGCAACCGTCGCGGCCCCCGCCCCGACCGTCACCGCCGGGATGGGGTATGAGGGTGACACTGTCGTCTATCACTACCCCGAAGCCGTCACCGTCGCGACGGGGGCCGAGAACCTGCGCCTCGCGCTCGACAACCTGGATTTCGCCCCGGTGGTGAAGGCGGTGGCCGTCCCGCGGCTGGACAAGACCGCCTTCGTCATGGCCAGCTTCACCAATGCCAGCGCGGAACCGCTGCTGCCCGGTCAGGCCATGCTGTTCCGCGAAGGCGTGCTGGTCGGCCAGACCTGGCTCGACGTGATCGCGCCCGGCGTGGAGATCGACGTGGGCTTCGGCGCCATCGAGACGCTGACCGTCAAGCGCGAGATGCCGAAGCGCGCGGGCGGCGAGACGGGTGTCTTCACCAGCGCCAACCAGCAAAGCGAAAGCGCGGTGATCACGGTCGAGAATACCGGCACGGAAAGCTGGCCGGTCCGCATCCTGGACCAGGTGCCCTACAGCGAACAGGACGACCTGGAGATCGAGGTCACTGCCAGCCCCGAGCCCTCCGAGACCGATGTCGAGGGCCAGCGCGGCATCCTCGCCTGGGAATTCGACCTTGCCGCCGGGGGCAAGCAGACGATCACCCTGGAGCAGGTGCTGACCTGGCCCGAGGGCATGGTCCTGCGCTGATATACCCCCAACAGAAGGCACAAAGGCCGGGCCGAAACGCCCGGCCTTTGCCGTTGCGTCACCCCCAGGGTTGCGGGCCGGGTTTCTGACTTCACGTCAGTCGCTTTCATGACGTGACGTCACAGTGACGTTAACGTCAACTGCTCTGGTAAACCGACCCTGGGATCCGCATCTGCCGCCGCAGTGATGCTCCCAATGACGAGTTGACCATGACTTTCGACATACCGACCGACGTGATGACCATCCGCGAAATGTGCGAGGCGTTCGACGTGACCCCGCGCACCTTGCGGTTCTACGAGGCCAAGGAACTGCTGACCCCGATCCGTGTCGGGACAAGGCGGCTCTTCACCCGGCGGGATCGTGCGCGGCTGGCGCTGATCCTGCGCGGCAAGCGCTTCGGGTTCAGCCTGGAGGATATCCGCCAGACGCTGGACCTCTACGACCGTGACGGCGGGGCCACCGCCCAGCGGCAGAAAGCCTACGAGCTGGCCGTGGCGCGGCTGGCCGAGATGGAGGCCCAGCGCGCCGAGCTGGACCTGGCCATCGCCGACCTGAAGGCCGAACTGGCCGACGCCGCAGCCAAGGGCCTGGTGCCCGAACGCGCGGCCTGAACGACCCGCGCCTAGGGGCGCGGCACCAACAAGGGAAGAGGAGCCTGCAATGCCGACCTATGCCGCCCCCGTGAAGGACATGCAGTTCCTGCTGCACGATCTTCTGAAGATCAGCGAAGCCGACATTCCGGGCTATTCCGACCTCGACCGCAGCTTCACCGAAGCGATCCTCGACGAGGCCGCGAAGGTTTCGCAGGAGATCCTCACCCCCCTGAACGTGGTCGGCGACGCGGAAGGCTGCCACCTGGAAAACGGCGTCGTCCGCACGCCCAAAGGCTTCAAGGCGGCCTTCCGCACCCTCTCCGAAGGCGGCTGGATGTCGCTGGACGCGGCACCGGACTACGGCGGACAGGGCCTGCCCTACCTGATGCACACGGCGGTGAACGAGAGCTTCGTCTCGGCCAACATGGCCTTCAACATGTACCAGGGCCTGACCCACGGCGCCTATTCCGCGATCCTCGTCCACGGCACGGAGGAGCAGAAGGCGAAATGGCTGCCGAAACTCGTCACCTGCGAGTGGACCGGCACGATGAACCTGACCGAACCGCATTGCGGCACCGACCTGGGGCTTCTGCGCACCAAGGCCGAACCGCAGGCGGACGGCAGCTACAAGATCACCGGGCAGAAGATCTTCATCTCGGCCGGCGATCACGACATGGCCGAAAACATCGTGCACCTGGTGCTGGCGAAGGCCCCCGGCGGCGGCGAGGGGACCAAGGGGATCAGCCTCTTCATCGTGCCGAAGGTCATGGTGAACGACGACGGCTCGCTTGGCGACCGCAATGCCGTCTCGGTCGGCAAGGTCGAGGAGAAGATGGGCATCCACGGCAATGCCACCTGCGTGATGAACTACGACGGCGCGACCGGCTGGCTGCTGGGCGAGTTGCACAAGGGCATGAAGGCCATGTTCACCATGATGAACGAGGCCCGGCTCGGCGTGGCGTTGCAGGGCTATGCCGTGGCCGAGGCCGCCTACCAGAACGCGGTCGCCTATGCCAAGGACCGGCTGCAGGGCCGCGACGTGACCGGGGTGAAGAACCCTACCGGCCCGGCGGACCCGCTGATCGTCCACCCCGACATCCGCCGCAACCTGATGGAGCAGAAGAGCTTCGTCGAAGGCGCCCGCGCGCTGACCTACTGGGGCGCGACGCTGATCGACCGCGCGCACCAGGGCGACGCGGCGGCGGACGGGCTGATCGGGTTGCTGACCCCGGTGCTCAAGGGCTTCCAGACCGACAAGGGCTTCGAGATGGCGGTGCAGGCCCAGCAGGTCTTCGGCGGGCACGGCTATATCGAGGAAACGGGCATGTCGCAGTTCGTCCGCGACGCCCGCATCGCGCAGATCTACGAAGGCGCGAACGGCGTGCAGGCGCTGGACCTGGTGGGCCGCAAGCTTGCCACCGATGGCGGAAAGCATGTGATGGCCTTCTTCGAGATGGTGAAGGCGGAATGCAAGGCGCATGACGGCGACGACCGGATGGCGGGCTTCGTCGAACCCCTGAAGGCCGCGTCGAAGCAGATGCAGGCGGCGGGCATGTTCTTCATGCAGAACGGCATGAAGAACCCCAACGCCGCGCTGGCCGGGTCCTATGACTTCATGCACCTGATGGGCCATGTCTGCCTGGGCCTGATGTGGACCCGGATGGCCAAGGCCGCCTACACCGCGCTGGACGCGGGCGCCGAGGACCGCGCCTTCTACGATACCAAGATCGCCACGGGCCGCTTCTACATGGCGCGCCAGCTGCCGGCCTGTGCCGCGCATCTCGCCCGTATCGAAAGCGGTGCCGATCCTGTGATGGCACTCGCCGCCGAGGCGTTCTAGGCTTTGATACCGGGCGTCGCGCGGGCTGCAGCTGCGGGACGCCTCCGGCGGGGGAGTATTTTGCGCCAAGAGGAATGAACAATGGTCCACTCCGTCCCGCGATCATCGCCTTGGCTATGCGACCGGGCGGGACGGAGCTTCCCCTTGGGCGGTCATCGGCTCTCCAGCCTGTACCGCGAGGGAGAGGGTAGCGGGGAAGGGTTAACGAATGGTGCTTCCTCTTGGCGACAAATACTCATTCCGACCTTCGGGCCGGGCTGGCGGGTGCAGATGGGGGATGTGACGTGAAGCTCTACTCATTCGGCGAAAGCGGCAACGCCTACAAATGCGCGCTGGCGCTGGCGTTGACCGGCACCGACTGGCAGCCGGTCTTCGTCGACTTCTTCAAGGGCGAGGCGCGGTCGCCGGAGTTTCGCAAGATCAACGAGATGGGCGAGGTGCCTGTGCTGGTCGACGGCGCCCTGACGCTGACCCAGTCCGGCGTAATCCTTGAGCATATCGCCGCGAAGACCGGCCAGCTTGGCGGGCGGCCCGAAGATCGGCAGGAAATCCTGCGCTGGCTGTTCTGGGACAACCACAAGCTCTCGACCGTGATCGGCACCACCCGCTTCCTGATGAACTTCCTGCCCCCGGACAAGCGCCCCGAGGCGGTGATCCCCTTCCTGCAAGGGCGGCTCAAGGCGGCCTATACGATCCTGAACGACCACCTCGCCGCCCGCGACTGGATCGTCGGCGACGGGCCCAGCATCGCCGACCTCTCCTGCTGCGGCTACCTTTTCTACCCCGAGCCCTTCGGATTCGACCGCAAGGACTGGCCCCATATCGACGTCTGGCTTGCCCGCATCGCGGCCCTGCCCGGCTGGAAACACCCCTATGACCTGATGCAGCGGGCCTTCCCCGCGTAAGGAGTTACCGATGACCGACGCTTTCATCTACGACGCCGTCCGCAGCCCGCGCGGCAAGGGCCGTCCCGATGGCTCCCTGCACGAGCTGACCTCGGTCGCGCTCTCGGCCAAGGTGCTGAACGCGGTGAAGCAGCGGAACGGGCTGGAAGGCCATGCGGTCGAGGATGTGATCTGGGGCAACGTCACCCAGGTTGGCGAGCAGGGCGGGTGCCTTGCGCGCTCGGCGGTGCTGGCCTCGGACCTTGACGAACACATCCCGGGCCTTGCCATCAACCGCTTCTGCGCCAGCGGCATGGAGGCGGTGAACCTGGCCGCCAACCAGGTCAAGGGCGGTGCGGGGCAGGCCTATATCGCCGGCGGGGTCGAGATGATGGGCCGTGTCGCGATGGGCTCGGACGGGGCGGCGATTGCCGTCGATCCGACCTTGGCGATGAAGACCTATTTCGTCCCGCAGGGGATTTCGGCGGACATCATCGCCACCGAATATGGCTTCACCCGCGACCAGGCCGATGCCCTGGCGGTGGAATCCCAGCGCCGGGCGGCACAGGCCTGGAAGGAAGGTCGGTTCGCCAAGTCGGTCCTCACGATCACCGACCAGAACGGTCTGCCGATCCTGTCGACCGACGAATACATGCGCCCCGGTACCGACATGCAGGCGCTTGGCGCGCTGAAACCGGCGTTCAAGGACATGGGGGAATCCATGCCCGGCTTCGACAAGATCGCGCTGATGAAGTATCCGCATCTGGAACGGATCGAGCATATCCACCACGCCGGGAACTCCAGCGGCATCGTGGACGGCGCGGCGGCAGTGCTGATCGGCAACGCCGAATTCGGCAAGGCCCACGGGCTGAAACCTCGCGCCCGCATCCGCGCGACCGCGAAGATCGGCACCGATCCCACGATCATGCTGACCGGCCCGGTTCCCGCAACGCAGAAGATCCTGCGCGACAGCGGCTTGCAGATCGGCGACATCGACCTCTTCGAGGTGAACGAGGCCTTCGCCAGCGTGGTGCTGCGCTTCCAGCAGGCCTTCGATGTCGACCCCGCCCTGGTCAACGTCAACGGCGGCTCGATCGCGATGGGCCACCCGCTGGGCGCGACCGGGGCGATCATCATCGGCACGCTTCTGGACGAGCTGGAGCGGCAGGACAAGGAGCTGGGCCTCGCCACGCTCTGCATCGCCTCCGGCATGGGCGCCGCCACCATCATCGAGCGGGTTTGACCGCGACAGGGACGCAACCAAGGGAGCTGAAGATGCCCGTGATCGACCCGACCAAGGTTCCGGTGAAAACCGGCTCGATCTACCCCGAGCCCTACGCCAGCATGATGCGGGGCCGGTCCTCGCTCCGGCTGGGCGATGCGGGCGGGCTGACCCAGTTCGGCGCGAACCTCGTCAGCCTGGAGCCCGGCGCGCTGTCCAGCCTGCGACACTGGCATCAGCACGAGGACGAGTTCGTCATGGTGACGGAAGGCGAATGCACCCTGGTGCAGGACGCGGGCGAGACGGTGATGCGCCCCGGCGACTGCGCGGCCTTCCCGGCGGGCAGCACGGACGGGCACCATTTCCTCAACCGCACCGACAAGGTGGCAAAGTTCCTTGTCGTCGGCACCAAGGCCCCGCGCGAGGTGGCGACCTATTCCGACGTCGACCTGAAGCTGGAGGTGGAGGGGGGCAAGGCGCGCTTCACCTACAGGGACGGCACCGACTGGGCAGGTCCAAGATGAACCCGCTCACGATCTATCAGGACGCGCTGAACATCGTCTCGCAGGCGGTGCTGGCGGGCGACTTCGACCGCTATGCCGCGATGATCGACCTGCCCTACCTGGTGCACACCGCCCGCGCCGAACTGCTTGTCACCACGACCGCCGACCTGCGCCCCACCTTCGACTCCCTGTCGCAGGGCCTGAAGGCGCGTGGCGTCACCCACTACGAACGGGTCGCCCGCGCTGCCGACTATGCCGCCCGCGACCGGATCGAGGGTTGGCACCACACCCATATCCTGTCGAACGGCGACCCCGTGGCCTATCCCCATGTCTCGCGGCAAAGCCTGGTCCGGCGCGGGCAGCTCTGGCTGTTCTCCGAGGCGCATTACGACGCCCTGCAAGCGACCCGCTGGCCGCTGGACGCCTCCGATTTCTTTGCCGGTGCCGACGGGCCGGGCCGTCCGCAGGCCCCGCAATGATCGTCGATCCCGCCAACGCGCCCGTCAGCGGCGAGAAGGGCCTGCACACCCTGCACCTGTCGACCGCAGGCGGGCTGACGCAGTTCGGCGCCTATCTCGACACGCTCGACCCCGGCGCCTGGTCCGGCCACCGGCACTGGCATTCGGCGGAGGACGAGTTCCTCTACCTCCTCTCCGGCACCGCCACCCTGCGTGACGACACCGGGATGACCGACCTCTTCCCCGGCGATGCCGTCTGCTGGCGGCATGGCGATCCGAACGGCCACCACCTGACCAACCGGGGCGACGTGCCCGCGCGCTGGCTGATCGTAGGCAGCCGGGCCAAGGGCGACATCTGCACCTATCCCGACGACGGCCGCCGCCAGATCAACGGCGAGACCGACTGGCGGATCGAGGCGGCGGGCGGGTCGGTGCTGAAATCCGGCACCCTGCCGCAGGACCTCATGAACCTCCGCGCCCCCTGGGGCCAACCCTTCGACGGCACCCCGCGCCCGAATGTCCTGCGGACGGGCTCGGTCCCGGAGCTCTACTGCCAGAACAACTACCCCGCCCGGTTCGCCGATCTCGGCGACGCCTGGGACATCGCGCTGTCCGATGCAGGCGGGTTGACCCAGTTCGGCGCCTTCGTGGAAAGGCTGAACCCCGGCGGGCAGACCAGCCTGCGCCACTGGCATGAGGAGGAGGACGAATTCCTCTATGTCCTCGACGGCACCGTCACGCTTCTGGAAAACGACGGCCCGCACCAGATCGGTCCCGGCACCTGCGTCTCATGGCCCGCCGGTCAGCCCAACGCCCATTGCCTGCGCAACGACGGCAGCGCGCCTGCCACGCTCTTCATCACCGGCACACGCTTTGCCGAGGACGCCTGCCACTACCCCGACATCGACCTGCATTATACGCGCCGGAACGGGTTCCGCACCTTCGCCATGAAGGACGGCACCCCCTATCCCGGCTGGCCCAAGGAGATCGCCCAATGACCGACTTCACCATGACCACTGATGCCGACGGCGTCGCCACCATCACCTGGGACCTGAAGTCCAAGTCGATGAACGTCATGTCGACCGAGGCCTTCGCGACGCTGAACGGACTGATCGACACGGCGCTGGCGGACGCGGGCGTCAAGGGCATCATCATCACCAGCGGAAAGAAGGATTTCGCCGGGGGCATGGACCTGAACGTCATCGCGAAGATGCGGGCGGGCGGCGCGCAGGCGATCTTCGATGGCGTGATGCAGATGCACCATACCTTACGCAAGATCGAACGCGCCGGGATGGACCCGAAGACCCTGAAGGGCGGCAAACCCATCGTCGCCGCGCTTCCCGGCACCGCACTGGGGATCGGGCTGGAGCTGCCGCTTTCCTGCCACCGGATCATCGCCGCCGACAACCCGAAGGCCAGGATCGGCCTGCCCGAGATCATGGTCGGCATCTTCCCCGGCGCGGGCGGCACCACCCGCCTGTCGCGCAAGCTGGGTGCGATGATGGCCGCACCGTTCCTGCTGGAAGGCAAGCTCTCCTCGCCGAAGGAGGCGAAGGGCGCGGGCCTGATTGATGAGGTCGTGGCGCCCGAGGACCTGCTGAAGCGCGCGAAGGAATGGGTGCTGTCCGCCACCGAGACCGATCTGGTGAAACCCTGGGACCAGAAGGGCTACAAGATGCCCGGCGGCGCGCCCTATTCGGCGCCCGGCTTCCCCACTTTCGTCGGCGCCTCTGCGATGGTCCACGGCAAGACGATGGGCGTCTATCCGGCGGCCAAGGCCCTGCTGGCGGCGGTCTACGAAGGCGCACTGGTGCCCTTCGACACCGCGCTGAAGATCGAGGCGCGGCAGTTCACCTCTGTCCTGATGAACCCCTCGTCCAGCGCTATGATCCGCAGCCTCTTCATCAACAAGGAGGCGCTGGAGAAAGGCGCGAACCGCCCCAAGGTCGAGGATATGGCGGTGAAGAAACTCGGCGTCATCGGCGCAGGGATGATGGGCGCCGGGATCGCCTATGTCGCCGCCAACGCCGGGATCGAG
Source organism: Tabrizicola sp. (assembly GCF_041911175.1). GTDB lineage: Bacteria > Pseudomonadota > Alphaproteobacteria > Rhodobacterales > Rhodobacteraceae > Tabrizicola. The sequence continues at coordinate 54,160 of NZ_JAYRPN010000043.1, forward strand.
GTCGTGCTGATCGACTCCACGCAGGAATCGGCGGACCGCGGCAAGGCGCATTCCGAGGGGCTGCTGGACAAGGGTCTGAAGCGCGGCAAGGTCACGGCAGAGAGACGCGCCGAAGTGCTGGGCCGCATCACCGCGACCACCGACTATGCCGCGCTGAAAGGCGTCGATCTGGTGGTCGAGGCCGTCTTCGAGGACCCGAAGGTCAAGGCCGACGTGACCCACAAGGTCGAGGCCGTGGTAGACGAGGGCTGCATCTACGCCACCAACACCTCCACCCTGCCGATCACCGGCCTCGCCGCCGCGTCAAAACGGCCCGAGCAGTTCATCGGCATCCACTTCTTCAGCCCGGTCGACAAGATGAACCTGGTCGAGATCATCCGGGGCAAGAAGACCGGCGACCGCGCCGTCGCAAAGGCGCTGGATTTCGTCCGGCAGATCCGCAAGACCCCCATCGTCGTCAACGACGCCCGCTTCTTCTACGCCAACCGCTGCATCATCCCCTACATCAACGAAGGCATCCGCATGGTCGCCGAAGGGGTGGAACCGGCGCTGGTCGAGAACGCGGCGAAACTGGTCGGGATGCCGCTTGGCCCCCTGCAGCTGGTCGACGAAACCTCCATCGACCTGGGCGTGAAGATCGCCAAGGCGACCAAGGCCGCGATGGGTGCCGACTACCCGGATGAGGCGGTGGACCATGTGCTGTTCTGGATGGCCGACCAGGGCCGTCTGGGCAAGAAATCCAACGCGGGCTTCTACGCCTATTCCGACAAGGGCGAACGGCTGGGCCTGTGGGACGGGCTGGCGCACAAGTATCCGCAGGACAAGATGCAGCCCTCGCTGGCCGACGTGCAGCACCGCCTCCTCTTTGCGCAGGTGCTGGAGGCGGTCCGCGCGCTGGAGGAAGGCGTGCTGACCGACATCCGCGAAGGCGACGTGGGCGCGATCCTCGGCTGGGGCTTCGCACCCTGGTCGGGCGGGCCGTTCAGCTGGCTCGACATTCTTGGGGCGGGCCGCGCGGTCGAGATTTGCCGCGGCCTGACCGCCCAGTTCGGGCCACGCTTCCATGCCCCGGCGCTGCTGCGCGAGATGGCCGAGAAGGGCGAGACCTTCTACGGCCGCTTCGGGGGCGAGAAGGCAGCGGCGTAGTCCGGTAGTCTGCGGCGTCGGAGGGTGGGCAGATTGCCCGCCCTTCAAAACGTTAACGGATTTCAGCCCATACGCGCGTATGTATGGTTTCCATACCGACTCCAGACGGATCGCAGACGCCGCTTCCGGTTCCGATCCGGCTATGGATTAACCAGGTTTGGCGGGGTTCGGCCCTCGGCCCAGGCGATCAGGTTTTCCACCGCCATCATCCCCATGTTCTCGCGCACCTCCAGGCTGGCGGTGCCGAGATGGGGCAGCAAAGTGACATTCTCCATCGCCATCAGCGCCACCGGAACCTTCGGCTCGAACTCGTAGACATCGAGGCCCGCCCCCGCGATCCGGCGCTGTTGCAGCGCGTCGATCAGGGCGCGTTCGTCCACCACATCGCCCCGCGAGATGTTCACGAAGATGCCGGTTTTCTGCATCATTCCCAAGGCCTTGGCGTCGATCAGGTGATGCGTCGCCGGGCTGCCCGGCACCGCCACCACCACGAAATCCGCCGCCATCGCCTCGGCCATCTCCACCTGCCGCGCGGGCAGGCCGGGGTCTTCCACGCGGGAGCGGTTGTGGAACACCACCTCCATGTCGAAGCCGTAGTGGCAGCGCCTGGCAATCGCCTTGCCGATCCGCCCGAAGCCGATGATCCCAAGGCGTTTTCCGGTGACATGGGTGCCCAGCATCTGCACCGGCCCCCAGCCCTCCCAGCCCCCGGCCCGCAGGACACGCTCCCCCTCCCCCAACCGCCGGGCGGTCATCAGGATCAGGCTGACGGCAATATCCGCCGTGGCATCCGTCACCGCCCCGGGCGTGTTCGTCACGGCAAGCCCGGCAGCCCTGGCGGCCCCGGCGTCGATGTGGTTGTAGCCCACGCCGAAGTTGGCGAGGATCTTGGCGCGAGGCACGGAAACATCCGCGAAAACATCGGGTTGGAAGCGGTCGCCCAGGGTCGGCAGCACCGCATCGTAGTCGCGCAGCGCAGCGCGCAACTCGTCGGGTGACAGCACCTCGGTCCGGTCGCGCAGGGTCACGTCAAAGCGGGCGCGGGCGGCTTCCAACACGCGGTCGGGCAGGCGGCGGGTGATCAGAAGCCTTTGCATCAGAACAGTTTTCCTCCCAGCGGAACCTCATGCCCCGGCCCGATCAGCACGACCGCGCCGTCTTCATCGGGAACCCCCAGCACCAGCACCTCGGACTTCACCGGCCCGATCTGGCGCGGCGGGAAGTTGACCACGCCCAGCACCTGCCGCCCGATCAGCTGGTCCAGCGTATAGTGCTTCGTCACCTGCGCCGAGGAGCGTTTCTCGCCGATCTCCGCTCCGAAATCGACCCAGAGCTTGTAGGCGGGCTTCCGCGCCTCGGGGAAGGGTTCGGCGCGGGTGATGCGGCCGACGCGGATGTCGACCTTCTCGAAATCGGCATAGGTGATGGTCATTTCCCCAGCTCCCGCCCCCGGTCGGCAGCAGCCTTCACCGCGCGTTTCAGCAGGGCCGGAAAGCCGGTTTCCGCATCCATCAGCACCCCCAAGGCAGCAGCCGTTGTCCCTCCGGGCGAGGTCACGTTGATCCGCAGTTGTGCAGCACTTTCAGGGCTTTGGAACGCCAGCTCCCCCGCCCCGCAGACTGTGGCGCGCGCGAGTTGCATCGCCACATCGGCAGGCAACCCCTCGGCCTCGCCTGCCGCCGCCATCGTCTCGATCAGGTGGAAGACGTAGGCCGGGCCCGAGCCGGAGACGGCGGTCACCGCGTCAATCTGATCTTCATGGGTCAGCTCTACCACCTGCCCGACCGCCGCCATCAGGCTTTTCGCCAAGGCAAGGTCGGAAGGGGACACATGAGCATTGCCGACCAGCGCCGTGATCCCCCGGCCCACCATCGCGGGCGTGTTCGGCATGGTGCGGACGATGGGGGTGCGGGTGCCCAGCACGTCCTCGAAGGTGGAAATCTGCGTCCCGGCGGCGATGGAGACGAAAAGCGTCTTGCCATTGCCCAAGGCCTGCAGGGACGGCAAGGCCGCGCCCATCATCTGCGGCTTCACCGCCAGCAGCGCCACCGCAGGCGCAGGCGGAACCCCCTGGTTCAGATGGACTCCACTGCCCTTCAGCCAGTCGGTCGGATTGGGCTCGATCACCCAGACCGATGCCGCAGGCACCCCGGCGGCCAGCCAGCCGGTCAGCAAAGCCGTCCCCATCTTGCCGCAGCCAAGCAGCACCAGCCCGTCCCGGGCCACGCGTTCCAAAGTCATGGATACCCCCTTCAACCGGGGGCAAGGTTAGGCGCGCCCGTAAGCCTCGGCAATGGCGACTTTCATCGCCTGCGCCGGGGTCTGGTCGCCCCAGGAGACAAGCTGGAACGCCGGGTAGAACCGCTCCGAGGCCATCACCGCCGCCGCGATCAGCCGGTCGATCTGCTCCGGCCCTGCCACCTGCCCGCCCGACAGCACCAGCCCATAGCGCCAGACCATCAGCTTCTGCTCCGACCACCAGGTGAAGGCGCCGGACCAGACCATGTCGTTGCAGCGGTTCAGCACGTCATACAGCGCGCCGATCTTTTCCTCGGGTGGCTCCATCTCGAAGGTGCAGATCAGGCGCAGCGTCTCGTCCTGCTCGGACCAGGCCAAGGTCAGCGAATAGGTGCGCCACTGGCCCTCGACCGCCATGGCGATCTGGTCGTCGGTCACGCGGTCGAATTCCCAGGCATGGTGTTCGGCCAGGGTCTCGACGATATCGATGGGATGGAGGTCCTCCATCGCAGCGTAGTCTTCGGAAAGCGACATGCCCGGCCTCATTTTGATGCCATTGGGGCGGTTCGACCCCAGCGGCTGGGTGTCTGGCAAGGATCAGCGTTTGCCCGACGCAGCCCTTACTAGATATAGTGCGGGCCGCACGGAAGTCTGTAAAGCGATTTCTTACGAAAATAGCTGTGGACAAGCGGATTGCGCATCCGGGAGAGTCTGTAGAGTCAAAGACTTGGCATCGGGCGAGAGCGACTTGGGCAACGCCACACGCCCAGGCAGAAAAAAGCCCCCGTGCGGGGAAGCACAGGGGCATGTCGGGATGGTCGGGCCTTTCAGGGGCAGCGGGCCGGACCGGCGATGGGGACAGATCGCATCTCCGAACGCCCCGACCCTAGGGCCGGGGTGCAACGGGAGTGTGACAGTCAGCCCCGGCGCGAGCGGATCATGCCGGTGATGTCGTAGACCTGCTCCAGGATCGGGCGGGCCAGGGCATCGGCGCGATCGGCCCCGTCGCCAAGGATGCGGTCGATCTCTCCGGGGTCGGCCATCAGGCGGTTCATCTCGGTGGTGATCGGTGCAAGCTTGGCCACCGCAAGGTCCGCGAGCGCGGGCTTGAAGGTGCCGAACTGCGCCCCGGCGAAATCGCGGATCACCTGGTCGACCGTATGGCCCGCAAGGGCGGCGTAGATGTTGACGAGGTTGCGCGCCTCGGGCCGGTCCTTGAGGCCCTCCGCCGTTTCGGGCAGCGGCGCCGGGTCGGTCTTCGCCTTGCGGATCTTGGCGGCGATGGTGTCGGCATCGTCGGTCAGGTTGATCCGGCTTTGATCTGAAGGGTCGGACTTCGACATCTTCTTGGTGCCGTCGCGCAGGGACATCACCCGCGTCGCCGCGCCCTCGATCAAGGGTTCCACGACCGGGAAGAAATCCACCTTGTAGTCGTTGTTGAACTTGATCGCGATGTCGCGGGTCAGCTCCAGGTGCTGCTTCTGATCCTCGCCCACCGGGACCATCGTGGCGTGGTAGGCCATGATGTCGGCCGCCATCAGGGCGGGATAGGCGAACAGGCCCAGGCTCGCCGCTTCGGCGTTCTTGCCGGCAGTCTTGTCCTTCCACTGGGTCATGCGGCTCATCCAGCCCATGCGCGCGACGCAGTTGAAGATCCAGGCCAGCTCGGCATGGGCCGAGACCTGGCTCTGGTTGAACAGGATGGAACGGACCGGGTCGATCCCCGCCGCGATGAAGGCGGCAGCGCCCTCGCGGGTCTGCTGGCGCAGCTTTTCCGGGTCCTGCCAGACGGTGATCGCATGCATGTCGACAAGACAGTAGATCGTCTCGATCCCCTCGTCCTGCTTTTCCACGAAGCGCTTCAAGGCACCGAGGTAGTTGCCAAGCGTCAGCCCGCCCGAGGGCTGGATGCCCGAGAAGATGCGGGGCTTGAAGGTTTTCGGCGTTTGGACCGCCGAAGCTGCGGAAGACATGGGGCGTGGCTCCGTCTGGATTAAGCTTGCAAACCCGCGTAATCGAAGGGGCAACAGGCGTCAATCACACAGGACTGGCATGGACCCCGATCACAACGCAGCCCCGTTGAACCCCTTGCCCTGGGTGGTCTGGGCGCTGGCCCTGCCGCTGATCGCGATGGAGGTGGTGCTGTCGCTGGGCGAGGCCGGGGTGGTCGGCGGCCCTGAGGCGATCGGCTGGCGCCTGCAGGCAGTGGAGCGGTTCGGCCTCTTCCCGGAGCTGCTCAAGTATCAATGGGTGAACGGCGGCAATCCGGTAGAGGAGCTGCCGCGGCTGCTGAGCTACGTCACCGTGCACGCCAGCTTCACCAACGCGCTCTTCGCCGTGGTCATGGTGCTGGCGCTTGGCAAGATGGTGGGTGAGGTCTTCCGCTGGTGGGGGGTGCTGGCGGTGTTCCTCGGCTCGGCCCTCGTGGGCGGTGCGGCCTACGGGCTTCTGGTCCCGGGCCTTCGGACGCAGCTGATCGGGGCCTATCCCGGGGTCTATGGCCTTATCGGAGCCTTCACCTTCCTGATCTGGACCAAGCTGGCGCTGGTGGGGGCGAACCGGCTGCGGGCCTTCAGCCTGATCGGGATGCTTCTGGCGGTGCAGCTGGTCTTTGGCCTGCTCTTCGGTGGCGGCTGGGACTGGGTGGCCGAAGTCGCAGGCTTCGCCACCGGGTTCCTTCTGTCTTTCGTGGTCAGCCCCGGCGGGTTCAGCCGCGTGGTGCAGATGATCCGTCAGCGCTGACGTCTCAGCGCCTTGAGGTCCGACAGCCGCACGGCCTTGAGCGCGAAGGCGGCAAGCGCGTAGCTGGCCATGCCAAGCGCGATGAGCAGGACGAGCGCAAGGATGCGGTAGGCCTTGGCGTCCAGCATCGGTTGCAGCAGCATCCAACCGCCCCAGAGTGCCGCCCCCATCAGGGCCGAAGCCGCACAGATGCGCCAGAAGCGCGACAGGAAGCGGGCGTCGAAGCGGGCCTCCTCGCCCAGCCGTCGTGCGCCCCACCAGAGCTGGCCGACCATGACCCAGGCCGACAGCGTCGTGGCCCAGGCGGCGGCGGAGAAGCCGATGACGGGCATCAGGCCAAAGGCAAGGGCGGCGTTCAGCGCCATCGACCAGACGGCATAGCGGAACGGGCTGCGGGTGTCCTCACGGGCGTAGAACAGCGGTTGCAGCGCCTTTTGCAGCACGAAGGCGGGCAGGCCGAGGCCGTAGATCGCCAGCGCAAGGGCGGTGGCGGCCGTATCCTCGGCGTCGAATAGCCCCCGCTGGTAAAGGACCTCGGTGATGGGCAGCGCGATCACCACCAGCGCCACGGCGGCGGGGAGGGTCAGGAGAAGGGCGAATTCGGTGCCGCGGTTGAAGGCCTCGCGGCCGCCGGCATGGTCCCCGGCCTGCAGGCGGCGGCTGAGTTCGGGAAGGAGGACGGTGCCGACGGCGATGGCGACCACCCCCAGCGGCAGCTGGTACAGCCGGTCAGCGTAGACCAGCCAGGAGATCGCGCCCTCGGTCCCCGAGGCGACCTGGCGCGAGACGAGAAGGTTGATCTGCACCACGCCCCCGACCAGCAGCGCCGGCCCCATGTTGACCATCAGGCGCTTGAAGTCCGGTGTCAGCTGCGGCCAGCGCAGGCGGGGAATGAACCCGATCCGTCGGGCGGCGTACATGGTCCACAGAAGCTGCGCGAGGCCGGTGACCGGCGTGGTCCAGGCCAGCGTCTGCCCCATGTCCCAGCCCATCCGGCTGGCAAGGAACATCGCGGCGATGAAGACAAGGTTCATCAGCACCGGCACCGCCCCGGCCTCGGCAAAGTGCCCATGCGCGTTCAGGATGCCGGAGAGAAGCGCGAAGAGCGAGATGAAGCCGACGTAGCAGAAGGTGATCCGCCCGAAGTCGACCGCCATGTCGAAGCGCCCGTCCCCGACGAAGCCTGCCGCCATCGCCCAGACCAGCAAAGGCATGGCTAGCGTGCCGATCAGGGAAAAGACAGTCAGGAAGGCGGCCATGCCGGAAAACGCGTTCTGCGCGAAATCCTCGGCATCCTCGCCCGCTTCCAGCTTCTTGGCATACAAGGGCACGAAGGCCTGGTTGAAGGCCCCTTCCGCAAAGAAGCGGCGGAACATGTTCGGCAGGCTGAACGCGACGTTGAACGCATCCGCCACCGGCCCCGCGCCCAGATAGGCGGCCATCATCAGCTCGCGCACCAGTCCCGCCCCGCGCGAGACGAGAGTCCAGCCGCCCAGCGCCACGATGCTGCGGATCATCCCGCGCGAACTGCTCATGCGCTGGCCCTTTCGGCCCCTTCCGCGATGGCCTGGCGCAGTTTCTTTTCCAGCGCCTCCTGCCGGTGCTTCTGGTGCAGCTTCAGACCGAACATGTCCTTGACGTAGAAGGTGTCGACCACCTGCGCGCCATAGGTCGCGATGACGGCGCTGGCGATGTAGATGTTGTTCACCGCCAGCGTCCGGGTCAGGTCATACAGCAGGCCGGGCCGGTCGCGGGTGTCGACCTCGATGATGGTGTAGATTTCCGAGCCCTCGTTGTCGAAGGTGATATGGGTCGGGAAGCGGAACTCGCGCTCGCGTTTCTTGATCTTGTCGCGGTCCTTCAGGGCGTCGCGCGCCACCACCTCGCCCCGCAGCGTCTTGTCGATCATCCCCCGCAGGCGCGGCAGGCGGCTGACTTCGTAGGGATGGCCCTCGATGTCCTGCACCCAGAAGACGGCGGTGGCGTATCCGTCCTTGGAGGTATAGGTCCGCGCATCCACCACGTTCGCGCCGACCAGCGCCAGGGCACCGGCAAGACGGCTGAAGATGCCGGGATGGTCGGCCAGGGCAAAGCAGGCGCGGGTGGCGTCGCGGTCGGCGTCGGGGTGCAGGTCGATGCGGATCTCGTCGTCGCCGAGGCCTTGCAGCAGTCGCGCGAAAACCTCATGCGTGTCGGTCGACAGGCCCTGCCAATAGGGCGCGTAATGCCGCGTCATCTCGTGTTCGACAGCCGCCGGGTCCCAGCCCGCCAGCCGTTCGGCCAGGGCGCGGGTGGCCTCCTCCTGCCGGTTCTCGCGGTTCAGGGTTTCCAGCCCACCTTCCAGCGCATCGGCGGTCAGCTTGTAAAGCTGGCGCAGCAGCATGGCCTTCCAGTTGTTCCAGGTCCCCGGCCCGACGCCGCGGATGTCGCAGACGGTCAGCACCGTCAGCAGGTCCAGCCGCTTGCGGGTCTTCACCGCCTTGGCGAAATCGCGCACCGTGCGGGGGTCGCCGATATCACGCTTCTGCGCCATGTCGGACATGAGAAGGTGGTAGCGCACCAGCCATTCCACCGTCTCGGATTCCTCGGCATCCAGCCCCAGCCGGGGGCAGACCCGCCGGGCGATCTGCGCGCCAAGGATGGAATGGTCCTCCGGCCGCCCCTTGCCGATGTCGTGGAGCAGGAGCGCGACATAAAGGACCCGCCGGTTCACGCCTTCCTTGAGGATGGACGACGACAGCGGCAGGTCTTCGACCAGCTCGCCGCGTTCGATCTGGGCGAGGCAGGAGATGGTCTGGATGATATGCTCGTCGACCGTGTAGTGATGGTAGACGTTGAACTGCATCATTGCGACGATGGCTTCGAATTCCGGGATGAAGGTGGACAGAACCCCCAGCTCGTTCATCCGGCGAAGCGAGCGTTCCGGATTCCCGTGCTTCAGCAGCAGGTCCAGGAAGATGCGCTGCCCTTCCGGGTCCTCACGCATGTCGTCGTCGATCAGGTCGAGATGCGAGGTGACGATCCGCATGACATTGGGGTGCAAAAGGTACTTGGTCCGCAGCCCTTCCTCGAAAACGCGGAGGAGGTTCAACTTGTCCTTCAGGAACTCCACCGGGTCCTTCACGTCGATCCGGCCCTGCACCAGCTTGTAGCCGGGCTTCACCCGCTTGGTCAGCTTGAAGATGCCGAAAAGGCTCGCCTCGCGCTTGGCATGGCGGGCTTCCAGCTCGGTCAGGAAGATGCGTGTCAGCTCGCCCACCCGGGTCGCAAGGCGGAAGTAGTCCTGCATGAAATGCTCGACCGCCCGGCGCCCGCCCGTGTCGCGATAGCCCATCCGGGCCGCCACCTCGACCTGCAGGTCGAAAGTCAGCGTGTCGGTCGGGCGCCCGGTGATGTAGTGCAGGTGGCAGCGCGCGGCCCAGAGGAAATCCTCGGCCTGCGCGAAACCCTCGAACTCGTCGCGGCTAAGAAGGCCTGCCCCCACCAACCCCTCCGAAGACGGCACCCGGTGCAGGTACTTCCCGATCCAGTAGAGCGTCTGCAGGTCGCGCAACCCGCCCTTGCCCTCCTTCACGTTCGGCTCCAGCACATAGCGCTGGCCACCCTGCCGCTTGTGCCGCGCGGCCCGTTCGGCCAGCTTCGCCTCGATGAATTCCGGGCCGGAATTCTTGAACAGCTCCCCCCAGAGCCGCGTGTCCAGCTCTTCGGCGAGGGGCGCGTGGCCGCAGATGAAGCGGTGCTCCAAGAGCGCAGTGCGGATGGTGATGTCCTCACGCCCGAGGCGGATGCAATCCTTCACCGTGCGGCTGGAATGGCCGACCTTCAGCTTCAGGTCCCAGAGCATGTAAAGCATCGTCTCGATGACGCTTTCCGCCCAGGGCGTGATCTTCCACGGCGTCAGGAACAACAGGTCGACGTCGGATTGCGGCGCCATTTCCGCGCGCCCGTAGCCGCCGACGCCCAGAACCGCGATGCGCTCGGCCTCGGTCGGGTTGGCCAGCGGATGCAGGCGCATGGCGGCAGCCAGCGTCACTTGCACCAGCACGTCGGTCAGCGCCGCCTGGGCGGTGATCAGCGCGCGGGACTGGCGGGGGGATTGCAGGAAAGCGGCCTGGAAGGCGGCGGTGGCCTCGGCCTTGGCGGCCTGCAGGTCCTGCACCACCAGTGCGCGGGCGGTCTTGGGGTCGGTCGCCCCTTGCAGGCGGGACAGGATGCGGGCAGTCAGCGCACCCGCGTCCGGCACGGGATAGCCGGACGGGGCCGCCGAGGGGAGAGCTTCAACCTCGACCGGCCCTGTCACGATGGCGGAACCTACGCTCAGAACCCGGCGCCGCCGAAGCTGCGGGGGGCGGCCTCGACCACGACGACCTGGTTGGCGCGGATCGTCGCCACGGCAAGGCCGCGCTCGTTGGTGCCGTTCGGCAGCAGGCGGAAGATGCCCGACACCCCGGCAAAGCCCGCCGACTGCGTCAGGTCGCCCTTAGACAGCGGCGCGCCACCCTTGGCCCGGTTGGCCAGCGCCCCGATCGCCGCGATCCCGTCATAGGCCAGGCCCGCGACCGGCACCGGCTGGCTGCCGTAGGCGCCGGCGTAGCGGTCGCGGAATTGCGCCTGCAGGCCCGGGTCGGGCATGGCGAACCAGCCACCCTGCACGCCGGGCAGCGCCAGTGTGGCGGGCGGGATGTCCCAGCGGGTCAGGCCGATGAACTGGGTGGTGGCCTTGTCGATCCCGTTGTCGACCAGAAGCTGGCTGAGCAAGGGCAGCGCCCCCGCGGTGTCCGCCGTCAGGAACAGCGCGGTCGCACCCGAGGACCGGGCAGTGCTGACGATGCCCGGCGCCGCCTGCATGATGCCGTTCTGCGAGAATTCGTAGGAGGTCACGCCGACGACCGACCCCCCGGCCGAGGCGACGCCCCGCTCGATGGCGGACTTGCCGACTTCGCCCGCGACATTGCGGTCATGCACGATCAGGACCTTGGACTTGCCGTTGCGCACCGCGTATCCGGCAAGCCGCCGGGCGGTGGACTCAAAGGTCTGGCCCAGGACGAAGACGTTGCCGCCCGCGATGGCGGCGTTGTTCGAGAAGGCGAGCACGTTCACCCCGGAGTTCGCCACGGCCACGCCTGCGGCATTGGCCTCTTCCGAATAGAACGGCCCCAGGATCACCTGTGCGCCCTCGTCCACCGCCTGTTTCGCCAGCGCGGCGGCCTGTGCCGGGCTGCCGCCGGTCTTGTAGACCCGCAGGTCGATGTTCACGCCGGAAAGGTCATTCATCGCCAAGCGGGCGGCATTCTCCAGGTTCGCGCCGAAGAGTTCATCCTGCGACTGGCCGGAACCCGAGGGAACCAGCAGCGCCACCTGCACCGACCCGCCCTTGCCCGGAGGCGCCGTGCCGGGACCCGTCGCCACGCAAGCAGACAGCACCAGAGCCCCAAGGCCAACACAGAACCGACCCAGCGACTTGCGGGCCCGACGAATAACGGACAACATAGGTTTCCTCACTGTGGCAGCGCGCTGCGTTTGCCCGGAAGGGTAATGGGTTCGGCAGGGGAAGTAAACTTGTGAGGCAGGGCGCGGACCCCGGTGATGGCGGCCACAAACCCGCTCTGCGCGCGATTTCGCCGGGATTGCATTTCGTCTCGACACCCATCGGCGCGGCCCGCGACATCACGCTTCGGGCGCTGGATGTGCTGGCCGGGGCGGATGTGCTGGTGGCCGAGGACACCCGTACGCTCCGGCACCTGATGGAGATCCACGGCATCCCGCTGAACGGCCGCCCGGTCATCGCCTACCACGACCATTCGGGAGAGGGACAGATGCAGCGGCTGGTCGGGCTGCTGGCCGAGGGCAAGAGCCTCGCCTACGCCTCCGAGGCGGGCACGCCGCTGATCTCCGACCCCGGCTTCGAACTCGCGCGGGCGGTGGCGGCAGCGGGCCTGCCGATGACCGCCGCCCCCGGCCCCTGCGCCGCGATCTGCGCCCTGACGCTGTCGGGCCTGCCCTCGGACCGCTTCCTCTTCGCGGGCTTCCCCCCTTCGGCCCAGGGCGCGCGGCGCAGCTTCCTGGAGGAACTGGCAGGGGTGCAGGCGACGCTGATCCTCTATGAAAGTCCGAAACGCCTGGGCGCACTGCTCTCCGACATGGCTTCGACACTGGGCGCCAACCGGCAGGTCGTCGTCTGCCGCGAGTTGACCAAACGCTTCGAGGAGGTGCTGCGCGGGACAGTGGCGACGCTCGTTGCCGACGTGGAGACCCGCGAGATCAAGGGCGAGATCGTGGTGCTGGTCGACCGGGCCGCGCCCGCCGAAGCGACAGAGGAAAGCATCGGCGCAGCCCTCGATGCCGCACTGCAGAGCATGTCCGTTAAGGATGCTGCAACCTTTGTCTCGCAAACTCTGGGGGTATCGCGCAAGATCGTGTACCGGATCGCGCTTGATCGCAGCCAGGGATAGGCCATGCCGTTCGATTTCTCCCCTTCGCCCGCCCGTCAGACCCGCAAGCTGCGCGGGCTCAAGAACCATATTGCCGGTCATGCCGCCGAAGCCTCGGTCGCGCGGCTCTATGAAGATCGGGGCATCGCGATCTGCGCGAAGAACTGGCGGGGGATCACCGGGGAAATCGACCTGATCGGCCGTCGCGGCGACGAGGTGATCTTCGTCGAAGTGAAGCAAAGCCGGACGCATGACATGGCGGCCAGCCATATCTCGCAGGCGCAGATCGGGCGGATCTTCGCCACCGTCGACGAATTCCTGGCAGGCGAACCCAAGGGGCTTCTGACCGACCTGCGCATCGATCTGGCGCTGGTCGATGGCCTGGGTCGCATCGAGGTGGTGGAAAACGCCTTCGCAGGCTGAATTGCATCTTCCGGCGGCATCGGCCATCACTTCCCCAACACGAAGGAGTGAGCCATGTCGCTGAAGGTAGCCCTGCAGATGGACCCGATCGGGTCGGTCAACATCAACGCGGATTCGACCTTCCGCATCGCGCTTGAGGCGCAGGAGCGCGGGCATAGCCTCTTCTTCTACACGCCCGACCGGCTGGCCTTCGTCGAGGGTCGGGTCCTGGCGCGTGGCTGGCCCATCGAGGTTCGGCGTGAGGTCGGCAACCACGTCACCTATGGGGCGGAGACCGAGGTCGACCTTGGCGATTTCGATGTCGTCTGGCTGCGGCAGGATCCGCCCTTCGACATGGGTTACATCACCACGACGCATCTGCTGGAGATGATCCACCCGAAGACCCTGGTGGTGAACGATCCGTTCTGGGTCAGGAACAGCCCCGAGAAGCTTCTGGTCCTGCGCTTCCCGACGCTCACGCCCCCCACGGCCATCGCCCGCGACCTGGCCACGATCCGCGCCTTCAAGGCCCGGCATGGCGACATCATCCTGAAGCCCTTGTACGGCAACGGCGGTGCAGGTGTCTTCCGGCTGGACCCGAACGACCGGAACCTCTCGTCGCTGCACGAATTGTTCATGGGCATCAACCGCGAGCCCTTGATCGTGCAGAAGTTCCTGCCCGACGTGGCCAAGGGCGACAAGCGGGTGATCCTGGTCGACGGCGAGCCGGTGGGCGCGATCAACCGCGTCCCACAGGCGGGCGAGACGCGGTCGAACATGCATGTCGGCGGGCGGCCGGAGAAGATCGGCCTGACCGAGCGCGACCTGGAAATCTGCCGCACCATCGGCCCGGTCCTGCGCGAGAAGGGGCAGGTCTTCGTCGGCATCGACGTGATCGGCGACTGGCTGACCGAGATCAACGTGACCTCCCCCACCGGCATCCAGGAGCTGGAGCGGTTCGACGGCACCAATGCCGCCGCGCGGATCTGGGAGGTGATCGAGGCGAAGCGGCGCGGTTAGGTCAGGCCGCTGTCGGGATAGGCCCGCACCACGTCCCAGACGAGCTGCTTCATCCAGTCGGCCTGGTCCCGGCTGGGCCAGTTTCCCTCGCCGCGCAGGTCGGGAATGCTGCGCGGGTCGCGCCCGTAGATCACGGCGAAATGGGCCAGTGCGATCAGGAAGCCGCCAAGATAATTGACGTGGATGCTGTCCTCGAAAAGATCGGTCATCGCGGTGAGACCGGGGGAGGTGCCCGCTGCGATCGCGTCGTAGGCCGCCGCCATGACCAGCGGCCCCGGAATCGCGCGCATCGGCGGGCTGCCTTCCACACGGTTCCGGTTCACATGGTCCACGATCTCCTGCCAGGATCCCATCTCCAGCTCCAGTCTTTCGCGGAAGGGGATGGTCTGTTCCTCGGAATCATAGGAATCCTGATTGCCGGGGCCGCTGGTGGTGGAAATCCACGAGGCGTAGAGCACCGTCTCTGCGCCGCGCCCGCCGTTGCCGCTGGTCCAGGCGAGGTTGAACCAGTCCAGCGAGAGCTCCTTCGTGCGATGCCATTGCATGGCCGACCGGACGGGGACGCGCTCGGTCAGGACGAGGACGTCGTAGTTCGCAAGGTCCTCCCGCGAGTCGGGGGAGCGGCCGCGTTCGTTCCAGCGGATTTCGATCGGGCTGCCGGGCACGGTGTCGGCGTCGATCCGCATGCCCTCGGCCGCGGCCCCGCCGGCAGCCTGCACCATCGCGGTGAGCGGGATGGGAATCGGGTCGGTCAGGCTGTGGCCGGACATGATCACCCGCAGATCGAAGGGACGCTCGGTTCCCGTCTTCGCGAGGCTGGTGCGGGCAAGGACCGGCAGGGCGGCCAGACCGGTGAGGACGGAGCGGCGGTCGGGGCGGAGGGTCATGACGGGCACCTTTCTGTAAAACCCGGGGGTGGGGCGGGCACCTGCCCAGCCTACAGTCCGGCGATGGGTCGGGAAAGCCCGAACCAAAAGGGCCGAAGGGTTGGAGGTGTCCACCGTGGACAGAAAATAATATCATGTGAAATCAGAGTGTTGATTTTTGAAATTCACGATTGGTTAACCTTGCCCGATGCCCTGACCATAGGACTTTTGGCCAGTTTCAGGCGGAAGCGGGCTGGGCTAGACTTGTCCCAGACGCGATCCCGAAGGCGCAAGATGACGATGGCTTCCCAGCCCGAGACGGAAAGGCCCTTCGCTTCGGCCCTGATCGTGGACGACCATCCCTTGTTCTGCGATGCCCTGTCGATGACGCTGAAATCGGTGGCCGGGATCGCCGAGATCGAGACCGCCGACCGGCTGGAGACGGCGATCCACCGGGTCGACCTGACCCCGGCGCCGGACGTCATCCTGCTGGACCTGAACCTGCCAGATGTGAACGGGATCGACGGATTGATCCGGCTGCGACAGGCAGCGGCGGGGGTGCCGGTCGTGGTGGTGTCCTCGCTGGCCGACAACCGGGTGATCGGGGCCTGCATGGCTGCCGGGGCGGCGGGATTTGTGCCGAAGCATTCGCGCCGCGAGGTGTTTCGCGCGGCCTTCGAGGCGCTGCGCGCGGGCAGGCGCTTCCTGCCGGAAGGCTATGTCTCGCCCCCCGAGGGCAAGTCGCAGACCACGGCGCGGGAGGAGGCCATCGGACGGCTGGCGCTGCTGACGCGGCAGCAGGCGAAGATCCTGCAACTGATCTGCGAGGGGTTGCTCAACAAACAGATCGCCTATGAGCTGTCGATTGCCGAGACGACGGTGAAGGCGCATGTCACGGCGATCATGCGCAAGCTTGGGGTGCAAAGCCGGACCCAGGCGGTGCTGATCGCGCGCGAGACGAATTTCGCCAGCCTGATGCCGGAAGGCGGTTGACGCGGCCTTGGCCCTTGCCCTGCCCGGAAGCGCCGCCGTAGCATCGGCGCCGGGAGAAGCCGCCGATGACCGCAGAAAGCCGCACCTTGCCGGGGGCCTTCCCCGACGCCCTGCCGCTGATGCCGCGTGCCCATGCCGAGGCGGGCGATCCGCAAGCCTTGGTGAAGCTGGCGCGCGATCTGGGGCCGGGGCCTTTTGCTGCGGTCATCCTGTTCGTCTCGCCTCAGGCCGACCGCGCGGCGCTGGAAGCAGGGCTCGGCGCGGCCTTCCCCGGCGTTACCGTGATCGGCTGCACCACGGCGGGGGAGATTTCGCCCGAGGGCTATTGCGAGGGCGAGATCGTCGCGGTCGCCCTGCCCCGGGACAGTTTCGCGGTCGATTGCCTGGGGATCGACCTGACCGATCTGGACGGGCAGGCGCTGATCGGGCGGCTGATCCGGGCGCGGGCCGGGCTGGCGCGGCGGCATGGCGGCTGGGAGGACGAGTTCGCCTTCGTGATGGTCGACGGATTGTCGATCCGCGAGGACGAGCTGACGGCGGCGCTGGGGCCGGGGCTGGGGCCGGTGCCGTTGTTTGGTGGTTCGGCCGGGGACGGCACGCGGTTCAAGGCGACCTTCATCTTGCAGGACGGGCGGTTTCGGCAGGGCTGGGCCGCATTGCTGCTGGTGCGCACCGCCTGCAAGGTGCGCGTGTTTAGCCTGAACCACCTGATCCCGACCGACCGGCGCATGGTGGTGACCGGCGCGGACCCGGCCCGGCGTGTGGTGCATCAGATCAACGCGGAACCCGCAGCACAGGAATATGCGCGGCTTCTGGGCAAGGACCCGGCGCAGCTGACGACCTTCACCTTCGCGGCGCATCCGGTCGTGGTGCGGCTGGGTGGCAGCCACCATGTCCGCGCCATTCAACGGATGGAACCGAACGGCGATCTGGTGTTCTTCTCGGCCATCGACGAGGGGCTGGTGCTGACGCTTGCCGAACCGCAGGACATGGCGGCGCATCTGGACCGGGCCTTGACGGAGCTTTCGGCGGGCGGCAGTCCTGCGGCGATCCTCGCCTGCGACTGCATCCTGCGGCGGATCGAGGCGCAGGAGAACCAGCTTTTCGGGGCGGTTTCGGCCCTGCTGAAGCGGCATGGGGTGGTGGGCTTTTCCACCTATGGCGAGCAGCTGAATTCGATGCATGTAAACCAGACCATGACCGGGGTGGCGATCTATCCGCCGAAAGCTGCGGAATGATCGAGTCGCTGATCAACCCGGCGGACAGTGCCGAGCGGCGGGCAGAGAAGCTTCTGACCATCGCCGAGGCGTTGATGCGGCGGGTGGAGCAGGCGACGGATGACAGCGGTGCCGCCTATGCCCAGTTCCAGCGCGCGGCGCTGCTGGAGGATCAGGTGCGCGAGCGCACGCATGATCTGGGCCGGGCGCTGGATCTTCTGAACGAATCGAACGGGCGGCTGGCTGAAGCGATGCGCGAGGCAGAGACCGCGCGGCAGAACCTGTCGAACGCGATCGAGACGGTGCAGGAGGGCTTTGCCCTGTTCGACCGCGAGGAGCGGCTGGTGATGTGCAACTCGCGCTTTGCCATGCATATGCCGGATGTTCACGGGCAGTTGCGACCCGGTCTCGCCTTTGCAGATTATGTGGCGATGGTCAGCCGCTCGCCGCATCTGGCGCTGCCGGGGACGGAGGGCGCGCGCGACTGGGCGGCGGGTCGGATGGGGCGGCACGCGGACCGCCATGTCAGCTTCAACGTGCGGCTGGCGGGCGAGCATTGGGTGCAGGTGAGCGAGCATCGCACGGCGGATGGCGGCACGGTGATCCTGCAGACCGACGTGACCGACATCATCCGGGCGGAGCGGCATGAACGCGGCAAGCTTCTGGACGATCAGGCGCGGGTGATCCGGGCGACGCTGGACCATATCGACCAGGGGGTCGGCATTTTCGATGCCGAGGCGCGGCTGGTGGGCTGGAACCAGCGTCTTGGCACGCTTTTGTCGCTGCCGATGGGGCGGCTGCGGATCGGGGCCTCGTTCGAGCCGCTGTTCAGCCGGTTCCGCAGCGAGATGCGGTTCGAGGCCGGAATGTCCGCCGGGCAGCTTCTGGACTGGGTGCGGGCCGATGGCCTCCGGTCGCCGCTGGAATTCGAGGTCCGGCGCGGGGATGTGCTGATCCTCGACGTCTTTGCCCAGGGCACGCCGGACGGGGGATTCGTGCTGAGCTTCACCGACGTGACGGCGGAACGCGCGGCGCTGGAGGCGCTGAGCCGGGCGAACGAGACGCTGGAGGCCCGCGTGATCGAGCGGACGCTGGAGCTGGAGGATGCGCTGGGTGATGCCGAGCGGGCGAATGCCAGCCGCTCGCGGTTCGTGGCGGCGGCGAGCCATGACCTGTTGCAGCCCCTGTCGGCGGCGAAGCTGTTCATCGGCCTGATCGGCGGCGAGGGGCTGGAGCCGGGGGCGCAGCTGGCGCTGGAGAAGGCGCAGAATGCGCTGGTCTCGGTCGAGGGGCTCTTGGATGCGCTCCTGAACATCTCGAAGCTGGAAAGCGGGAAGGCGGCGGTCAGCGTGGGCAGCGTGGCGCTGGACCGGCTGTTGCGGACGCTGGCCGATGAGTTCGCGCCTTTGGCGGCGGCGAAGGGGCTGGCGCTGACGGTGGTGCCCTGCGGGCTGGCGGTGGAAAGCGACCCGGCCTATCTGCGGCGGATTTTGCAGAACCTGATCGGCAATGCGATCCGCTATACGGCGCGGGGCCGGGTGCTGGTCGGCGCGCGGCGGCGCGGGTCGGGGCTGCGGCTGGAGGTCTGGGACACCGGGCCGGGCATCCCGGAAGAGGCGCAGGACGACATCTTCAAGGAGTTCCACCGCCTGAACGCCCGCGCCTCGGCCAGCGAGGGGATGGGGCTGGGGCTGGCCATCGTGGAGCGGGCCTGCGCGCTGCTGGGGCATCCGCTGGAATTGCGGTCGGTGGTGGGCCGGGGCAGCTGTTTCATGGTGCAGGTGCCACGAAGCGCGGTCGGGCCCGACCGGCCCCGGCCAAGCGATCCGCCGGAGCGGCAGGACGGCAAGGCGCTTGCCGCGGACCGGATCGTGTTCCTGGTCGAGAATGACGCGGACATGCGGCGGGCGCTGGGACTGATCCTGGAGAAATGGGGGATGACGGTGCTGGAGGCCTCTTCGGGCGAGGAGGCTCTGGCGCTGATCGAAGAGATCGGCATCCTGCCGGACATCTTCCTGGTCGACCACCAGCTTGGCGCCGGAATCAGCGGAATCGAGTTCGTCACTCGCCTGCGCGCCCGGCATGGCCCGGTTCCCGCCCGCCTGATCACAGCGAACCGGGGCTGGGACCTGCGGGCGGCGGCGACCGCGGCGGGGATCGGGCTTCTGTACAAGCCCATCGACCCGCAGGCGCTGGAAGCGGTCATGACCGGGCTTTAGCGCCTGCCTCGCGGCATGCCTTCCTGCGTGCTTCGGCGGCATACGACTTATGCAGCATAGCGCGGGGGTCGGGTCGCCCCTTAGGCTGGTGCCAAGAGGGGGACTTTCCATGAAGCTGACCGACACCCGCGACATCAAGGCCAACCCGCAAGTGGTCTGGGACGCGATCCTGAACCCCGAGGTGCTGAAGGAATGCATTCCCGGCTGCGAAAGCCTGACCGGATCCGTCGCCGGGGGCTATGAGGCGGTGGTCAAGCAGAAAGTCGGGCCGGTCAGCGCCACCTTCACCGGGCTGGTGCAGCTTTCCGACATCGTGCCGGGCAAGTCGCTGAAGATCAGCGGCGAGGGCAAGGGCGGCGTCGCGGGCTTTGCCAAGGGCGGCGCGGAGGTGAGCTTCGAGCCGATGGAGGGCGGCACGCGGCTGACCTATGCCGCCGAGGCCAATGTCGGCGGCAAGATCGCGCAGCTGGGCAGCCGGATCATCGACAGTTTCGCGAAGAAGCTGGCGGACGAGTTCTTCACCCGCTTCCAGGCCGCGGTGGAGGAGCCGGATGCGGAGGAGGCGCCCGAAGAAGCTGTTGCCGATTCGGGGGAAAAGACGAAGGGTTGGTTCAGACGACTGCTTGGCTGAACCGGCGCAAACCCAGGAATACCCAGGGAGGGAGAAGCATGACCAAGGTCTCGATGACCGTGAACGGCAGGGCCGTTTCCGGGGAAGTGGAGGGGCGGACGCTTCTGTCCGCCTTCCTGCGCGAGGGGCTGGCGCTGACCGGCACCCATGTCGGCTGCGACACCAGCCAGTGCGGCGCCTGCGTGGTGCATGTCGACGGCCAGCCGGTGAAAAGCTGCACCGTCTTCGCGCAGGACGTGGCGGGGGCGAACGTCAAGACCATCGAGGGGATGGCGAATGCCGATGGCTCTCTGGGGGTGATCCAGCA
This sequence comes from Tabrizicola sp., assembly GCF_041911175.1. Lineage (GTDB taxonomy): Bacteria > Pseudomonadota > Alphaproteobacteria > Rhodobacterales > Rhodobacteraceae > Tabrizicola. The sequence goes on from NZ_JAYRPN010000043.1 coordinate 74,372, forward strand.
GGCGTTCCAGGATCATCACGGGCTGCAATGCGGCTTCTGCACGCCGGGGATGGTGATGTCCTCTGCCGCGCTGCTGGCGGAGAACCCGAAGCCCACGGAAGCCGAGGTGCGGCATTACCTTGACGGCAACATCTGTCGCTGCACGGGTTACCACAACATCGTCAAGGCCGTGATGGCTGCCTCTGGGCAGGACGTCAGCGCGCTGGCTGCGGAATAGGGGGGAGAGATGCCGAAGGATCACGGGATCGGCGCGCCCCAGAAGCGCCGCGAGGATATCCGCTTCCTGACCGGACGCGGGGTCTATACCGATGACATGGCGCTGCACGGGCAGGCGGCGGCGGTCTTCGTCCGCTCGACTGTCGCGCATGGGCGGATCAAGAAGATCGACACGGCCAAGGCCGCCGCGATGCCGGGCGTGCTGGCCATCTTCACCGGCGAGGATTTCAAGGATGTCGGCGGCAACCCGGCGGGCTGGCTGATCAACAGCCGCGACGGCACCCCGATGCGCGAGCCGAAGCGCCCGGTTCTGGCGCATGGCAAGGTGCGCCATGTCGGCGACGCCTATGCGGCGGTGATCGCGGAAACGTTGTCACAGGCCAAGGATGCCGCCGAGCAGCTGGCCGAGGATTCGGTGATCGAGGAATTGCCGGCCATCGTCGACATGAAGGCGGCGGTGGCGGATGCCTCGAACCGGGTGCATGACGAGATTCCCGACAACCTCTGCTTCGACTGGGGCTGGATCGAGGACAACCGCGCGGCGGTGGATGCGGCGATGAAGGCCGCGCCGCATGTGGTGACGCTGAACCTGGTGAACAACCGGCTGGTGCCGAACGCGATGGAGCCGCGCGCGTCGATCGGCGAGTATTTCCCCGGCACGGGCGACTACAAGCTGACGACGACCAGCCAGAACCCGCACCTGACCCGGCTGCTGGTGGCGGCCTTCGTGCTGGGTATCCCGGAGAACAAGCTGACCGTGGTTGCACCCGACGTGGGCGGCGGCTTCGGGTCGAAGATCTATCACTATGGCGAAGAGGCGCTGGTCCTGGCGGCGGCGAAGAAGCTGGGCCGCCCGGTGCGCTGGACGGCGGAGCGGTCGGAAAGCTTCCTCACCGATGCGCATGGCCGCGACCATGTGACGAAGATCGAGCTGGGCTGCACCAGGGACGGGCAGATCCTGGCGATCCGCACCGAGACGCTGGCGAATGTGGGGGCGTATCTGTCGAACTTCTCGACCGCGACGCCCACGTTCCTGCACGGCACGCTGATGGCCGGGCCCTACAAGGTGCCGCATGTCTATGTGAACGTGAAGACGGTCTTCACCAACACGGCGCCGGTGGACGCTTACCGGGGGGCGGGTCGGCCCGAGGCGACCTTCAGCCTGGAGCGGGTGATCGACAAGATGTGCCGCGAGTTGGGCCTCGACCCGTTCGAGGTGCGGCGGAAGAACCTGCTGACGCCGGACCAGTTCCCCTACACCACGCCGGTGGGCCTTGTGTATGACACCGGCAACTACCAGGCGACGCTGGACCGGGCGATGGCGATGGCCGATGTCGCCGGGTTCGGCAAGCGGGCGGCGGAGTCAAAAGCGCGCGGCAAGCTGCGGGGCATGGGGCTTTCGACCTGGATCGAGGCTTGCGGCATCGCGCCGTCGCATCTGGTGGGCATCCTGGGCAGCCGGGTCGGGCTTTACGATGCGGCGACGGTGCGGGTGAACGCGACCGGGAACCTCAGCGTGATGGTGGGCGCGCACAGCCACGGCCAGGGGCACGAGACGGTGTTTGCGCAGATCGTGGCAGAGAAGCTGGGGATACCGGAGACCTCAGTCGAGATCGTGCATGGCGACACCTCGAAGATCCCGTTCGGGATGGGGTCCTACGGCTCGCGGTCCTTGGCGGTCTGCGGCACGGCGATGGCCAAGGCGGTGGACAAGATCATCGCCAAGGGCAAGAAGATCGCCGCGCATATGCTGGAGGCGTCGGAGGGCGATATCACCTTCGCGGACGGCAAGTTCAGCGTGGCGGGGACCGACAAGGCCAAGACCTTCGGCGAGATCGCGTTCAGCGCCTATGTCCCGCACAACTACCCGTTGGAGACGCTGGAACCGGGGCTGGAAGAGACCGCCTTCTACGACCCGGCCAACTTCACCTATCCCGCAGGCGCCTATATCTGCGAGGTCGAGGTGGACGAGGGCACCGGCAAGGTCGACGTGGTGGCCTTCCACTGCGCCGACGACTTCGGCAACGTGATGAACCCGATGGTGGTCGAGGGCCAGGTGCATGGCGGCGTGGGCCAGGGGATCGGCCAGGCCCTGTGCGAGTTCACCACCTATGACGAGAACGGGCAGCTTCTGACCGGGTCCTACATGGACTATCCGATGCCCCGGGCCGAGGACGTGCCGTTCTACAACGTGGACTATTCCTGCCAGACGCCCTGCACGCACAACCCCCTGGGGGTGAAGGGCTGCGGCGAGGCGGGGGCCATCGGGTCGCCCCCGGCGGTGGTCAACGCGGTGATCGACGCCTTGCAGAGAGGTGGGCATACCCACGTCACGCATATCGACATGCCGGTCTCGCCGTCGCGGGTCTGGCAGGCTGTGAACGGCTGAGGGGAGGACATCATGCACAACTTCGAGTTCGCAAAACCCTCGACGATTGCCGATGCGGCCAAGGCGCTGGCGGCGGATGGGGCGCAGGCGCTGTCGGGCGGGCAGACGCTGATCCCGACGATGAAGCAGCGGCTGGCCGCGCCGGGGGTGCTGGTCAGCCTGACCGGCATCGCCGAGATGCGGGGGGTCTGCACGGGCGATGGCGGGCTGCATGTGGGCGCGGCGACGCCGCATGCGGTTGTCGCAAGGGAAGCCCGCGCGCATTACCCGGCGCTGGCGGCTTTGGCGGGGGGGATCGGCGATCCGGCGGTGCGGTCGCGCGGCACCATCGGCGGGTCGATCGCCAACAACGATCCGGCGGCGTGCTATCCCTCTGCGGTGCTGGCCTCGGGTGCGACGGTGGTGACCAGCAAGCGGAAGATCGCGGCGGACGACTACTTCCAGGGCCTGTTCTCGACGGCGCTGGAGGAGGGCGAGTTCGTGACGTCCGTCGTCTTCCCGATCCCGCAGAAGGCCGCCTATGTGAAGTTCAACCAGCCCGCCAGCCGCTTTGCCCTGACCGGGGTCTTCGTGGCGAAGTTCCCGAGCGGGGTGCGGGTGGCGGTGACTGGCGCGGGCAACGATGGCGTCTTCCGCTGGGCCGAGGCGGAACGCGCGCTGTCGGCGGACTTCTCGGCCTCGGCGCTGTCGGGGCTGAAGGTCGATCCGGCGGGAATGATCGCCGACCTGCATGGCTCGGCTGCCTATCGGGCGAACCTGGTCAAGGTGCTGACCGGGCGCGCGGTGACGGCGGCAGCGTGACGCAATACGAAAGGCCCGGCGGATCGCTCCGCCTGGCCTTTTCGCGTCACACCGGGAAGAAACCACCGCGCGCGGGGTCGTAGTTTTCCAAAAGCCCCTCGCCGGTATTGTTCCACAGCCCGTGCAGGGTGAGAAGGTCGTTGTCGATGGCCTGTCTCACGAAGGGGAAGGTCAGCAGGTTTTCCAGGCTGGTCAGCACCGCCTCTTTCTCCAGCGCCTGCAGGATCTCGGCGTCGGGCAGGTGCGAGACCTTGTCGAAACCGGGGCGCAGGATGTCCATCCAGCGACCGACGAAGCTGGTCTTTTCCTCCAGCGCGGGGGCATGGCCGCGGCACATGTCATGGCAGCCCTTGACCCCGCCGCAGTTGGAATGGCCCAAGACGACGATATGCGCGACACCCAGCGAGGTGACGGCATATTCCACCGCCGCCGAGGTGCCGTGGCGTTCGCCGTCGGGGGTGTAGGGCGGCACCAGGTTGGCAATGTTGCGGTGGATGAAGAACTCGCCTTCATCAGCGCCGAAGATCGAGGTGACGTGGACCCGGCTGTCGCAGCAGGAAATCACCATCGCGCGGGGATGTTGGCCGCTTTCGGCCAGGCGGCGATACCAGGCGCGGTTGTCCTGGTAGGTGGTCGCGCGCCAGCCGTGGAAGCGCTGGACCAGGTAGGCAGGCAGGGGGCGGATGGAGTTCATGGGCATCGTCCTCTGGTGTCGCCCCTTCCCTATGCTGCATTTGCCGAAAATTCGAGGGGCAAAATCCGGGCCGAGCGGGCGGCGGGCAACCAATTCTTCAGCAAGAGGGTCCAGGCTGGCGCTGGGTGTGATGTAACTTGGGTGTGAATGATGGGAGAGATTGTCCCTCTCAGGCCACGAGAGGTCGTGCGCCAGGATGTCGAGGCGATTGCGCTGATCTACCGCAACCTCGGCGCGCCGGTGGCCGAACAGATGGTGACGCGAGCTCTGGGGGAACTGGCGCTGACGATGGCGGGGATCGCCGAAAAGGTCCGAGCGCAGGAATTGCGCGACCTGGCGCGGCAACTGGGTCGACTGCGCAGGCTGGCGGCAGACCTGGGGCTGCTGACGCTGGCCACGGTCGCGGGGGACGCGCGAACCTGCCTGGAACGGGCGGAAGGCACGGCCTTTTCGGCGGTCTGGGCGCGGCTTCTTCGCGTGGCCGAACGGTCGCTGGCCACCGATGCCGGGCTGGTCGACCAGTCGGTCTGAAGCTTACAACTGCACGGGCGCGGAATCGCACAGCATCCGGTTGCAGAACGAGTTGCGCTCGCAACCGGATGGCGAAGGGCGGGATTGCTCCCATGCGACAGTGGGCGCCGGGCCGAGCGGATTGGCGGGGAATTTCCGGCAAATCACCGCAATCCTCTGGAAAGGCTTGCTAACTGGCCGGAATTTCCGGCAATTGAGGACAGGAAACAACGCCCGATCACCGATGCCAAGCGCCCAGACTTTCGCCTTTGCCAACCGTTCGCCCGCCACACGGCCGCTGCATGTCCTGCGGCCCGAAGACATGGCGGCCTTTCTTGCCGGGGCCGGTGCGCCCTGGGCCGGATGGCTGACCGCCACCGGGTTCGAGGCCGGGCTGGGCGAGCTTCGGCTTCTGCCGGGCAAAGATGGCGGCGTCGCGGGCGCGGTGGCGGGCTACGGCTCGGCCCAGGCCCGGCGGCGGTTGCGCTTTGGCCTCGCCAAGGCGGTGGCGGGCCTGCCTGGCGGCGACTGGGTGCTTGAGGGTGCGCTGGATCCTTCCGAAAAGACCGAAGCGGCGCTGGCCTGGCTGTTTTCGGGTTACCGCTTCGACCGCTATCGCCCGGGGCGTAAGGCCGCCACCCTGCCCCGGCTGGTCTGCCCAGAGGGGCTGGATGCCGCACGCCTGATCTCGATGGCCGAGGCCGAGGCGCTGACCCGCGACCTGATCAACACCCCGGCCGAGGACATGGGGCCGGAAGAGCTGGAAGCCGCCTTTCTGGCCCTGGCAGGCGAGTTCGGAGCCGAGACGCAGGTGATCCGGGGCGACGACCTGCTGGCGCAGAATTTCCCGATGATCCATGCCGTCGGCCGCGCCAGTCCGCGCGCGCCCCGGCTGCTGGACCTGCACTGGGGGAAGAAGGGGCCGAAACTGACGCTGGTCGGCAAGGGGGTCTGTTTCGATACCGGCGGGCTGAACCTGAAACCGTCCACCGGCATGAGCCTGATGAAGAAGGACATGGGCGGTGCCGCCACGGTGATGGGGCTGGCGCGGATGATCATGGGCCTGGGGCTGGCGGTCCAGCTGCGGGTGCTGGTCCCGGCGGTGGAAAACCTGGTCTCGGGCAGCTCGATCAAGCCGAAGGACATCCTGACCAGCCGCAAGGGCCTGACGGTCGAGGTCAACGACACCGATGCCGAGGGGCGGCTGATCCTGGGCGATGCGCTGGCCTATGCCTGCGAGGGCCACCCGGACGTGCTGATCAGCATGGCGACATTGACGGGCGCGGCACGGGTGGCGGTGGGGCCGGACCTTGCGCCCTACTACACCGACGACGCCGGTCTTTCGCTCGCGCTTGAGGCGGGGGCGAAGGCGGGCTTCGACCCGGTCTGGCGGCTCCCGTTCCACGACGCCTATGACAGCGTGATCGAGCCGGGGATCGCCGATCTTGACAACGCGCCGGGCTACGGCTTCGCGGGGTCGATCACGGCGGCGCTGTTCCTGCGGCGCTTCGTCGAGGGGCCGCGCTACATGCATTTCGATATCTACGGCCATACCCCGACCGACCAGCCGGCGCGGCCGAAGGGCGGTGTGGGACAGGGCGCGCGGGCGATCCTGGAAGGCCTGCCCGCGATGATGAAGGTCTAGGTACTCCCGGCAGAGGCCGGGATCCGGTGTGGTAGAGAGGTCCGCAGTGCGGTGCGAGGTGAGGAGCAAGCGATGGACAGACGGCTGACGCCTTACTCCGGCCGGGTGGCGCATGTCTCGCTGTCAGGCGTGGTGAACGCCCCGTTGACCGAGGGCTTGCAGGCCCAGGTCACGGTCCCGGTGGCGAACCTGTGCGACAGCCCGGGCGGCGCGCGCGACCGACAGTTGCTGATGGGCGAGGCGGCGACGGTGATCGACCGCGACAAGGGCCATGTCTTCGTGATGTCGGCCAAGGACGGCTATTGCGGCTGGATGGCCGAGGGCGATCTGGGCCAAGGCCCGGCGCCGACGCATTGGGTCGCAGCACCGGGGACGCATCTCTATACCGAGCCACAGGTCCAGGCGCGCGAGAAGATGGCGCTGAGCCTGGGGACGCGGCTGGCGGTGGTGGGGTCCTGGGGAGCCTGGGCCAACACGCCGCACGGCTTTGTGCCCTTGCGCCACCTGCGGGCTCTGGGCGACTGGGCCGAGGATCCGGTGACGGTGGCGGAAAGCCTGCTCGGCACGCCCTACCTCTGGGGCGGGAATTCGCGTTTCGGGCTGGATTGTTCGGGATTGGTGCAACTGTCGATGCATTGCTGCGGCAAGCCCTGCCCCGGGGACAGCGACATGCAGATGGCTCTGGGTCGCCTGCTGCCCGCGAACGAGCCGATGCGGCGGGGCGACCTGATCCTGTGGAAGGGGCATGTGGCGCTGGTGGCCGACCGCGACCGGATCATCCATGCCAACGGGCACACGATGTCGGTGGCCTATGAGGGGATCAAGGATGCCGTCGGGAGAATTTCGGCGGGCGGCGGCGGGCTGGTTCTGGCGCGGCAGAGGGTGTGACCTGGTCGGCGCTTTCGGGACCTTCTGACCTTCTTTCCGGGCGCATATCTTGCGACGAGGAGGCGAAGCCGAACGAGGAGCGGGGCGGTCAGACCGGGCCGATCAGCCGCTTTTCCAGCACTTTCAGCACCTGATCCAGGTCCTGGCCCCGGCGCAGCACCCGGCCATCCATGCCGACCACGGCATAAAGCCCCTGCCGTGCCCGCAGTTTCGGGCGCTTCTCGATCCGGTAGAGCGGGGTTTCGGCTGTACGCCGGAAGATGGCGAAGACCGCAAGGTCGCGCATCGCGGCAATGGCATAGTCGCGCCATTCCCCGGCGGCGACCATCCGGCCATAGACCCGCAGGATCAGGCCAAGCTCCCTGCGGTCGAAGCGGACATCCTCCGCGAGGCGGCTGGACTGCGGAAACGGGATCGGCGCTTCGGCGTTCATGGGGAAAGCTTACCCGCTTCCCCCCTTTAATCAACCCGGCAATTCAGCCCGGAAAACCGTCGGCCATGCGGTAGAACCCGGTCTCCAGCCCGCGCCAGTTGCGCTGCACGCCGGCCATGCGCTTGACCGCCGCCGGATGCGCCGGGTCGAGAGCGCCGACCTTGGCCAGCAGCGCGGTGATCGAAGCCTCGGCCGCGCGGTAGCCGCCGTCCACCACCTTGAGCGCGATCCCCAGGCCCTTTTCCGGCACGATGGCGACATAGACCGCCTCGGCCCCGCCCTTGATCGCCACCTTGCCGCCCATCGCGCGCATCAGTTCGGTGCAGGTCTCGCCCTCGCCCGAGACGAGGTGCGGGTGGGCCGCCATCGCGCGGGTCAGGCGGAACATCGCGTCTTCCCGCGCGCCGTGGCCTTCGCGGGCGACCGCATATTTCGCCATCGCGCGGGCCAGCCCTTCCACCGTCATCGCGAAGTTCGGGGCAGAGCAGCCGTCGACGCCCCAGCCCGCGACCGTCTCGCCCGTGACTTCCTCGGTCGCGGCACGGACGGCCTTTTGCAGCGGGTGGTCGATCTCGACATATTCCGGCCCGGCCTTCAGGTGCTGGGTCACGGTCAGGAAGCCGGAATGCTTGCCCGAGCAGTTGTTGTGCAGCTGGCAGGGTTTTTCGTGGGCCTCGATCAGCCGGTTGCGTTCGGTCAGGTCGCCCGGTTCATGCGCGCCGCAGCGCAGGTCGGATTCGCCAAGGCCAAGGTCGGCCAGCCAGCGCCCCGCAAGGTCGACATGGACATGCCCGCCCCGGTGGCTGGCACAGGCGAGCGCGAGATGGGCCTGGCTCAGGCCCCGCGCATCCGCCGCCCCGGTTTCCAGCAATGGCAGGGCCTGCATCATCTTGGCCGAGGACCGCGGGAAGATCACCGCCTGCGGGTTACCCCAGGCCGCGACCACGCCCTTGGCGTCGCAGATCACCGCATGGGCCTGATGCACGCATTCCAGAAGGCCACCGCGCCAGACTTCCAGCACCGGAACCGCCCCTTCGCTGACCTTCGCCATCTATTCCCCCTTTGATCCTTCGTCACGTATGCGCGAATTGTCGCCCAGAGGGCTTTCGCGGAATGGCGGTTTTGATTATGGCTGGAATATCGGGTAGAACGGCGCCGCGCCAGTCAAAAGGGCCGCAAAGGCAGAGCAGACGGCAAGGCACGAAGACAGCTTGGAGGCTCTCGTCAACCATGACATCCCTTTTCGGTCGCACGCTTGCGGTTGCCGCGATCACGCTTGCCGGGGCTGCGGCCCAGGCCCCCGTTTCGGCTCAGGAATCGACCAATCGTGTCGCCACGATGACCGACTGGAACGTCTTCACCGAGGAAAGCCCCAAGGAATGCTGGGGCGTCTCGAAGCCGAAGGAATCGGTGAATACCAGAGATGGCAAACCGGCAGCGGTTACTCGCAGTGACATCCTTCTGTTCGTGACCTTCCGTCCCGGCAAACCGGGCGAGATCAGTTTTACCGGCGGCTACCCGTTCGCGGGCGGCTCGACCGTCGAGGTTTCGGTGGATGGCAATGCGTTCCAGCTGTTCACCGATGGCGAATGGGCCTGGCCGGGCAGCACCGAGGATGATGCGAAGCTTCTGGCGGCGCTGAAAGCGGGGACGAACGCCACGCTGACAGCGCGGTCGGGCCGGGGCACCCAGACGGTCGACACCTTCTCCCTGCGCGGCTTCACCGCCGCGATGGAAGACGCCGGGAAGCGCTGCCAGTAGGCCACTGACCATTGCGGAAGGCGCCCCGATTGCGGGGCGCTTTTCTTTTTGCCGCGCCTCGCCTATATCCGCCTCCACACCAGATCGCCTGTGACAAGGCCCGACCAAAGGATCTGCCCATGACCGCCCCCATCACGCAAGACGTGCTGACGATCCCGCGCAAGCTGCCCGTGGGTGGGAAGACCAACATCGTCGGCCTGACGCGCGATGGACTGCGGGCGGCGCTGATTGCTGCCGGGACGCCGGAGAAGCAGGCGAAGATGCGCACAGGCCAGCTTTGGCAATGGGTCTACCACTGGGGCGTCCGCGATTTCGCCTTGATGACCAATCTGGCCAAGGATTACCGCGCACTCCTGGCCGAGAATTTCACCATCGAGATTCCCGAGGTCGTCACCCGGCAGGTTTCGGAAGACGGCACCCGCAAGTATCTGGTCCGCATCGCCGGGGGTCATGAGGTCGAGGTGGTCTATATCCCGGAAACCGACCGGGGGACGCTGTGCATCTCCTCGCAGGTCGGCTGCACTCTGACCTGTTCCTTCTGCCACACCGGTACGCAGAAGCTGGTGCGCAACCTGACCGCGGCGGAAATCGTCGGCCAGGTGATGATGGCGCGCGACGATCTGGACGAATGGCCGGTGCCGGGCGCCCCGAAGGAAGAGGTGCGGCTCATCTCCAACATCGTGCTGATGGGGATGGGCGAGCCGCTCTACAATTTCGAGAATGTCCGCGACGCGATGCTGATCGTGATGGACGGCGAGGGGATCGCCCTTGGCCGTCGCCGGATCACGCTGTCGACCAGCGGCGTCGTACCGGAAATCGCCCGGACCGCGACCGAGATCGGCTGCCAGCTGGCGGTCAGCTTCCACGCCACCACGGACGCGGTGCGCGACGTGCTGGTGCCGATCAACAAGCGCTGGAACATCGCCACGCTGCTGGAGGCGCTGAAGGCCTATCCCGGACTGTCGAACAGCGAGAGGATCACCTTCGAATATGTGATGCTCGACGGGGTGAACGACAGCAAGGAAGACGCGCACCGGCTGGTGAAGCTGCTGGAAGGCATCCCGGCCAAGGTGAACCTGATCCCGTTCAACGAATGGCCCGGCGCACCCTACAAACGGTCGTCGAGGAACCGGATCCACGCCTTCGCCGATATCATCTATCACGCGGGCTATGCCTCGCCGATCCGCACCCCGCGCGGCGAGGACATCATGGCCGCCTGCGGGCAGCTGAAATCCGCCACCGAGCGCGAGCGGAAGTCGAAAGCCCGGATCGAGGCCGAGGCAGGCCTGTCCTGACCCCTTGCGGGTCCGGGCGGGATTTCGTTCTCTGGCCGGACCCCGAAGCGAAGGATACGTCCGATGGCCAAGGCCACAGCCAAGACCCCAGCCCCGAAGGCCCCGGCCGAGAAGGCTCCGCTGCCGAAGAAGCCTGCGGCCAAGAAGGCAGGCGCGAAGACAGTGGCGACCAACCGTCCGAAAAGCCCTGCCGAATGGGCGCATGACCGGCTGGTCATGTATATCCGCAACTTCGAAAGCGAGCTGGACGCCGAGCACGAGATCGCGATGGGCTTCGCATCGGACGAATCCGGGGTCCTGCGAATCGAGGGGTTGGGCTATTTCGAGCCCGACATCATCACCTTCTACGGTCGCGACGAGGACGGGGCGAAGACCCAGCTGATCCAGCATGTGACCCAGCTTTCCGTCACGCTGCGCGCCGTGCCGAAAGAGGAAAAGCTGGAGCCGCCGCGCCGGATCGGGTTCCAGTTGAACTCGGGCTGGATCGGTGGCGATTCCGGCGACGCCTCGGCCGGCTAGGCCGCTACCCCGTGACAGGCCCCGGCGAATAGGCTATGGGGCTGGGAACGACCGAAATTCAGGGACCTGCATCATGGCCGATCACCACCACGCCGAACACGTCCAGGGCACGATGGACATCCGCGACAAGGAAAAGACCTTCGCGGGGTTCATCCATGTGTCGATCTGGGTGGCCGGCATTGCGATCGGCGTCCTGATCTTCCTCGCGCTGGCGAATTCCTGATCCCGGGCAGAGTGGGACCCGGGCCGATGCGCATCCTTCTGTGCCTGATCGCCCTTCTGGGCCTGACCGCCTGTGCCGAGCCGAAATGGGCGCCGCAGGAACAGGTGGATGCCGTCCGCTATGTCGAGGGGCCGCCCAACTACATCACGCTCTATACCGTGGTGAACAAGTCGACCGGCTCGGGCGCGCATTCGGCCATTCTGGTCAATGCCTCCGAACGGGTGATCTTCGACCCGGCGGGCACCTGGTATCACCCCAAGCTGCCGGAACGGAACGACGTCACCTTCGGCATGAACGACAAGGCCCTGGCCTTCTACATCGATTACCACACCCGCGAGACCTACGACACGATCGAGCAGAAGATCTACGTCTCTCCGCAAGTGGCCGAGCTGGCGCTGCAGCGGGTCGAGAATTACGGCGCGGTCGGCAAGGCGATGTGCACCAATGCGACCTCGTCGATCCTGAGCGGGTTGCCGGGCTTTGAATCGCTGCGGCACACCTTCGCGCCGAAGAAACTGTCGAAGGAATTCGGCAAGCTGCCGGGCGTCACCACCCGCGTGATCACCGACGACGATGACGACAACAACCACGGCATCCTCCTGGTGCAGCACGACGGCACGCCGCTGGAGTGAGCCTCCCTTGAACCGGCCACGCGATGCGGTAGGCTTTCGCCTGCGGTAGAAAGGCATGCGATTTGCGGATTTTCGGAGTCATCCTGGCAGGGGGCGAGGGTCGACGGATGGGCGGGGCGGACAAGGCTCTGCTGCCTCTCGCCGGGCGCCCGCTGATCGCGCATGTGCTGGACCGGCTGGAGCCGCAGGTGGAGCGGGTGCTGATCTCGGCCAACGGCGATGCCGCGCGGTTTGCCGGGCTCGGCTGTCCGGTGCTGGCCGACGACCGGTCGCAGGGGCCGCTGTCGGGCGTGCTCTCGGCGCTGACGGCTGCGGCGGCGCTGGGGGCGACGCATGTCGTCTCGGCCCCGGTCGACACGCCGTTCCTGCCCGGCGACCTGGTGCCGCAACTGCTTCTGGCCGCCGAAACCTCGCCGGGTGGGCTGGCGCTGGCGTCGGATGCGGGCGGCGACCATCCGGTGACGGCGATCTGGCCGGTGGGGCTGGCCCCGGCGCTTGCCGCCTTCCTGGCCGGGGGCGAGGCCCGCGTCAGGCGCTTCACCGAGGCGCACGATGCCGCCCGCGCGGTGTTTTCCGATCCGCGCGCCTTCCTGAACCTGAACAGCCCCGAAGACCTTGTCGCCGCCGAGGCCCTGCTGAAAGGCGCGGCATGAGGGTCTATGGCGTGATCGGCTGGAAGAATTCGGGCAAGACCAGCCTGATGGAACGCCTGGTGGCCGAGATCACCGGGCGGGGGTTCTCCGTCTCGACCGTCAAGCACGTGCACCATGATGTCGACCTGGACCATCCGGGCAAGGACACCTACCGCCACCGGATCGCGGGGGCGCGCGAGGTCGTGCTGGCCTCGGCCGGTCGGTTGGCGATCATGGTCGAACACCGGGAGGCGGAGCCGGAGCTTCCGGCGGTGCTGGCGCGGCTGGCTCCGGTCGACCTGGTGCTGGTGGAAGGCTACAAGCGCGACGCCCATCCGAAGGTCGAGGTCTGGCGCGAAGAGACGGGCCATCCGCTGATCCAGCCGCATGACCCGCTGGTCCGCGCGGTGGCGACGGATGCGGCGCTGAGGCTGAAGGTGCCGGTGCTGGACCTGAACGACACCGGCGCCGTGGCCGGTTTCATCCTGGGCGAGGTCGGGCTTGTTTGACCGGGTGATCGTGGTCGACTGGTCGGCGGCGAACCTGCCCACCAGCGCGACCAACCGGGCCAATTCCGTCTGGATCGGCTGTCACGACGCCGAGGGCGGCGCGGAATGGCACCACCGCACCCGCGCCGGGGCCGAGGCGCAGTTGGGGACGCTGATCGAGACCGCGCGAGCCGCCGGGATGCGGCTGCTGATCGGCTTCGACTTCGCGATGGGCTATCCGGCGGGCTTCGCCGCGCGGCTGACCGGCGAAGCCCGGGCCGAAGCGGTCTGGCGCTGGCTGGCGGCGGCGATCACCGACGAGGGCAACCGGAACAACCGCTTCGAGGTCGCCACCCGGATCAACGCCGCCTTCCCCGAAGGCCCCGGACCCTTCTGGAGCCACCCGACGGACCAGTCCTGGCCCGGTCTCCCCTTCCGCCGGGCGGGGATCGACTATGCGGCGCTGGGGCTGGCTGAGGCCCGCGCGGCGGAAGCGGCAGTGCCGCGCGCGAAAAGCCCCTGGATGCTGTTCAACCCCGGCTCGGTCGGGTCGCAAAGCCTCTTGGGCCTGCCGATGATCCACCGGTTGTCACAACTGCCCGGCGTCGCGGTCTGGCCCTTCGTTGCGCCGGATGCTCCGGTGGTGCTGGCCGAGGTCTATCCGTCGCTGCTGGCGGGTCCGGTGGCGATCCTGGCCAATGCCGAGGGGCTGACCGCCGACCAGGCGCAGGTGCGGCTCCTGTCGCGGGCCCTGCACCGGCTGGCGCGGGCCGACCGGCTTGCGCCCCTGTTCGATGCCCCGCCCGAGGCGGCGGAAGAAGGCTGGATCCTCGGTGCGGGCCACGCCCCCCTGCTGGCCGAGGCGCTGTCATGGGCGTGACGATCTTCCGGGGCCTGCATTCCAGCCTGCGCCCGCAGGCGGCGCGGCTGTACTGGGAGGCCTTCGGCGGCAAGCTGGGCCGGGTGCTGGGGCCGGACGAGCGGGCGCTGCGGTTCTTCCAGCGGGTGATCCGGGGGGACCTCTGCTTTGCCGCCGTCGATGGGGACAAGCTGGTCGGGATCGCGGGCTACAAGACCCCGGCGGGAAGTTTCGCTGGCGGGTCCTGGGACGACCTGACCGAGGTCTACGGCAGATGGGGCGGGAGGTGGCGGGGCGGCGTCCTTTGGGCGCTGGGGCGGGAGGTCGACAACGACCGCTTCCTGATCGACGGGATCTGCGTGGGGAAGGCCCACCGGGGCCAAGGGATCGGGTCGATGCTGCTGGGGGCGCTGTATCGGGAGGCGGCGGAGCGGGGGTATGGCTCGGTCCGGCTGGACGTGATCCAGGACAACTTCCGGGCGCGGGCCTTGTATGAACGGCAGGGGTTCCGGGCGGTCAGGACCGAGGAGCTGGGGGTGCTGCGGTTCCTGTTCGGATTCGCCTCGTCGACGACGATGGTGCGGCCCCTGGAGGGGGTGGGAAAATAGGCTGTCCACGGTGGACAGATTTTTCGACCAAATGAAATCAATGGCTTGGTCGCGGACGTTAGGGATTTGGCAAGGATTGCCCCCTGCTGGCTTGCAAGCGGTTGCGCCGGAAGATGGCGCGCCGACTGGCAAGGGTTTCAAGAGAAGGCTTCCCTGTCGAAGCATGTTCGCATCGCCTCTGCATGGACTGCCGAGCCCGCCGAGGTGCCCGAGTCTTTCGGAATCCACCCTGCACAACTTGGAAGGACTTCTGCTGCCGATCTGGAAGGCGCTTCCCGAGGACGAAACGCGGGCCTACCGACGGCAGGCCGATGACGGCCAAGGCGCATGATGGGTGCCTGGTCGTCTGACAGCACCGATGCGGGCAAAGAATACTGAACCTGCGACAAGGGGATGTGGATCGGTGAAGAAGGATCGTCGGTCTCGTCCAGGACCTTGCAGGCGAGCCGTCATGGCATCCTTGCGGCCAATCTGCCTTGATTTTCAGACCATGTCATCATAGCACTCCATAATGGCGCCAATTTTGGGCGTCACGTGGAAGATGCAGCGGGATGAGATGGCGGCAAATCAGAGTGTAGACACGCGCGATGTCACGGATCTTCTGCTGCAGGATATCCTGACCGGCACCCTGCCTGCCGGCACCTGGCTGAAGCAGATCGATCTGGAGGAACGCTACGACTGCACGCGGCCGGAAGTTCGCCGCGCGCTGGATCGAATGACGCAGAAGCGGCTGGTCCAGCATATTCCCAATCGCGGCTATCAGGTCCATGTGGTGGACGAGCGGCGGTCGCAGGACATCAGCGACATCAGGGTGATCCTGGAAACCTCCGTCGCGCATCTGATGATCGCTCATGCCACACCCGAGGCCATCGAGGCCTTGCGCGCGCTTGCGCGGCAATTTGACGATATGTCCTTCCGCGGCTCGATTCTGGAACACTACGACGCCAACCTCGCCTTCCACCGGGCATTGCTGGAGCTTGCCCGCAACCGCGAGCTGGTCGAACTTGTTTCGGAAATCCGCCAGCGCACGGTTTCGGCACCGGTGTCACAATGGCGCACCCGCGCGCGCATCGAGCAATCCGCCCGCGAGCATCATCTGATGGTCGATGCGCTGGAGGCGGGCGATCTGGCCGAGTTGAAGCGCCTGATCGAAATCCACATCAGGCAAGCGCCGCCAAAGGCATGAAGTTGCGGAAAGGGGCCGCGCAGCCCATGACCGCGCGGCCGCGTCACTTGGTGAAACCTGTCACTGGGGCGTCAGGTCGAAGCCGAACCACTTCTCGGAGAGCCGCTTGATCGTGCCGTCTGCCTTGGCGGCGGTGATCGCGTCGTCGAAGAGGGCTTTCAGTTCCGGGTCGCTCTTGCGCAGGCCGACGGAACTGCCGGCGCCAAGCATGCCACCCTGGAAGCGTGGGCCGACAATGGCCATGTCGGCATTGCCCGGCTTCTCCACGGCGGTCATCAGATAGCCCATAGAGGCCATGACAAGATCGACGCGGCCCGCGACAAGATCGAGGTCATGCTGTTCGGTCGTCTTGTATTCCCGGACCGCGACCGCGTCCTTCAGGTATTCGTCCACGAAGCGCGCGGCGATCGAGGCGGTCTGCACGCCGATGGTCTTGCCTTCAAGAAGCGGTTTCAGGTCCTCGGCGGCCTTGCGGGCGCCTGCCTCGTTGGTCGCGAGCGAGAAGAGTTCGCCCTTGAGCGGCAGATTCTCCAGATCGCTGCCCTTCAGGGCGGCGAAGGCCTGGCCAGTGCTGCCGTAAGAGATCGAGAAGTCGATGACCTCCTTGCGCTTTTCCGTCGCCGACATGCCGGCCATGATCGCGTCGAACTTGCCGGCATCGAGCGCGGGGATCATCCCGTCGAAGGCTTGCGGCACGATGGTGCATTCCACCTTCATATGGGCGCAGAGATAGTGGGCGAGCTCGATCTCGTAGCCGTCAAGCGTGCCGTCCGGCTTGGTCAGGTTGTAGGGGGGAAAGGCGCCCTCGGTGGCGATGGTGATCTTGGTCCAAGCCTTTTCCTCCGCGCCGGCGGCGCCGGTGAGCAGGCTGGCGGCAACGGCAAGCGCAGTTGCGATGGTCGTCTTCTTCATAGGTCTTCTCCCTTCTTGGTGATTGACGGATTTTTCGGCAACGGCCCCGCATCAGGCGGTGATGAACTGCCGGAAACGGGCGGAGTTGGAGCGGGTGAATAGCTGTTCCGGAGGGCCTTCCTCCTCGATGGCGCCCTGATGCAGGAAGACCACCCGGTTCGAGACATCGCGGGCAAATCCCATCTCGTGGGTGACGACCAGCATGGTGCGCCCCTCTTCGGCGAGCCCGCGCATGACGCGCAGCACCTCGCCGACAAGCTCGGGGTCAAGCGCGGAGGTCGGCTCGTCGAAAAGCATGGCCTTGGGCCGCATGGCGAGCGCGCGGGCGATGGCGGCGCGCTGCTGCTGGCCGCCGGAGAGATGGGCGGGATAATGGTTGCGCTTGTCGGCGATGCCGACCTTGGCAAGCAGCGCCTCCGCCTCCTCGATGGCCTCCCGGCGCGGTCGCTTCAGCACATGGATCGGTGCTTCGATGACGTTTTCCAGCACGGTGCGGTGCGACCAGAGGTTGAAGCTCTGGAAGACCATGCCAAGCTCGGACCGGATGCGGTCCACCTGGCGGGGATCGGCGGGACGGCTGCGACCGTCGCGGGCCTCCCTCAGGCGGATTTCCTCACCGGCAATGGAAATCGATCCGGAATTCGGGGTTTCCAGCAGGTTGATGCAGCGCAGCAGGGTGGATTTGCCCGAACCCGACGAGCCGAGGATGGAGATGACCTCGCCCTCATGCGCGTCGATGGAAATGCCCTTCAGCACCTCCAGCGAGCCGAAGTGCTTTCGCAGGTCGCGAATGCGGATGGCGACGGGGGTGGATGAGGCGGACGCGGTCAATGGGGTTCTCCCGTGAGCGGCAGTGCGAGAGGTAGCGGTCGGCGCTCGGCCGGGTTCAGCCGGCGTTCGAGCCGGGCGATGAGCCGGGTGAGGATGAAGTTGATGGCGAGATAGAGCGTGCCGGCGACCACGAAGACCTCGATCACCCGGTAGCTTTCCGAGATGATCCGGGCGGCGACGCCGGTGATCTCCATGAGGGTGATGATCGAGGCGAGCGAGGTCGCCTTCACCATCGCGATCATCTCGTTGCCGTAGGCGGGCAAGGCCTGGCGGATGGCAAGCGGCAGGGTGATGCGGCGGAAGATCATCATGCGCGGCATGCCGCAGGCCCGCGCCGCCTCGATCTGCCCGTGCGGCACCGAAAGGAGGCCGCCGCGGATGATCTCGCTGGCATAGGCCGCGGTGTTCAGCATCAGGGCCAGCACCGCGCACCAGTAGGGTTCGCGCAGGACGGGCCACAGGAAACTGTGCCGCACGGCGGGAAACTGGCTGAGGCCGTAGTAGATGAGAAAGATCTGGACGAGCAGCGGTGTGCCGCGAAAGACGAAGACGTAGAGGCGGGCGAGCCAGTCGAGCATGAGGATGCCCGAGAGACGCGACAGCGCCAACGCCAGCGCAAGCCCGGCGCCAAGCAGGATTGCGGTTGCGGCCAGTTCCAGCGTCAGCGGCAGGGCGCCGACGAGGCTGACGAAGGTCTCGGCGAGAAAGGCGATGTCCATCAGCTCCTCCTGACGCCGCGCGAGAACCGGCGCTCGGAGGCGTGGAGCAGCAAGCCGGACAGGGTGGAGATGGCGAGATAGATGAGGGCCGCGACCAGGTAGAAGTCGAAGGGCAGGCCGGTGGAGCCTGCACCGGTCTGCGCCTGGTGCAACAGTTCGACGACGCCCGTGACCGAGACGAGGGCGGATTCCTTCAGCACGACCTGCCAGACATTGCCAAGGCCAGGCAGGGCATGGCGCAGCGTCAGGGGCGCGATGATCCGGCGGAATTTCAGCGCCCGGCCCATGCCGCAGGCGGTTGCCGCCTCCAGCTCGCCCGGATGCACGGCGCGGAAGGCACCGCGGAAGACCTCGGTCTGCTGGGCGCCCGAGGTGACCCCGACCGCCAGCGCCCCCGCGATGAAGCCGGGAAAGCTGACGAAACCCTCGGCGCCGAACAGGTGGCCGATGGCGCTGACGACCGCGCTGCCGCCGAAGTAGAAGAGATAGATGACCAGCAGGTCCGGTATGCCGCGCAGCACCGTCGTATAGGTTTCGGCCATGACGCGAAGGACCGGCCCGCCGGAAACCTTGGCCCAGGCGCCGAAGGTGCCGATGATGCCGCCGATGGCGAAACCGGCAAGCGCGATCAGGATCGTCATCAGCGCGCCGGTGGCGAGCATCTGGCCCCAGCCGTCCGGGCCAAAGCTGAGGATGTCAAGGAAACTGGGCGGGTTCATGACGGTAGCGTCTCCATCCGGTGAGGGCCTCAGCGCAGCGCCGCGACAGGGATCGGCGGATCGACATCGTCGGGGATCGGGTTGACGAAGGGGGTGCCGTCAAGCCGGGCGGCATGATCGTGCTTGGCAGCCGCGATGAGGTCGGGGCTGCGGATCAGATCAAGCGCGGTTGCGGCCATGACCTTGGCGGCATGCTCCATGCCCTTGTGGGCGGCGGGCAGTTTGCCTTGCGCCACAAGCTGCCAGGAATGGCCGGGCGTGCCGATCGCATAGGTGGCGCCGCGCATCTGCACGGTCGGCACGACCCAGCTTACCGTGCCGACATCGGTGGAGCCGACCAGCGTGCCGGCGCCGCTCTCGGGCGGAAAGATCGCATCGCAGAGTGCCACACCCTTCCGCAACTTCATGCCGAAGCGTTCGAAGGCAGAGGCAACGTCCTCGGCGGAAAGAGTTTTCTGGAATTCCTCGGCCGTCGCGCGATCCTGATCGTCGAAGACCGGCGGGCCGAGCCGTTCGAGATGCGCATGCATCAGGTCTTCAAGCGGCGTGTTGCCGACAAGATTGGCATCGCCGCTGACGATGCGGCTTTGCACTGTCGTGCCCGTCATGAGTGCAGCACCATCGGCAATGGCGCTGACACGGGCGGAAAGGGCATGCAGTTCCGGCAGGCTGCGGGCCCGCACCAGATAGCGTGCGGTGGCGCGGGCCTGCACGACATTCGGCGCATTGCCGCCGGCATCGGTGATGGCATAGTGGATCCGCGCGGTCGACGGCATGTGCTCGCGCAGGAAATTGACGCCGACATTCATCAATTCCAGCGCATCAAGCGCACTGCGCCCCAGATGCGGCGCGGCGGAAGCATGGGCGGCCCTGCCGGTGAAATGGAAGTCGATCTCGTTGCAGGCCAGCGAGACCGGGTTGTTGACGCCGGCAAAGGGCGCCGGGTGCCAGGAGATGGCGATATCGACATCGTCGAAAAGACCCGCCCGCACCATGAAGCCCTTGGAGGAGCCGCCTTCCTCGGCGGGGCAGCCATAGTAGCGGACGCGCCCGGCAAGACCATGCGCCGCCAGATAGTCCTTGACGGCGGTGGCAGCCATCATTGCCCCGGCGCCAAGCAGGTTGTGGCCGCAACCGTGGCCGTTCCCGCCCGCCTCGAGCGGCCGTTCTTGTGCAATACCCGCTTCCTGGCTCAGACCCGGCAAGGCATCGAATTCGCCAAGGATGGCGATGATCGGCCCGCCTGCGCCCGCCTCGCCGATGACGGCTGTGGGCATGCCGCCAACGCCACGCGCAACACGGAAGCCTTCGGTCGCAAGGATGGCCGCATGCGCATCGGCGGAAGCGAACTCCATATAGTTGGTCTCGGGCGTGTCCCAGACCCGGTCGCTGAGGCCGAAGAAGATCTCCCGCTTGGCTTCGACAAGGGTCCAGATGGCGTCGGCGTTGGTCATGTCGGGTTTGCTTCTTCGCTGTATCCACGATTGGCGCCAATTTATGATAATAATTTGATTCACGCAAGTGTGTGTTGGCGGGCACGGGTCATGGTGAGAATTGGCGGGGTCAAAAGCGGATTGGAGTCATGCCGATGAGGCCGAGGGGGCGTTCGGAACGCCTCGATCAGCAATCACTTCAGCGATGAGCACAGCCTCGGCCAGCGGGGCGAGCTAGCCTTTCGTCCAGGTGTTTGATCCCATGCTTTGAGGGTGCGATCCTTTCGCAGGGATGGAAGGAAGCACCGTGGAAAGCGGCTGTTTGTCGGGCTGGACGCGTCGCCGGAGAAAACCGCCACTCGCACGCCCCCCGCGCGCTATCCCGACAAAGCTAACTGCTGATCCGAGAACCGAGCATCTCGAAGATTGCCGCGCGCTCGTCATGCACCAGAAGCAGCGCAAGGTCGCCGGGTTCGAGACGTTCAACGATCTGCCTCGCGCCGTCCAGAGGGCTAGCCGCGGACAGGATATGGTCGTCAGGCAGGCCGCACTCCCGGCTCGCCTGACGGATCAGCGCCGGGATCTCGCCGGTCTGACGCCCCCTCAGATAGGCGGTGATTTCAGCCACCACGACGGTATCCGGCTTCAGCGCGAAAAGGCCCTGCGTCAACGCCCGGATGTCGGCATCGGAGCGGTCGCCCGCGTGGCTGATCAGCGCGAAGCGGCGCCTGGCAGGCAGGGCAGCCAGCGCCGAGGTAACCGCCGCGATGGAATGCGGATTGTGGGCAAAGTCGACGAAGACGCGGGCGCCGTTCACGGAGAACTCGTTGGCGCGTCCCGGATTGTCGACCGGATCGCTGCGGAAGTTCCTGAGGACGCTGCGGATCGCGTCATCGGGCAAGCCGAGGCCGCGTGCGGCCAGTGCTGCGGCCAGCGCGTTCTCGATATTGTAGCGCGCGGCGCCGCCGAGAGTGAGAGGCACGTCGCCGACCGCCACGAGCGATGTTGTTCCTGCTCCGTCCGAAAGAACGATCCGGCCGTCCTCAAGCCAGCCGCAGGGCACGCCTTGCGCCCGCGCGCGGACGATCTGCGGCGCGCTGGCGTCGAGCGAAAACCAGATTGGGCGAGCGTCCGTCAGGTCTGCCGCTGCCACGAGAACGGGGTCGTCCGCGTTCAGGACAAGCTGCCCGCCCGGAACGACCGCCCGTCGAACGGAGAGCTTGACCTGCGCCAGATCGGGGACGGTATTGATCCCGTACTGGCCGAGATGGTCCGCCGCGACGTTGGTGACAACCGCCACGCGCGCGCGGCTGACCGGCAATCCCCGGCGCAGGATGCCGCCGCGCGCAACCTCAAGCACCCCAAGTTCCAGACGCTTGTCGCGCAACAGAAGCCGGGCGCCCGCGGGCCCGGAATAGTCGCCGCGGTCGAGGATTTCGTCGCCGACTTTGACGAACTCGGTCGAGGACAGGCCGGCGACCTTGCCCGACGCCGCGCCCATCGCGGCGATCAGGCGTGTCGTTGTCGTCTTGCCGTTGGTTCCGGTGACGAGCGCGAGCGGTATGTCATGAAGGCGCGCCCAGTCCGGCGCTTCGGGAAGCCGGTCGGTTGCCCAGGTTTCGGACCCTGCGCCGTGGCCAAGCGTCAGCGCGTCATCGTCAAGCAGACGGTCCACACCACGTTTCGCGGCCTCAGCCACAAGGGAGACAAGCCGGGGCTGGCGCTCAAGGGCGCTGACCTTCCGCAACGCGGCCGCCAGATCATCGAAGGGCGTTTGCGCCTGGCCGAGAAGCCCGGTCGCGGTGAAGTACCACGCCGCTTCGATTGCATAGGCCGTCGTGAAAAGCTGGTCTATCGGCGCCGGAACGAAAAGGCTGGCACCGCCGTCGAAGGGACGCGTCTGGATGTCCGCCCCGGCAAGACCCAGCGCGTCGAGGATCGGGGCAAGATTGCCGCGCCAGAGGGCCACGACATCTGCCGGTTCATGCGAGTTGACCAGACAGTCGCCAACCGCCCCTGGCCCCACACCGTAGAGGTTCGGGCCAAGCAGGCGGCGGCAACTGTCAAGGATCAGCCCCGGATCTTCGGGAACCGGAATGACCAGCGCATCTTGAAGCTCATCGGATCGCGCCAAGGCCTGCCTCTGTCAGTCGGATTGTTCGACTTCGACGCGCGCCAGCCTCACGCCGCGTTCGTCGCGGATGAGCTGGTCGCCGACAGAGAGCAACTCCTCGAACCCGGCGGGTTGCGGTTCGGGCCGCTTTGGCTTGGCCGACAACAGGGCCTCGCGTTCCGCCTTCTGGAAATAGATGATCTGCTTCCAGGACCGCGCGAGTTCATCCGCCAGGATGACGAGAAGATCGTTCGGCTGCGCGCTGGACAGGGCGAGGTCGATCGCCTCCATCTCGCTTGGCACCAGCGTGATCTGGTCGGCAGGCACGCCCGCCTTCAAGAGTTCATCGCGGAGCATCTGCGGCACTTCCATCTCGCCGCGCCCGCGCCGGTCGTCGTCGGGCTTGAGGAAGTAGTGGTCGAAATGGCCGGCAAGTTCCCGCGCCGAGGCGAGGATATCCTCGTCGCGCCGGTCGCCCGGCATGGCCGCCACCACCAGACGCCGCCCCTTCACGTCCAGCCGGTCGGCAAGGCCCGCCATCGCGGCGATGGCCGCCGAATTGTGGCCGTAGTCGAGGATGACCTTGAACGGATGTTCGTCATAGACGTTGGTCCGGCCCGGCACCTGGAAGAAGGAGGTGTCGAAGGTCCGCAATCCGTGGCGGATGTTGTCGAGGTCAAGGCCGAAGGCATGCGCCATAGCACAGGCGAACATCGCGTTCTGGACGTTGTAGAGCGCCTTGCCTTCCAGCGTGGCCGGGATGAGATGCGACCAGAGCACGGGCATGTGCAGCCCGTTGGCATAGATCGTGATCATGTCGCCGTTCATCGCCTTTTCCAGAACCACCGCGCGCCCACCGGCGCGGATGTGTTCCTTGACCAGCGGGTGATCCGAATTCGTCGTCACATAGCAGATGTGCGCGGCGTGGCAGAAATCCGCCATGCGCAGGCACAGGAGGTCATCGGCATTCAGCACCACCGTGTCGGTCGCGGTTTCGACCACCACGCGCTTGACGACGGCAAGCTCCTCCAGCGTGTTGATCCCGCCCATGCCGAGATGGTCCGACGTGACGTTGAGGCAGGCAGCGACATCGCAGCGCTGATAGCCAAGGCCCGCGCGGACCAGCCCGCCACGCGCCGTCTCCATCACCGCGAAATCGACCGAAGGGTCGCGCAGCACCATCTGCGCCGAGGCGGGCCCCGTCATGTCGCCCTTCACGGTCAGCTTGCCATCGACATAGACCCCGTCGGTCGAGGTCAGCCCGGCAATCTTGCCGGAAGACTTCATGATATGGGCCATCATGCGCGAGGTGGTCGTCTTGCCGTTGGTGCCGGTGATCGCGGCGATGGGGATGCGCGACTGCGTGCCCTTCGGGAAGAGCATGTCCATCACCTTGCCGGCGACATCGCGGGGCTTGCCCTCGGAGGGGGCGACATGCATGCGAAAGCCTGGTGCTGCGTTCACCTCGACGATGGCGCCACCGATATCCTTGTAGCTTGAGGTGATGTCGGAGGTCAGGAAGTCCACCCCACCGACATCGAGGCCGACGGCCTTGATCGTCCGCTCCGCCATGTCCTTGTTGTCGGGATGGCAGACATCGGTCATGTCGATGGCCGTGCCGCCAGTCGACAGGTTGGCGGTCGAGCGCAGGAAGAAGGTCTCGCCCTTCGGCAGCACGGTGTCCGCGCTATGGCCGGCATCGGCCATCAACCGCTCTGCCTGGCTGTCCAGTTCAAGGTTGGTCAGCACCTTTTCGTGGCCGATGCCGCGGCGGGGATCGCTGTTCACGATGTCGATCAGCTGGGCGATGGTGTGCTTGCCGTCGCCGATCACATGGCCGGGCACGCGCTTGGCCACGGCGACCAGCTCGCCGTTGACCACCAGCATGCGGTGATCCATCCCGGTGATGAACTGTTCGACCAGGATGCCCCGGCTTTTCGACTGGGCCTTGGCCTCGTGGAACGCCGTCTCGATCGCCGCGTCGTCGGTGAGGTTGATCGAGACGCCGCGCCCGTGGTTGCCATCAAGCGGCTTGACGACGACCGGATAGCCGATCCGCCGCGCCGCCCGCACCGCCTCGCGCGGCGAATAGACAAGACGCTGTTGGGGCACCGGCAGGCCCAGGTCGTTCAGCATGTTGTGGGTGTCTTCCTTGTCGCAGGAAATCTCGACCGCAATATGCTTGGTCTGGCTGGTGATCGTCGCCTGGATACGCTGCTGGAACTTGCCGTGGCCGAACTGCACAAGCGAATTGTTGTTGAGCCGGAGCCACGGGATATCCCGCTCTTCCGCCGCCTTGACAAGCGACGCGGTCGACGGCCCGAACTCGCGCCGCTGCGCCGAGAGGACAAAGTCCTTCAGCTCGGCGGGAAAATCGAACTCCGGGTCGAACTCGTATCCTGTCTGCGCCTTCAGGCTCTCTGGCAGGGTATGCATCAACAGGCGGATCGCAAGATTGCCCGCATCAAGCCCGACATCGCGCTGGCGATATTCGTAGACGAGGTTGTACTGCCCCGGAACACCGGTCGAGCGGGTCCGGCCAAAGGTCACGTCCGATCCCGCAACGCCCTGGATTTCAAGCGCGACATGTTCGGCAACATGGCCAAGCCACGTCCCCTCACCCTCGCGCAGGCGGCGGATGAAGCCGCCGGGCTCGCGGTAGGAACAGCCATGTTCGCGCAGGCCCGGCAGCGCCTCGACCAGCGCCTCGATCCAGGACTCGCCGATACGGGCCGACGGCCAGTCCTCCAGGACGCCAAGGTCGATGACATGGCGGATGACGGGAAAACTCGCCCAGACGTTCGGGCCGACAAAGACATTCGTTGAAACGATCTTCATTGCGCTTCCCCCCTGTTGTCGGCTTACTTTTCAGCCAACTCTTGATTTACCGTCCGGCAGCGAGCAGAACGCCGCGTGTTGATCCGGCGGATAGGCGTGACGGCCGACCAGATCGTACCGGCACCCTTCGCCAAGCACATGGACCTTCAGCCCCAGCAGCGTCAGCGCCTGCCCCGGCGACGCATCCCACATCGACGAATAGGTCAGGCCCGAGGCATCGACCACCGTGACGGTGCCCGACCCGACGACCTCGAACACGCCATCCGGCCCGATGAAGGCTGCCGTGTCCTCGTCCATGCCAAGACCGATGAGGAAGGGATTGTAGGATGATGCCGTCAGGAGGCGCCCAAGCCGGTTCCGTTCGGTGAAATGCTGGTCGATGATCACGGCATTGGTCAGTCCGAGGCCCGGCGCCAGACTGACGGAGCCGACGACCGGCGCCGAATTGCTTTCCCCGCCGGCGATCATGTGTTCCGACATGATCGAGGCCCCGGCGGATGTTCCCGCGACGGGCACACCGGCGGCATTGCGACGGCGGATCTTCTGCGCGATGCCGGTGCCGCCGAGGATGGTCGACAACCGAAGCTGGTTGCCGCCCGTCAGGAAGATGCCGGTAGCGCTGTCGAGCATGTCGACATAGCGCGGGTTGTCGCAATCGGCGCGCTTGGTGATCGGCAGGAAATCCACCGCCGAGGCGCCGAGGCCCTGGAAAATGCGCTTGTAGTCGGCGCCCGTGGTCTCCAGCTCGGATGCGGTCGGGATGACGACGATGTCGGCGCTTTTTCCGCCAGCAAGATCGACGAAGCGGCGGTGGATCTGGCGTTCCTTGACGCGATCCTCGCCGCCGCCGATCGGGATGATAAAGCCGCGGGATGCTTCGTCAGGCAATGGTGCAGGGCACATTTCGTGGGGCGACTCTAGTGTGTGGCCAAAAGGCGTGTGGCATTTCCCCCCAAGGCGCACGACCGATTCATTCGCATCGCGCGCCTCCCCCCGATTTCCCCGCAGTCTGGCGAAGCAATTGATTTGCCGCAAGCAGTTTGCTGCATCTGGCCGCTGTGGACCCGTTCCACCACCTACCTCCGCAGCACACCGCGCTGCGCGCAAGGCACCCGGGAGAGGAGGTTCGGCCGATCCGGGCGCGGATCGCGCGGGCCGGTGGCGATGAGGTCGCGGGATGCTTTCCGCCGAAGCGCCGGACCCGCATGTCCGCCCTCAGCCGCTGGTGGAAGGCCAATCGCCCACCTGATCGCGTTCCTTCCGGGGTCATCCGGCATCAGACGGCCTCTTCCGGCCTGATCGGCAGCATTCCGGGTTGATCAACAACACCACGCTGCCCTTGCCGGACGGCGCGGCACCTGTCAGAATATGATCAAATTCCACTCGGGGGGGCCAGCCATGATCACGAAGCGTGAATTCTACATCGACGGTCAATGGGTCGCGCCGCTGGAGGCGCGGGACTGTGCGGTGATCGACCCCTCGACCGAAGAGGTCTGCGCGGTGATCTCGCTGGGGTCCGAGGCCGATACCGACCGGGCGGTGGCGGCGGCGAAGGCGGCGTTTCCGGGCTGGGCGGCGACCGATCCCTTGGAGCGCCGCAAAGCCGTGGAAGGCATCCTTGAGCAGTACCTCCTGCGCAAGGAAGAGATGGCGCGGGCGATCAGCCTGGAGATGGGCGCACCCATCGACATGGCGCGGGACAGCCAGGCCGAATGCCTGCCCTGGCACCTGAGGAATTTCCTGACGGCCTTCGATCATGTCGAATGGATCAGGCCGCTTGGCCCCCATGCCCCGGATACGAAGATCGCGCTGGAGCCGATTGGCGTCGTGGGCCTGATCACGCCCTGGAACTGGCCGATGAACCAAGTGACGCTGAAGGTGATCCCGGCGCTGCTGGCCGGTTGCACTTGTGTGCTGAAACCGTCGGAGGAATCCCCCCTTTCTTCCATGCTCTTTGCAGAATTCTGCCATGACGCGGGCGTACCGCCGGGCGTGTTCAACCTGGTGAACGGCGACGGGCTGGGGGTCGGCACGCGGCTGTCCAGCCACCCGGATGTCGAGATGATCAGCTTCACCGGCAGCACGCGGGCCGGGCGGGCGATTTCCAAGGCCGCGGCCGAGACGCTGAAGCGGGTCACGCTGGAACTGGGCGGCAAGGGGGCGAACCTGGTCTTCGCCGATGCCGATGCCAAGGCGGTGGAACGCGGGGTGCGGCATCTGATGAACAACTCCGGCCAGTCCTGCAATGCGCCGAGCCGGATGCTGGTGGAGCGGGGCTTCTACGACCGGGCGGTGGAGATTGCGGCGGAGGTGGCGTCGTCGATCAAGGTCGGCCCCGCCAGCGAGCCGGGCAGGCATATCGGGCCGGTGGTGAACCAGCGGCAGTGGGATCAGATCCAGGGCCATATCCAGACCGGCATCGACGAGGGCGCGCGGCTGGTGGCGGGGGGCCTTGGGTTGCCGGAGGGGATGAACAAGGGCTTCTATGTCCGCCCGACGGTGTTCGCCGATGTGGTGCCGGGGATGACCATCGAGCGCGAGGAAATCTTCGGGCCGGTGCTGTGCATGATCCCCTTCGACTCGGAAGCCGAGGCGGTGCGGATCGCCAATGACACGCCCTACGGGCTCACCAACTATGTCCAGTCGCAGGACGGCGCGCGGCGGAACCGGCTGGCGAGGGCGTTGCGGGCGGGGATGGTGGAGATGAATGGCAAGTCGCGCGGGGCCGGTGCGCCGTTCGGGGGCGTGAAGGCCTCGGGTCGTGCGCGGGAAGGTGGCGCCTGGGGGATCGAGGAGTTCCTGGAGGTCAAGGCGATCTCGGGCTGGGACGTGGCGGCGGAGTAGGGGCGGCACGGCCGGGAAGGGGGCCAAAACTCTTCGAAGAGTTTTGCAATTTTCTTCGAAGAAAATTGGGCCTCGCAGAACCCGCGCGAGAAACTTGACACCTGTGTCGATTCCTGTTGGCATGGCGGCGAACGGAGGCAGCCATGACCCAGCACCCACGCCTGATGTCCCCCCTGAAACTGCGCGACCAGACATTGCGGAACCGCATCGTCTTTGGCGCGCATACCAACAACATGTCCGACCAGGGCATGCCCGGTCCCCGCTTCGGGAAATACCTGCTGGAACGTGCGCTGGGGGGCGCAGCGATGGTGGTGGCCGAACCGGTGCCGGTGCATCGGACCGGGGTGCTGACCCGGGGCAACATCCTGCATTCCGACGACCGGGTGATCCCGGCCTATCGCACCATCACCGACGAGGTGAAGGATGCCGGCGCGGTGATCATCCAGCAGCTTTACCACATCGGCGCGCATGGCGATTCCGACCTGAGCTTCGCGCCGCACTGGTCGCCCTCGGGCGGGCCGTCCTACCACGACTCGGACGGTAGCCACGCGATGACGGGGGCGGAGGTCGAGGAGCTGTTGCAGGCCCATGTCGCGGCGGCGATCCGGGCCAAGGCGGCGGGGTTCCAGGGGGTGGAGGTCTGGGGGGCCTATCACTCGCTGATCGACCAGTTCTGGACGCCCTGGTCGAACCACCGGACGGACCAGTGGGGCGGGTCGCTGGAGGGCCGGACGCGGTTCTCGCGCGAGTTGATTGAGCGGGTGCGGCGGGCTTGCGGCGAGGAGTTCATCGTCGGGCTCGCGGTCAGCTATTCGACGGCCTATGAGGTGACCTTGGGGGCCGAGGCCTTGTGCGAAATCCTGGAGCTGCATGACCGGACGGGTCATGTGGACTATGTGACGGTCGGGGCCGGGTCCTATCTGGAATTCGAGGCGATCATCCCGCCGTTCACCCATGCCGAGAAGCTGACGACTCCGTTGACGCAAGCCCTGAAGGGGGTGCTGAAACATGCGGTGGTGACGTCCGAGGCCGGGGTGCGGACGCCGGAGAATGGCGAGGCGATCATCGCCTCGGGGCTGGCCGATCTGGTGTCGATCGTGCGGGGGCAGATCGCCGACCCGCATCTGGCGCGGAAGGTGGCCGAGGGGCGGGCGGAGGATGTCCGGGGCTGCATCTCCTGCAACCAGATGTGCTGGGGGCGGCGGTCGCGGGATTACTGGATTTCCTGCCTGATCAACCCGTCTGCGGGGCGGGAGTTCGAGTGGGGCGGGGACCGGTTCGTGGCCTCTCCGGCGCCGAAGGACGTGCTGGTGGTGGGGGCGGGTCCGGCGGGGCTGGAGGCCGCGCGGGTCGCGGCGGAGCGGGGGCATCGGGTGGAGGTGGTCGAGGCGCTGCCGGTGGTGGGCGGGCAGTTCCGGCTGGCGGGGATGCAGCCGCGGCGGGGGCAGATCCTGGAGTTGATGGACTGGTACGAGCGGCAGTTCGGGAGGCTGGGGGTCAGGCTGCGGCTGAACACGTTCCTCGACGAGCAGGAGATTGCGGATCACCCGGCGGAGGTCGTGGTGGTGGCGACGGGGTCGCTGCCGGACGAGACCGGGTTCCAGCGCTGGGTCCCGCAGGAGGCCTCGCTGCCGGGGATCGAGGCGGGGGGCGTGTGGTCCCCGGAAGCCGTGCTGCGGCGCGAGGCGCGGCTGGGGGATGCGGTGGTGGTCTATGACGAGGGCTCGAACTGGCGCGGGGTCGGGACGGCCTGGGCTTTGGCCGAGCAGGGCAAGCGCGTGACCATCGTCACGCCGGAGGCCTTCGTCGGGAAAGAGATCGCGCGGACGGCTGCCGATGGTGTGGTGCGGCGGCGGCTGGGCGCGCTGGGGGTGCGGATGCTGGCGGAGCACCGGCTGGTGCGCTGGCATGGCAACGGGGTGACGGTGCGGTCGTTCCTGACCGGCGAGGAAGAGGTGATTCCGGCCTCGGGGCTGGTGATGGCGACGACGAACCGGGCCTTCGATCTGTTGCCGGAGACGATGCCGGGGAAGGTGATGCACCGGATCGGCGATTGCACGGCGCCGAGGCTGGCGGCCTATGCGTTCCATGAGGGGCGGAAGCTGGGGTTGGGGATTTGAGGCGGCGGCTCGTCCGGCGCGTCGTGCCGGGCGAGCGGGTGCCTAGGGCTGATGAGCCTTTGCAAGAAGCGCGGTCGAGGCAAGATCGAGTGCGCTTTCTCTGGGTTAAGCCAAAGAATTTTCTAGAAAATTCTTAAGATGCCAGCCGGGCACGCCATTCCCGACAAGGCACATTCTGTTCTAGGGATTCGCCTCGATGGTCTGGTTCAGCCACGGCACGAATTTCGAGATGTTGGTATAGGCCGAGAAGAGCGCGGTTTCCTCGCAGCCCTGGCCGGCGCTGGCGGAGAGGCCCCAGCTGACGATGCCGGCCTGGATGTAGCCGCCGCCTTCCACCGGCACGACCAGCGGGCCGCCGGAATCGCCGTTGCACGAGGTCTTGCCGCCCTCGAAGGTGCCGGAGCAGATCATGTTCTCGCTGACCGGGTTCGGGGCCTTGGCCATAAGCTCGTCCCAGATCGCATAGGCGTCGGGCTCGGCCACACCGAGGGTCTGGACGGCATAGCCGAAGCCGTTCGCCGCGTCCTCGGCCTTGGCTTCCAGCATGGCGGTGTTGCAGAGGTCGCGGTCGAGGACCTGGATTTCGGCCTGGCGCAGGTCGGGCGAGGGGGTGGCGCCTTCGGTCAGGCCCCAGCCGGTGACGATGGTGGTGACGCCCTGCTTGTTCAGAAGGTCGCCGTATTCGGCATCCGGGACCTCGATGGTCTGGTAGGGCACCTGCGGCGCGCGGGAGAGCTTGATCAGCGCGATGTCGAAATCGAACTGGGTGCCGGAGTAGGAGGGGTGGCGGAAGACAGCCTCGACCGGGATCAGGTCGCCCTGGCCGGGGGCGAGAGTGTTGGTGCCGACAAGGACGGCGACGTCTTCGGGTTTGAGATCGGCGAAGCTGCCGTCCGCCTGCGGCATGTGCACGCAATGGGCGGCGGTCAGGACCCAGCGGTCCATCACCATGCTGCCGCCGCAGAATTGCGCATCGGTGCTGACGGGCGCGCCGCCGACGAGGAGGGCGACCTGCCAGGGCCAGGCGCCGGGGGCGGCAAGCTCGCCGCCGATGACCTTGGCCCCGGCCTCTCCGGCATGTCTGGCGCGTTCGGCCTTGGCGCCGGATTTGGCGTAGAGATAGGGCGAGGCGGTGGTTTCGCCGGCCTTGGGGAAGGCCGTGTCTTCCGCCAGCGACGGGGCGGCGAGGAGGCCAAGGACAGCGGCGGCGCGGAGGAGGCGGAGGGGCATCGTCAGTTCTCCATCGGTGCGGGGGTGGCCCCCGGGGTCAGGTGCAGGACCTGGCGCAGCATCGTCAGCGGCGCGGGTTTCAGTGTAAAGCCCCGGCTTTGCGCGTCCGGGTCCATCCGGGCCTCCAGCCAGAGCGTCATCGGGTCGGAGGCCCCGGCATAGGCGCGGGTGCCTTGCAGGGGGGCAAGGCGGGTCAGGTCGACGCGGGGGGTGTCGGCTGCGGCGGGGACGGCGAGAGCCCAGATTTCTTCAAGCCCCGCCGTGCTGCCGGGTTCGATCATGAGGCCGACGCGGGTGGATTCGCCGGGGGCGAGGCGGTTCGACAGGTTCTGCGCCGGGAAGATCGGCTGCACCCGGAAATCGGCGGTGAAGTAGAGGACCGAGACGTCCTGCGCGGTGCCGGAGGTGTTGGTCAGGGTGAGCCAGATCTGGTCGCAGGGGGAGACGGCGGTTGCGGGGTCGAAGGGGGTTTCCGGGCCGGGCTTGGCGCAGTCGGCCCCGGCGGGGCGGCGGTCGATGGTCATGGCAAGGGGGGCCTTGCCGGTGAGGCTGCGGCCGGTGGCCCCGGCGAGGACCTTGCGGAGCGCGAGGCCGTGGGCGGCCAGATCGAGCGTGCGGGCAACGGCTTGCGCAGGGGTCTCGCCCGGTTCGGGGCGGATGCGGGGGGTGGAGCCGGGGCCTTGAGGGTCGAGGGTGCCGTCGGCTTGCGCAAGGGCGATGGTGCCGTCGGTGAGGATGGGGACGAGGTCGGGGTTGGGGCCGGGGGGCTGGAGGGCTTCGGTCCAGGCGGCGTAGTCATGGGCGTCGGCGGGGTCGGCGAGGACCGGGGCGGCGAGGATCAGCGGGGCTGGAGGCGGGGCGGCGGTGAGTTCGGCCCATTGCGCGGTTTCGGGGGGCGGGGCGGAGAAGGTGGCCTCGCGGGCGGTGACTTTGGTCAGGGTCAGAGTGGCGAGCGGGTCGCCTCCGGCGGGGGTGGCGTAGAGGGTGAGTTCGGCGCCTTCGCTCAGGCCTTCGAGGAGACCGGCGGTGAGTTTGCCGTCCTTCAGGGGGAAGCGGTCGGTGGTTCTACCGGTGCCGAAGACTTGCGCGGAAAGGAGCGGACCTTCGCCGTCGGGCATCTGGCGAGCGGGGCCTTGCACCATCGCCTCGGTGGTGGCGGCGAGGACCTGTGCCCAGCTGGCTTCGGGGGCCTCGCGCAGGGTTTGTGCAAGGCGGAGGGTGAATTCGCCGTGCCAGCTGCCATCCGCCATCGGATATTCGAAAGAGCGCTGGTCGGATTGCGAGGAGTAGAGGAAGACGAAGTCCCCGGAGAGTGGCGGGGCGGGGGTGCCTGCGACGGGGGTGATGTCGTCGGGGATGCCGAGTTGCGCCTCGTCGATCACCCGGGGGACGCCCTGCCCGCCGATCGCGCGGAAACCAGTGGCGGAGTGGCAGGCGTCGATCAGGCCGATCACCTGCACGCCCTTGTCGAGCGCCGTCTGGGCCCAGGCTTGCAGGTCGTCGTCGACGAGGGCGTTCTCGACGGCTCCGATGGCGCCTTTCCAGCCGGTCGCGTCGGCGGGCAGGAGAAGCTCGTCATAGCCGCCGCCCTCGTCACCGGACAGGTCGGGGGCCTGCGCGCCGTGGCCGGAGAAGGTGAAGACGACGGTATCGCCTTTGGCGGAGGCTTCGGTGGCGGCGGCGAGGGCGGCGAGGATGGCGTCGTGGGTGGGTTGGCCGGTGGTCGTGCCCTCGGGCAGGCCGGTGGGGTCGGAGGTGAGGACGGTGATCCGGGCGGGAACGACGCCGCGGGCGATCAGGGTTTCAGCCATCAGGCGGGCGTCGTTGGCGGGGCCTTTCAGGTCGGCGTCGAGGGTGAGGTAGTCGGAGACGCCCACCACCACGGCGCGGATTTCGGCATGGGCGGGCGGGGCCAGGAGGGCCAGAGTCAGGGTGAGTGTGGGAAAGCCCGTGCGCATGATGGCGGCAGGATACTGCCGGTTCGGCATGGGGCAAGTGGGGCCCAAGCGAGTGACGGAATTTGTCATCGGGCGGGGGCTGGCGGGTCGGTCGATCAGTTCAGCGGCGTGACCCGGCGGCCTCCGGCGGCGATGCCGGTCTGGATGCGGGTGTCGATGTCGTTGCCGGTCAGCGAGGCGAGGAGGCCGTTGAATTCGGGCGAGAGGCGGGTGGCCATGCGACCGGCCTCGATCACCATGTCGACCTGATCGGTCGGCAGTTTCAGGCGGGTGGGCACGGCATCAAGCTTGTCGCGCATGTCGGTGGGCAGCGCGGCGAAGCTGGCCTCGCCCACCAGAAGCTTCACGTCCTTGCAGTCCCAGCCCTCGGTCGTACCGCGCAGGCGGCGGACTTCGGAGAGGGGAAGGGCGCAGCGCCATTCGATGAGTTCGCTTTCCCACAGCCGCATCTCGCCGCGCATGGAATCGTAGCCGGAGCGCGAGGCGGCGGACATGGCGGAGGTGGCAATGGACATGGCGAGGTTGACGCCACCCGGCCCGGCAACCTTCTGCGTCCAGTCGTAGTCCTTTTCCACCCCGGCATTGGCGACGAGGAAGAGCATGCGCTTCAGCTTCACCGCCTCTTCCGGGGTGAGCGGCGCATAGGGTTGCTGGGCGCGGGCGCGTTCGACGGCCAGACCGGTGGTGCCGAAGTTGTCAGTGATGCCGCCATCGAGGAGTTTGACGAACTTCACTTCCTCGGGCCGGGTGTAGCTTTCCAGCGCGCGGGCATGGGCGCGCATCGCGGCGGTGGCTTCGGGGTTGTAGCGGGCGGCGGTCAGCCAGTCCGGCTCGCGGTAGGTGCATTCGCCCTGGTGGGCTTCCAGCACGATGGGGGTGAAGGCCAACGGGAAGGCGGCGGAGGCGGCGACGGCTTCGGAAAGCTTGACCTTGGAGAGATCGGAGCAGAGCGCGTCGAAGGTTTCGGGCGAGAAGAGGAAGGGTGTGTTGTTCGCCATGTCGGTGGCGTTGATCCAGGTCTTGATATGCGAGTGGCGGCGGAGGTCGGCGAAGGTGGCGCCGTGGAAGAGGGTGTCGTCGAGGTAGCGCCCGAAGGTGTCGCGCCCGTTGACCCCGCCGGAGATGCCCTTGACGATGGTCAGGGGATTCAACGCCGAGGTGGTCATGTAGGCTTCGGCATTGGTGATCAGGTAGCGTTCGCGGAAGCCGGTCAGGCCTTCGGGGCCGTAGAGGCCAAGCTGCGCCGCCATCACCGAGCCGCCGGAGACGCCGGAGACGAGGCGGACCTGGTCGAGAAGGCCGTTTGGCGTGCCGGTCTCCACCCCGGCGGCGCGGAGTTCCTGGAGCATCCCATAGGCAAAGGCGGTGGCGCGCATGCCCCCGCCGGAGAAGGCGAGGCCGATGTAGACCTCGCCGTCGCCTGCGGTGAGGGGTTCGACGAGGGCAGCGTTCTCACCCTGCAGGGGCTGGTTCTGCGGCTGGTTCCAGGGGGCGCAGCTTAGGAGGAACAGGAAGGGAAGGAGGGCGCGGCGCATCTGGGGTCCTGGGGTTCAGTCCGATTGCTGCAGCCTTGGCCAGCGGATTTCAAGCGCGAAACCCTTCGGCGTCTCGGGGAGGGTGAGGCGGGCGCCGTGGCGGGCGGCGATGGCGCGGACGAGGGCGAGGCCGAGGCCGTGGCCGGGGGTGCTGCGGTCGCGCTCGGCGCGGGTGAAGCGGTCGAAGGCTTCGGGTTTGAGGGCGTCGGGCAGGCCCGGCCCGGTATCGGCGACGCGCATCAGGATGCGGTCGGCGTCGGGGGTGACGGTCAGGGTCAGGCGGTCGTCGGGGGCGCAGTATTTGATGGCGTTGTCGAGGAGGTTCGACAGGACCTGCGCGATCAGGTTGCGGTCGCCGAGGATCTGCAGGTCGGGGGTGATCTGCGCTTCGGTTTGCAGGCCCTTGTCCTCGGCGAGGGCGTCGTAGAGGTCCCAGACTTCAGCGGCCACGGTGGAGAGGTCGACGGGGACAAGGCCGCCGCCGGTGCCCTGGTCGGCCTCGGCGCGGCTGATGTCGAGGAGCGAGTCGAACATGCGGATGGCCTGGCGCATCTCGGCCTTGAGGTCGGCGGTGAGGTCGGGTTGGCCTTCGATCTTCGACAGCTTCTGCAGCATCCGGTTCAGGGGGGTGCGGAGTTCGTGGGCGATGGTGTCGGAGAGGCGATGCGTGGCGCGGTTCAGGTTCTGGATGCGGTCGAGCATCGCGTGGACATGGGTTTCGAGGAGGCCGAATTCGTCGTCGGAGCGGTCTCCCGGCAAGCGGGCGTCCAGTTGACCTTCGGCCACGCGGTCGGCGAGGGCGTTGATGCGGTTGATGCGGGCCATGACCGAGCGGGCGGCGAGGCCTCCGACCACGCCGCCAGCGACGAGAAGCGCGCCGAGGAGGCCGAGCATTCCCCGGCGCAGGGCGGCGAGGGTGTCGTCGACCGGGGCGAGGCTGCGGGCGACGAGGAGGGGGAAGCCGCCGGGCAGGGTGCGGGCGACGGCAAGCCAGCGGGTCGTGCCTTCGGTGAAGGTGGTGGCGTTGTCGCTGGTGTAGCCTTCGCCTGCGGGGGCGAGGTTGGCGGGCCAGTCTTGCCGGGTTCCGGCGAGGGTTGTGCCGGTCCGGTCCATCAGAAGCAGCATCTCGTCGCCGGTGGCGGCGGTGGCGCGGTAGTCGATTGCTTGCCGCAGCGCGATGATCCGGCGCTGGTCGTAGAGGGCGGCGAGGCCGTCGAGGTCGGCGGCGAGGAGGCTGCGTTGGGCGGCCATCAGGCGGGATTCGACAAGCCGGTATTGCAGGGCCATCGCGCCGAGGGAGAGGATGGTCACGGCCAGCGCCATCGCCGCGGCAAGGCGCAGGGTGGCGCGGGCGGCGATAGGTTTCGCCGTGGTCACGCCGGGGCCGGGAGGGGGGCGAAGATGTAGCCCTCGCCCCGCGCGGTCTGGATCGCCTGCGATCCGGCTTCCTCCAGCTTGCGGCGCAGGCGACCGACATGGACGTCGACCACATTGGTGCCGGGGTCGAAATGCAGGTTCCAGACGTTTTCCAGAAGCTGCATCCGGGTGACGACCTGGCCTGCGTTGCGGGCGAAATAGGTGATCAGCTCGAATTCCTTGGGGCTGACGGCGACATGGGCGCGCTTCACATGGACAGTGCGGGCCTTCATGCGGATTTCCAGGTCACCGAAGGCCAGAAGGTCGTTGTCGAGGACCTGGATCGTGCCCCTTCTGAGCAAGGCACGGAGGCGGGCGCGAAGTTCCTCGGGCTCGAAGGGTTTCGGCAGGTAGTCGTCGGCACCCTTTTCCAGCCCTTCGACCCGGTTCGCGGCCCGGCCGAGGGCCGAGAGGATCAGGATCAGCGCGGTCGATCCCCCGGCGCGGATGCGGGCCATGGCGTCCACCCCGTCGCCGCCGGGAAGCATGCGGTCGAGGACGATGACGTTGTAGCGGCTGGAGGTGGCGGCCTCGATCCCGGCGTCCAGCGTGTCGCGGTGGTCGGTGGCGCAGCCAAGCGCCTCGGCCTCGGCGCGGACGGCGGCGGCGGTCTCGGGGTCGTCCTCGATGATCAGGATGCGGTCCATGTCGGGTCCATTCAAAACACGACCACGTCGGGGTCAAGCACATTCGCCCCGCCGACCGGGCGAACGCCTTCGGGGGCGTGCCAGGGGTCGAGCCGGATGTGGCGGGTCGCGCCGCCGGGTGCCTCCAGCAGGAGGAGGGCGGGGGCGGTGAGTTGGTAGGCGGCAAGGTCCTGCGGGGCGCCGTTGATGGCGAGGATGCGGTCGCCTTTCGCGAGGCCTGCCAGGAGCGCGGGGGAGTTGTCGGTGAGGGCAGTCACGGTGCCTGCCGGGTCAAGCGTCACGCCAAGGGCTGTGAGGGTGTAGGAGGCGACGGTGGCGGGGGCGCGGGCGATGTCGCGGGTGCGCAGGCCGGTGGGTTCGGGGGCGGTGAGGGCGAGGGTCAGGGTCAGTTCCTGCCCGGCGCGGTGGAGGGTGAGGGTGGCCTCGCCGTCGGCGCTGGCGGATTCGATGGCGAAGGCGAAGTCTCCCGGTTGGGTGAAGGTGGTGCCGGAAGCCTGGGTGATGATGTCTCCCGGCTTCAGGCCGGAGGTTTCGGCAAGGCCGCCGGGGGCGACGGCGTCGATCAGCAGGCCTTGGGCGTCGGTTCCCAGTGCCTCGGCGATCTGGCGGTCTACCGGGCGGGCGGTGAGGCCGAGGGTCGGGAAGGGCGGCAGGGTTTCCTCGATCAGGCCGTTGACGATGCGGTCAAGCTCGGCGGTCGGGATGGCATAGGCGATGCCGACGAACATCCGGCTGCCATCGGCGATCTGGGAGTTCATGCCGAGAAGGCGGCCTTCGGCATCGACCAGGGGGCCGCCGGAGGAGCCGGGGTTCACGGCGGCGTCGTGCTGCAGCATCAGCATGGGGACGGCGATGTCGGTCTGACGGGCGAGGGTGGAGATGCGGCCTTCGGTCAGGGTGAACTCGATGCCGAGGGGGGCGCCGAGGGCGAAGACTTCGTCGCCGAGTTGCGGGGCGTCAGAGGCGAGTTGGAGGCCTGCCGTGGCGGTGGGCAGCGAGATGACGGCCACGTCGCGCACCGGGTCGCGGGCGATGACGAGGGCGGTCGTCTCGGTGCCGTGGCGGTCGATCAGGCGGACTTCCTCGGCTTGGCCCACGACATGCGCGTTGGTCACGGCGACGGTGCCGTCGGTCCAGACGAAGGCGGAGCCGAGGAAGCGGTCCTCGGCGTCACTGGAGCGGACGGTGAAGACCTTGTCCATCGCCGCGTCCAGCGGCGCGGCACTGGCGGGGCTGACAATCGCCGCCAGCACCAGGACCAGAAGCGCGGCCAGCGCCTCGATGACGAGCGGTCTTTGCCGCTTTTCTGCTTTCGCCTGCATTCGTGAAACCCTTGAACTGCCTCGATGGGGTCTTGGTATCGGGGCGGGTCTGGCGGGGCACGTGACAAAGGCTGTCATGAAGAAATCTTGCATTTACAGGCGGGAAGCCGCGCCGCATGGTCGGGGCTGACAAAAGCCAGACGAGTTTCCCCATGCGCCGTTTCCTGCTTGCCACCGCCCTGATGACCCTGCCCGCTTTCGCCGAAACGCCCTCACCCGTGAAGGTGGCCGAACTGTCAGCGCGGCTTTATGCGGCGGGGGTGGAGGCGGGCGATCCGCTGCTGATCCTGTCGGCGGCAAAGCTGCGCAAGGAGCTGGCGCCGGTGGCGGGGGATCGGGCGGCGGTGGAGGGGGTGGCCGGTGAGGGTGCCCCGCTGGGGTGGGAGGAGATGCTCGCCTCGGCCGAGGCGCTGGCGGGGGATGATGCCGTGCTGCTGGGCCTGATCGAGGATGCGAAGGTGGAGGCGACCAAGGGCGTCGCCTCTGGCCCGGTCTACAACATCGGCAGCTTAAGCAACGGCAAGGGCGACACCTATCCGCCAATCGAGTTCCGGGGCGGGGAATATGCCGAGGTCTATGTCGAGGCGAAGGCGGCGACGAACCTGAACCTTGGCGTCTATGACGACAAGGGGCGGCTGGTGTGTTCGGATACCGATATCAGCCCTATCGCCTATTGCGGCTGGACCCCGGCCACGGGCGGTAGCTTCACGCTGAAGGTGGACAACAAGGGCCCGGTGGGGGCCGATTATGCGTTGATGACAAACTGATGAAAACACTTTTCACCATTGCCCTGTGCCTGACCGCCCTGCCCGCTTTCGCGCGCGAGAATTATGCCCTGCTGATCGGGGCGAACCAGTATCCGTCGCTGGAGGAACGCTGGTGGCTGAAAGGCCCGGCGAATGACGTGCAGCTGGTGGCGACCTATCTTACGACCGAAGCGCCGGTGCCGTTTCCGGCGGACCATGTGACGGTGCTGTCGGACGGGGTGGCGGGGGCGGAAGCGCCGACCCTGGGGGCGATCCGGGGGGCCTTCGCCGATCTGACCGCAGAGGTTCGCCCTGGGGATTTCGTCTACCTGCATTTCTCGGGCCACGGGACGCAGGCCCCGGCGAAGGACGCTTCCACCGAACTCGACGGGCTGGACGAGCTGTTCCTGCCGGTGGACATCGGGCCTTGGTCCGACGCCGTGGGCGAGGTGCAGAACGCGCTGGTCGATGACGAGATCGGGGCGCTGATCGACGGGCTGCGCGCCAAGGGGGCGAATGTCTGGGCGGTGTTCGACAGCTGCCATTCGGGCACGGCAACGCGGGCGGTGGAGAGTGCGGAGGACGACGTACGGGTGCGGCAACTGCCGCCGGAGGCGCTGGGGATCGACGTCGATGCGGTGGAGGTCTCGCGGTCGGTGGACCCGCGCGCCGTGGAGGCGCCTTTCGATGAAGGCGAGGGCGAGGGGTCGTTCGTGGCTTTCTTCGCGGCGCAGACCAACGAGGTGACGCCGGAGAAGAACCTGCCTAAAGGCAAGCCGGGCCGGAAGCCGCAAGGCGTGTTCACCTGGACGCTGATGGAGGTGCTGGCGGAATATCCGAACGCGACCTACGGCCAGGTCGGGCAGGAGGTGCTGCGGCGCTATGCGGTGAAGAACCTGGCGAAATCGACGCCCTTGTTCGAGGGCGATCTGGATCAGGTGGTCTTCGGTGGCGAGGGTGGGGCGCGGGTCTCGCAGTGGCAGGCGGAAGTGACCGAGGCGGGGCTGGTGATCCCGGCGGGGACTTTGCACGGATTGTCGGAAGGCGCGGTGCTGGCGGTGATGGGATCGGCGGCGGATGCGGATTCCGACGCGCTGGGATATGTGGAACTGACCTCGGTGGAGACGTTTTCTTCGGTGGGTCGGGCGGTGGAGAAGGACGGCAAGACCCTGCCCGCCGAGCTGCCAAAGGGGGTGACGCTGCGCAAGCTGGACGAGGCGCTGGACTTCACCCTGACCGTGGCGCTGCCGCCCGAGGGGTCGGCCCCGGCGGATGAATTGCTGGCGGCGCTGGACGCGTTGACCGAGGCGGCAGGCCCGCGGCTGGCCTTCGTGGCGCCAGAGGCCGAGGCCGATCTGCGGCTCGCGGTGCTGCCGGACAGCCCGCGCCCGGACGCGATCTGGGTGCTGCCCGCGACCGGGCTGGCCGAGGACCTGGGGGCGACGCCCTCGGTCTCGACCGGGGACAAGGACGGGGCGGAACTGGCGGCGGTGCTGGCGGATACGCTGACCACGATGGCGCGGGCGCAGAACCTGATGAAACTGGCCGGGGCGGTGGGCACCTCGAGCCCGGATGTCGAGGTGGAGCTGCTGACCCGCACGCCCGAGGACCGGACCCTGCGCCCCCTGCCCTTCGCCCCGGTGCCGGTGCTGATCCCCGAGGACGAGGTGCATGTGCTGGCGAAGAACAACGGCGAGGGGCCGGTGGACGTGAATGTGTTGTATATCGGGGCGGACTGGTCGATCAGCCACTGGTTCTCGGGCCGGTTGCAGCCGGGGGACGAGCTGAAGAAGGGGTTGTTCAAGATCAGTGCGGATGTGCTGGGGCAGGAGCGGATGCTGGTGGTGGTGACCCCCGCCAGGCCGCAGAGCCCGGTGGAGGACCTGAGCTATCTGGCGCAGGACGCGCTGGACACGACGCGGCAGGTGGGGGCGACGGCCTTCGACGATGCGCTGGCCGAGGCCGGGTTCGGCGAGACGACGCGTGGCGCGGTGGCGCTGACGGATGATTCAGGGGACGAGGGCGCGCCGGGGCCTGCGATCCTGCAGCTGGAGTTGCGGACGGTGGCGGGGAACCAGGCCGTAAGGGATTGATACTGCGGTATTGCTGCGCAGCGAAGATGCAGCATTTTCACCATTTCGCTGCGCAGCAATTCAGCGCCGGTCGGCGGCCCAAAGCGCGGCGGCTCCGATCAGCGAGGCGGCAACGCCAAGGAGCGCGACGGTACCGTAGCCTGCGAGCGTGGTACCAGCGGCAAAGCAGGTGGCGGCGATCACGTCGCCCGCCAGACGCTGCACCGCCATCAGCGAGGCCCCCGCCCCGGGCCGGTCGGCGAGCAGGTCTTGCAGGTAGGCGATGGGCACGGTGAGGGTCACGGCGCCCCCCACGGCGGCGGGCAGGACCAGAAGCCAGACGAGGGGCGATCCGGCCAGCACGGGCAAGAGCGCGACATGGATGCCGTAAAGCGCGGCACCCGTCAGGATCAGCCGGGTGCGGGGGATGCCCCGGGTCAGGCTGGGGAGGAGGAGCATGAAGGGCACCTCCAGCCCGGCGACGAGGCCGACATAGAGCGCCACGTCCTGCGTTCCGCGCCCCACGGCGGCGACCATGACCAGCGAGATGATCGCCATGTAGAGCGTCGAGGCCCCGGTCACGGCCCCCAGTGCCAGGACCCGGGCAGCGATGCGGGGGTGGCCCATCTCGGCCAGTGCGGCGCGGAAGGTCAGGCCGGAGGGACGGTCGTCCCAGGGGACGTCGCGGTCGGTGGGCCAGAGCCGGAGGACAGCCA
Source organism: Tabrizicola sp. (assembly GCF_041911175.1). Classification (GTDB taxonomy): domain Bacteria; phylum Pseudomonadota; class Alphaproteobacteria; order Rhodobacterales; family Rhodobacteraceae; genus Tabrizicola. The sequence goes on from NZ_JAYRPN010000043.1 coordinate 116,322, forward strand.
GCAGCATGATGGCGGAGAGGAGGAGGCCCACGGGGAAGATCAGGGTGATCTCGGCCCCGGCGGCGAAGGCAAGGGACCAGAGCGGCAGCACCACCACGAAGGGCGCGGCGAAAAGGGCGCGGATGACGGCCATGATGCCGTCGCGCCTGTCCTCGGGGTAGCGGGTGGCGGCGAGGCGGGCCAGTGCGAAGACCTGGCCGAAGGTGATGCTGCTGACCGGAATCAGAAGCCCGGCGGTCAGGGCGAAGACCAGCGGGCCGGGGGTCACGGTCATCAGGCAGGTGCCGAGCATCAGCGACAGCACGGCGAGCAGCGTCACCTGCCTGCGGTTGGCGGTCTGGTCGGCGCGGATGCCGCCGATGACCGAGGCGGAGACCGAGATCAGCGAGGAAAGCGCGAGCAGGGTGGCATAGCCCCGGTCGCCGAAGCCGAAGGTGTGGACGGCGAGAGTCGAGACATAGGGGCCGAAAGAGCAGGCGATGGCGCCCTGCAGGGCAAGGACGAGGCCAGCCGCGCGGAGGGCCGGGTCGCGGAGGCAGAGGGTGATGGCGGACATGGCGACTGGCTAAACCCTGCGGCGGGGGGCCGCAAGGTCAGCCGGGGATCACCTTGCCGGGATTCATCCGGTTGTCGGGGTCGAGCGCGGCTTTCAGGGCGCGCATGACGTCCAGCGCCGCCGGATCCTTGCGCCGGGCCATCGAGTTCAGCTTGGAAAGCCCGACGCCATGCTCGGCGGAGAAGCTGCCGCCCAGGTCGGCCACCACATCTTCGATGGTTTCCATCACCTTGTCCTTGAGAATCTTGTCGTCGCGGGTCGGATAGGCGGTGAAATGCAGGTTGCCGTCGCCCAGATGCGCGACGGTCAGGGTGCGCGCGCCGGGGTCGAGGGCTTCGAGGCGGCGCAGGGCCTCGGTCAGGAAGGTTTCCACCTTGTCGAGCGGCAGGCAGACATCGGTGTCGACTTCCGGGTGCAGGCCGACGCCGATTTCCGCCGCCGCCTCGCGCCGCGCCCACATCGCCCGGCGCTGCTGCTCGCTGCGGGCGAGGATTGCGTCGGTGACGAGGCCTGCCTCCATCATCTCTGACAGGATGGTTTCCAGCGTGGTCACGAGGGGGATTTCGCCGGTCGGGTCGGGGGCGGCTTCGGTGGGGACGGTGGTGGCGGCCTCGATCAGGATGGTGACCTCGGGGATATGGTCGAACGGCAGGCCAAGATCGGGACGCGCTTCGCGCAGGCGTTCGGAATAGGTGCGGGGCATGAACTCGAAGGCCTCGACCCGGTTGCCGGTGGCTTCCTGCATCCGGTTGAGGAGGGTCAGCGCATCCGACAGCGAGCGTGTGGCGAGGGTGGCGGTGGCATGGGCCTTGGGCGCGGGGACGAGTTTCATCACGGCGGCGGTGATGATGCCGAGCGTGCCCTCTGCGCCTATGAAAAGATTTTTCAGATCGTAGCCGGAATTGTCCTTGTGCAGCTCCGACATGAGGTCGAGGATGCGCCCGTCGGGGAGGACGACCTCCAGCCCCAGGCAGAGGCCGCGGGTGGAGCCGTAGCGCAGGACGTTGGAGCCGCCCGCGTTGGTCGAGAGCACCCCGCCCAGCATGGCGGAGCCGCGGGCACCGAACCAGAGGGGGAAATAAAGTCCTTCGCTTTCAGCGGCTTCGTGCAGGCGGGTGAGGATGACCCCGGCCTCGGCAATGACCAGTCTGGCGTCGCGCTTGACCTTGTGGATGCGGTTCATCCGTTCGAGAGTGAGGAGCAGACCCCCGCGCGTCATGGTGCCGCCGACGAGGCCGGTGTTGCCCGAGATCGGGACGACGGGCACGCCATGCTGCGCAGCAATCTTCACGCAAGTCGAGACTTCGGCGGTGGAGCCGGGGCGGACGACGGCGATGGGTTGGCCTTCATAGCGACCCATCCAGTCCCGGGCGTAGCGGGTCATATCCGGGCCGGTCAGCACGTTCGCCGCGCCCACTGCAGCCTGCAAGCTTTCGACCAGTGCCATCGTGCCCCCCTGCCCTTTCTGCCAGCCTATGACCCTGCATGAGGGGCCGCAACGGGTTGACGGAGGGAAATCGGTTAGCTATCTTGCTAACTTTTCCAGGCGAAAGGTTCACCCATGCTTCGCGCCCTGATCCTGTCCGCCGTCCTGGCCGTTCCCGCCCTTGCGCAGGAGGAGATGGACCTCGGCCAGCCTCCGGCCGGGACCTACCGGCCCGATCCGGCACATACCCGGCTGTGGTTCATCGTCGATCATCTCGGGTTCTCGAAATACATGGCGCTGTTCACCAGGGTCGACGCCACCTTGCAGTTCGATCCGGATCATCCCGAGGCGATGTCGGTGACGGCGGTGGTGGATGTCGGCTCGCTGGAAACGCACAACCCGGCGACGGATTATGACTTCAACGCAATCGTCTCGGGCGTGGACCTGCTGAACGCACCGGCACATCCCGAAGCGACGTTCGTATCGACCAAAGTGGAGGTCACGGGAGCGAACACGGCGAATGTGACCGGCGACCTGACGCTGAACGGGGTGACCAGGCCGGCCACCTTCGCCGCGACCTATAACGGCGGCTGGGGGCACATGCCGCTGGATCCGATGGGCGCGCGGGCGGGGTTTTCACTGGCGACCACGATCAAGCGGTCGGACTTCGGGATCGACTTCGGCATTCCCGAACCGGGAAGCAAGATGGGCGTGGGGGATGAGGTGCAGATCTTCGTCGAAACCGAGATGACCAACCCGGACGCGCCGAAACCCTAGCCCTGCGGGTAGCAGATGATCGACATGTACCGCGCGGGCAGCTTGACCAGCGTTTCGGGCCCATGCGGGGCGTCGGCGTCGAAGAACAGGCTGTCGCCGGGTTTCAGCGGATAGACCTGGTCGCCGTGGCGGTAGTCGACCTCGCCCTCCAGCATGTAGAGAAGCTCCAGCCCCTCGTGCTGGAAGGCGGGGAAAGTGTCGCTCTCGGTGGTCAGGGTGATGATATAGGGCTCCACCACCACGCCGGAATTGTTCGATCCGATATGGCCGAGAAGGTTGTACTGGTGCCCCGCCCGGGTGCCGCGGCGTTCGATTTCGACATGTTCCCCGGCGCGGACATGCTGCGCCTCGCGGCGTTCCTCGTAGCTGCGGAAGAAGGCGGTGACGGGGACCGAGAAGGCGTGGCTCAGCACCTGCAGCGTGGTCAGCGAGGGCGAGGTATTGCCGTTCTCGATCTTCGACAGCATCCCGATGGAGAGGCCGGTGACATTCGCCAGATCGGCAACGGTCATGCCCTGCTGGCGGCGGAAGTTCCTGACCTCGCGGCCGATGGCAGCTTCAAGATTGCGCTCGGTGATCTCGCGGACGCGGTGCGGGTCCTGATCGAAGGCAGGCTTGCCGCGCGGAAGCGAATGAATCTCGGTGCCGTCGGACATGGACAACTATCCCGGATGAAACCAATACTATTGATTTCACTACCGGGAAACATGGCCTCTATCAAGCGAAAGCCTTAGCCGGTCGAAACTGCCGCACCCTCCAGCGCATGCAGCAGGCTTTGCGCCGAGGAGCGCGGGCCGTAAAGCCGCACGGCACCCTGGTCCAGCTTGACGAGGTAGATACCCAGATGTTCCATCACCGTGCGGGTCGCGTATCCCTTTGGCACGGCACGGAAATCGACGTTGCAGAGTCGTTCAAGCACCGGCGCCAGGTCGGCGGCGGCGAGGTCGAAGACGACCCAGGCGTCGGTCTGTTCGGTGACGCTGGCGGCATCGCCGAGGGCGGCTTTCAACTGGTCGGCAATCAGCTCGTGGCTGCCGAACGGGGCCTCGACGAACCACATCTCGGGCGCGGTCCAGAAGGCGCTGTAGGGCGCACCGGCCTGATGCCGGGCGGCGTCGGGTAGCGGCACGCCTGCAGCTTCGGCAGCGGCGGCAAGCTCGGCCCTCCGCCCGCGCCGGGCGGCGACGGAGGCGAGCGCCAGGTCGGTCCGTTCGGTGATGCGCAGCGGGCCGATCTCGACCACCGCCGCGCCGCGCGCGCCAAGCGCGGTCAATGCCTGCAAACTAACCACGGAGACGCTCTCCTTCCGGGTCGAACATGTGGGGCGAGATGATCTCGACCTCGGTATCGAGGCCCGCCAGCAGGTTCACGATCCGCATCCGCTGGCCGATCTTCTGATCGCCCGCTTTCAGGTAGCCAAGCGCGATGTCACAGCCGAGATGCGGCGAGTAGACCTTGGAGGTCAGCCAGCCGCCATCGTTCGCCGCAACCGGGGCCGCGCCTTTTTCAAGGAAATGGCTGCCTGCGGTCAGCTTGGCCTGCGGGTCCACGGGTTTCACGCCAACGAGGCGGTAGCCGGTGTCGGTGGTCATCCCCTCGCGCTGGCTGAGAACCATGCCGATGGCATCCTTCTTCTTCGACACCATCTTGCCAAGGCCCATGTTCAGCGCGGTGGACTGGCCGTTGAGTTCTCCGCCTGCGACATGGCCCTTTTCGATCCGCATGACGCCAAGCGCCTCGGTGCCGTAGACGATGGGGTCGAATTCCGCGCCCTTGGCGAGCATTTCCCGAAGGAGCGCATCGCCGTAGCGGGTGGGGACGGCGATTTCATAGGCCAGTTCGCCCGAGAAGCTGATGCGGAAGAGCCGCGCGCGGAGGCCGCCGCAGACGGTGATGTTGCCCGCGCCCATATAGGGGAAGGCGGCGTCGGAGATGTCCTGGTCGACGACTTTCTCCAGCAGATTCCGCGCGTTGGGCCCGGCGATCGAGAACTGCGCCCAAGCCTCGGTGGTGGAGATGAGCTGCACGTCCATGTCCGGCCAGAGGCATTGGCGGCAGAATTCCAGGTGGCGGAACACCGTGACCGCGTTGGCGGTGGTGGTGGTCATGACGTATTCGTTCTCGCCCATCCGGGCGGTGGTGCCGTCGTCGAAGACCATCCCGTCCTCGCGCAGCATCAGCCCGTAGCGGCATTTGCCGACGGCGAGGCTGCTGAAGGTGTTGGCATAGACGCGGTCGAGGAAAGCGCCCGCGTCGGTGCCCTGGATGTCGATCTTGCCCAAAGTGGTCACGTCGCAGATGCCGACCGACTTGCGGGTTGCCAGCACCTCGCGGTCCACCGACTGCCGCCATTCGGTTTCGCCCGCCTTCGGCACCCATTGGGTGCGCAGCCAGTTGCCGACTTCGACGAAGATCGCGCCCTGTTCGCTGGCCCAGTGGTGGCTGGGGGTCAGACGGAAGGGTTTGAATTCCTTGCCTCTTGAGCGGCCAGCCAGCGTGCCGAGGGCGACGGGGGTATAGGGCGGGCGGTAGATCGTGGTGCCGGTGTCGGGGATCGAGCGACCGGTCAGTTCCGCCATGACGGCCAGGCCGATGACGTTGCCGGTCTTGCCCTGGTCGGTGGCCATGCCGAGCGTGGTGTAGCGCTTCAGGTGTTCGACAGAGGTGAAGTTCTCCTGATGCGCCAGCTTCACGTCCTTGACGGTGACGTCGTTCTGCTGGTCGATCCAGGCGCGGCCCTTGCCGTGGTGGACGAACCAGAGCGGGCTGACGCGGGTCGGCGCGTCCTCGGCTTCCGGCAGGTCGGGCGCGGTGTCGGTGAGGCTCAGCGCTGCAATGGCGGCATCGCGACCGGTCTTGAGAGCGGAATGGGTGGAGAAAGCCCCGGCGGCGGCTCCGGCGACGGACAGGCCGGGCGGGCCGTCCTGCCCTGGGACGAAGGCGGCGATGGTTTCGTCATAGAGTGGGCGGGAACGATGATGCGAATGGATGTTCACATTCGGGTTCCAGCCACCCGAGATCCCCAGCGCATCGACGGCAATCGTTTCCGAACTTCCATTCGCCTGGCGGACGGTGACGGACTTCAGATTGAGCTTGCCGGAGCTGTCGATCACCTCGGCCCCGCGCAGGTGGCGGACGCCGGGGAGCAGATCGCCACCCTCGCGGCTGTCGATCACGGCGACCACGTCGACGCCCTTCGCCTGCAGGTCCTTGGCGGTGCGAAGGCCGTCGTCGTTGTTGGTGAAGACGGCGACCCGCTCACCGGCCTTCGCCCCCCAGCGGTTCGCATAGGCGCGGAGCGCGCCCGCCAGCATGATGCCGGGACGGTCGTTGTTCTCGAAGGCCACGGGGCGTTCGGTGGCCCCGGCGGCGAGGATCGCCCGGCCTGCGTAGATGCGCCACAGGATCTGCCGGGGCTTGCCCTTGGCGGGGACGGCAAGGTGGTCGCTGACGCGTTCCACCGCACCATAGATGCCGTGGTCGAAGGCACCGATCACCGTGGTGCGGGTCATCAGGCGGACGTTCGGCAGCGAGGCCAGTTCGGCGACAACGCCCGCCGCCCAATCCGCGCCCTGCGTCTGGCCGATAGCGAATGTCTCGGCATTCAGGCGACCGCCCATGCGGAAATCCTCGTCCGCCAGGATCACCCGTTTGCCCGCCCGCCCGGCGGTCAGCGCGGCCATCAGGCCGGTGGGACCGGCCCCGATCACCAGCAGGTCGCAATGCAGGAAGCCCTTGTCATATTCGTCGGGGTCCTCTTGCCGGGTCAGCGATCCAAGCCCCGCCGCGCGGCGGATGATCGGCTCATAAAGCTTTTCCCAGAAGGACTTGGGCCACATGAAGGTCTTGTAGTAGAAGCCCGCCGCGAAGAAGGTGGAGAGCTTGTCGTTGATCCCCATCGCGTCGAAACGGAGGCTGGGCCAGCGGTTCTGGCTGTTGGCTTCCAGCCCGTCGAAGAGTTCTGCCACCGTGGCCCGCGTGTTCGGCTCCTGCCGCCCGCCACTGCGCAGTTCGACCAGCGCGTTCGGTTCTTCGGAGCCTGCGGAGATCGGCCCACGCGGGCGGTGATACTTGAAGCTGCGGCCCATCAGACGGACGCCGTTCGCCAACAGCGCCGAGGCCAGCGTGTCGCCGGGATGACCCTGATAGGGCACGCCGTCGAAGGTGAAGCGGAGCGTCTTGGTGCGGTCGATCTGGCCGCCTGTGATCCGATGCGACTGGGTCATTTCGACCGCCCCTTCCCGCGCGCCACATCGCGCGCCAGTTCGACCTTGGTGATCTCGTGCGTCACCGTGTTGCGGGTGACAACCAGCCAGGACCGGTCGCCCTGTTCGTGATACCAAAGCTCGCGGTGTTCGCCCGCCGGGTTTGTCCGCTGGTAGAGATAGTCGTGGAACGCCTCGACGCCCGCGGTCATGCCATCGGGCCGGTCGATGAGGGAAGCATCGCCGAGATAGACGAATTCCTGCGCGTCGCGGGGGCCGAGGATCGGATGGTGAATGATCATTCGATAATTTCCGTCAATGCAGGTTCGGCTGGGCGCCCTGGCCCTTTTCGTCGATCATCAGGCCCTTGAGGAACCGGTCGAAGCGATAGGCCGTAGCGGTCTTGTGGGGTGCGTCCTTGGCCAGAAGATGCGCGAAGGCCCAGCCGCTTGCGGGGGTGGCCTTGAAGCCGCCGTAGCACCAGCCGCCGTTGAAATAGAGCCCTTCGATGCCGGTCTTGTCGATGATCGGCGAGCCGTCCATCGACATGTCCATGATCCCGCCCCAGGTCCGCAGCAGGCGCACCCGCCCGATGGCGGGCATCAGGGCCATGCCGCCCTCGGCCACGTCCTCGATCACCGGCAGGTTGCCGCGTTGGGCATAGGAGTTGTAGCCGTCGATGTCGCCGCCGAAGACGAGGCCGCCCTTGTCGGACTGGCTGACGTAGAAATGCCCGGCCCCGAAGGTCATCACCCCGTCGATCAGCGGCTTCAGCCCCTCGGAGACGAAGGCTTGCAGGACGTGGCTTTCCATCGGCAGCCGCATCCCGGCATGGGCCATCACCTTGGAGGACGACCCCGCCACCGCCACACCGACTTTCTTGGCGCCGATGTAGCCGCGTGAGGTTTCGACCCCGCGAATGCGGCCATTCTCGATCCGCATGCCGGTGACTTCGCAGTTCTGGATCAGGTCGACCCCGCGCCGGTCGGCGCCGCGGGCATAGCCCCAGGCCACCGCATCGTGCCGCACCGTGCCGCCGCGCGGCTGCATCAGCGCACCCTTGATCGGGAAGCGGGCGTTGTCGAAGTTGAGCCAGGGGTACATCTGGCGGACCTCGTCGCGGGAGAGAAGCCGCGCGTCGGCGCCATGCATGATCATCCCGTTGCCGCGCCGGGTGAAGGCGTCGCGCTGCGCGTCGGTGTGGATGAGGTTGATGATCCCGCGCTGGCTGACCATCGCGTTGTAGTTGAAGTCCTGCTCCAGCCCCTCCCAGAGCTTCAGCGAGAATTCGTAGAACGGCTCGTTGCCGTCGAGGAGGTAGTTCGAGCGGATGATCGTGGTGTTCCGGCCCACGTTGCCGCCACCGAGGTAGCCCTTCTCCAGCACCGCGATACGGGCCTGGCCGAACTCCTTCGCAAGGTAGTAGGCCGTGGCGAGGCCGTGGCCGCCGCCACCGACGATGATGTAGTCATATTCGGCCTGGGGGGTGGGGTCGCGCCAGACGGGCTTCCAGCCCTTGTGGCCGGTAAGTGCCTCGGCAATGACCCGGAAACCAGAATAGCGCACGGCGGTCCTCCTGCTTCAGGGCCCGTTCTAGGCCCGTTGCGGCTGAGGGGGTCGCCGGTTTTCGCCATCGCCGCTGCGGTTTTCGCCACGGCGCAGGATCGTGGGGTCAGGGGGCGAAGGAAGCCTCGACCGCGGCGAAGGGCGACCAGGCGGGAGGGAGCTTTGCGACCTGTTCTTGCGCCCAGGCGAAGAGGACGAGGATGGTGGTGGCGGAGAGAAGCATCTGCATGGGGTGCCTCGGCAGAACGGTATGTTCACGTCCTGTTCTGGCTGATTCTGCTTGCCAAGCCGTTAACCATGCGCCCGCTTCGGGCTTTACAATTTAGTAGGGAATGCCCATCATTCTGGGCATGCGATAGTTCTGATCGTTCAGGGTCCTCACCTTGAAAAAGACCCGGCGGAGTTGCTGCTCCGCCGGGTCCCTTTCTTTTCGGGGTCAGCCCCCGATCAGAAGCCGGATGGCGGCGACAGCAAGCGTTCCCGCCGCTATCCGCACCATCCACTTACGATAGTCTTTTTCGTTCAGTTTCCTCACCTCCGTCCACCGCAAAGGGTTGCGGCAAGACATTGGTAGAGGCTTCGAGGTTAACAAACCTATAGCGTGCTTCACGCGACCAGCGCCTCGGCCTTCTTCAGGTCGACGCTGACCAGTTGGCTGACCCCCTGCTCCTGCATCGTCACCCCGAACAGGCGGTCCATCCGCGCCATCGTCACGGCGTGGTGGGTGATGATCAGGAAGCGGGTCTCGGTCCGCCGGGTCATCTCGTCCAGGAGGTCGCAGAAACGCGTCACGTTGGCGTCGTCCAGGGGCGCGTCGACCTCGTCCAGCACGCAGATCGGGGCGGGGTTCGCCAGGAACACGCCGAAGATCAGCGCCAGGGCGGTCAGGGTCTGTTCGCCGCCGGAAAGCAGGCTGAGCGTCGCCAGCTTCTTGCCCGGCGGCTGGCAGAGGATCTCCAGCCCGGCCTCCAGCGGGTCGTCGGATTCGACCAGTACCAGACGGGCTTCGCCGCCGCCGAAGAGGTGGGTGAAGAGAGTGGAGAAGTTGGCGTTGACCTGCTCGAAGGCGGTCAGCAGGCGTTCGCGGCCTTCCTTGTTCAGGCCCGCGATCCCGGCGCGCAGTTTCTTGACCGCCTCTTCCAGATCGGCCTTCTCCGCGGCCAGCGCGTCATATTCCGCCTCGACCGCCTTCGCATCTTCCTCGGCCCGCAGGTTCACCGCGCCCAGGGCCTCGCGCTGGCGTTTCAGGCGGCTGACGTCGTGGTCCAGCGTCTCGGCATCGGGCATCTTGTCGGGGTCGGTGCGGAGGCTCGTGAGAAGCTCATCCGGCGTGCGGTCATCCTCCTCGGCAATCCGCTCCGCCGCCAGCGCGACACCTTCGCGCGCTGCGTCCAGCCGCGCTTCGGCCCTTGCCCGCGCCTCGCGCGCTTCGCCCGCCAGCCGCTCGGCCTCGCGTTCCGCCAAGGCGGCATCGCGCAGGGCACCCTCGGCCTCTGCCAAGGCATCTGCCGCCTTGCGGCGACGCGCCTCGGCGGCTTCGATCGCCTCGACCAGCTCATCCCGCTTGGCGGCGATCTCCTCGGGCGCGAGCATCGCTTCGGCCAGTTCCTCCCCGGTCTCGGCCCGACGTTCGGTCAGCTCCTCGGTCCGGCGCGAGGCGGTTTCCAGCCGGTGCTTCCAGCCGGACAGTTCCTTCACCGCCTCCTGCCGCCGACGCACCCGCGCCTCGCCCTCGCGGCGCACCTCGTCCTGATGCGAGCGGCGGGTCATCATGGTGATCCGCGCGGCTTCGACCGTGATCTTGGCCGCCTCCACGGCGCCCCGCGCGGCGTCCAGATCGCCAAGATCCGTCACCGCCGCCTCGGCCTCCTTCAGCCGGGCTCGGGCGGCCATCGTCTCGTCCTCGAACCGGCTGACCGCCAGTTTCGCCGCCTCCAGCTTGCCCCCGGCGATGGAGCGATCGGCCTCGGCCCGCGCCAGCGCCCGGTTCGCCTCGGCCAGCCGGGCATCCGCCGCACGGCGGGCATCGCGGGCGCGCTGGTCTGCCGTCGCCAGTTCCGCCAGCCGGGCCTGCAGCGCCTCATGCGCCTGCCGGGCACCGTCGGCCCGCGCGGCGACCTCTTCCAGATCGCGCTTCAGCTGCACCAGCCGATTCAGCTGTTGCAAGCGCAGGGCAGCCGCAGAGGGCGCGTCCTCGGCCCCGGCTCGGAACCCGTCCCAGCGCCAGAGGTCGCCCTCGACCGAGACCAGGCGCTGACCGGGGAGTAGCGCAGCTTGCAGCTGAAAACCTTTTTCACGACCGACGAGCCCGATCTGCGACAGCCGCCGCGCCAGCACCGCCGGGGCCTTCACCCGCGCGGTCAGCGCCTCGGCCCCCTGCGGCAAGGCTTGCGGATCGTCATAGCCCGGCAGCACCGCCCAGCCCGACCGCGCTGCGGCCCCGACCTCGGGCGCGCGCAGGTCGTCGGCCAGGGCCGCGCCCAGTGCCTTTTCGTAGCCAGGCTCCACCTCCAGCCGGTCGAGCAACTGGTGCCCGGCCTGCGCCTCGCGCTCCACCAGCCGGGCCAGTGCGGCGACTTCGGCCCGCAACGCATTCGCCTCGCCCTCGGCAGACGACCGGGCCGCCCGTGCCTCGGCCTCTCTCCCTTGCGTCTCGGCCCGCGCGACCTCGGCGGCTTCCAGCGCGGCTTCGGTCGCCTCGCCCTCGGCCAGCGCCGCCTCTTGCGCCTCCTCCGAAGCCTCGAAGGCCTCACCCGCCGCCTCCACCGCTTCCGCAGCCGCCGTCACCGCCTCGCGTGCGCCAGAAGCCTGCTCCTCCGCCCGGTCCAGCACCGAGCGCGAATCTGCCAGCATCCGCTGGGTCGACTGGTGCCGCGCCGCCAGCCGCGCGGCATCCTCGGTCAGTTCCGACAGTGAGGTTTCGCGCTCCGACAGCACCGCGCCAGCCTCGCGCGCGGCTTCCACCGCTTCGGAGAGCTTCTCCTCGTGCCCGTCATGGGCGCGGGCAAGCTGTTCGATCTCCCAGTCCAGCCGCTCGATCACCTCGCCCGCGTCGCGGTTGAGGCCGGCCTCGCGCTCCATGTCGCGGGAAAGCTGGTCGATACGGCCGCGCAGGGCGTCGATCTGCGCCAGGGCGCGCGCCTCTTGATCCCCCAACGCATCGCGTTGCAAGACCAGCCGCTGCAGGATGGCGGACGCAATCGCTTCCTCCTCGCGCTTCGGCGGCAGGGCATCCTCTGCCGCTTCCCGCGCCTTCCCGCCCCCCCGCGATGCCGCCTCGGCCTGTCCCTGGGCGATCAGCCGTTCCCGCAAGGCCCCTTCGGCTGCCGACCGCGCCTCATCCGCCTCGCGCCAGCGCCGCCAGAGCAGCATCCCCTCCGACTTCCGCAACTCCTCGGAAATCTCGCGGTAGCGAGCGGCCTGTTTCGCCTGCCGGGTCAGCACCGACAATTGCTGCGCCAGTTGCTCCAGCACGTCATCGACGCGGGTCAGGTTCTGCTCCGTCCCGGCCAGCTTCAGTTCGGCCTCGTGCCGACGGGCATAGAGCCCGCTGATCCCCGCAGCCTCTTCCAGCACCCGGCGCCGCGCCTTGGGCTTGGCGTTGATCAGTTCGGAAATCTGTCCCTGCCGCACCAAAGCCGGGGAATGCGAGCCGGTGGAGGCATCGGCGAACAGCATCTGGACGTCGCGGGCGCGGACATCCTTGGCGTTGCAGCGATAGGCGGACCCCGCGTCGCGGGTGATCCGACGGACGATCTCGATCTGGTCCGAATCGTTGAAGCCAGAGGGCGCGAGCCGCTCCTGGTTGTCCATCACCAGGGCCACTTCGGCGAAATGCCGGGCACCCCGCGTGGCGGCGCCGTTGAAGATCACGTCCTCCATCCCGCCGCCGCGCATGGCGCTGGGGCGGTTCTCGCCCATCACCCAGCGCAGGGCTTCCAGCAGGTTCGACTTGCCGCAGCCATTGGGCCCGACCACGCCGGTCAGCCCCTCGTGGATCACCAGATCCGTGGGGTCGACGAAGCTTTTGAAGCCATTGAGACGCAGTTTGGTCAGGCGCACGCGGGTACTCACGAGTCGGGTGCGCGATGTTCCTGCCCGGTGGTGCCGGAGTCAACCCGGCCCCCCCGTATCTGGCTGATCCCTGCCCCGTTATCCCCAAGATGTTGCGGGCCTCGGGCTTCCTCTTGGTCCAAATACTCACTCTTGCCGCCGGACGCGCCGTGCCGCAGTCTGGCGTCATGACCCCGCAGCTTGCCACCGACCCTGCCCTCTGGCCGCCGATCCTTGCGCTTCTGCACGAGGCCTTTGCCTATATGGAGGGCCGGATCGACCCGCCCTCCTCGCTGCGCAGGCTGACGCCCGAGGCACTGACCCGGCAGGCGGTCGCGGGTGAAATCTGGATCATCGGTGCACCTGTCGCCTGCGTGTTCCTGACGCCGCAACCGGGGGCGCTGTATCTTGGCAAGCTGGCGGTTGCGGCCAGCCACCGGGGCCAGGGATTGTCGCGGCGCTTGATCGACCTCGCCGAGGACCGCGCCCGCGCCCTGCGGCTTCCCGCGCTGGAACTGGAGACACGGGTCGAGCTGGTGGAGAACCAAACCGCCTTTCAGAAGATGGGGTTCGAGGAGGTCGGGCGGACGGCGCATGACGGTTACGACCGGCCGACCTCGATCACCTACCGGCGGGCGGTTTTCTGAACCAGCGCGTCCAGCCGGAATTCCGGCGGGATGGTATCGCGCCCCTCCAGTACAAGATCGGCCATCACCTCGGCCACTTTCGGAGCCATGCCGAAGCCGATCTTGAAGCCGCCATTGGCGACGTAGTGCCCTGCCCGCCCCGGCCAGGCACCCAGTAGCGGCGCACGACTGGCGGCCTTGGGGCGGATACCGGCCCAGCGCTGGATGACTTCGGCCTTGGCAAGGGCGGGGAGGGCAGCGATGGCCTTGTCCAGCAGCGCGTCGAGTTGGGCGTCGGGGCCGTCCCCTGTCCATGTAGCCTCTGAGGTTGAGCCGATGGCGACCGTCGCGTCGGCATGGGGCACGATGTGCAGCCCGTCGACGAACAGCTGCGGCTGGTCGCGGGCGTCGTGGCGCAGGGACAGGGCCTGACCCTTCACGCCAGAGCCGAGCGGCAGGTCGAAGGCTTGTGTCAGATCGGCCAGACCGGCGACCCCGGTGGCATGGACGACCGCGCCCTCGTCGCGCCCGTCGCCAAGGATCAACTCGGCCCCTCTGGCCCTCAGCGCCTGAAGCAAGGCCGCCAGCCCCATCCGGGGCGAGAGCCGCGCCGAGAGCGTATCGCGCACCAGCCAGCCGGAGGGGGTCTGCGGCTCCCACGCTTCGCCCGTTGCCCAGATCACCCGCCATTCCGCCCTGCCCTGCCAAAGGCTTGCCGCCTCGCCCTCGCGTCGCCGCGCAGCCTCCACCGCGCGGTCGTCGGCCAAGGGTTGCAGGCGCCCCAGCCGCGCATAACCCGAAGGCAGGCCAGAAGCCGCCTCGACCCCCGCCCACCAGTCGCCAGCCAGCAGCAGGCTTTCCAGCTGGAAGGCCTTCTTCGCATTCCAGGCCACGGGCACATGCGGCGACAATGCGCCGACCAGACCGCCGGAAGACCCGGCGCCCCAGTCCACGGCCTCCACCACCCGGACCGCAGCACCGCGCTTCAGGCAGGCCCAGGCGGTCGAGAGGCCGAAGATCCCCCCGCCGCGCACGGTCACGTCTACCCTTGCCATTCCGCTGCCCCAGGCCCATCACATCCGGCCAAAGGACTACCCCCGATGACCAGCCCCCACCAGCCCCCCGCGCTCGACTGGCGCGACGAGACGATCCCGGTCTCGCAGCGCTTCGACGACCCGTATTTCTCTCTGGCCGGGGGCCTGGACGAGACGCGGCATGTGTTCCTGACCGGGAACGGGTTGCCGGACCGGTTCCGCGACGGGTTCCGGATCGCAGAGCTGGGGTTCGGCACGGGCCTGAATTTGCTGGCGGTTCTGTTGGCCCACCGGGGGCCGGGGCAGCTGACCTACACCAGTTTCGAGGCCTACCCGATGCCCGCGCCGGACATCGCGAGGGCGCTTGCGGCCTTCCCCGAAGCCCTGGGGGTGGCCGAGCCCTTCCTGCGGCAATGGGAAGCGGGCGAAACCACGCTGCATTTCCCGAACCTGACGGCAAAGATCGTGCTGGGCGACGCGCGCGAGACGCTGGCCCGATGGGAGGGCAACGCCGACGCCTGGTTCCTCGACGGCTTCTCCCCGGCGAAGAACCCGGAGCTTTGGTCGGCGGAGCTGATGGCCGAAGTGGCGCATCACACCGCGCCGGGGGGAACCTTCGCCACCTACACCGCTGCAGGCCATGTCCGCCGGGCGCTGGCCGAGGCGGGGTTCGCCGTCAGCCGCCAGCCGGGCTTCGGGCGCAAGCGGCATATGTCGGTGGGCGTGCTTCAGGCCTCGGATACCGCCTCCAGCAGGTCGCCCGGCTGACAGTCCAGCACGGCGCAGATCGCGGCGAGGGTGTCGAAGCGGATGCCCTTCACCTTGCCGGATTTCAGCAGCGACAGGTTCTGTTCGGTGATCCCGATCCGCTCGGCCAATTCGCGCGAGCGCATCTTGCGGCGGGCCAGCATCACGTCGAGGCGGACGACGATTTGCATCAGACGAACCCTTCGTTCTCGGCCTTGACCTCGGCGGCCTCGCGCATCGCCCAGCCGATCACGGTGAGAAGGCCCGCCGCCATCAGGAAGCCGAGCGTGCCGGTGTCGAGCCCGATGGCAAGCACCTTCTGGCTGGCGTGCCAGCTGAGGATCAGGGTCTGCAGCGTCGGGACCAGGACGGTGAAGGCCGCGACCAGCAGCATGTTGCGACCGATCCGCAGGATGGTGTCGGCGTTGTCCCGGCTGAGCACCTCGCCCGCGCGGTAGGCGCCGAAGAGCCGGACCATCCCGCGCAGGGCCGCGACCATCGGGAGGAGCGAGACCAGCGCTACGGCCGCGACCAAACCGGCCTGCGCCGTGGTGACGGGGGTGCCCGCCGCGACCATCGGCGCGCGCGAGAGGAGCGAGGCGGGATCGCTGACGCCCTGCCCCGCATAGACCAGCACGATGATCGGCAGCAGGACCGACAGGGCCAGTGCGACCCAGTAGAGCAGGCCGGAGAGGCTTTGCAGGCGGTTGTGGTCTGGCACGATGTCACCCCTTTTCGTGATGATTATTTATTGTATAACAGTAAATCTTCGCCGTCAAAGGAGATTCGCATGTTCCGCCCCCTGACCCTTGCCGCCAGCCTGGCCCTGGCCGCCTGTTCCGCCATCGTCCCCTCCACCGCCGCGCGGCTGGCCAGTTTCGACCCGCTGACCGCCGACCCTGCGGCGATCGAACTGGTGGTGATCCTGCCACCCGGTCTTGCCGTCAGCCCGGGCAGCGCGAAGCTGGCACTTTCCGCCGACCGGGGTGCCGAACACCGCAGCGGCAGCTTCCAGCTGGCCGACCATGCCGCGCCCGGCATCGTGGTGCCCAAGGGCGCGACCGCGCGGGGCTTCGTCATCGCCGAAACCGATGTGCCCCGGATGCGCGCCCTGCAGGCCGAGATCGCCGGTTGGAAAGCCACCGGTGCGGCCAAGGGGTCGCTGGGGCTTGGCATCGGCGGCTGCGCCATCGGCAATGGCCCCGCCCCGGACGCCACCGGATCGGTGCTGATCCGTGTGCGCGAGGGCGGCCCCTTCCTGCCGCTGATCGCCGATGGCAGGCTGGCCGATCTGCTCGGCGCCAAGGTGCTGGCGGCGATCCAGCCTTGCCAAGCCGCCGAATAGCGCGTAACGGCCCGCCTTCGGTTGAGATTGCGCCGCCCCGGTGCTAGGCTTGGCCGCAAGGCCCGGCGCGGGGGCCTCTTGTCCGCGCTTTCCTGGAGGACAAGCTCCTGTCGCATTCTGATCCCGCCACCGGCCTGCCCGTCGGTCCGCGCCCGAAAACCCCTGACACCGCCGAAGGCGAGCATCGCTCCGAGGACGTCCTGGCCCTGGTCCTGAAGTCGGTGGACGACGACAAGGCCGAGGACATCGTCGAGATCGACCTGCGCGGCCGGTCGGATGTGGCCGACTACATGGTGATCTGTTCGGGCCGGTCCTCGCGCCAGGTCGCGGCTATTTCCGAAAAGCTCGCCGACCGGCTGAAGCAGGAGATGCGGATTTCGGTCCGCATGGAGGGCAAGGAAACCGGCGACTGGGTGCTGATCGACGCGGGTGACGTGATCGTCCACGTCTTCCGCCCGGAAGTGCGCGAGTTCTACCAGCTTGAGAAGATGTGGCTCCCGGCGGGGGCGACCCGCGCCGCCAAGGCCTGATGCGCCTGCACCTCTGCGCCGTGGGCCGCCTGCGGGCAGGGCCGGAGCGCGATCTGGTGGACGACTATCTGCAACGGCTGGACCGGACCGGCAGGCCGCTGGGCCTTGGCCCCGCGACCGAGCATGAGGTCGAGGACAGGAAAGGCGGCGGGATGACGGCGGAGGGCCTGTTGCTGGCCCGCGCAGTCCCGGAGGGCGCGGCCCTCTGCGTGCTGGATGAGCGCGGCAAGACGCTGTCCAGCCCCGAATTCGCGCAAGTGCTGGCCCAGTGGCGCGATGGCGGGCGGCAGGATGCAGCGTTTGTCATCGGCGGGGCGGACGGGGTGGACCCGTCGCTTCGCGCCCGCGCCGATCTGGCGATCAGCTTCGGGCGGATGGTCTGGCCGCATATGCTGGTGCGGGTGATGCTGGCCGAACAGCTGTACCGTGCGGCGACGATCCTGGCCGGGTCGCCCTATCATCGGGTGTAGCCTCGTCGCTTCCTTCGGTCGCTCCTCGGGTGCCGCCCCGGCGAGGAGTGCCCGAAGGGCTTCGACGAGCAGCCCCTAGCGCAGCGCCGTTTCCGCCGCCGATCCCAGCCGCAAAAGCCGCGCTTCCTGCCCGGCCCCACCCATCAGCGTGATCCCGCAGGAGGGTTGCGAGGTCGGCAGGGTCAGCGCGCAGACCCCCATCAGGTTGCCGATCCGCGTGTTGCGCAGCGCCAGCAGGTTCTCGGTCACATAATACTGGTCGTCGGTCATCAGCCGGTTCGCGTCGGGCGGCAGGATCGGAGAGGTCGGCAGCAGGACTGCATCAAAGACCGCCGTCCGCGCCGCCCAGAGCTGGCGGATCGCCTCCAGCCTCCGCCAGGCCGCGACATAGTCCACCGCCGGGATCGCGGCGCCCGAGCGGAAGCGTTCCAGGATGCGCGGGAACATCTTCTGCGGCGCGGCCTCGATCACCTCGCGCCAGATGCCATAGGCTTCCGAGGTGAAAAGGACCCCCGCCAGCGCCATCGCCTCGGCCACTTCCGGGACAGTGATCCGGGTGACCCGCGCCCCGGCCCGGCCCAGCCGCGCGACCGCATCCTCGAAGCCCTGCGCCGGGCGGTCGCGCAACTCGTCCAGCGCCACGGTTTCCAGCACGGCCAGCCGGGTGCCCGACAGGTCCGCGCCCGCGAGGTCCGCCACCGGATCGCCGCTGAGCGCGGCCAGCAGCAGCGCACAGTCCTCGACCGAATGGGCCAGCGGTCCGATGGTGTCGAAGCGCTCGCACAAGGGGACCGTTCCCGCCATCGGCAGGCTTCCGGCGGTGGTCTTCAGCCCCACCAGATCATTCCACGCCGCCGGAATCCGCACCGAGCCGCCGGTGTCCGACCCGATGGCGGCGGGCGCCAGCCCGAAGGCCACCGAGGCCGCCGCGCCCGAGGACGATCCGCCCGGCACCGCCTTGTCGTCGTTCAGGTTCGGCGGCGTCGCCGTCACCGGGTTCAGTCCAAGGCCCGAGAAGGCAAGTTCCGACATATGCGTCTTGCCCAGGCAGACCAGCCCCTGCAGCGTCGCGGTTTCCAGCACCGCCGCGTCGCGCCCCGGCGTGCGGCCCTTCAGAAGCGCCGAACCCGCCTCGGTCGCCACGCCCGCCGTATCGAACAGGTCCTTCCAGCTGACCGGCACCCCGTCCAACAGGCCCTTGCGCAATCCCGTCTTGGCCCGCGCGGCCGCCGCCATCGCCTCGCCCCGTGCCCTTGCCGCCGTGGCGCGGGCGTAGATGCGGGGGGCGAGCGGGTGGCTCTCGATCCGATCGAGAAAGGCCTCGGCCAGCTCGACCGGGTTGATCTTTCCCGCGCCGATCCCCCGGCCAAGGTCCGCCGCCGTCATATGTGCCCAGGTTCCGCTCATCCCGCCCCCCGTTTTCCCGAACGGTAGCGGCTTGCCGACGCATGGACAATCCGTCGCGGCGGACTAAGAAGAGGGGATGACCTGGGACACCGACATCCTGATCGCTGGAGGGGGCCTGAACGGCCCGGCGCTGGCGTTGGCGCTGGCGCAGGGCGGATTCCGGGTGACCGTGGTCGATGCCCGCCCCGCCCGCGCCCGCGCCGAGGCGGGGTTCGACGGAAGGGCCTATGCGCTGGCCATCGCCTCGGTGCGGCTGCTGACCGCCATCGGGGTCTGGCCGCGTGTCGCCGATCAGGCGCAGCCGATGCTGCAGATCAAGGCCTCGGACGGTCACGCGGGCGAAGGTGCTGCCCCCTTCTTCCTGCATTTCGACGCCGCCGAGATCGAGGAAGGCCCGATGGGGCACATGCTGGAGGACCGGCACCTCTATGCGGCCTTCCTCGACGCGATGGCGGCAGCGCCGGGGATCACGCTCCTGTCCGGGGAAACCGTGCAGGCGCAAGAAGTTGGCCCCTCCGGCGTGACGGTGACGCTGGCCTCGGGGCGCAGGCTTACCGCCGGGCTGCTGGTCGGCTGCGACGGGCGCGGCTCGGGCGTGGCGGCGCGGGCGGGCATCCGGCGGATCGGCTGGGGCTATGGCCAGACCGCGCTGGTGACGGCGATCCGGCATGAGCGCGACCACGAAGGTATCGCGCACCAGTTCTTCATGCCCTCCGGCCCGCTGGCGATACTGCCGCTGAAGGGCGGGCATCATTCCAGCATCGTCTGGAGCGAGACCGACGCCGCCGCCGCCGCGATCCAGGCGCTGCCGGACGCGGAATACCTGGAGGCGCTGCGGCCCCGCTTCGGCGACTTCCTGGGCGAGATCAGCCTTGCGGGCGACCGCTTCACCTATCCCCTGTCGCTGTCCCTGGCTGAGCGCTTCATCGCCCCCCGCGTGGCTCTGGTGGGCGACGCGGCGCATGGCGTCCACCCGATCGCCGGGCAGGGCCTGAACCTGGGCCTGCGCGATGTGGCGGCGCTGGCGGAGGTACTGATCCTGGCCCGTCGCCGGGGCGAGGAACCCGGCAGCCCGACCGCGCTGGAGGAATACCAGCGCTGGCGGCGGTTCGATTCCACCGCGCTTGCCTTGGGCATGGACACGGTCAACCGGCTGTTTTCCAGCGACAATCCGCTGCTGCGTCTGGGGCGCGACCTCGGGATGGGCGTGGTGAACGCGCTGCCCGGCCTGCGACGTGGCTTCATCCGGCAGGCGGCGGGGTTGACGGGAGAGCTGCCGAAACTGCTGACGGGTCGGCCGGTCTAGCGGTCTGCTCCTCGATGACGTTGTCACTCGTCGCGCCGTCCTCGCGATGAGGAGACGAAGTCGAACGAAGTGCTTCCGCCTTGCGCGCCTCGCGCCGGTCAAGAAGGTGGAACAGCAGCGGGTTCGCCAGGATCGACAGCATCGCCCCCGCCACGACCAGATCGCGCGCTTCGGCAGGCACGATGTCCAGCGTCACCCCCATGCTGATGAGAATGAACGAGAATTCCCCGATCTGCGCCAGGCTGGCCGCGATGGTCAGCGCCTGGTCGTGCGAGCGTCCGAAGGCCCTCACGATGTAGTAGGCCGCCACCGACTTCACGAACAGGATGATCACGACCGTCCCGATCAGCGCCAGCGGCGAGGCCAGGATGACACCGGGGTTGAACAGCATGCCGACAGAGACGAAGAACAGCACGGCGAAGGCGTCGCGCAAGGGCAGCGTCTCGCGCATGGCTTGCTGCGACAGGGTCGAGGACGACATCACCATCCCGGCGAAGAAGGCCCCCAGCGCGAAGGAGACGCCGAAGAAATGCGTCGCGCCGTAGGCGACCCCCAGCGCGATGGCAAGAACCGCGAGGCGGAACAGTTCGCGCGAGCGGGTCTGCGAGACCAGGTGCAGCACCCAGGGGATGACGCGCTGGCCGACGACCAGCATCAGCGCGACGAAGGCTGCGGCCTTGGCGAGCGTGATCAGCACTGTCGCGGCGATGGGACCCATACCGATGGTGCTGGTGACTTCGGCCACCGCCTCGGCCTCTTCCGCCACCGGCATGGCCGTGCCGCCCAGAAGCCCGGCGAGCGGCGGGATCAGCACCAATGACAGGACCATGACCAGGTCTTCGACGATCAGCCAGCCGACCGCCACGCGGCCCTTGTCGGTGGTGACGAGGTCGCGGTCCTGCAAGGCCCGCAGCAGGACCACGGTCGAAGCGACCGACAGCGCAAGGCCGAAGATCAGCGCGGCGCCGAGGCCCCAGCCCAGGAACCAGCCCATCGCGGTACCGAAGATGGTGGCCACCGCGATCTGTCCCAGCGCCCCCGGCACCGCGATGGCCTTGACCGCCATCAGGTCGCGCGGCGAGAAGTGCAGCCCGACCCCGAACATCAGCAGGATCACGCCCAGCTCGGCCAGTTCGGTGGCCAGCCCCATGTCGGCGACATAGCCCGGCGTGAAGGGGCCGATGACCACGCCCGCCAAGAGGTAGCCCGCGATCAGCGGCAGTTTCAGCCGTTGCGCCAGAAGGCCGAAAAGGAAGGCCAGACCGAACCCGGCGACAAGGATGCTGATCAGGGGCGTTTCGTGGGGCAATGCTTCATTATCCTTTCCGGCTCACACCCCCAGCCCTGCGGGTGCGCCCAAGCGTAATCGAAGAAAAGTGTCAGGAGACAAGGGGATAGTAGGCACTGATTCTCGGTTTGCAACCGGGCGGGCTGACGCATTTGGTCACTTTTCCGACTTTCGTGGAAACACTTTGTAATGTTACCGCTTGGCGATGCTTCCGCTGATCCCCAACCCCCGCGCCCGCCGCCTGTTCCTGGACCGTCACGCCCTGTCCGAGACACCCTCGGGCCAGGCCACCGGGCAGGCCTTGCATGACCTGATCGAGCGGATCGGCTTCGTGCAGGTGGACAGCATCAACACCGTGGCGCGGGCGCATGAGATGATCCTGTGGTCGCGGCGGCAGGCCTTCCGGCCGCCGGCGCTGAAGCGGCTGCTGGAGCGGGACCGCAGCCTCTGGGAGCACTGGACGCATGACGCCTCGATCCTGCCGGCGCGGTTGCACGGGGTCTGGCAGCATCGGTTCAAGCGCGATGAAGATCGGCTGCACAAGAACTGGAAGCGTTGGTTCCGCGAGGGCTATGAGGCGCAATTCGACAACATTCTCAACCGGATAGCCAAGGATGGGCCGGTGGGAACGGCGGATGTCGGCGAGGGCGAGGTGCGCGGCAAGGGCGGCTGGTGGGACTGGCATCCCTCGAAGACCGCGCTGGAATGGCTGTGGCGGACGGGGCGGATCGCGGTGACGCGGCGGGATGGCTTCGCGAAGATCTACGACCTGACGGAACGGGTGATCCCCGAGGCCCACCGCGCGCCGGTGCCGGTGGAGGAGGTGGCGGAGTGGGCCTGCCGTTCGGCCTTGCGGCAGTTGGGGTTCGGGACGAGCGGAGAGATCGCGGCCTACTGGAATGCCGTCGGGCCGGAGGCGGCGAAGCTGTGGTGCCGGGAGGCTTTGGCGCGGGGCGAGATCATCGAGGCGGAAGTCGAGGGCGCCTTGGGTCAACACCGCAAGGTCTTCATCTTCCCGGAGAGTCTGGACAAGGAGCCGCCCGAACCCACCCCCCGCCTGCGCATCCTGTCGCCTTTCGACCCGGCGTTGCGCGACCGCGACCGGGCAGAGTTCCTGTTCGGCTTCTACTACCGGATCGAGGTCTTCGTGCCCGAGCCGAAGCGGGTCTGGGGCTACTATGTCTTCCCGGTTCTGGAGGGCGAAAGGCTGGTGGGCCGGATCGACGTGAAGGCCTTCCGCGATGCCGGGGCCCTGCGGGTCAAGGCCTTCTGGCCCGAGGTCGGGGCGAGGCTGACCAAGGCCCGGCGCGGGAAGCTGGAGGCAGAGCTGGACCGGCTGGCGCGGTTCGCGGGGTGCGAGCGGGTGGAGTTTCTGGACGGGTGGGAGAGGGAGACGATCCGGGTCGCCAAGTGACTGGGAACGCTGGGGTAGTTGGACAGTCCGCGGCAAGAATGGGCGTATGTTTTCGGTATGGAGTGCGTATGGAAACCGTACATACGCGCGTGGAGATGGGAGGGCGTTAACCCTGCGGGGCGAATCGGGGGAGTAGTACGGTGGGTGCCAACCCACCAACCCGCTTCCATCCTGCGAGGTGGGTTGCACCCAGCCTGCGGCTCGATAGTCTTTCACGGACAGCGCAATTGGATCAATCGATTTGATGGACGACACGACGGTTTTCCTGATGCTGGTTGCGGTTGCTCTCGCGGTCGTCTTCCTTGTCCTTTGGGCGTGGCGGCCACGGGTGGCCGTGGTCACGACCCGGGACGAAGCCTGGGTCCTGATCGACGGATCGAACGTCATGCACTGGCAGGACGGGGTCGTGGCTCTGGCCCCGCTGACCGAAGTGATCGGGCGGCTGAAAGAACTGGGTTATGTGCCCGGCGTGGTCTTCGACGCGAATGCAGGCTGGAAGCTGGCCGGGCGCTATCTGCACGATGGCGATCTTGCCCGGTTGCTCGGGCTGGAGACCCGGCAGGTGCTGGTGGTGCCGAAGGGGACGCAGGCCGACACCTACCTGCTGGAGACCGCGCGGGAGTTCGGGGTGCGGATCGTGACCAACGACCGTTACCGGGATTGGGCCGTGGCGCACCCGGAGGTGTTGGAGCCCGGGTTCCTGATCCGGGGCGGAATGCGCGACGGCACGCTGTGGTTGCAGGACTTGCGGCCCGTCGAGGCGGCAAAGGAAGGTGCGTTGTAGCGCACCCTACGAGTCACTCCGGCACTTGCCACCCGTCGATCACCGACACCGCCTCCTCCGCCGTTTCCACCATTGCAAACAGCGTCAGGTCCTCTGGCGAGATCACTCCGGCCTCGGCAAGGTGGTTCCAGTTCACCACCGTCTCCCACCATTCCCGGCCGAAGAGCAAGAAGGGGATCTTCTTCATCCGGCCGGTCTGGATCAGGGTCAGGCTCTCGAACATCTCGTCCAGCGTGCCGAAGCCGCCGGGGAAGACGCAGACGGCTTTCGCCCGCATCAGGAAATGCATCTTGCGGATCGCGAAGTAGTGGAAGTTGAACGACAGGTCCGGCGTCACATAGATGTTCGGCGCCTGTTCGTGCGGCAGGACGATGTTCAACCCGATGGATTGCCCCCCGGCCTCGTCGGCACCGCGGTTGCCGGCCTCCATCACGCCGGGGCCGCCGCCGGGGCAGATGACATTCTCGCGCCCGTAGCTTTCCAGGGAACGCTCGGTCATGATCCGGGCGAAGCGGCGGGCTTCCTCGTAGTAGTGCGACAGGTCGGCCAGCGCCCTGGTGCGCGCGGTGTCGCGGTGTTCGGGCGCGGGGATGCGCGCGCCGCCGAACATGACGATGGTCGTCTCGATCCCGCGTTCGTCCATGATCAGCTGCGGCTTCAGGAGTTCGAGCTGGAGCCGGACCGGGCGCAGTTCCTCGCGCGTCAGGAAATCGCGGTCGGCGAAGGCCAGGCGATAGGCGGGCGCACGGGTCTGCGGCGTGTCGGGGATACGCTTGGCGGCGGCGATGTCCTCGACGCTGTCGCGGAACGGGTGGCTGCGGGGTTCGTCTTTCATGGGATGCCTTGGCTTGCCGGTGTAAGCGCAGGCTTATCCTGTCCCGCTTTCCGAGGCCAGTTCCGCAAAACTCCCCACCCTCACGCCTTAGTGAATTGCTCGGGAATATCGGGCGAACCCACTGCTCCGGGGGCGAGTCTCGAGAAGGATGCAACGTGAAGCAGTTTCTTTTGGCGACGGCGCTGATCGCGGTAGCGGTCGGGGCCTTCTTTGGTGGCCGGGCCTATCTGGTGCCGACCCCGGTTGCGGCTGTGGCGAACCCGCTGGGCGACCTGTCAGCGATGGCGGCCATCGTGACCGACGTGCAGGGCATCGCCAGCTCGGGCGACCTGGTCAAGGCCAAGGCGCGGATCAAGGACCTGGAAACCGCCTGGGATGACGCCCAGCCGGTGTTGCAGCCCAGGGACCCCGAGGCCTGGGGCCGGATCGACGGGGCAGCGGACGACGCGTTGTCGGCGCTTCGGGCCGCGCCCCCCGACGCGGGCGAGGTCGAGACGGCCCTGGCCGCGTTGCAAGTGGCGCTGGCGGACCCAGTTGCCTCGGGGTCAGGCGGCGGGGTGCAGATGGTGGGCGGCGTGGCCGTGACCGATGCGGGCGGGCATCCCCTGCCCTGCGAGGCGATGCTGAAGGACATCACGGCGAAGCGTGACGTGGTCAAGCTGGCGCCCGAGGCCGTGGCGAAGATCGACGACCTGGTCGCCAAGGCGACCGAACGCTGCAACGCCGACGACGACAAGACCGCAGACGGCTTCAGCGCGCAGGCGCTGCAGGCCCTGTCCGGCAACTGACGAGGTAGGATGATGACTGTTTCCCAGATCGACGCCCCGGCGAACCGGGTGCCCGAGGTCACGCTGGACTTCTGGCTGATCAAGCTGATGGCCGTGACGATGGGCGAAACCGCCGCCGACTACCTGGCGGTGAACCTGGGCCTGGGGCTGACCGCGACGTCGCTGCTGATGACGGCGGTGCTGGTGGTGGTGCTGGTCGTGCAATTCGCGCAGAGGCGTTATGTGCCTTGGGCCTACTGGCTGGCGGTGGTGATGATCAGCATCGTGGGCACCCTGGTCACGGACAACCTGGTGGACAATTTCGGCGTGCCGCTGACCGTCACCACGGCCGTCTTCACCCTGGCGCTGGCCGCGACCTTCCTGGCCTGGTACCGGGCGGAAGGAACGCTCTCGATCCACGAGGTCACGACCTTCCGCCGCGAGGCCTACTACTGGCTGGCGATCCTGTTCACCTTCGCGCTTGGCACTGCGGCGGGCGACCTGATGGCCGAACGGTTCGGACTGGGCTACCTGGCGACCGGCATCCTGTTCGGGATGATCATCCTGTCGCTGGCCGTGGGTTACTATCTGATGGGGCTGGACGCGATCCTGGGCTTCTGGCTGGCCTACATCTTCACCCGGCCGCTGGGGGCGTCGTTCGGGGACCTCCTGTCGCAGCCGCCGGAATATGGCGGGCTGGGGTTCGGGACCATCGTCACCAGCGCGATCTTCCTGGCGGTCATCGCCCTGATCGTGGGGCTGATGACACTGCGGGCCGGGCGGCAGGCGACGGCATGAGGCGCGCGGCAGGCGGTGATTGTGTGTGGCGCCGCCTGCCGCTATAGGCTCAGCCGATCCATCTGCACTGGAAAGGCCCGCCCATGTCGAACGCAGCACTCGAAGCCGCCATCGAAGCCGCATGGGAGGCGCGCGAGGGGATTTCGCCTGCCACGAGGGGCGAACAGCGCGACGCCATCGAGGCGACGCTGTCGGCGCTGGATGGCGGGTCGCTGCGGGTGGCGGAAAAGCGCGGCAACGACTGGCATGTGAACCAGTGGGCGAAGAAGGCTGTCCTTCTGTCGTTCCGGCTGACCGACATGTACGAGATTTCCGGCAGCAATGGCGGGTCGAACTGGTGGGACAAGGTGCCGTCGAAATGGCAGGGCTGGACCGCCGAGGACTGGCGCGAGGCCGGGTTCCGGGCGGTTCCCGGGTCGATCGTCCGGCGGTCGGCCTATATCGCCAGGGGCGTGGTGCTTATGCCGTCATTCGTCAACATCGGGGCCTATGTCGATGAGGGCTCGATGGTCGACGGCTGGGCCACGGTCGGCTCCTGCGCGCAGATCGGCAAGAACGTGCATCTGTCGGGCGGTGTGGGCATCGGCGGGGTGCTGGAGCCGATGCAGGCGGGCCCGACGATCATCGAGGACAACTGCTTCATCGGCGCGCGGTCGGAAGTGGTGGAGGGCTGCATCATCCGCGAGGGCTCGGTCCTGGGGATGGGGGTCTTCATCGGCAAGTCGACCAAGATCGTCGACCGGGAAACCGGCGAGGTGATGTATGGCGAGGTTCCACCGGGTTCGGTCGTCGTCGCGGGGTCGATGCCGTCGAAGGGGGGGATCAACCTCTACTGCGCGGTGATCGTGAAGAAGGTCGATGCGCAGACCCGGTCGAAGACCTCGATCAACGAACTTTTGCGGGACTGAGAGTGATGGCGGCAACGGAAGGTGAAGCCAAGCCCAAGCGCCCGCAACAGGTCTATTCGCTGATCGTCGAGGTCGGCCGCAAGGAGGGCGACGGGCTGCCGCCGAAGGCCACCGGCGCGGCGCTGTTGTGCTATGCCTCCGGCGTGGACGAGGCGGAAGCCGTGCGCGAGACGGTGGCGATCCTGAAGGAAGCCGACCTGTCGCCCTTGGAGGTGCAGGGCCTGGGCACGCTGGACGAACGACTGAAGGCGGGCGACGAGATCGACGAGGCCGAGCAGGCGCTGATGCAACGGGCGCTGGAAGAGAATTCGGTCATCGTCGCCGAGATGACGCCGTTCTTCGACTGACGCCCGGTCAGCGCGACACCGCACGCCTTGCGGTTGCAGGGGCGCGTCCAACCCGTTAGGGATCGTCTCGCGCGCAATTCTGGACCCGACGATGCCCTTCGAACCCGTTGACCCGGTGGAACTGACCGCCAAGCTGATCCGCTGCCCCTCTGTCACGCCGGAGGAGGGCGGGGCGATCAGGCTGCTGGAAACCGTGCTGGGCAAGGCGGGCTTCAGCTGCACGCGGGTCGACCGGGGCGGGATCGCCAATCTTTACGCACGCTGGGGCAAGGCGGGGGCCAACAAGGCCTTCGGCTTCAACGGGCATACCGATGTGGTGCCGGTGGGCGATGCCGAGGCCTGGACCTATGACCCGTTCGGGGCCGAGATCCGCGACGGGTTCATGTATGGCCGGGGTGCCTGCGACATGAAATCCGGCGTGGCGGCCTTTGTCGCGGCGGCGGCGGATTTCGTGCGCGAGACCCCGCCCGACGGCGCGGTGATCATCGCGATCACCGGCGACGAGGAGGGCGAGGGCAAGGACGGCACGGTGGCGATCCTGGACTGGATGGCCTTCAACGGCGAGCGGATGACGCATTGCCTGGTTGGCGAGCCGACCTGCCCGCATGAAATGGGCGACATGATGAAGATCGGGCGGCGCGGGTCCTTGACCTGCGACATCACGGTCGAGGGGGTGCAGGGCCATTCGGCCTATCCGCACCGGGCGAAGAACCCGCTTTCCGCGATGGTGAAGTTGCTGGCGCGGCTGGAGGCAGAGCCCCTGGACCGGGGGACGCAGCATTTCGACCCTTCGACGCTGGCCATCACCACCATCGACTGCGGCAACCCGGCAGGGAACGTGATTCCGGCGCGGGCCACGGCGCGGATCAACATCCGCTTCAACGACACCCATTCCGGCGACACCCTGTCGGCCTGGCTGCGCCACGAGGCGGAAGCGGTGGCCGAGGCGACAGGAACGACCATCGGGTTGAAGGTCAGCGTCGCGGGGGAAAGCTTCCTGACCCCGCCGGGCGAGTTGTCGGCGATGGTTGCCAAGGCGGTGCAGGCGGAAACCGGGCGGAAGCCGGTGGCCTCGACCTCTGGCGGCACCTCGGATGCGCGCTTCATCAAGGACCATTGCCCGGTGATCGAGTTCGGGCTGGTCGGCAAGACCATGCACCAGGTCAACGAGCGGGTGGCGGTGGAGCAGATCGACCAGCTGAAGGCGATCTATACCCGGGTCCTGCAGGACTATTTCGCATGACGTGCCCCGATTCGATCCGCATCGAGGTTACGCGCGACATCCCGACCTGCCAGGCCCTGCGCAAGGTGGTGTTCATCGACGAGCAGGGCGTGAGCCTGGCGGAGGAGGTGGACGGGCTGGACGGCAAGGCCATTCACCTTCTGGCCTGGGACGGGGATTGCCCGGTCGGCACGGCGCGGATCCTGATGAACGGCGGCGTGGGCAAGATCGGCCGGGTCTGCGTGCTGCCGGAAGCGCGGGGCATCGGCCTCGGCGAGGCGCTGATCCTTGCCGCGCTGGAGGAGTTGCGGCGGCAGTCGGGGATCAGCGAGGCCTATCTCGGCTCGCAAAGCCATGCCACCGGGTTCTACGAAAAGCTGGGCTTCGCCGTGGAAGGCGAGGAATTCCTGGACGCCGGCATCCTGCACCGGCACATGCGCCGCGCCTTGTGAGGGGCGGCCTTTGAATTGAGCGCTGGCGCGCAAGTCTTTTGTCTCGTCGTCGGGACTGACCGCCCTCCTCCTCGGCCGTTGGGGGCGCTTCGCCCCCCAAACCCCCCGAGGATATTTGCTGCCAGGTGAAAGGGCCTGTCGGGTAGTCTTGGCCCGTCCGGCGTGCTAGGTCTTCGGCCATGAAAGCTTTGCCCTCCAAGGATGAAATCCGGCAGTGGATTTCCGAGAACCCCGGCCTTTCGGCCAAGCGCGACATTGCCAAGGCCTTCGGCATCAAGGGGGACGCGCGGATCGAGCTTAAGGCGCTGCTGCGCGAGCTGGAAAGCGAAGGCGTGGTGGAGAAGAGCGCCCGCCGCTTCCGCGAGCCGGGAGTGTTGCCGCCGGTCGCGGTGTTGCAGGTGCTGGCGCCGGATGCGGCAGGGGACCTCTACGCGAAACCGCTGGAGGAAGGCGTGGACGAGGGGCCGCGCATCCTGGTCATCCCGAAGAAGGGCGATCCGGCTTTGGGCGCGGGGGACCGGATTCTGGCGCGGCTCAGCAAGGTCGATCTGGACGATTACGCCTATGAGGCGCGGCTGATCCGGCGGCTGGGGTCGAACCCGCGCAAGGTGCTGGGGGTGTTCCGGCTGGGCGCGCAGGGCGGGCGGATCGTGCCGATCGAGAAGGGCGACGACAAGGAATGGCGTGTCTCGTCCGACATGACGATGGGCGCGAAGGATGGCGAGCTGGTCGAGGCCGAGGCGGTGGGCGGGCGGCGGCTGGGCCTGCCTGCGGCGCAGGTCGTGGCGCGGCTGGGCGATCCGGCGGGGTCAAGGGCGGCTTCGCTCATCGCCATCCACCAGCATGGCATCCCGGATGTCTTCCCGGATGCGGTGATCCTTGAGGCGGACCGGGCCGAGCCGGTGGGCATGGCGGGGCGCGAGGATCTGCGGGGCCTGCCGCTGGCGACCATCGACCCGGTGGATGCGCGCGACCGCGACGATGCGGTCTTCGCGGAAGCGGACAGCGATCCCGGCAATATCGGCGGCTTCGTGATCTGGGTCGCAATTGCCGATGTGGCGCATTATGTGACGCCGGGCTCGGCGCTGGACCGCGAGGCGCGTCGCCGGGGCAATTCGACCTATTTCCCCGACCGGGTGGTGCCGATGCTGCCGGATATCCTCTCGGGCGACCTGTGCAGCTTGCACGAGGGGGTGGACCGCGCCTGCCTCGCCGTGCGGATGGTGATCGACCACGAAGGCCACAAGCGCAACCACCGTTTCGTGCGGGGGATGATGCGCTCGGTCGGGTCGCTGCACTATGCGCAGGTGCAGGCGGCGGTGGACGGAGCGCCGGACGAGAAGACCGCGCCCTTGGTCGAGCCGGTGCTGAAGCCGCTCTACGCCGCCTATGCCGCGTTGAAGCGGGCGCGCGAGGCGCGGCAGCCGCTGGACCTGGAGCTGCCCGAGCGCAGGATCGAGCTGGACGCCGAGGGGCGGGTGGTGTCGGTCGCGTTCAAGGAGCGGCTCGAGGCGCACAAGCTGATCGAGGAGATGATGATCCTCGCCAATGTAGCGGCGGCGGAAGAGCTGATCCGGCTGAAGCGGCCCCTGCTGTTCCGGGTGCACGAGGAGCCCTCGCCCCTGAAGCTGGAAGGCTTGCGCGAGGTGGCGGAAGGCGCGGGGCTGACGCTGGCCAAGGGGCAGGTGTTGCAGACGAAGCACCTGAACCGGCTGCTGGCGCAGGCGCAGGGGACCGAGTTCGACGAGCTGATCAACCTCTCCACCCTGCGGTCGATGACCCAGGCCTATTACCACCCGGAGAATTTCGGGCATTTCGGCCTCGCGTTGCGGAACTATGCGCATTTCACCTCGCCGATCCGGCGCTATTCCGACCTGATCGTGCATAGGGCGCTGATTTCGGGGCATGGCTGGGGCAAGGACGGGCTGTCGGCCTGGGACGAGGAGAACCTGGAGGAGACGGGCAAGCTGATCTCGGAAGCCGAGCGGCGCAGCATGGCGGCGGAGCGGGATACGACGGACCGCTATCTGGCGGCCTATCTGGCGGACCGGGTGGGGGCGGAGTTCGCGGGGCGGATTTCCGGGGTGCAGCGCTTCGGGGTCTTCGTCCGGCTGGACGAGACCGGGGCGGACGGGCTGATCCCGGTCCGGGCCTTGGGGCGGGAATATTTCAACTACGACGAGGCCAGCCAGACGCTGATGGGGGCCGAGACAGGGTTGACGCTGGGGATCGGGCAGAAGGTCGTGGTGCGGCTCTCCGAGGCGGTGCCGGTGACCGGCGGGCTGATCCTGGAGCTTTTGTCGGTGGAGGGGGCGGTGGTGCGGCCGCCGCGGCGGAAGGGCGGGAAATATCAGCCGAGGCGTCCCGCGCAGGCGGCGGCGAAACGGCGGCTGGTGCGCAAGCGGCGATGAGGGGCGCAAGACTTTTCGAAAAGTCGTGGCTTATCCTTCGAAGGATTTTGGTGGCTCTTGCGGCGGGCATGGTGCTGGGTCTTGCAGCGCAGGCGCAGACGATCCTGCCTGATCCAGAACCGGGCGTGGAGGTTGACATGGGATCGCAGGCCGGGCTGGACGCCTGGGTGGAGGGCTTCCGGCCCCGGGCGTTGGCGGCGGGGGTGCAGGCCTCGACCTTCGATGCGGCGCTGCGGGGGGTGGTTTTCGACCCGAAGGTGGTGGAGCGCGACCGGAACCAGAACGAGTTTTCGAAGACGATCTGGGATTACCTGGACACCGCCGTATCCGAGGACCGGGTGGCTTTGGGGCTGAAGGCCATCGAGCGGAACCGGGCGTTGCTGGAGCGGATCGAGGCGGAATACGGGGTGGAGAAGGAGGTCGTCGCGGCGGTCTGGGGGCTGGAGAGCGCCTATGGCACCTACCGGGGCGACCTGCCGGTGCTGGGGTCGCTGGCGACGCTGGCCTATGAGGGGCGGCGGCGGGCCTTCTTCGAGGCGGAGCTGATCGCGGCCCTGAAGATCGTTCAGGGCGGGCATGTTGAGCAGTTCGCGGGGTCCTGGGCGGGAGCGAGCGGGCACACCCAGTTCATGCCGTCCAGCTGGGAGAAGTTTGCAGTCGATTTCGACGGGGATGGGAAGAAGAACCTCTGGGGCGATGATCCGGCGGATGCTCTGGCCTCGACCGCGAATTACCTGCGGCACTGGGGCTGGACCAAGGGGCAGCCCTGGGGGGTGGAGGTGGCGCTGCCGGAGGGGTTCGACTATGACCAGACCACCGAGCGGGTGGTGAAGCCGGTCAGCGACTGGCAGGCGCTGGGAGTGCGGCTGGTCGGCGGGGCGGACCTGCCGGAGCATGGGCCGGGGTCGATCCTCTTGCCGGGGGGGTATCGGGGGGCGGCCTTCCTGATCTGGCCGAATTTCCAGGTGATCGAGAAATACAACACGGCGGATGCCTATGTGGTGGCGATCGGGTCGCTGTCGGACCGGCTTGCCGGGGGCCCGGCGATCCAGCACGGCTGGCCGCGCGAGCTGCGGGCGCTGACGCTGGAGGAGCGGCGGGAGTTGCAGGAGCGGCTGGGGCGGGCCGGGTTCGATCCGGGGGGCGTCGACGGGCGGATGGGACCGAAGACGGTGGCGGCAGTGAAGGCCTTCCAGAAGGCGCGGGGGCTGGTCGCCGACGGCTATCCGAGCCTGGAGGTGCTGGGGCTGCTGCGGTAGGTGTCCACGGTGGACAGATTTTTCGACTAAATGAATTCAAGGGGTTGATTGCGGACGTTAGGGATTTCTTAGTCTTTGATGTAGGCCCCTCCCCGGCCCCCCTCTGCGGGGAGAGGGGGAGCAGGGTGATCCGGCAGGTCCGGGAGGTACAGCGTTGCGCAGGTAGGGGCGGTTGCTGAATCGAGCGCTGACGCGCAAGCCTTTGTCTCGCCTCTGCGCGTGAAGAACGCGCAACCGGCTCGGGCAGTTGGGGGTTTTCCACCCCCAAACCCCCGAGGATATTTGGGCAAATGTGAATGGAGCAGGTTTAGCTCGGCAGTCAGCCCGGCTTTCTCAGGCGGGCGAGGAAGAAGCCGTCCATGCCGCCCCGTTCGGCCCAGTGATCGGGGCGGAGGCGGAGGGCGCCTTCCGGGGTCCACCAGGCGGGGTCGAGCCCGGAGAGATCGGGGCGGTCGACGGTGAGGCTGGGGTGCCGGGCGAGCGCGGCGGTGAGTTGCGCCTCGCCTTCCTCGGGGAAAAGCGAGCAGGTGGAGAAGACGAGGCGGCCCCCCGGCTTCAGCCAGGTGAGCGCACGGTCGATCAGGGCGGTTTGCAGGACGGTGAGGGAAGGGAGTTCGCTGCCGTCCTTGACGAAGGGCAGGTCGGGGTGGCGGCGGATGGTGCCGCTGGCCGAACAGGGGGCGTCAAGGAGGATGGCATCGAAGGGGGCGTCGGGTTGCCAGTGCAGCGCGTCGGCGGTGACGAGGCTAGCGGTCAGGCCGGTGCGGGCGAGGTTCGCTTGCAGGCGGGCCATGCGGGGAGCGGAGATGTCGAGGGCGGTGACCTGTGCTCCGGCGGCGGCGAGTTGCAGGGTCTTGCCGCCGGGGGCGGCGCAGAGGTCGAGGATGCGTTCTCCCGGCATGGGTTGCAGGAGTTTGGCGGGGAGGGCGGCGGCGGCGTCCTGGACCCACCAGCCGCCCTCGGCATAGCCCGGCAGGGCGGAAAGCTGGCCGGGGCTGCGGAGGCGGAGGCTGCCGGTGGGGAGGAGGTCGCCTTCCGGGTGCGGGAAACCTTCGCGCAGGGTGAGGTCGAGCGGGGGTTCCTGAGCCTGGACGGCTTCGATGGCGGTGACGATGTCGCGACCGTAGCTGTGTACGAGGGGTTGGCGGAGCCAGCGGGGCAGTTTCTGCGGCGCGAGGGTGACGGGATCGGGCAGCGCGCGGAGGACGGCGTTGACGAGGCCCGCAAGATGCTGGCTGCGCTTGCCGCCCTTGCGGGTGATCTCCACCGCCGCGTTGACGACACCGTGGGCGGGGGCACCTTCGGCGCGTTCGGTGACGGCGAGGCGGAGAGTGTTGCGGACAGTCAGCGGGGGGGATTTGCGGAGGTGCTTGTCGAGGAGCCTGTCCGCCGGTTCCAGGTGGCGCAGCGTGGTTTCCGCCAGCCGCAGGGCGCGGGCGCGGTCGGCGGGGGCCAGCCCCTCGCCCGAGAAGTCGGAGAGCATCCGGCCTTCGCCCAGAACCCCGTCCAGAATTGCCACTGCGGTGGCGCGCGCCACGACGCCTTCGGCCATTGCGGTCCCCTTGCTGCTTCGGGATGCGGGTTATATCACCGTGGAGTGCCACACAAGGAAGGGTCGGTCATGGACGACGATCTGCCACCTGCCGCGAAACGCGCTTTGGCCGAGGCCGAGGCGCGCCGGAAGGTTGCCGAGGGCAAGGCGCCCTTGCCGCCGGAACTGGGCGGAAGGGACGGGCCGGAGCCGGTGCGCTATGGCGACTGGGAGAAGAAGGGCCTCGCGGTCGATTTTTGAGGGGTGCTCGCGGGTGGTGTGTGGAAACACGCACCCTACCGGTCATCTGTAGGGTGGGTGAAACCCACCGTTCTGCGAGAGTGGACAGGTGGGATGGTGGGTTGGCACCCACCCTTGTCTCTTTGATCTGTGGGAAGATGAAGGAGGCAGACGAGACCCCGACCCACCCTTGGGCGTTTGAGCCCGTCGCGTAGCTTGGGGCTCGTCTGCCGACCATTGTCAAACCTGAACA
>NZ_JAYRPN010000044.1:0-4332 GCF_041911175.1 Tabrizicola sp.
AACCCGCTTTTGCCTCCTGATCCCTGAAAGGAACTGACATGAGCTACGATCTGAACGACGCCCAGCCGCAGATGGCCCCCATTGGCGAACTGATCCCGGATGGCACCTTCGCCAAGGTGCGGCTGACCATTCGCCCCGGTGGCGTGAACGGCGCGACCCCGGCGGATGCGGGGCTTCTGAAGGCGTCGCAGTCCAGCGATGCCCGCATGCTCGACTGCGAATTCACCGTGGTCGACGGCCCCCATGCTCGCCGCAAGTTCTGGCAGAGCTTCACCGTGGCAGGCGGAAAACTGGACGAGAAAGGCCAGTCCATCGGCTGGAAGATCTCGAAATCCACGTTTCGCGCCATGGTCGACAGTGCCCTCGG
Organism: Tabrizicola sp.; assembly: GCF_041911175.1. Lineage (GTDB taxonomy): Bacteria > Pseudomonadota > Alphaproteobacteria > Rhodobacterales > Rhodobacteraceae > Tabrizicola. The sequence goes on from NZ_JAYRPN010000044.1 coordinate 368, forward strand.
GCTCGATCCCCGCGACGAAACCCCGGCGACCAAGGCAAAGCGGGTGCTGCCCGGCCTCAAGCATCTCGACGGCATCGTCTTTGCCGCCCGCATCATGGTGGAGCCCGCCTCGAACCCGCAATACCGCGACCAGAACCGCATCGCCAACGTCGTTCTGCCCGACGAGCCGCAGCATACGGCCGTCATGCGTGGTGAAACCGTCCCGCCGGAACCCGTCAACGCCCCGCCGCGCAAGGCCGCGAGCGTCGCGGCGCCGGGCTGGCAGGCGCCGACACCGGCATGGGGCGCGGCAACGCAGCCCACTGCGACGGCCGCTCCGACCTGGGGCGCACAGACCGGACCCGCTGCACCGGCCACGCCCCAAACACCGGCACCCGCAGCACCGGGCACCCCGGCGATGCCCGCGTGGCTCAATGGCTGAGGTGCGGCGGAAGCGGCGCTCAGGTGGGTCCGCAGGGTCGCCTGCCGCCGAGCCCGATGGGGATGGGCCGGCAGACCGGCCCATGACCCCCGACGAATGGCAGGCGCATGTGACGCGCGCCGCCGCGCTGGAGATCGGAACATGGCTCGAGGCCCGAGGAAGACTGCACCAACCCATCGCAAGCCTTACCCTCGGCGACCTCGAGGCCATGGCCAGCAACGCGATCTCGCGCTGGATCGTGATGCAGACCGAGAAGCTCCAGCGGGCGGGTTGGCCGCCCGAGGACCCGATCGCGAATTTCCTGCTGGGGTAGCGCTCTGCGCCGTCTGCGCGCGGGAAGCCCGCGGCTTCGGCTACGTCCACCGGCTCCAGCACGACCGCTATCCCTATCACCGCTTCTGCTCGCTCCGCTGTCAGGACGTGGGCAGCGCAATCGCTCAAAGGATGAATGGCATGATCGACAAGACCGCCCGCGAGGCACAGGCGATCCGCGACGCGCGGGCGCTCTTTGCCGAAGCGCTGACCGACCTCGGGCTCATGGAGCCCTTCTTCCACCGCACCGCCGCCGACATCGACCGGCTGATCGAGGCGGCTGTTACCGGCTATGTCGACAGCATGCTGGCGCAGGGCGCGCGCAAGGAGCGCACCGGCACCGCCCATGACGATCCGATTCCGTTCTGACGAGGCCGTCATGATCGATCTGAACAATGAAACCGCCCCCTGGGCCGACCTTCTTGCTGCCGCGACGGCGAACGCCATCACCGATTTCGAGGTCGAGTTCTGCGAGAGCCTGCGCCAGAAGCTTGAAACATTCGCCGCGCGCGCCCGGCTGACCGAGGCCCAGCATCACAAGCTGACCTGCATTGCGCAGGCTGGCGGGTTCTGGGAGCGCGACCAATGATCGACCTGAACCACGGCTCGGGCTGCATCTACGGTCAGGATGCGCCGCGTCCGCCGATCGCCACAGCCGTCTCATCCGCCATCGACACCGCCCTGACGGCGCGCAATCGCGCCGAGCGCCCCCGCACCTATGTCAGTTCCTCGGGGCTGGGCCGCGACTGCTTGCGCCAGATCCAGTTCGATTTTCTCGCGGTCCCGAAGGACGAGGGCCAGGAGTTCGAGCCGCGCATCCTGCGGATCTTCGAGGCTGGCCATCGGGCCGAAGACATTGTCGCGGGCTGGTTCCGGATTGCCGGGTTCGATCTGCGCACCGAACGCCCCGATGGCCGCCAGTTCGGCTTCGCGGCCATGGCGGGCCGGTTCAAGGGGCATATCGACGGCTGCTTCGTCTCCGGCCCCGTGGCGATGGATTACCCCGCGCTCTGGGAGAACAAGGCGCTCGGAGCCTCCAGCTGGAAGGATGTGGTCAAGCGCGGCGTCAGCATCGCGCGCCCCGTCTACGCCGCCCAGATCGCGCTCTATCAGGCCTACATGGACCTGCCCAACCCGGCGCTCTTTACCGCGCTGAACCGCGACACGATGGAATTGCACACGGAACTGGTGCCGTTCGATGCCCGCTTGGCGCAGGAGATGTCGGACCGCGCGGTCACGGTCGTGCAGGCGTCCGAGGCGGGCGAATGGTTGCCCCGGGCGGCGACCGAACCTACGGCCGTCGTCTGCCGGGGTGGCATGGCCGGAGGCAAATGGCACGCGCCCTGCGCATGGGCAGCCAGGTGCTGGGGTGAGCGGCGTCCGGGAAACGCTCCAGTGGAGCGTTTCAGCCGCGAACGGGCGGAGCCCAGGCGATGATCCCCGACGCCTATGATCTCAAGCGCATCGTCCGCGCCCATCGCGCGCGCTTCTGGCTGCCGGACCTGCTCGACGGGTTCGAGTTTGCACCGGTCTGGCGCTTCGCCGATCAGGCGCAGTTCGATTCCGACGACGTCGATGCGCTGGCCCGCCGCCTCGCGGCAGGTCCGCAACGGTTGCCGCACCCCGAGACGATTTTTGAGTTGGCCGACCGCAGTCGGACCATCCGCAGCCAGATCGTCTATGCACGGCAGCGCGACGACGGCATCGAGGCGGTCTGGCTCGCCCTGTGGCGCAGGCCCAGACGCTGGACCGATATCCATGCCCATGTCCGGATCGCCGATGGCGGCATCGCCGAGTTTGCCACCAATCCGGCACTTCGCGATGCAGGGCTTGCCGAACAAAGCGGTCAGGCGGCGGCCGCCATCGTCTGGCGCGGGCTCGCGATCCTCGCATCGTCAGCGAGCATCAGCGAACGCCAGATCGCCCCGATCAGGCGCACACCCTTCGCGCGGGATGGCGTGCGCGGCTGGACTTGGCATCAGGTCGCCATCAATCCGGCCCGGCTACGCGCCACATCCGAGCGGCTCGGTGGCAGTCATGCCAGCCCGCGCTGGCACCTGCGCCGGGGGCATTGGCGCCAGTTGCCGGACGGTCGGCGCATCTTCGTGCGCCAATGTGAAGTGGGCGATCCCGCGCGCGGCGGGGTGGTCAAGGATTATGCGGTGGAGGCGCGGCGAACATGACGGAATTCACCCCATCGGCTGCGCAGGCCGCCGCGATCGCCGAGGTCCGCGACTGGTTCGAGAACCGCACCGAGCAGCAACAGGTGTTCCGGCTCTTTGGCTATGCCGGATCGGGCAAGAGCACGGTGCTGAAGTTCGCGCTCGATGAGCTTGACCTGTCGCCCCACCGCGGCGCGAAGGACGGCACCTGTGTGCCGGGTGTGGTCACCGCCACCTTCACCGGCAAGGCGGCGCTCGTGCTGACCCGCAAAGGCACGCCTGCGCGCACCATCCACAGCCTGATCTATTCTGTGATCGAGGCCACGGAAGCGGAAATCGAGGCCGCAGCGCAGAAGGTCCGAGAAGCCGAGACTGCCGCGCGGCGGCTGACCGGCTTTGACCGCACCACGGCCGAGGCCGCGATTGAGGCCATGCGGCAGGCGCTCTCGGCGATGAAGCATCCCCGCTTTGCCCTGAACCCGCAGAGCGATGCGGCAGATGCAAGGCTGATCGTCCTCGACGAGGTGTCGATGGTGGGCGAGGAAATGGCGCGCGATCTGATGAGTTTTGGCAAACCGATCCTCGTTCTGGGCGATCCGGGTCAGTTGCCGCCGATCAAGGGCGAAGGAGCCTTCACCCGCGATACGCCCGACGTGATGCTGACAGAGATTCACCGTCAGGCGGCCGAGAGCGCCATCATCCGTCTCGCCACCATGGCGCGGATGGGGGAGCCCATCGGGTTCGGGGTTTACGACGCCCATGTCGCCAAGCTGCGTAAGGGCGACATCACGCCGGATCATGCGCTGCGCGGTGGGCAGTTGATCTGCGGCCTGAACGCGACGCGCTTGCAGCTGAACAATGCGATGCGGGCGGCGGCCGGGCTGGGCGGGACATATCTTCCCACCGGCGGGGCGGAAAAGATCATCTGCCTGAAGAACGACAATTCGCTCGGTTTGATCAACGGCATGTTCCTGACCCTCGAGGATATCGTCGACGAGGGTAGCCTCTACTTCTCGGCCGTGGTGCATGACGAGGACGGGCGACGTGTCACGCCATTCGACAGCGACGGC
>NZ_JAYRPN010000045.1:0-49079 GCF_041911175.1 Tabrizicola sp.
CCCCAAACCCCCAGAGAGTACTTCGGCCAAGAGGAAGGGAGGAGTCATGGCGCCCCCGGGATCGGCAGGTCGAAGACGAGGATGCCGTCGATCCCGCCCAGGGCAGCGGCAACGAGGGCGGCGCCCACGCGCTGGTGGTCGGGGTGGGACTGGTAGGCGGCGAGGGCTTGCCAATCGGTGAAGTCGACGGTGAAGCCGTGGAGATAGCCGCGCTCGATCTGCTCGGGGCTTTCGCTGCGGCCGGAGTGGATGGCGAGGATGCCGGGGAGGCGGAGCGCGTGGAGATCGGCGAAGATGGCATCGAGGTGGTCCTCGGTGACTTCCGGGCGGGCTTTGAGGAGGACGATGTGGCGGATCATCTTTGGGCTTCCTTGATCATGTCGGCGGCTTTCTCGGCGATCATGATGGTGGGGGCGTTGGTGTTGGAGGAGACGACGGTGGGCATGATCGAGGCGTCGACGACGCGGAGGTTGGCGATGCCGTTGAAGCGGAGCTGGGGGTCGACGACGGCCTCGGGGTCGGCGCCCATGCGGCAGGTGCCGGCGGGGTGGTGGTCGGTCTTGGCGTTCTTCACGGCGTAGTCGATGTAGTCCTCGTCGCTGCGGACTTCGGGGCCGGGGAGGCGTTCGGCGAGGACGAAGGATCTCAGGGCGGGCTGGCGCATGATTTCCTGCGCGAGTTTCAAGCCCTTGATCGACATCTCGCGGTCGTAGGGGTCGTCCCAGTAGTTCGGGTCGATCAGGGGGGCGGCCTTCGGGTCGGCTGATGCCAGGCGGACCGTGCCTCGGCTGCGGGGGCGGAGGAAGGCGGAGTTGAGGGTGACGCCGCCGGTCGGCATGGCGGCGACCCCGGCCTCGATCCCGGAGCCGAGGCCGAGGTGGAACTGGATGTCGGGGGAGCGGGCGGAGGGGTCGGCATACCAGAAGCCGCCGGTTTCGAAGAGTGAGGAGGCGACGGGGCCTTTCCTTGTGAGGAGGTATTGGAGGCCTGCGAGGGCCGACCAGTGGAGTTTCGCGTAGCGGTCGTACGTGTGGGGGCCGGTGCATTCGGCGATGACGAAGAGGTCGAGGTGGTCCTGCAGGTTGGCGCCCACCTGCGGGCGGTCGAGGACGACGGGGATGCCGAGGCGCTGGAGGTCGTCGGCCGGGCCGATGCCGGAGAGCTGCAGCAGGCGCGGCGAGCCGATGGCGCCGGAGGAGAGGATGACCTCGGTCGTGGCGCGGAGGATGCCGTCGGGAGTCTCGACGCCGACCGCCCTGCCCTTTTCGGTGACGATGCGCAGGACCTGCGCGCCGGTCTTCAGCGTCAGGTTCGGGCGGCGGAGGGCGGGCTTCAGGAAGGCGGTTGCGGCGGAGGAGCGGCGGTACCAGCGCTGGGTCAGCTGGTAGTAGCCGACGCCGTCCTGGCTTTCGCCGGTGAAATCGCGGTTGCGAGGGATGCCGATTTCGGCGGCGGCGGCGAAGTAGGCCTCGCAGATCGGCAGGGGCGCGCGGGGCTGGCTGACGCCGAGGGGACCATCCTTGCCGTGAAAGCGGTTTTCAAAGCTGTCGTTGACCTCGGACTTGCGAAAGTACGGGAGCACGTCCTCATAGCCCCAGCCGGTGCAACCCATCTGCCGCCAGTCCTCGTAGTCCAGCGCATTGCCGCGGGTGTAGAGCTGGGCGTTGATCGAGGAGCCGCCGCCGATCACCTTGGCCTGGGTGTAGCGGATCTGCATGCCCTTCATGTGGCGCTGCGGCACGGTCTGCCACCCCCAGGAGCCGATGCCCTTGGTCATCTTCGCGAAACCGGCGGGCAGGTGGTAGAACGGATGGCGGTCGCGGCCCCCGGCCTCAATGAGGAGGACCTTGGCGGCAGGGCTCTCTGACAGGCGGGCGGCGAGGACGCAGCCTGCGGAGCCGCCGCCGATGATGATGTAGTCGTAGCCTTCGGTCATGGGTGTCTCGCAGAGGGATGCCGGGCGCAGCGCCGGGCGAGAGGTGCCTCCCCTCCCCCGCGTGGGGAGGGGCTGGGGGTGGGGGGCGTCTGGCGGTGCGCAAGCCCCCCCACCCCGGCCCTCCCCCACAGTGGGGGGAGGGAGGTGCGAGTGTCCGTCCGTTGCGCGGGGTGATGGGCCGGGGGCATGGTTCACAGCCTTTCGATAGAGAGCCCGCCGTCGACGGGGATCACCGCGCCGGTGGCGAAGGCGAGTTGGCCGGTGATGAGGGGGATCACCGCCTGGCCGATGTCTGACGGCTGGCCCCAGCGTCCGGCGGGGACGAGGCCGCCCTCGATGCGGGCGGTGTAGCTGTCCTTCACGGCGGCGGTCATGCCGGTCTCGATGATGCCGGGGCGGAGTTCGAAGACGCCGATGCCGTGGGGCGCGAGGCGGAGGGCGAGGCTCTGCGCGGCCATCGAGGCGGCGGCCTTGGAGATGCAGTAGTCGGCACGCTCGGGGCTGGCCATCCGGGCGGAGACGGAGGTGACGAAGGTGAGCGAGCGGTAGTGGGGGCTTTGGGTGGCCAACATCCGTTTGGCGACCTGCTGGGCGAGGAAGAAAGCGCCTTTCAGGTTGATGTCCATGATCCAGTCGAGGTTCTCAGGTGTGATCTCCAGTATGTCGCCGCGAACCTTCGCCGCCACTCCGGCGTTCTGGATCAGGGCGTCGAGGGGGCCTTGCTGGGCTTCGATGTCGGCAAGGAGCGGGGGAATGGCGGCAAGGTCGGAAAGGTCGTGGCGGTAGTAGCGGGCGTCGGGGCCGAGGGAGGCGAGGACCGCCGTCACGGTCGGGTCATCGGGCGGGGGCAGCGAGGCGATGGCGAGGCGGAAACCTTGCTGGCTGAGCGCACGGGCGATGCCGAGCCCGATGCCCTGCTGGCCGCCGGTGACGAGGGCAAGCGGCGCGATCATGGCAGGGCCTTCGCGATGTGCTCGCCTGCACGCAGGGCCAGGGCGGCGATGGTGAGCGAGGGGTTCACGGCGGCGGAGGTCGGCAGGACCGAGGCGTCGCAGATGTAGAGGTTGTCGAGGTCATGCGCCTTGAGGTTCGGGTCTACGACCGAAGTCGCCGGATCCGCGCCCATGCGGTTGGTGCCGCATTGGTGCGAGGGCTTGGACTTCGGGAAACCCCGCGACAGGGTGATCGGCCAGCCGGCCTTGCGCATCGCCTGTTTCAGGCGCTGGACGAGGAGGTCGTGCGCCTTGGTGTTCGTCTTGCGCCAGTCGAGCACCACCTCGCCATTGCGCCAGAGCACGCGGGAGTTGGGGTCGGGCAGGTCCTCGGACATGGCCATGATGTGAATCGAATGGTTCGCGATGTGGTGGGAGAGCCAGAGGGGGAGGCCGGATTCGCCCGCCAGGATCGGGCCGGTGATGCGGCCGAGCATCTGGATATTGCCGAGGGGTTCGCCGTTCGGACCGCCGGTCAGGTAGAAGTCATTGACCTGGATGGTCTTCTCATAGGTGGTGCGGTTCCTGCGAAAGGGGTTCAGAGCGACCATGCCGGTCAGGTTGTGGTTCATGAAGTTGCGGCCGACCTGGTCGGAGCGGTTGGCAAGGCCGGTGGGGTGGTCGTCGTTGGCACTGGCGAGGAGGAGGGCGGAGGAGAGGATCGCTCCGGCGGAGAGGACCACGATGGGGGCCGTCAGGCGCTGCGGGCCATCGGAACGTTCCAACTCGACACCCGTGATCCGCCGCCCCTGCGCGAGGAGGCGCGTGACCCTGGCGCCGGTCATCAGGGTGACGTTGGGGTGCTTCAGCGCCTCGGCCAGGGCGCAGCTTTCGGCGTCGGATTTGGCGCCGGTGGTGTCGGGGAAGGCGTCCCAGCCGGTCGGCGCGCGGTTCAGCCAGGCGTCGATGTCGACGCCGAGCGGGAGGGCGGAGACATGCAGGCCCTGCGCCTGGAAGGCAGCGCGGAGGCGTTGGATGTCGGGCTCGTCCGGGACGGGCGGGAAAGGATAGGGGGCGGAATGCGGCGGCTCGGTGGGGTCGTTCGCCACGTCTCCCCGGACTCGGTAGAGCGTTTCGGCCCTGGAGTAGAAGGGTTCGAGGTCGGAATAGGGGATGGGCCAGCCGGGGGTGGTGCCCTCGATGTGTCGGAGGGGGGCGAAATCCTCGGCCCGGTAGCGCAGGAGGACGGCGCCGTAGAACTTGGTATTGCCGCCGACATAGGCGTAGTTGCCGGGGTGCAGGGCCGCGCCGGAGATGTCGCGCCAGGTCTCGTTCGGCTTGAAATGGCCACGCTGGAAGATGGCGGCGGGATCGCGGGCCTCGGGGCTGTCTCGCAGGTAGTCGCCGCGTTCCAGGATCAGGATGCGGCGGCCGGTCGGGGCCAGGGCGGCGGCGAGGGTCGCGCCGCCCATGCCGGAGCCGATGATGATCACGTCCGGTTGCATTCAGGCGATCCGGTCCTCGGTCGCGGGGTCGAAGGCGACGGCTTTCTCCATGTTCACCGCGAAGTCGAAGACCTGCCCGGCGGCGACATTGGCGTCGGCGCGCATCCGGGCGATGGCGTCCTTGCCGGAAAGGGTCATGGTGACGAAGGTGTCGGCCCCGGCGGGTTCGGTGACGGTGACGCGGTTCTTCAGCGCGACGATGTTGGCGGACTTGCGGTCGGCGCCTTCCGGGTCGGTAATCGCCTCGGGGCGGATGCCGAGAAGGATGGGCTTGCCCTCCCATTTCGCGAGGCCGGGCTGGGAGAAGCGCAGGCGCTGGACCAGGCCTTCGGCATCGGTGACGGCGGCATGGGGATGCCCCCCTTCGATGACCACGGTGGCGGGGACGATGTTCATCGCCGGGCTGCCCATGAAGGTGGCGACGAAGACGTTGGCGGGGGTGTCGTAGATCTCCTTGGGCGTGCCGAGTTGCTGGACGAACCCCTTGTTCATCACCGCGATGCGGGTGGACAGCGTCATCGCCTCGATCTGGTCGTGGGTGACGTAGACGATGGTGGTCTTGAGGTTGTGGTGCAGCTTCTTGATCTCGGTCCGCATGTCGACGCGGAGTTTCGCGTCGAGGTTGGAGAGCGGTTCGTCGAAGAGGAAGACATCGGGGTTCCTGACCAGCGCCCGGCCCATCGCGACGCGCTGGCGCTGGCCGCCGGAGAGCTGGCCGGGCTTGCGGTCAAGCAGGTGGTCGATCTGGAGCAGTTTGGCGACGGAGGCCAGAGCCTTGTCTCGATCGGGCTTCGGGACCCCGTGCATCTCAAGCCCGAAGGTCATGTTCTGGCCGACGGTCATGTTGGGATACAAAGCATAGCTCTGGAACACCATCGCGATGTTGCGCCTGGACGGGTGGACGCCGTTCACCACGCGGTTGCGGATGGCGATCTCGCCGCCGGTGATGGCTTCCAGCCCCGCGATCATGTTCAGAAGGGTGGACTTGCCGCAGCCGGAAGGGCCGACGAGGACCAGGAACTCGCCCTCCTCGACCGCGATGTCGACGCGGTGCAGGACCTCTACGTTGCCGTAGGACTTGGTGACGTTGCGGATGTCGAGAAAGCCCATCGGGTCAGCCTTTCACAGAGCCTGCCATCAGCCCGCGCACGAAGTAGCGGCCTGCGACGATGTAGACGAAGAGGGTGGGAAGCGCGGCCAGGATCGCGCCCGCGAAATGGACGTTGTATTCCTTCACGCCGGTCGAGGACTGGACGAGGTTGTTCAGCGCAACGGTCATCGGCTGCGAGGTGCCGCCGAAGGAGACGCCGAACAGGAAGTCGTTCCAGATGTTGGTGAACTGCCAGATCACCGAAACCACCGCGATGGGGCCGGAGACCGGCAGGAGGATGCGCCAGAAGATGCGGAAGAACCCGGCGCCGTCGATCTGGGCGGCGCGGATCAACTCGGTCGGGAAGGAGGCGTAGTAGTTGCGGAAGTAGAGCGTGGTGAAGCCGATCCCGTAGACGACATGGACGAGGATCAGGCCGGGAACCGAGCCCGCGAGGCCGAGCTTGCCGAGGACCACGGCCATCGGGATCAGCACGATCTGGAACGGGATGAAGCAGGAGAAAAGCATCAGCCCGAAAACCCAGGTATCGCCCCGGAAGCGCCATTTGGTCAGCACATAGCCGTTCAGCGCGCCGACGATGGTCGAGATGGCGACAGCGGGGACGACCATCAGGATCGAGTTCAGGAAATAGGGCTTAAGGCCGGTCGGTTCGACCCCGATCTGGGCGGTCGACCAGGCGGAACGCCAGGCGTCCAAAGTCCAGGTCTGCGGCAGGGCCATCATGTTGCCGCCGGTGATTTCCGGCAACGGCTTCAGCGAGTTCACTCCCATGACGTAGAGCGGCAGCAGGTAGAAGAGCGCGAAGAGGATCAGGATGAGGTAGAGGAAGGCGCGGGTGACGCGGCCGGTGGAGACTGCGGTGTCCTGGGTGACGGCGCTCATGCCTTCTTCTCCTTCAGCTCGGCGTAGAGGTAGGGCACCATGATCGCGGCGATGGTCATCAGCATGATCACGGCACTGGACGCGCCGATGCCCATCTGGTTGCGGGTGAAGGTGTAGGAATACATGAAGGTCGCGGGCATCTCGGTGGCCCGTCCCGGCCCGCCGCCGGTCAGCGCGATGACGAGGTCATAGGACTTGATCGCCAGGTGGCTGAGGATGACGAAGGCACTGAGGAAGGCAGGGCGCAGGAGCGGGATCACGATCCGCCGGTACAGCTGCCAGTTCGAGGCGCCGTCGATCTGCGCGGCCTTCAGGATTTCGTTGTCGATGCCCCTGAGGCCCGCAAGAAACATCGCCATCACGAATCCGCTCGTCTGCCACACTGCAGCGATGACGATGGTATAAAGCGCCATCTCGCCATCCTTGATCCAGGTGAAGGAGAACGACTCCCAACCCCAGAGATGCATGATCTTCTCCAGCCCGATGCCGGGGTCGAGGAACCATTTCCAGGCGGTGCCGGTGACGATGAAGGAAAGCGCCATCGGGTAGAGGTAGATCGGGCGCAGCACGCCCTCACCGCGGATCTTCTGGTCCAGGAAGATCGCCAGCATCAGGCCGATCAGGGTGCAGATGACGATGTAGAGCGTGGCGAAGATCGCGATGTTGACGATCGCGGTGTTCCAGGCGGGCAGCGCGAAGAGCTTCCGGTAGTTCTCGAAGCCGACCCAGTCGTATTTGGGCAGCATCTTCGAGCCGGTGAAGCTGAGCACGATGGTGAAGAGGATGAAGCCGTAGACGAAGAGGAGCGTCACGGCGAAGGAGGGCGCAAGGACGAGCTTCGGCAGCCAGTCCTGCAGCTTCGTGCGGAAATCGGCCTCGGTCGTGGCCATCATCGTCCTCCCTCGGGTTCAAGCGGGCCAAAATCCTTGAGTAAGGATTTTGACAAATTCCTTGCTTAAGGAATTTGGGGCGGGGGCGACGGGTGCCGCCCCCTTCTCTCAGGTCACTGCGCGGCGGCGACGGCGTCGGCCAGGGCCTTGGCCGCCGTGGCGCCATCGGCATATTCGCCGTTGAAGGCCGCGGTGATCACGTCATAGGTGGCGTTCTTCACCGCCGCAGGCGCGGCATGGCCATGTGCCATCGAGCCGTAGAGCGTGCCGTTGGTCGACGCCTCGGCCAGGTCCACCATGCCCTTCTTGCCGCAGTCGTCGAAGGCGTCGTTCGGCACGTCGGTGCGGGCCGGGACCGAGCCCTTGACCACGTTGAACGCCGACTGGAAGGCCGGGTCCATGATCGCCTTGGCCATCGCGACCTGGGCTTCCTGCTTGGCCGGGTCGGTCTGGTTGAACATCGCGAACTGGTCGGAGTTGAAGGTCACCGACCCTTGGGTGCCCGGGAAGCGGATGCAGACGAAATCGGTGCCGGGCACCTTGCCGGCCTTCAGGAACTCGCCCTTGGCCCAGTCGCCCATCATCTGCATCCCGGCCTCGCCGTTGATCACCATCGCCGAGGCGAGGTTCCAGTCGCGGCCCGAGAAGTTGTCGTCGACGTAGGAGCGCAGCTTGATCAGGTGGTCGAAGGCGGTGGCCATTTCCGGCCCGCCCAGGGCGGCGGGGTCGAGGTCGATGAAGGCCTTCTTGTAAAGATCTCCACCCATGCCGAGCACGACTCCGTCGAAGATGGTGGCTTCCTGCCAGGGCTGGCCGCCGTGGGCGAGCGGGGTGATCCCGGCTTCCTTCATCTTGTCGAGGACGGCCACCAGCTCGTCCCAGGTCGTCGGCGCGGCAAGGCCGGTGGCGTCGAGTGCGGCTTTGTTGATCCAGACCCAGTTGGTCGAATGGACGTTCACCGGCGCGGCGACCCACTTGCCGTCATAGGTCGAGAAGGCCTGCAGCGCGGCGGGAACGACCTTGTCCCAGCCCTCGGCCTGGGCGGTGGCGGTCAGGTCGGCGAGCGCGCCTTCCTTGGCCCAGTCCTGGATGTCGAAGCCCAGCATCTGCACGGCGGTCGGCGGATCGCCTGCCGTGACGCGGGCGCGAAGCGCGGTCATCGCCGCCTCGCCGCCGCCCCCGGCGACGGGCATGTCGACCCAGCCGGTCCCGGCCTTGGCCAGGTTGTCCTTCAGCACGTTCAGCGCGGCGGCCTCACCGCCGGATGTCCACCAGTGCAGCACTTCCACGTCTTCCGCGAAGCCGATCGAGGTGGTCAGCACCAGGGCCGCCGCAGCGGTCATCGTCTTTCCGAACAGGCGCATTGTGGTTCCTCCCGTTTTGCGCATCGTTGCCCGCCGTCAGCGGGGTCTTACCCAAGGCGCGCGCGTGCGGCCGATCCGCATCACCAGCGACTTGATCTCCATGAACTCGTCCAGCCCGTAGCGGCCGATCTCTCGGCCAAGGCCCGATTGCTTGACGCCCCCGAAGGTCACTTCCGGGAAGCCATCCATCCAGGTGTTCGTCCAGACCGTGCCCGCCTGCGCTTGCCTTGCGAAGGTCAGGCAGGTGTGGACGTTTTCGCTCCAGACGCCTGCGCTCAGACCGTAGTCGGCATCGTTCACCAGTTTCAGCGCTTCGTCCAGCGTGCGGAAGGTGAGGACGGTCAGGACCGGGCCGAAGACCTCCTCGCGGGCGATGGGCATGTCGGGGGTGACGTTGGTGACGACGGTCGGGGCGTAGAATTGCGGGCCGAGGCCGGGGATTTGCAACGGCTTGCCCCCAAGCGCGACTTTCGCCCCGGCGTTGCGGGCGGCAGTGACGTAGCCGTCGATCTTCGCACCGTGTTCCGGGCTGACGATGGCGCCGACCTGGGTCGCGGGGTCGAGCGGGTCGCCGAAGGCCACCTGCCGCGAAAGCTCTACGACGCAGTCGGTGAAGGTTTCGGCGATATCCTCATGCACGATGATCCGGCTGCCGGAGTTGCAGCACTGGCCGGTGTTGAAATAGACGCCGAAGGTGACGGCATCGGCGGCGGAGTCGAGGTCGGCGTCGGGAAAGATCACCTGCGGGTTCTTGCCGCCAAGCTCCAGCGCGACCTTCTTCAGCGTGCCCGAAGCCGCCGCCGCGATCCCCTTGCCCACGGCGGTGGAGCCGGTGAAGGTGATCATGTCCACGCGGGGGTCGCTGGCCAAGGTGGCGCCGACCGGCTGGCCGAGGCCGAGGACGATGTTGACGACACCGGCGGGTAGGCCCGCTTCGGCGAGCAGGTCGCCCAGCATGGCCGTGGTCGAGGGGGTGAGTTCCGAGGGTTTCACCACGCAGGTGCAGCCAGCGGCGAGGGCGAAGGGAAGTTTCTGGGACAGGATCCAGAAGGGGAAGTTCCAGGGGGTGATGATCGAGACGACGCCGATGGGTTCCTTCAGCACCACGGCCAGCATGTCGGCGCCCAGCGCGTTGTGGCTATCGCCATGCAGCGTGCGGGCCAGCGCGGCGGCATAGCGCCAGAGATCGGCGGCGCCGGAAACCTCGCCCCGCGCCTGGGTGATCGGCTTGCCGCTCTCCAGCGTCTCGATCAGCGCCATGCGGTCCACGTTGGCCTCGATCAGGTCGGCGACTTTCAGCAGGACCGTGGCGCGGGCCTTGCCGGACAGTGCGCTCCAGCGGCCATCGTCGAAGGCGGCGCGGGCGGCGGCGATGGCGGCTTCCGCCTCGGCCTTGCCGCCCTTGGCCGCGCGGCTGACCACCGTACCATGCGAGGGCGAGAGGCGTTCGGTAGTCGCGCCGTCGGCACTGTCCTGCCACAGGCCGTCGATCAGGTGGCGGGCCTGGAAGACCGGCGGGAGGGTCGCGTTGATGGCGGGGATCAGGGTCAGGTCGAGCATCTCAGGTCCCCGGGAATTCGGCTTTGCGTTTCTGTTGGAAGGCGGCGACGCCCTCCTGCCGGTCGGCGCTGGCGGCGATGGCGGCAGAGCCCAGCGCCTCGATCAGCGCCGCGCTGTCCTCGCCCCGGCCTGCATGGATCATCGCCTTGGTGATCTCGGTCGCGCGGGGGGAAAGGGTGGCGGCTTTCTCGGCGATCTCCTGCGCGGTCGCGCGCACGTCCTCGGCAACCTCGGCGACGAAGCCGCAGGACAAAAGCCGGTCCGCCCCGATCCGGCGACCGAAGAGGGCCATTTCCTTGACCATACCCTCCGGGACCAGCCGCGCCAGCCGCTGCGAGCCGGACCAGCCGGGGACGATGCCGACCCCGGCCTCGGGCAGGGCGATGGTGGCTTTCGGGGTGATCAGCCGGATGTCGCAGGCGGCGGCGAGTTCCAGCCCGCCGCCGAAGGCATGGCCGTTCAGCGCGGCGATGGTGGGTTTCGCCAGCCGCGCCAGCCGGTCGAAGATGCGGTGGCCGCCGCGCACCCAGTTCCGGGCGAAGTCGGCAGGCGACAGGCCGCCCCAGGCGTTGATGTCGGCGCCGGAGCAGAAGGCCTTTTCGCCCTCGCCCGTCACGATCACGGCCCGCACTTCCGGGCGGCCCTCGATCACCTCCAGATGGCTGGCAAACTGGGACAACATCTCGACCGTGAAGCAGTTGAGCTTCGCCGGGTTGTCCAGCCGCAGCTCGGCCACCGGCCCGGCGATGTGCAGGCGCACGCCGGTCATGGCTGCCACCCCATCGGGCCTTCTGCCAGCAGCGACAGCGGCATGGTGGTGGCATTCTCGGCCACCGTCACCCGGCCCTGGCTGGCGCCGACAATGTCCCGCGCGGGGTCGATGCCCGGCATGATCTCGGTCGCGACCAGCCCCCTGTCAGTCGACCGGATCACGCAGCGTTCGGTGATGTAGAGCACTTCCTGCCCCGTGGCGCGGGCGCGGGAGCCCGAGAAGGTGACGTGTTCGACCTTTTCGACCATCTTGCAGAACTTGCCGGGGGTGGCGACGGTCAGCCCCCCTGCCCCGATCCGCACGTCCGCCCCGGCCTCGAACCAGCCGGAGAAGACGATCTTGCGGGCGTGGGCGGTGATGTCCACGAACCCGCCGCAACCGGCAGTCAGGTAGGGCTTCTTGCCCAGTTTCGAGACGTTGACGTTGCCTTCCACGTCGATCTCGAGGAACGAGAGGAACGACATATCGAAGCCTGCGCCCTGAAAGTAGATGAACTGCTGCGGCGAGGGGATGTAGCCCCAGGCATTCGAGGCGCAGCCGAAGGCGAAACCGGTCAAGGGCATACCGCCAACGGCGCCCTGCTCGATGGCCCAGGTCACGGCCTCGGGATGGCCCTCTTCCAGCAGGATACGGGGGACCATCGCCGAGATGCCAAAGCCGAGGTTGGCAGTCTGGCCCTTGCGCAGTTCCATCGCGGCGCGGCGGGCGATGATCTTTTCGACGCCGTGTTCGGCGAGGGTGAAGCTGGACCAGGGACGCATGATCTGGCCGGAGATCGCCGGGTCGTAAGGCGTCTCGGTGGTCTGGCGCTGGTCGGGGTCGAGGACGATGAGATCGACCAGATGGCCCGGCACGCGCACGTCATGCGGGCGGAGCGAGCCTGCAGCGGTCAGGCGGCTGACCTGCGCGATGACGAGGCCCCGGTTGTTGCGCGCGGCGATGGCCTGTTCGAGGCCGCCAAGATAGGCGCCTTCGTGTTCGTAGGTGAGGTTGCCGTTCTCATCCGCCGTGGTGGCGCGCAGGATGCAGACATCGGGCTGGATGTTGGGGAAGTGGAGCCAGGTCTCGCCGTCGAAGTCGACGCGCTTCACGATGGGGTCGGCAGCCCCGCGCGCGTTCATTGCGCAGCCTTCGCGGACCGGGTCGGCGAAGGTGTCCATCCCGACCTTGGTCAGTACGCCGGGGCGGCGGGCGGCGGCCTCGCGGTGCATGTCGAAGAGGATGCCGGAGGGGACGTTGTAGGCGGCGACGCGATCCTCGACGATCATCTTCCAGATCCCGGGCATCGGCAGGTTGGAGGAGCCTGACGGGTAGGAGCCCGCCAGAACGCGGGCCAGAAGCCCATCCTGCGCGATCCAGTCCATGCCCTTGACGCCATACATGTCGCCCGCCGCGATGGGGTGGAGCGTTGTGATGCCCCGCGGATGGCCCTCGGCGCGGAAGCGGTCGCCCAGGGCCTTCAGCACCAGGTCCGGACAGCCGAGCGCCGAGGAGGAGGAGACGGTGACGACGGCCGCGTCCTTGATGCGCGCGACGGCCTCGGACGGAGAGACGAGCTTCCTCATGCGGCCCTCGGGATATCGACGGTCTGGCGGGTGCCGGTCTGCGCGGCGGTGCGGACGGCCAGAGCCACGGCCAGCGAGGCGACACCGTCCCAGCCGGTCGCGGCGGGCTGGCCCCGGCCTTCGGTGGCTGCAAGGAAATCGGTCAGTCCCTGCGCGTAGAGGTCGTGCTGCGGATAAGGCACCGCCTCCCGCCCCTGCCCCGTCACCAGTTCGATCTCGCCCAGCGGGCGCTGGGTCATCACGCCGCGCGCGAAGATCGAGCCTTCGGTGCCGTGCACCTCCAGCCCCGACCCGGCAAAGGGATGGGTGAAGCTTTCGTGGCTTTGCACCATCGCGCCGGAGGGCATGGTCCAGACCGACATGGCGCTGTCCTCCACCCCCTGCCCCATGCCGGAAGCGGACATCTGCGCCACGACCGTCAGCGGGTCTTCCCCCAGCAGGAAGCGCGCCACGTCGGCGTCGTGGACGGTGATGTCGGGAATCACCCCGCCACCTGCGGAGGCATCCTTGATCCGCCAGCCCTGCAGGCTCGCGGGCAGGTGGACAGCGTGGAACAGGCGGAGCGACAACACGCGCCCGATGCGGCCACGGGCGATGAGGTCGCGGATGGCGCGGTGACTGCCAGAGCAGCGCAGGTGGTGGTTGGTGGCGAAGGTCAGGCCTGCGGCATCCGCCGCGCGGACCATTTCGGATGCTTCGGCGACGGTCATCGCCAGCGGCTTTTCGCACAGCACATGCTTGCCCGCCCGGATCGCGGCAAGCGCCTGCGCATGGTGCTTTTCGTTGGTCGAGGAGATGTAGACCGCGCCGATGGTCGGGTCCTCCAGCAGCAGCGACAGCGCGGTACCGTGGGCCGGAATGCCCTGCGCGCGGGCGAAATCCGCCGCGCGCGCCTCGGTCGTGCTGACGATGCCCGCCACGGTTCCGCCGGTCGCGCGGATGGCCCCGATCATGAACTGCTCGGCAATCGTGCTTGCCCCGATCAGACCCCAGCGCATGATTCCCTCGGCTAATTTGGATCGTTCCAAACAAATAGTGGAACGATCCAAACATCGTCAAGCGAATCTTTCTTCAAGACGAAAGGTCCGCCTCTCAGCGCTTGGGTTTCCGGCCCGGTTCCGGGGTTCCAGACCGCAGGTCGAGCTTCTGGAGGTCTTCCAGCAGGTCCAACAGCTGCTCCAGCCGGTCATGTCCGATCTGCGCCTCGATCCGGCCCAGGATCGCCGCCGATTGCCCGGCATGGGCATTGACCAGCGCCAGCCCGGCGGGGGTGATCGCGACCACCGTCTTGCGCCGATCCTCGGGCGGGGTGGCACGGGTAATGAGCCCCTCGTCCACCATCGGTCCGACCATGCGGGTCAGGCTGGAGAGCAGGAGCACCGCCTCGGCTGCGACCTGGCTCAGCTCTTGCGGGCCCTTTTCCTGCAGGACCCGCAGCACGCGCCATTTCTGTTCGTTCACCCCGGAACTGGCCAGCATGTCGCGCACCGGACCCATGACGGTTTCCCGTGCGCGAAGCAGCGCGATGGGCAGCGAACGGCGGGTCTGGCGGAAGGCGGGGGCGTCGGTCATGCCCGGCTTATCGCTTGTTTCTGGCATGGGCTCAACCGTTGCGAAATTACTTGACAAAGCAAGTATCCTGCCGCTGACTGGCAACAGGAGGCTCTCGATGCCGCATATACAGATCGACTATTCCGCCAATCTTGAAACGCGCCTCGATGTCGCAGGCCTGTGCCGGGTGTTGCGCGATGCGGCGGTGGCGACGGGGGTGCTGCCGCTCGCGGGCATACGGGTGCGGGCGATCAGGGCCGATCATGTGGTGATCGCCGATGGCAACCCGGACCATGCCTACCTGGATATCTCGGTCCGCCTGCGCGGCGGGCGGACGACCGAGGCGAAGGCCGCCGCTACCGCCGCGATCTTCGCCGCAGCCGAGGCCTATTGCGCCGAGGTGATGGCGACATCCTCCTTCATGCTGTCGATGGAGATGCGCGACATCGACCCCACGCTGTCGCCCAAGGCCAGCTCGATCCGCAACTACCTGCCGGGAGGCACCGAATGACGCTTCAGACCCATCTGGAAAAGCTCGACCGCCATCTGGCGCGGTTCCGCGAGGGCGGGATCCCGAACCTGATCGACGGGAAGGATGCCGAGGGGTCGGGCGGCACATTCCAGACGCATTCGCCGGTGGACGAGAGCCTGATCGCCGAGGTCGCGCGGGGGACGGCGGCGGACATTGACCGGGCGGCCGAGGCGGCGAAGGCGGCCTTCCCGGCCTGGGCGGCGCTGTCGGGCGACAAGCGCAAGCAGGTGCTGCACCGGATCGCCGACGGGATCGAGGCGCGGGCCGAGGAGATTGCGCTCTGCGAATGCTGGGACACCGGGCAGGCCTGGCGCTTCATGTCGAAGGCGGCGCTGCGGGGGGCGGAGAATTTCCGCTATTTCGCCGACCTTGCGCCCAGCGCCAGGGACGGCAAGACCCTGCCGACGAAGGACCACCTGAACGTGACCTCGCGCCGTCCCATCGGGCCGGTGGGGGTGATCACGCCCTGGAACACGCCGTTCATGCTGTCGACCTGGAAGATCGCCCCTGCCCTCGCGGCAGGTTGCACGGTCGTCCACAAGCCCGCCGAGTTCTCGCCGCTGACCGCGCGCCTGTTGGCGGAGATATGCCATGAGGCGGGGCTGCCGCCGGGTGTGCTGAACCTGGTGAACGGAATGGGCGAGGATGCCGGGCGCGCGCTGACCGAGCATCCGGCGATCAAGGCCATCGGCTTCGTCGGCGAAAGCCGGACCGGCAGCATGATCATGAAGCAGGGCGCCGACACGCTGAAGCGGGTGCATTTCGAGCTGGGCGGCAAGAACCCGGTGGTGGTCTTCGATGATGCCGATCTGGACCGCGCGCTGGATGCGGTGATCTTCATGATCTACTCGCTGAACGGTGAGCGCTGCACGTCGTCCTCGCGCCTGCTGGTGCAGGAAAGCATCGCCGTGGAGTTCCATGCGCGGCTGGCCGACCGGGTGAACCGGATCAGGGTCGGGCATCCGCTGGACCCCGAGACGGAAATGGGCCCGCTGATCCACAAGACCCATTTCGACAAGGTCACCTCCTATGTCGGCATCGGCGAGGCTGACGGTGCCAAGCTGGCCGCCGGGGGACATCGCGTCGGCGACAAGGGCTGGTTCGTCCGCCCCACCCTCTTCACCGGGGCGACCCCCCAGATGCGGATCGCGCAGGAAGAGGTGTTCGGCCCCTTCCTCACCTCGCTGACCTTCAAGGACGAGGCCGAGGCGCTGGAGATCGCCAACTCCACCGCCTACGGGCTGACCGGCTATCTCTGGACCAGTGACCTGACCCGCGCGCTCCGCTTCTCCGACGCGCTGGAGGCCGGGATGATCTGGGTGAACAGCGAAAACGTCCGCCACCTGCCCACCCCCTTCGGCGGGGTCAAGGCCAGCGGCATCGGGCGCGACGGCGGCGACTGGTCCTTCGAGTTCTACATGGAACAGAAGAACACCGCTTTCGCCCTTGGCAGTCACAAGATCCAGCGGCTTGGCGCCTGAAGGGGGAAGGTCATGGGAGAGATCGTTCTGGCGGCGAAATGCACGCATGTGCCGACGATGCTGATGTCCGAACAGGACGGGCCGGTGAAGGGCAAGCGGCAGGCGGCCATCGACGGGCATCTGGAAATCGCCCGCCGCGCCAAGGCGTTGGGGGCGGATACCGTGGTGATCTGCGACACCCATTGGGTGATCAACGCGGGCTTCCACATCAACGCCAACCATCGGTTCCGCGGGCTCTTCACCTCGAACGAATTCCCGCAGTTCATCCAGAACATGCCCTTCGACCATGAGGGCAACCCCGCCCTTGGCGACGCCATCGCCAAAGCCGCGACCGAGGCGGGGGTCTATACGCTGGCCCATCACCTCGACACGCTGGAATGCGAATACGGCACGCTGGTGCCGCTGCATTTCATGGGCCGGGCGCACAAGATGAAGGTCGTCTCCATCGCCGCCTGGTGCACGGTGCACAGCCATGACGAAAGCCGGGTGGTGGGCGAGGCGATCCGCACGGCGGTCGAGGCATCGGACAGCAAGGTGCTGCTTATCGCCTCCGGCTCCCTGTCGCACAAGATCTGGCCGAACCGGGACTATGCGGCGAACAACGGCACGTTCACCATTTCCAGCGAGTTCAACCGGCAGGTCGACCTGCATGTGCTGGACATGTGGCAGCGCGGCGACCATGCCACCTTCCTGAAGATGCTGCCGGACTACGCGCAGTTCTGCTGTGGCGAAGGCTCGATGCACGACACGGCGATGCTGTATGGCGCGCTTGGCTGGGACCGCTACACCGCGAAATGCGAGGTGGTGACGCCCTATTTCCCCTCGTCCGGCACCGGCCAGACCAACGTGATCTTCCCTGTCAACTGAGGCCCGCCATGCCCGTCCCCGCCCCGAACCTGAACCCGCCCTTCAACACTGTTCGCCTGTCCCATGTCGAATTCGGCGTGACCGACCTGGCCCGCAGCCGCGCCTTCTATGTCGATACTTTGGGCCTGCAGGTGACGGACGAGACCGCCGACACCATCTGGCTGCGCGCGCTGGAGGAGCGGGGGCACCACTGCCTTGTCCTGCGGAAATCCGACCGGGCCGAGGCCCGCGACCTGGGCTTCAAGGTCTGGGACGAAGACCACCTCGACCGCGCCGCCGCCTTCTTCGCCGCCAAGGGCCTGCCGGTCGACTGGGTCGATCGCCCCTATCAGGACCGGACCTTCCGCACCCGCGACCCCCAGGGCATCCCGCTGGAGC
Source organism: Tabrizicola sp. (assembly GCF_041911175.1). Lineage (GTDB taxonomy): Bacteria > Pseudomonadota > Alphaproteobacteria > Rhodobacterales > Rhodobacteraceae > Tabrizicola. Next base: position 17,327 of record NZ_JAYRPN010000045.1, read on the forward strand.
TTTACGCCCGGATGGACCGCCTGCCGCCGATCCACCAGCAGTATGCGCTCTACAAGGGCGTGAAGCCGCTCAGGATCGACCATTTCAACTGCTTCTCGCCCGATGTCGATGCCTCGGTCGCCTTCTGGAACGAGATCGGCTTCCGCGTCACCGAATATACTGAGGACGAGGCGACCGGCCGGCTCTGGGCCGCCTGGACCCACCGCAAGGGCGGCGTCCATGACATCGCCTTCACCAACGGCACCGGACCGCGTCTGCACCATACCGCCTTCTGGGTCCCGACCCCCCTGAACATCATCGACCTTCTCGACCTGATGTCCACCACCGGCTGGCTGGCCAACATCGAGCGGGGCCCCGGCCGCCACGGCATCTCCAACGCCTTCTTTCTCTACATCCGCGACCCCGACGGCCATCGGATCGAGATCTATTGCTCCGATTACCAGACCGTGGACCCGGACCTGGAGCCGATCCGCTGGGACCTGAAGGACCCGCAGCGCCAGACGCTCTGGGGCGCCCCTGCCCCGCGCAGCTGGTTCGAGGAGGGGAGTTTGTTCGCCGGAACCACGCCCGTCCCTGCCACCCTCTCCGCCAGCCCGATCATCGCGCCATGATGCTGGTCACGTTCACTGCCGGGAGCCGACAGCACTGGGGCACTACCGCACCGGGCGGAGTCCTGTCACTCTCCGAAACCTTCCCGCAATGGCGCACGCTGCGGGGCGTGATCGAGGCGGGCGCAATCCCGCAGGTGCTTGCCGCAGCAAAGGGCCGCCCCGCCAGCCACCCCGACGGCAGCTTCACTTGGGAGCCGCCGATCCCCGACCCGGAGAAGATCATCTGCGTCGGCGTCAACTTCCCCGACCGCAATGCCGAATACAAGGACGGGCAGGACGCGCCGCCCAACATGTCGCTCTTCATCCGCTTCCCGCGCAGCTTCACCGGGCATGGGGAACCGCTGATCCGCCCGCCGGAAAGCCCGCAACTCGACTACGAAGGCGAGATCGCCGTGGTCATCGGCAAGCCGGGCCGCCGCATCCCGGAGGCCGAGGCGCTGAGCCATATCGCCGCCCTCACCATCTGCAACGAAGGCACGATCCGCGACTGGGTGCGGCACGCCAAGTTCAACGTGACGCAGGGCAAGAACTGGGACCGCTCGGGTGCGATGGGACCGGGCCTTGTCCCCTTCACCGACCCCGCCCAGATCACCGACATCCGGCTGACGACCCGCGTCAACAGCGAGGTGCGCCAGCAGGACCGCACCTCCCGCATGATCTTCCCCATCGCCCGCCAGATCGCCTATATCTCCACCTTCACCACCCTTGTCTCCGGCGACATCATCGTCACCGGCACCCCCACCGGCGCGGGCGCCCGTTTCGACCCGCCCATCTGGCTAAGGCCCGGCGACGTGGTCGAGGTCGAAGCGAAAGGCCTTGGCATCTTGCGGAACACCATCGCGGATGAAAGAACCGGCGGATGACACCCAAGGACCACCGCGCCGCCGCCCTTGCCCTCCTCGACGCCGAGGCGACCCGGCGGCAGATCGGCCTCCTGTCGCTCGCCCATCCCGGCATGACGCTGGACGACGCCTATGCCGTACAGGCCGACGTTATCGCCCTGAAACTGGCCGCCGGGAGGCACCGCGTCGGCTGGAAGATCGGCCTAACCTCCCGCGCGATGCAGGAGGCGCTGAAGATCGACACGCCCGACTCCGGCGTCCTGCTGGACGACATGGTCTTCCAGGACGGCGCGACGGTTCCGAAAAACCGTTTCATCCAGCCGAGGGTCGAGGCCGAGATCGCCTTCCTGATGGCGCATGATCTCTCCGGCGCCAGCATCACCCGCGAGGAGGTGATCGCCGCCACCGCCCATGTCGCCCCTTCGCTGGAAATCCTGGACACCCGCATCCTGCGCAGCGACCCGGCGACGGGTCAGGCGCGGATCATCACTGACACCGTCGGCGACAATGCCGCCAATGCCGGGGTCGTCCTCGGCCCCCAGCGCCACACGCTCGACAGCCATGACCTCCGCAGGGTCGGCGCCATCGTCAAGCGCGATGGGGTGGTCGAGGAGACCGGCCTCGGCGCGGGCGTGCTGGACGATCCCGTCACCGGGATTCTCTGGCTTGTGCAAAGGCTTGCTCGCTATGGCCAGGGCCTCTCGGCGGGCGATATCGTCCTGTCCGGCAGCTTCATCCGTCCGATCGAGGCCCCGCCCGGCAGCCGGTTCCACGCCGATTTCGGCACTTTCGGTCAAGTCACCCTCAACTTCGAGTAATCCATGCCCGCGCCCCTGAACCGCCTGAAACTCCGCCTTGCCGCTGGCGAAACCGTCTATGGCTGCTGGGTCGGGATGGCCGACCCCTATGCCGCCGAAATGGCCGCGACCTGCGGCTTCGACTGGCTGCTGATCGACGGCGAACACGCACCGAACGACCTGCGCTCGACGATGGCGCAGCTGGCGGTGGTGGAGCCCTCGCCCTCGCTGCCGGTGGTGCGGCTCCGCGACGACGACCCGGCGCGGATCAAGCAGGCGCTGGATGCAGGCGCGCAGAGCCTGCTGATCCCGATCATCGAGACCGCCGAACAGGCCGAGCAGGCATTGCGCGCCACCCGCTACCCGCCGGAGGGCATCCGGGGGGTGGGGTCGTCGCTGGCCCGCGCCTCGCGGTTCTCAAGCGTCCCGGACTACCTCACCACGGCGAACGACCAGATCTGCCTGATCCTGCAAGTCGAAAGCCGGGCGGGCCTTGCCGCGCTGGACGATATTCTGGCCCTGCCCGGCATCGACTGCGTCTTCATCGGCCCCGCCGACCTTGCCGCCGACATGGGGCATCTCGGGAACGCCGCCCACCCCGAGGTTCGCGCGGCCGTTCTGGACGCGATTTCGCGCATCGCCGCCTCCGGCAAGGCCGCCGGGATGCTGTCGACCGAGGACGGCTTCATCAACGATTGCGTGCAGGCCGGTGCGCGTTTTGTCGGCGTCGGGATCGACGTGCTGGCCTATGTCGGCGCGCTCAGGGCGCGGGCGCGGCAGTTCATCCGCTGAGGCTCCTCGTTCGCCTTCGGCTCCTCGTCGCGGGCGGTTCCGAGAAGAAGCCGAAGGCGCACGACGAGGCGCTCAGCCCGGAACCAGCGCCAGGGCCCGGATCGGCGAACCCGTCCCGTCCTTGATCTTCAACGGTGTTGCGATCAGCACCGCACCTTTCGGCGGCAGCTGGTCGAGGTTGCAGAGGCTGGCAAGGCCGAAGCAGTTGTCCCGGTGCAGGAAATTGTGCGCCGGGAAGGGCGGGCTGAACTTGCCAGCCATCCCCGCATCGGTGCCCACGCATTGCGTGCCCCAGCCGACGATCCCCTTGCCCAGCAGGTAGTCGATGCAATCCGTCGACGGCCCCGGCGAATGCGAGCCGTCCTCGTAGGGGTCCGGGTCCTCGTTCAGGAACAGCTCTTCGTCAGCGCTGCGCTTGTCCCAGTCGGTGCGCATCACCACCCATTCGCCGGGGCCGATCTCGCCGTGCCTCGCCTCCCATTGCTTCACATGGGCGGCGGTCAGCAGAAAATCCGGGTCTGCGGCGGCCTCCGCCGAACAGTCGATGACGTTTACCGGCGCGATCAGGCGCTGGACTGAGAGGGTGTCGGTGAAGCCGTCCGGGTGATCCTTGCCGGAAAGCCAATGGTGCGGCGCGTCGAAATGGGTGCCGGAATGCTCGCCCAGCTCCAGCCAGTTCCAGGCCCAGAACGGGCCGTTCTTGTCGTATGCGCTGATCGGGTGGATCGCGACCTTGGGCGTGTTCCGCGCCAGGTCCTCCGGCAGCCGCAGGATCGGGGTGTCCGGCCCCAGCTCGGCGGAGAGGTCCACCACCTTCACCCCGCCGCCCGCCAATCCGGAGGCCAGCGCCGCCAGCACCTCCCCGGCGCCTTTCTGCGCGTCGCCCTGCCCCGCAAAACGGCGGCGCCGGCGGGTCATGATGTCCTCGATCAGGTCGAAGGTCGCGTCCACCGCCCGCTCCTCGGTCACGAAGCCGGGCGAAAGCCGCAGGATCGGGCCGCGGAAGTCGACCGAATAGCCCTCGACCCCCAAAGCTCCCACGCAGGCGGCGGCCTCGGCCTTGTCGGGCATGTGCAGCATGACGGCGCCACCCCGCTTGTCCGCGTCGCGGGGGGAGTGGAGCGGCAGGTCCAGCCGGTCGGCACGGGCGATGATCCGGTCGACCAGGCGGCGGTTGTGGGCGGCGACGTCGCGCAGGTCCTGCTTGGCGAACCACTCCATCGCCGGAAGCGAGGCGATGGCCGCGACCGAGCCGGGCGTGCCGCTGTCGAAGCGGCGGATGTCAGGGGCGTAGGCGAACTTGTCGAGGTCCCAGGAGAAGGGGTTGTTCTGGGAGAACCAGCCCCGTGCCTCGGGCTGCAGGCTGGGGATCAGGTCCTTGTCGGCGTAGAGGATGCCTGCGCCCGGCGTCCCGCAGAGCCATTTCAGGCTGGTGGAGACGACGAAATCCACCCTGGGGTTCATCGCATCGAAGGGCATCAGGCCAGCCCCTTGCGTGATGTCGGCGACCATCAGGCTGCCCATCTGCCGACCGTGAGCGACCAGCGCCGGGTAGTCCATCTTGGACGAGCCGATCGAGGTGACCCAGGTCAGGAGGGCGAGACCGACGTCGGGACCCCAGTTGGCGAGGAAGTCGTCCGTTTCCACCCAGGCGCGGCCTTCGCTGAGGGGGACGGTGGTCAGGGTGAAGCCCATCTTCGGAGCAAGGCCTGCGAGGAGGAAATGGACGGACGGGAAGCAGTCGGCGGAGGCCAGCACCCGCTTGCCCTTCAGGCTCCCTTCCGGGAGGGCGCGGAGAAGCTTCTGCATCCCCTCGGTCACGTTGTCGACCGTCGTCAGGCTGCCCTTCGGGACGTTGATCAGCCGCCGCCAGCGGTCGATGAAATCCTGCCGCTTCCGGAGGACATACCCCCACTGCTTGTCGTTGGGGGCGGCCCAGATCTCGGAGAACTCGGCCATCGCGCGGGTCAGGTCGTCCTCTTTCCCCGGATAGATGCCGATGGAATGGTAGAGGAAGTAGCCCCCCTCGGTGGTGTTGCGGTTCATGGGATGCGGCCCTCCCCGGCCTTGGGGTGAAGAGTGCCAGCGGGGCGCGGGGGCTGCAAGCGGGTTTGCTGTCCACAGTGGACAGATTTCTCGATCCTTCGAAATCAACGGCTTGCGCGCGGGCGTTCAGGATTTCTTAAGAATTTCACCGCACCAACCGGCGGCGCGCGCGAGGGCGAAGACCTCGCCTGCCAGCACGTCCACCGTGCCGTCTGGATGGACATCGAAGGCGATCGGCAGGCCCGCAGCGCGGCAGAGCGCAAGGCCCGCGGCGCAGTCCCAGAGCCCGCCCACGCGGGGTTCGATGTAGCCCTTCAGCCGTCCGGTCGCGACCAGCATCAGCGACAGCGCGCAGGAACCGAAGAGGCGGGGGGCGTAGCCTGCGGCCTCGACGGCGGCCTCGATGGCGTGGCGGTCGGCGGCGGGCCAGCGCGGGTTGCGGCCAAGGCCGATACAGGGCGGATCGGTGGCGCGCGAGCCGGGCCCAAGGCCGGTTTCGCGCAAGACGCCGCTGGTGTTGCCCACCGCCATCAGGCCCAGCGCGGGGGCGAAGATTCCGCCCGCCAAGGTTTCCCCGTGGTCCATGAGGCCGAGGGAGATCGTCCAGAACGGCAGGCCGGACAGAAAGTTCGCGGTTCCGTCGATGGGATCGACCGCCCAGAAGCGGCCCGTCGCGCTACCGCCGAGTTCCTCGCCAAGGATGCCGTCGCCGGGGAAATGCCGGGCCAGAAGGCGCCGGATCGTGGCTTCCACCTCGCGGTCGGCATCCGACACCAGATCCAGCGGTGCCTTCGCCGTCACCTGTCGCGCGGCAAGGCTGTCGAAGAAGCCAAGCGCCTGCGCGCCCGCTTCGACGAGGATGGAGGAGAGAGTGTCAAGCATCGAGGGTCGACAACGTGCGACTGGCGGGGTCAGAGCGGGATGCGCAAGCCGTCCTGGCCGACATGCAGCGTGCCGGACCAGTGCGGCACGCAGGCCCGGTGCCAGTCGGCGGGCCCGAATTCCGGGTCGTCGGACGGGATCAGGTGGTTGAGGGCCAGCGCCTTCACCCCCGCCGAAGCGGCCGTGCGCGCGACATCCTCGGCCAGGGTATGCGCCCGCAGCCAATGGTGCATCAGCCGGTCGTCGCCGTTGCCGATCCGGGCTTGCAGCGCGGCAAGACCCTTGGCCAGCATCGCCTCATGCACCAGAAGGTCGGCGCCCCGGGCAAAACCGGCCATTGCCGGGTTGTGCGCGGTGTCACCGCTGAAGACGACATGCTTGCCCCCGGCCCGGACAGACAAGGACCAGGATTCGGTCAGTGGCGGATGGATCGACGCCTGTGCAGTGACGGTCCAGGCACCCTCGGTGATCGGGGTGTCGGCGCTGATGGTGTGCAGGCTGACAAGCGAGGCCAGGTCGGGGCGGCCTTCGTCGGCGATGCGGGTGGCGATGTCTTCCTCCATCGAGGCAAGGAAGCCCTGCCAGTAGCGGATCAGGCCCGACGGCCCCCAGACCCGGACCGGGGTCTTCAGGCCCGCTGTCCAGGCAGTGTGCAGAAGCGGCCCGAGTTCGAGATAATGGTCGGAATGCAGGTGGGTGATGAAGATCAGCGACAGGTCCTTGAGTGCAAGGCCCTGGTCGACGATGCCCCGTGTCACCCCCAGCCCGCAGTCGACCACCGCCCATTGCCCGGCCAGCGACAGAAGCGAGGACGTCGGCATCGGCGAGCGGTGCCGGATCGCCGGTCCGCCCTTGGTGCCGAGAAGGGCGAGGTGGTCGGTCATCGTCAAACCCCGTATGCAGCGGCCATGTCGGCCAGACGGCGATCCTCCAGCGCCTGGAACTCGGGGGGCGGTTGCTGGGCCATCAGGAAATCGAGGAAGGGGTCGATCACCGGGGTCCGCCGCGCCGCGAGCCCCTCCATGATAGCCTGTCCGCAGAACGGGACATAGGCCTCGGAATAGCCGCCTTCGTGAACCATGACGAGTTTGCCGCCGCAGAGGGTGTCGGCGGCCTGCATCAGGCTTTGGGTCATGGCGCGGTAGGTGTCGGAATGCGCGAGCATCCGGGCCAGCGGGTCGAGCGCATTGGCGTCGAGGCCGGAGGCGACGACGATCAGGTCGGGCCGGAAGCGGTGGAGGGCGGGCAGGACGATGCGGTCCAGCGCGGTGAGATAGCTTTGATGGCCGCCGCCGGGGAGGAGGGGGATGTTGATGTTCGCCCCCTGCCCCACGCCCGCGCCGCGTTCGGTGGTGGCGCCCGAGTTGGTCGGGTAGCAGGCATTCTGGTGCAGCGAGATGGTGAGGGTGTCGGCGCGGTTCCAGTAGATGGCTTGCGTGCCGTTGCCGTGATGGACGTCCCAGTCGATGACGGCGACCTTGCCAAGGTGGTGGCGGGCGCGCATTTCCTCGATGGCGACGGGGATGTTGGCCAGAAGGCAGAAGCCCATCGGGAAGTCGGGCAGGCAGTGGTGGCCGGGCGGGCGCGAGAGGGAATAGGCGTTCCGCCACTGGCCGGTCAGCACCTTGTCCATCGCGTGGATGGCAAGGCCGGTGGAGAGCGCGGCGATCTCGTAGGAGCCCTGGCCGAAGGGGGTTTCCTCACCCAGCATGCCGCCGCCTGCGTCGGAGAGACGTTTGAATTCGGTCAGGTAACTGGCAGGATGGATGCGCCTGAGGGCTTCGTCGCTGGCCTCGGGGGCGCTTTCCACGGCGAGGTGGCGGGAAAGGCCGGAGACATCGAGCAGGTTCTTGAAGCGGCGCTTCGTCTCCGGGCTTTCGGCATGGCCTCCGGCGGCGAGGGGCTGGATCCAGCCGCCGGGTTTCAGGAAGAGGGCCGCCTCGCCGGTGGTGTGCCAGAGCGTGCGTTCGTCGAAGCAGAAGCCGGTGGTCATAGAGCCGCCAGCCCCGCGTCGAGCGCGGTGAGGATGGTGGTGGCGTCGGCTTCGGTGATCACCAAGGGCGGCGAGAGGATGATGTTCGGGCCGGAGACGCGGACCATCGCGCCTTCCGCGTAGGCCTTGGCCTGAACCTGTCCCGGTTGCGCCTTGGGGGGGGCAGATTTGCCGGGGCCTGCCAGTTCGATGGCGAGCATCAGGCCGTGGCCGCCCCTTACGTCGCCGATCTGCGGGTATTTGGCTTTCAGCGCATTGATCCCGTCCCAGAGCTGCTGGCCCCGTGCGGCGGCGTTGACGGGGACGTTCAGGCGTTTGGTCTCGGCAAGGCTGGCGATGGCGGCGGCGGCGCCGACCGGGTGGCCGGAATAGGTATAGCCGTGGCCCATGGCGGCTTTCCCGCTTTCGTCGGATTCGAAGACCTGCGCCACGCTTTCGGCGATCATCACCGCGCCGAAGGGGAAGTAGCCGTTGGTGATGGCTTTCGCCGTGCAGGCGAAGTCGGGCTTCACCCCCCAGAGCCGGCTGCCGGTCCAGGCGCCGGTGCGGCCGAAGGCGGTGATCACCTCGTCGGCGATGAGGAGGATGCCGTGTTTCCGGCAGATCGCCTCCACCCCCGGCATGAAGGTCGGGTGCGGGGGGATGACGCCGCCCGCGCCGAGGATCGGCTCCATGATGAAGGCGGCGATGGTGGCGGCACCCTGGAAGGCGATCTCGTCTTCCAGGGCTTGCAGGCAGAGTTGGGCGAGTTTGGCGGGGTCGGCTTCGTTGAAGGGGTTGCGGTAGGTGTAGGGCGCGGGGATGTGGAAGCAGCCGGGGAGGAGGGGTTCATAGGCGGTGCGGAAATTGGCGTTGCCGTTGACGCTGGCCCCGCCCATGTGGGTGCCGTGGTAGCCTTTCTTGAGGGAGAGGAACTTGGTCCGGCCCGCTTCGCCGCGGATCTTGTGGTACTGGCGGGCGAGGCGCAGCGCGGTTTCGACCGAGTCGCTGCCGCCGGAGGTGAAGAAGGCGCGGGTCAACCCGTCGGGCGCGAAGAAGGCGCGGAGTTCCTCGGCCAGCTCGATCACCTTGTCGTTCGAGGTGCCGCGGAAGATGGAATAGTAGGGCAATGCGTCGAGCTGGGCGGCGATGGCGTCCTTCACCGGCTGGCAGGAATAGCCGAGGTTGACGTTCCAGAGCCCGCCCACGGCATCCACCACCTCATGCCCGTCGATGTCGCGGATGCGGGTGCCGTGGGCGCCGGTGATGATCGCGGGGGGCGACTTCAGGCTGTCGGCGGGGGCGGTCATCGGGTGCCACAGGCTGCGGGCATTGTGGGCTTTCAGGAAGTTGGCGTCTTTCATGGGAGGCTCCTGTCAGGGGGCTGGCCGCCCCGGAGTTGGGTGATCTCGGCCCCGGCGAGGGTCAGCTCACGGGTGATGGTGGCGTGGAGGTCGGGGGTCATGCGCGGCGCGGCGGCGGCGACAGCAAGGGCGCCGGTGCAGGCGCCGGTGGCGTCGAAGAGCGGCACGGCGAAGGAATGGACGTCCTTCTCGAAGGTCGAGAGGGTTTCGGCGTAGGCCTTCTCGCGGGTGGTGGCGATGCGGGCGCGGAGGGTTTCGGGGTCGGGGGCGGCGGCGATCAGGGGTTCGGGATCAGGGTGGTGGGCGAGGACGGCGGCGCCCGAGGCGGTGGCATGGAAAGGGAGGAGGTCGGCGTCCTCCATCATCACCCGGACGCCGGTGCGGGAGGCATAAGCGAAAGCGAGGGTCTGGAGTTTTCCGGCCACGAGATGCGAGAGATGCGCCGTCTCGCCGGTGGCTTCGGCCAGGCGGCGGAGGATCGGCATTGCGGCTTCACGCGTGGGAACGGCGGCTTCGCGCAAGTTGGCAAGGCGCAGGACGGCGGGGCCGAGGCGGTATTCACGGGCCGGGCCGGTCTGTTCCAGGAGGCCACGCGATTCGAGTTCGGTAAGGAGGCGGTGGCAGGTCGCCTTGTTCAGGCCGGAAGCGCGGGCAAGCTGGCTGAGGCCAAGCTGCGGCTGGCCCCTTGTGAAGAGGTCCAGAAGGTCCAGTGCCTTGCCGACCGTTCCCATCTGGCTGCTGGGCCTCCCCTACCCTTTCCAAAAGAGTTGACAGACGGGGCCGCCCCCTGTCAATCTGTTTTTAAACCATCGGTTCATTATTTGAACCATCCGGGAGGGGATATGGACCAGGCATTGATCGACCGGCTGGCAGCGGCCCCGGTCGCGGCGGGGAGGCTGCTGATCGAGGGGGAGTGGGTCGAGGGCGCCGGGGAAAGCCCGGTGCTGTCGCCCATCGACGGGCGGCAGTTGACGACGCTCGCCTCGGCGGGGCCGGAGGACGTGGCGCGGGCCTGCGCCAGCGCCCGTGCGGCCTTCGAGGACGGGCGCTGGTCGCGGCTGGCACCGAGCGCGCGCAAGGCGGTGCTGCACCGGCTGGCCGATCTGATCGACAAGCACGCCGTTGAACTCGCCGTCTTGGGCGTCCGCGACAACGGGACCGAGATTTCGATGGCGCTGAAGGCGGAGCCGGGCAGTGCTGCGGGCACCTTCCGCTACTATGCCGAGGCCATCGACAAGGTCTATGGCGAGGTCGCGCCCACCGCGCCGAATGTGCTGGGCCTGATCCACCGCGAGCCGGTGGGGGTGGTGGGCGCGATTGTCCCCTGGAACTTCCCGCTGATGATCGGGGCCTGGAAGATCGCCCCTGCCCTGGCTATGGGCAATTCGGTGGTGCTGAAACCGGCGGAAACGGCGTCGTTGTCGTTGTTGCGGCTGGCGGCGTTGGCGCTGGAGGCGGGGGTGCCTCCCGGCGTGTTCAACGTGGTGACGGGGCCGGGGCGGGTGACGGGCGAGGCGCTGGCGCTGGCGCCGGAGGTGGATGTGCTGGTCTTCACCGGATCGGGCGCGACCGGGCGGCGGTTGTTGCAATATTCGGCACAGTCGAACCTTAAGCGCTGCTATCTGGAGCTGGGGGGCAAATCCCCCAACGTGGTCTTCGCCGATGCACCGGACCTGTCAGCGGCAGCGAAAGCGGCGGCGACGGCGATCTTCCGCAATGCCGGGCAGGTCTGCGTCGCGGGCTCGCGGCTGCTGGTGGAAGCTTCGGTGCATGACGCTTTCGTTGCCGAACTGGCGACGGTGACGCGAAAGATGGCGGTGGGCAATCCCTTGCGGCTGGAGACGCAGGTGGGGGCGGTGAACTCGCTGGTTCAGTTGGAAGCGAACCTGGGCTTTGTCGCGGACGCCACGCGCGAAGGCGGCGAGATCGTCACCGGCGGCACCCGGGCGTTGCAGGAAACCGGCGGGTATTACATGGACCCGACCATCGTGACCGGGGTCAGGCCGGAGCATCGGCTGTACCGGGAAGAGGTGTTCGGGCCGGTCCTCGCGGTCGCGCCCTTCGCCGACGAGGCCGAGGCGCTTCGGCTGGCCAATGCCTCGGACTTCGGGCTGGCGGCGGGGGTCTGGACCAACAGCCTCTCCCGCGCGCATCGGATGGTGCGGGGCATCCGCGCGGGCGTGGTGCATGTGAACACCTATGGTGGGGCGGATGTGACGGTGCCCTTGTCGGGGGTGAAGCAGTCGGGCAACGGGGCGGACAAGTCGCTGCACGCGCTGGAGAAATACACCGACCTCAAGACCGCGTGGATCCAGCTATGACCACCATCCTTGTCGCCGGAACCTGGGACACCAAGGACGCCGAACTGGGCTATATGCGCGACGTGATCCTCCGCCAGGGCGGGCGGGTGCTGACGATGGATGTGTCGGTACTGGGCGACCCGTCGCAGCCCACGGACATTTCCAAGCATCAGGTGGCCGAGGCGGCGGGGTCGTCGATTGCCGAGGCGATTGCCGCCGAGGACGAGAATACCGCGATGCAGGTCATGGCGACCGGGTCCGCCCGGCTGGCCGCGAAGCTGCATGGCGAGGGGCGCATCCAGGGGGTGATCGTGCTGGGCGGCACGATGGGGACCGACCTGGCGCTGGACCTCTGTTCGGCGCTGCCCTTGGGGGTGCCGAAATATGTGGTCTCCACCGTCAGCTTCTCGCCCATGCTGCCGCCGGAGCGCCTGCCTGCGGATATCCAGATGATCCTCTGGGCGGGGGGCCTCTATGGGCTGAACTCGATCTGCAAGGCGTCCCTGTCGCAGGCGGCAGGCGCGGTGCTGGGGGCGGCGCGGGCGGTGGAGCCTCCGCTGCGGGACAAGCCGCTGATCGGGATGACCAGTTTCGGCAAGACGGTGCTGCGCTACATGGTCAGCCTGAAACCGGCGCTGGAGGCGCGGGGGTTCGAGGTGGCGGTGTTCCATGCGACGGGCATGGGGGGGCGGGCGTTCGAGTCGCTCGCCGCCGAGGGAGCCTTTGCCGCCGTGCTGGACTTCGCGCCGCAGGAGGTGGGCAACCACCTCTTCGGCTCGGCGATCACGGCAGGGCCGGACCGGATGACCTCGGCAGGCGCAAGGGGGGTGCCGCAGATCGTGTCGATCGGCTGCTATGATCTGGTCGATCTGGTCGGCTGGCACCCGCTGCCCGCGCATCTGGAGGAGCTGCCGGGGCACGCGCATAACCGCCTGCTGTCGTCGGTGGTGCTGGATGCCGAGGCGCGTTGCCGCGTGGCGCGGGCGATCATGGGCAAGCTGGCGGCGGCGAAGGGCGAGGTGGTGTTCCTGCTGCCGACCCGGGGCGGCAACGAATGGGACCGGGAGGGCGGGCCCTTGTGCGATGCCGAGGGGCTGGCGGCTTTCGTGACGGAGGTCCGCGCCGCCTGTCCGCCGAATGTGCGGCTGGTGGAGTTGGACGCCCATATCAACGACCCGGCGTTCAGCGAGGCCGCGCTGGCGGTGGTGGACGACTGGATCGCCGGGGGCCGGTTGCCGAGGGCCTGACCGAAGTTCAGAAACCGCATTCAGTTTCGCCAACAAGGCATTGTCGTGCCGTGATTTTCATCGTCCATGACCGGTATCGCCGTCGTTGTCCCTGTGCTCCTCTCGGGGATAAACTGCCGCTTGTATCGAATCGGCATTGAGTTTTACCTTTTGGTAAAAATCAGACACCCAAAACCAACAGGGATAGGCAGTCACATGACCATCAGGACATTCACGATCTCGCGTCGCGGCCTCATTCTGGGTGGCGCCGCCCTGGGCTTTGCGGCGAACCTGCCGCGCGCCGCCCTCGCGCAGGAGCCGCTCAAGATGGCGGGCGTCTACACGGTGCCGGTCGAACAGCAATGGGTCAGCCGCATCCACATCGCCGCCGAGGCGCTGAAGGCGGCGGGGACGGTGGACTATACCTATACCGAGAACGTGGCGAACACCGACTATCCCCGCGTGATGCGGGAATACTGCGAGGCGGGGGTCAAGCTGATCGTCGGCGAGATCTTCGGGGCCGAGCAGGAAGCGCGCGAGGTGGCGGCGGAATACCCGGACGTGGCGTTCCTGCTGGGGTCGAGCTTCCCGCCGGATGCGGCAGCGAACCCGAACCTGGCGGTCTTCGACAACTATATCCAGGACGCGGCTTACCTCTCGGGCATCGTCGCGGGCGGCATGACCAAGGGCAACATCGGCATGGTCGGCGGCTTCCCGATCCCCGAGGTCAACCGGCTGATGAACGCCTTCATGGCAGGCGTGCGCGAGGTGAAGGCGGATGCGAAGTTCCAGGTCAGCTTCATCGGGTCCTGGTTCGACCCGCCGAAGGCCAAGGAAACCGCCTTCGCGATGATCGATGGCGGCGCGGACCTGATGTATGCCGAACGCTTCGGGGTGAGCGACGCAGCCAAGGAACGCGGCGTGCTGGCGATCGGCAACGTGATCGACACGCAGGGGGATTACCCGGAAACGGTGGTCACCTCCGCGCTCTGGCATTTTGAACCGACGCTGAACGCCGCGGTCGCGGCGATCCAGGGCGGGACCTTCAAGGCCGACAACTACGGCACCTATTCCTTCATGAATGCGGGCGGCTGCTCGCTGGCGCCCTTGGGCACCTTCGAGGGCAAGGTTGCGGCCGAAGTCATGGCCAAGGTCGCCGAGAAGGAGGCCGCGATCAAGGACGGCAGCTTCACCGTGGCCATCGACGACAACGAGCCGAAATCGTCGTGAGCCATGCCGGAGACGGGGCGGAGGTTGTCCTCCGCCTCGACCGCATCAGCAAGTCCTTCGGCGCGCTGAAGGCCAACGATGCGGTCAGCCTGACCCTGCGGCGCGGCGAGGTCGTGGCGCTGCTGGGCGAGAATGGCGCGGGCAAGACCACGCTGATGAACATCCTCTTCGGTCACTATCTGGCCGATGACGGCGGCGTGGAGGTCTTCGGCCAGCCCCTGCCCCCCGGCAACCCGCGCGCGGCGCTGGCGGCGGGGGTGGGGATGGTGCACCAGCATTTCACCCTGGCGGGCAACCTGACGGTGCTGGAGAACATCCGCCTCGGGACCGAGGGACTGTGGTCGCGGGGGGCTGCGGGTGCGCGGGCGAAGGTGGAACGCCTGTCGCGCGACTTCGGGCTGGCGGTGCATCCCGATGCCAAGGTGGGCCGCCTGACGGTGGGCGAGCGGCAGCGGGTGGAGATATTAAAGGCGCTCTACCGCGATGCGCGCATCCTGATCCTGGACGAGCCGACGGCGGTGCTGACCCCGCAGGAATCCGAGGCGCTGTTCGCCACACTGCGCAAGGCCACCGCGCTGGGGCTGTCGGTGATCTTCATCAGCCACAAGCTGCACGAGGTGATGGCGATTGCCGACCGCTGCGTCGTGCTGCGGCATGGGCGTGTGGTGGGCGAGGTCGACACCCATGCCACCGACAAGGGCGCGCTGGCGGCGCTGATGGTCGGTGGCGAGCTGTCGCTGCCAAGGGCCGAAGCGCGGGCGGCGGGGGCGGTGCTGATGCGGCTGGACGGAGTGTCGACGCCGAACCGGGGGGCGGCGCCGGGGCTGAAGGCGGTGACGCTGGAGCTGAAGGCGGGGCAGATCACCGGGTTGGCTGGCGTCTCGGGGAACGGGCAGGCGGCCCTGGCCGAGATCGTCGGCGGCCTGGCCCTGCCGGTTTCCGGATCGATCATGCTGAAAGGCGAAGCGGTCACGGGTTGGTCGCCGGGCGTGGCGCTGGCGAAAGGCGTGGCTCG
Source organism: Tabrizicola sp. (assembly GCF_041911175.1). Classification (GTDB taxonomy): domain Bacteria; phylum Pseudomonadota; class Alphaproteobacteria; order Rhodobacterales; family Rhodobacteraceae; genus Tabrizicola. The sequence continues at coordinate 32,404 of NZ_JAYRPN010000045.1, forward strand.
GATACCGGAGGACCGGCACCATCAGGGCTCCATCGCAGATTTCGACCTGACCGAGAATGCGGTGCTGGAGGGCTATCGCTCACGCTTCTCGCGGCGCGGCTGGATGAACTGGCGCGCCGCGCGGGCGTTTGCCGAAGGGATCATCCAGGACTATGACGTGCGCTGTCCGGGGCCGGAGACACGCATCCGACTTTTGTCGGGCGGCAACATGCAGAAGCTGATCCTGGGCCGGGTCCTGTCGGCGGGACCGGAGGTCATCCTGGCGAACCAGCCGGTCCGGGGGCTGGACGTCGGCGCGATCGCCTATGTGCAGTCGCAGCTGATCGCAGCACGGGACCGGGGCGCGGCGGTGTTGCTCATCTCGGAAGACCTTGATGAAATCATGGGCTTGTCGGACGTCATTCACGTCATGTCTCAAGGCCGCCTGTCCCCCGGTTTCGCGCGGGGGACGATGACGGCGGCGGAGTTGGGCCTGTGGATGGCAGGCCAGAAGTTCGAGGCCCCGGATGCGGCTTGAACCGATTGCCAACCCCTCGGCCCTGCGGCGACTGGGCCTGCCTGCGCTGGCGCTGGTGGCGACGCTTGGGGTCGCCATGCTGCTGGCGCTGGTGGCCGGGGCGAACCCTTTTGCCGTGCTGGGCCAGATCGCCAAGGGCGCGCTGGGGTCGAAGCTGGCGGTGCTGGAGACGCTGAACCGCGCGACGCCCTTGATCTTCACCGGGCTGGCGGTGGCGGTCGCCTTCCGGGCGAAACTCTGGAACATCGGGGCCGAAGCGCAGTTGTATGCTGGCGCGATCCTTGCGGTCGTGCTGGGAACCGGGGTTCTGGGGAGCCCCTGGGTCCTCCCGGTGTCCGCCCTGGCCGCGATGCTGGCCGGGGCGGCGCTTTTGCTGGGGCCGGTGCTGCTGAAGACGCGGCTGGGGGTGGACGAGGTCGTTACCACGCTGCTGCTGAACTTCATCATGCTGCTTCTGGTCAGCTACCTGCTGGAAGGGCCGATGAAAGACCCAGGTGGCATGGGCTGGCCGAAGTCCACTCCGCTGATCCCCGAGGCCCGCCTGCCCCGCATCGTCGACGGCTTGCGGCTGCACTGGGGCTTCGCGCTGGCGATCATCGCGGCGGTTGTGGTTTGGGTGATCCAGACCCGCACCACTTTGGGCTTTGAAATCCGCGCCGTAGGGCAGAACCCGGAAGCGGCGCGGTTCGCCGGGATGCCGGTCAATGCGGTGCTGGTGAAGACCGCGCTTCTGTCGGGCGGCCTCGCGGCACTTGCGGGCTGGTCGGAGGTGGCGGGGCTGAAGGGGCATCTCTCGTCCGACCTGTCGCCGGGCTTCGGCTATACCGGGATCATCGTCGCCATGCTGGCAATGCTGCATCCGTTGGGGGTAATCCTGACCGCGGTCTTCGTGGCGGGGATCTTCGTGGGGTCCGATGCGATGAGCCGGGCGGCGGGGGTGCCGACCTATATCGCCGACATGCTGATGGCGGTCGCGCTGCTGTTCATGGTGCTGGCGATCCTGTTGACCAAGGCCAGGGTGGTGCGGGGATGAGCGCGGTGATCGACATCCTGATCTCGGCCAGCTTCTGGGCGGCGGTGATCCGCATCGCCTCGCCGCTGATCCTGGCGACGATGGGGGAGCTGATCTGCGAACGCGCGGGGGTGCTGAACCTGGGGATCGAGGGGATCATGGTCATCGGCGCCTTTGCCGGCTGGATGGCGGTGTATCAGGGGATGCCGCTCTGGGGTGGCGTCGCGGTGGCGATGGCGGCGGGGATGCTGTTCGGGCTGTTGCAATCCACGCTGACGGTACCCTTCGGCCTGTCGCAGCATGTGGTGGGGCTGGGGGTCACGCTCTTGGCCACGTCTTCGGCCTCCTTCGCCTATCGGCTGATGCTGCCCGAAGTGACCAGCCCGCCGAAGATCGCGCCGTTCCAGCCGGTGCATGTGCCGGTTGTGTCCAGCCTGCCCTGGCTGGGCGAGGCCCTGTCGCAGACCGCGCTGACCTGGGCGGCCTTTGCGGTGGCGGGGCTGGTGGCTCTCGTTCTGTATCGCACGCCGCTGGGGCTGGCGGTGCGGGCGGTGGGCGAGAACCCGGCGGCGGTCGAGGCGCAGGGGCTGTCGGTCACGGGCTTGCGGATGGGGGCGGTGATCGTGGGATCGGGGCTGATGGCGGTGGGAGGGGCGTTCCTGACGCTGTCGGCCTTCTCCAGCTTCTTCTTCGAGATGGTGAACGGGCGCGGCTGGATCTGCATCGCGCTGGTGGTGTTCGGGGCCTGGAAACCGGGCAAGGCGGCGCTGGGGGCGATCCTCTTCGCCGCCTTCGATGCCTTGCAGATAAGGCTGCAGCAGACGCCGCTCGGGGCCGCCCTGCCCTACCAGCTGTTCCTCGCGCTGCCTTATGTCCTGTCGATCCTGGCGCTGATCCTGATGTCGCGCCGGGCCGAGGTGCCAGCCAGCCTGATGGTGCCCTACAACAAGGGGGAACGCTGAATGTTCGATCTTCTGGTCAAGGGTGGCACCCTGCCCGATGGCACCGTGGCCGATATCGGCATCACCGGCGACCGGATCACGGCGGTGGGGCGGCTGGAGGCCGAGGCAGGCCGGGTGATCGATGCGGGCGGCGATCTGGTCAGCCCGCCCTTCGTCGATCCGCATTTCCACATGGACGCGACGCTGAGCTACGGCCTACCCCGGGTGAACGCCTCCGGCACACTGCTGGAAGGGATCAGCCTCTGGGGAGAACTGCGCGAGATCGCGACGGTGGAGGAGATGGTGGACCGGGCGGTGCGCTATTGCGACTGGGCGGTGAGCATGGGCCTGCTGGCGATCCGCACCCATGTCGACACCACGCCCGACCACCTGCGCGGGGTCGAGGCGATGCTGGAGGTGAAGCGCCGGGTCGCGCCCTACCTCGACCTGCAACTGGTCGCCTTTCCGCAGGACGGGTTGTACCGGACGAAGACGGGGCGGGAGAACGTGATCCGGGCGCTGGACAGGGGCGTGGACGTGGTCGGCGGCATCCCGCATTTCGAGCGCACGATGGAGGAAGGCGCGGAAAGTTTGCGCGACCTGGGCCGGATCGCGGCGGAGCGGGGGCTGATGTGGGACGTCCATTGCGACGAGACCGACGATCCTTTGTCGCGCCATGTGGAAACAATGGCGCGCGAGGTGACGCGACACGGGTTGGGAGGAAGGGCGGCGGGCAGCCACCTGACCTCGATGCATTCGATGGACAATTATTATGTCTCGAAACTGCTACCGCTGATCGCGGAAAGCGGAATGACCGCGATCCCGAATCCCCTGATCAACATCACCCTGCAGGGCCGCCACGACAGCTATCCGAAGCGGCGCGGCCTGACCCGGGTCAAGGAGATGCAGGCGATGGGCGTGCCCGTAGGCTGGGGGCAGGATTGCGTGCTGGACCCCTGGTATTCGCTGGGCACGGCGGACATGCTGGATGTGGCCTTCATGGGCCTGCATGTCGCGCAGATGACGCATCCGGCGGAAATGGCGCGCTGTTTCAGCATGGTGACGGAGACGAACGCCCGGATCATGAACCTGGACGGCTACGGATTGCGACCGGGTTGCCTGGCAAGCCTTGTGGTGCTGGACGCAGGCAACCCGACCGAGGCCCTGCGCCTGCGGCCGGACCGGCTGGCGGTGATCTCGAAAGGCAAGGTGGTGGCCGAGCGGCAGCGCAACGATGCCCGACTGACACTGGCCGGGCGGCCTGCCACTGTCCGTCGTCGCCACGGCTAAGGCCGACCCTTCCGCACCGGGCCGAGCCGTGATCCGGGAGCGGAGCCTGCCGGTTTCGACGCCATCTTTCCCGCGCTGGTTGAGCGGACCCATCCTTCAAATCTCCTCTTGAGCGCCCCATTTTCGCCCCGTTCCACAACCATGACGGTCGCAATGGATTGGTGCGCTTGTGTGGACGATTATCCCTGCGTAGCCGGAAGGGCCGCTCGCCGCCCGGTCCGGCACGGCCAGAACCGTCCCGTTGACGCTGCACCATTGTGGGAAGGGTGAACGAGATGGCGCAGCAGAAAGCGGTGGAAGCCGCGACCGATGAGGTCGAGGATCTGATCGACGAACTGCAACCGGGCGCGAAGCTGCTCAAGGGTCAGTACACCATCACCCGCTACATCAACTCGGGCGGCTTCGGCATCACCTATCTTGCCAAGGACAGCCTGGACCGCGACGTGGTGATCAAGGAATGCTTCCCCTCCTCGGTCTGCCGCCGGTCGAAAGTCGTCGTCGCCGCCCGGTCGCGCGCGCATACCGCCGAACTCAGGTCCATCGTCCAGCTTTTCGTGCGTGAGGCGCGCAACCTCGCGAAGATCGTGCATCCGAACATCGTTGCCGTCCACCAGGTCTTCGAGGACAACGGCACCGCCTACATGGCGATCGACTTTATCGACGGGCTGGACCTGCAACAGGTGATCGACGGCGAAGGTCCGCGGCTTTCGACCGACCATATCGTCAAGATCACCGAAAAGCTGCTGCACGCGGTCGGATTCATCCATGACCACGACATGCTGCACCGCGACATCTCGCCCGACAACGTGCTGATCGACAAGACGGGCGAGCCGATCCTGATCGACTTTGGCGCCGCCCGCGAGAAGGCCTCGCAGTCGAACCGCGCCATGTCGGCGCTGCGGGTGGTGAAGGACGGCTATTCGCCGCAGGAATTCTATATCGCCGGGTCGGAGCAGGGGCCGTGGAGCGACCTCTATGCGCTTGGTGCGACGCTGTACCACCTGATCTCTGGCGATGCGCCGGTGAACGGACAGGCCCGGCTTGCCGCCCTCGCCGAAGACCGGGCGGATCCCTACCTGCCGCTGTCCGGCCGGTTCCCGGACTATCCGAAGGGCTTCCTTGAGGCCATCGACCGCGCAATGAGCACGCTGCCGAAACAGCGCCTGCAATCGGCGCGGGATTGGCTGGCGATGTTCCACTCCGCATCGGCACCCCCGGTCGGAAGCGTTGCTGCCGCCGCACCCCTGGTCGCCGACCCGGTGCAGGACGCCGTCCCGGCGGTTGCCGCAGTCGCGGCCCCGCCCCCCCTGGCCAAGGCCGCCTCGCGCCCGGCAGACCCTGTCGCGGCCCCGGCGCCGCCCTCGCGCGGGAAAAGCCCGGTGCAGCTTGCGGCAGGTGTCGCCGCAGCCCTCATCGTGGTGGTCGCCGGGTACATGATGCTGGGTGGCAAGGAGCCCGCGCCGGACGCCGTGGCAACCGCAACCGAGAGCAAGCCCGCCGATGCGGCGGCACCGGCCGAGGCAGCGCCCGTTGAGCCGGCGGCGGCAACGGCCGAAGCCGCTGCCACCACACCTGCAGCGGCAGAGAAACCTGCCGCGACGGAAGCTGCTGCAGCCGCAGTCGAGCCTGCCGCCAAGCCCGAAGAGGCCGTCGCCGCTGCAACGCCGACCCCAGCTGTCGAACCCGAGGCCGCCGCCGCTCCTGCCGCCGCCGCGACCGAGACGGCAGCCAGCCAGCCTCCGGCCGCGCCGGTCGGCAAGCCTTCCGCCAACCAGATCGCCTTTGCCGCCTGGGACGTCGAGATTCCCTTCGCGTCGGACGACCGGATGGTCGATGGCAAGCGTGTTGCCGTGGTGACGCGAATTCCGCCGACGGTCGACGTGAAGGAAGCCGGTGACTGGCTGGCTCCGGGCATCAGCATCTACGCGGTCAACGGCACGCCGATCCAGTCCTCGGGCTCGATCACCGTGGCGGTGATGAACGCGATGTCGGTCGACCCCGACGGCAAGGCCCGCCTGGTCGTGGAGTACACCGATGCATCAAGGGAGAAGAAGACCGGACTTCTCACGGTCAGCGCCGTCCGGCTGGTCAACCTGGCGAACGGCGTCGGCACCCGGACCTCGGTTGTCGACGGGGTCTGGACGACCGAAGTGACCGGCGTCACCCGGCCCGAGATCACCAGCCTGCGCCAGGGCGACGTGCTGTTCCGCGACAAGACCACGACGACGCCGCTGGATGGCCCCGCCTCGCTGGAGCAGATCATCGCGGATCTGACTGCGGCCGGGGCGACGCAGACCGAATTCTCGGTCATCCGCGCCAACAAGGTCGGCGAGGCGCATATGCAGCTTGTCCTGGAGGGGGGCCAGTGATCATGGCGCTCCATCCTGCCCGCGCCGAGGATGCCGGGCGCGCGGGTTCGACGCCGCCCGCGGTCGGCGGACATGTGCGGGTCAAGCCGGGGCCGGATGCACCGCTCGACCCCCTGATCTTCGCCCTTGCCCGGGCGGTGGATCGCCTTGGTCCGGGTCTGCCGCCCGACCCCCGCCCGGAGGCCGCAGACTAGGCCGGGAGGGCTTGGGTTGCACAGAAGACAGATCGATCCCGGACGCCCCAGGCGGGATGGCGCTGCATGCCCGGCGCCGCCGCAGGGACCCCGGCCATAGGAGCACAGACGATGGCACTTTCGCGGACCTTTCTCATCGGCAGCACGGCGCTGCTTCTTTGCGGCACGGCGGCCCGGGCGCAGGAGGCCTGCACGACCTACAAGGTCCAGGCAGGCGACAACCTGCGCTACATCGCCCGGACGGCCTATGGCGATGCCGATCTCTACCGGGTGATCTATGACGCCAACGTGGCCACGATCGGCGAAAAGGCCGACCTGATCGAGATCGGGACCGAGCTGGTGTTGCCCTGCGCCGAGGCGACTTCCACCGCCGAACCCGCAACCGCTCCCGCCGCCGCCCCCGCCGCCGCCGTCGCAGCGCCAGAGCCTGCGGCGACCGAGACCGCCGCTGCAACCGCTACCCCGACCGCCGCCGCCCCGACGGTCAAGCCGATCGGCTTTGTCACCGGCAACGGCTATGCGCCCTTCGCCGATGAAACCCTGCCGGGCGGCGGCATGATGACCCAGCTTGTCGAGATGGCGGTGTTCCGGGCCGATCCGGGCATTCCCTACAACCTGACCTTCATCAACGACTGGCAGGCCCATCTCGACGCGCTCCTGCCCTCGGGCGCCTATGACCTGAGCTTTCCCTGGATCCGTCCGAATTGCGAGGCGCCCGAGACGCTGTCGCCGGGCGACCAGGCCCGCTGCAACGACTTCGTCTTCTCGGGCCCGTTCTACGAGATCGTCGACGGCTTCTTCGCGATGCGGGACAGCGGTCTTGGCGCGGCGACGAAATACACCGAGTTCGAGGGCAAGCGCATCTGCCGCCCCGAGGGTTTTACCACCGGCGTCCTGGATGCGGTGGGGCTGACGGCCGCGACCATCACCCTGACCCGCCCGGTCGAGGCGACCGATTGCTTCCGCGGCCTCGCGGCGGGCGAGGTGGACCTGGTGTCGATCGACGCCGAAGTGGGGGACTCGGCGCTGGCGGAACTGGGCCTGACCGCGAAGGTGGAACAGAACCCGCATCTGATGACCCTCCTCAGCCTGCATGTCATCGCGCACAAGTCGAACCAGCGCGCGGTCGACATGATCGGCCAGCTCGATGCAGGGCTGATCGAGATGTATGAATCGGGCGAGTGGTACGACATCGTCTCGAGCGCCCTGGCGCAGAACGGCAAGAAGCCTTGAGGGCTGTGGAACCGCGCGCGCCAGGCCGGGCGCATGTTGCCGAAACGGAAACGGAAATCGCGGCCAGATTGTGCGGTCGGGATATCGGACCCTTCACGCAACCTGCGCCCTTTTGCGCCGGAACACCGCCCCGCACCCCGTCCCGGCGGGGCCGGACACCCGGTTTCGGCCAGAAATCCGGCCCGGCGATCACAATTCGGGCCCGCAGCCGTCGAGCCGCTATTGATCACCAGATCGCCTTATTCGTGCCATCTATACAACCCTATGGTGCAGCATCGGTAATATTGTTTCGGCAGCTGCACGTTCCAAGCAGCATCTAACGGCCTTCAGAAGGAAATCCACCCCATGAGAACCGCATCGTATTTTCACCGGTTGACCGTTCTGACGGCTGCGATCATCTCGCTGCCTGTTCTTGCGGCAGCCCAGGAAGCTTGCACCACCTATACTGTCAAGGACGGCGATACATTGGGCTCGATCGCCCAGGCCGCCTACGGCACTTTCGACTACCAGATGATCTTCAACGCCAACCGCGATGCGCTGGCGGCGAACCCGAACAGCCTTCCCGCCGGCCTGCAACTGATCCTTCCGTGCGAGGACGGTCGCCTGACCCCCGACAGCCAGTTGAGCTCGGTCATCGAATCCGAGACCGCGAAGCAGGAAGCGAACAAGCCGAAGTCCAACGTCTACGAACCGCCGCTGAAATTCGTGACCTCCAACAACTGGATGCCCTTCACCGATGAATCGCTGACCGGCGGCGGCATCTTCGTCCGCATGGCCGCCACCGCCATGCAGCGCGGCGGCAACGATCGCGGCTACGAGGTCAGCTATGTCGACGACTGGATGTCGCATATCGACGTGCTCCTGCCCTCGGGCGCCTTCGACGTCTCGATCGCCTGGGAATCGCCGGACTGCTCGAAACTGGACATGCTGGGCGAATTCTCGGCGCGGATGTGCACCGAGTTCGACTTCTCGCTGCCGATCTATGAAACCGCCTACAGCTTCAACACGCTGGCAGACAGCAAGTATGCCAATGCCCGCAGCTTCTCGGACTATGCCGGCGCCAAGATCTGCCGCCCGGAAGCCTGGCCGACCGGCGACCTTGAAGTGCAGGGCCTGCTGCCGCCGGTGGTGGAATTCGTCCAGCCGAAGAACCCGCTCGACTGCGCGAACATGCTGCTGAAGGGCGAGGTCGACGTCTACTCGATCGAGGCGGAAACCACGACGGCGAACTTCACGGAACTGAACGCGATGGACAAGATCGCGGTCAACCCGGCGCTGACGACCTTCATCACCTACCACTTCCTGACGGCGAAGAGCAATCCGCGCGGCCGGGTCTACATCGCCATGCTGAACCGCGGCATCACCGAAATGCGCGAGTCCGGCGAATGGTACGACATCGTCGCCACCGGCCTTGAGGAGTACAACAAGCTGAAGCAGAAATAACCCCCCTCTGCATCAGTCTGTCGAAGGCCCCGCTCCCCCCGTGCGGGGCCTTCTCTTGTCGTTCCTTGCGACTTCCCCGTTGTCTTCTGCCACCGCGTCGGTATCAGATGCGGCCCGGACCATAGGGGGATATCCTGGACGAAGCCCTGCACAGCAAGGACCCTGCCCCCCGCACGATGAGCCGCGAGGCCCGGCGGGCGCAGCGGATTGCCTCGACCATCGAGACGCTGGCCGCGCGCGGCTATTCCCGCATCACCCTGACCGATGTCGCCCGCGCCGCCGGGTTGTCGCACGGGCTGGTGCTGTTCCATTTCGAAAGCAAGGAACGGCTGCTGGCCGAGACGCTGAATTTCCTCGCCGAGGAATATCGGCAGAACTGGCAGGCGGCGCTGTCGCAGGCCGGGGAAGACCCGGCCGAACAGTTGAACGCCCTGATCGAGGCCGATTTCAACCCGGCGATCTGCACGCCGTCGCGGCTGGCGGCCTGGTGCAGCTTCTGGGGCGAGGCGCAGTCGCGCCCGATCTACCAGGACCTGTGCGGCGACAAGGACGATGCCTACAACCGCCAGCTTGAAGGCATCTGCCAGCGGCTGAGCGATGCGGGCGGCTACGGCCATGTCGCCAACCGCGTGGCCCGGGTGATCCGCGTGAGCATCGAGGGCACCTGGCTGGACCTGATGACGATGACCGCACCCTACGAGCGGGACGAGGCACTGAGCACCGTCCGCACCTGCGCCGCACTCTGCTTCCCGCAGCATTTCACGCCGGACGGGCTGCGCCACGACCGCCCGCGCGAGGCCGGGCTGCGGTAAAATGCCCGGGAGAGACGGAGTGTTTGGAACATCCGTTCTGTGTGCTATGCTTGCCGGGATCATGCAACGAAAGCCGGGAAACCCATGTCGGACGCCCTGACCGAACCGCGCGACACGCCTCAGACGGTCGAGGCCTTCCGCGAGCGCCTGCAGGAACTCAACGGCCAGCTTCCGCGCCGGTTGCAGCAATGCGCCGACCATGTCGCCACCCATCTGGATTCTATCGCGCTGTCGACCGTGGCGCAGGTGGCGCAGGGCGCCGGGGTGCCGCCCTCGGCGGTGATGCGGTTCTGCCAGATCATGGGGTTCACCGGCTTTGCCGAGATGCAGCGGCTGTTCCGCGAGGCGTTGTCGCGCGCGGCACCCGACTATGCGACACGGCTGGCAAACCTGAAAGCCGGGGGCGCGGGGCAACCCTCGGCGCTGGTGGCCGAATTCGTCGAAGCCGGGCGGCAGTCGATGGAGGCTTTGGCGCGGGACCTGAACGAAGCGGCCTTGAATCAAGCGGTTGCCACGCTGGCCCAGGCGCGGACCATCCATCTGGCCGGCTTCCGCCGGTCCTTCCCGGTGGCAAGTTACCTGGCCTATGTCTTCGACAAGCTGGGCGTCCCGGCGGTGCTGCATGACGGGGTTGCGGGGCTTGGCCACCGCTCCAGCCTGCAACCGGGCGATGCGCTTCTGGCGATAACCTTCGCGCCCTATTCCGAGGAAACCCTGGCGCTGGCGGCCCATGCCCGCGACCGTGGCCTGCCAGTCGTGGCGTTGAGCGATCCGCCCGCCTCAACCCTGTCCGGGGTGGCCGGGACCATCCTGACCGTGACCGAGATCGACTTCGGCGCCTTCCGGTCGCTGTCGGCGGTGATCGCGCTGGCGCTGTCCCTGGCGGTGGCGGTGGCAGCGCGACGCGAAACTTAGGGCTTCCCCGACTCACGGGAATGGAATAAACGTTCCACCATCAGGCCCGAGTCGGCCGCACGGAGCATGTCCATGTCCCCTGAGAAGACCCTCGACGTGATCACCATCGGCCGGTCGTCGGTCGACCTTTACGGCGCGCAGGTCGGCGGTCGGCTGGAGGATATGGGGTCGTTCCAGAAATACATCGGCGGCTCGCCCACCAACATGGCGGCGGGCACCGCGCGGCTGGGGCTGCGCTCGGCGCTGATCACCCGGGTCGGCGACGAACACATGGGCCGCTTCATCCGGGAAGAGCTGGCGAAGGAAGGCGTCGACGTGCGCGGCGTGAAGACCGACCCGGAGCGGCTGACCGCGCTGGTGCTGCTGGGCATCCGCGACGACAAGCAGTTTCCGCTGATCTTCTATCGGGAAAACTGCGCCGACATGGCGCTGGACGTGGGCGACATCGACGAGAGCTTCATCGCCGAGGCGCGGTCGGTGGTCGCGACCGGCACGCATCTGTCCAACACGAAGACCGAGGCCGCCGTGTTGAAGGCGCTGACGCTGGCGCGCAAGCACGGGCTGCAGACGGCGCTCGACATCGACTACCGCCCGAACCTCTGGGGCCTTTCCGGCCACGGCGACGGCGAGAACCGTTTCATCGAATCCGCCGCCGTCACCGCCAAGCTGCAATCGACGCTGCACCTCTTCGACCTGATCGTCGGCACGGAAGAGGAATTCCACATTGCGGGCGGCTCGACCGACACCATCGCCGCTCTCCGCGCGGTGCGGGCGGTCAGCAAGGCCACGCTCGTCTGCAAGCGCGGCCCGATGGGGGCGGTCGCCTTCACCGGCGCGATCCCCGACTCTTTGGACGACGGCGAGACCGGCCCCGGCTTCCCGATCGAGGTGTTCAACGTCCTCGGCGCGGGCGACGGCTTCATGTCGGGCCTGATCCGGGGCTGGCTGGACAACGAACCCTGGCCCGTCGCGCTGAAATACGCCAATGCCTGCGGGGCCTTCGCCGTTTCCCGCCACGGCTGCACCCCGGCCTATCCGTCCTGGGAGGAGCTGCAGTTCTTCCTCAGGCGCGGCGTCAAGGAAAAGGCCTTGCGCAAGGACCCGGCGCTGGAGCAGGTGCACTGGGCGACCAACCGCCATAAGGACTGGTCGACCATGCGGGTCTTCGCCTTCGACCACCGGATGCAGCTTGAGGCGATGGAGGGTGCGACGCCCGCGAAGATCGGGGCTTTCAAGGAGCTGTGCCTGAAGGCGGCGCTGAAGGTCGCGGATGGCAAGCCGGGCTACGGCATCCTCTGCGACAGCCGTCTGGGCCGCGATGCGCTGTTCCAGGCGGCGGGCACCGGGCTCTGGATCGGGCGTCCGGTGGAATGGCCCGGTTCGCGCCCCCTGACGCTGGAACCCGAGATCGGCCCGGATTTCGGCGGCCTTTCCGAATGGCCGCTGGAACATGTGGTCAAGGTCCTGTGCTTCTATCACCCCGACGACGACGCGGCGACCAGGGCGGCGCAGGAAGACACTGTCCGCCGCCTGTTCCACGCCTGCCGCCGCAACCGGCTGGAGATGCTTCTGGAGATCATCCCGTCGAAGGTCGGCCCTACCGATGACAAGACCAGCGCGGAGATCATCCAGCGGTTCTATGACCTTGGCGTCTATCCCGACTGGTGGAAGCTGGAACCCTTCACCAGTGACGCCGCCTGGGAGAACGCCTGTGCCGAGATCACGAAGAACGATGCCCATGTGCGGGGCATCGTGGTGCTGGGCCTCGACGCGTCCGAGGCCGATCTCTCCGCCTCGCTGGCGCTGGCCGCGAAGCACCCGCTGGTCAAGGGCTTCGCCATCGGTCGCACCATCTTTGGCGATGCCGCGCGCGGCTGGCTGAAGGGTGAGATGACCGATGCCGAAGCCGTCACGATGATGTCCGACCGTTACGCCCGCCTTGGCCAGCTCTGGGACAAGGTGCGCGAGGGAGCAAGCCAATGACCACGATCCGCCTTACCGCCGCGCAGGCCCTTGTCCGCTGGCTTTCGGTGCAGCAGGCCGAAGACGGCAGCCGTTTCATCGAGGGCGTCTGGGCGATCTTCGGCCACGGCAACGTCGCCGGGCTGGGCGAGGCGCTGCACGCCCATCGCGACGTGATCCCCACCTGGCGCGGCCACAACGAACAGACCATGGCCCATGCCGCCATCGCCTATGCCAAGGCGAAAGGGCGGCGGAAGGCGATGGCCGTGACCTCCTCCATCGGCCCCGGCGCCACCAACATGGTCACCGCCGCCGCGCTGGCGCATGTGAACCGCCTGCCCGTCCTCTTCCTCCCCGGCGATGTCTTCGCCAACCGCGCCCCCGACCCGGTGCTGCAACAGATCGAGGATTTCGACGATGCGACCGTGTCGGCGAACGACTGCTTCCGCCCGGTGGTGCGGTACTTCGATCGGATCAGCCGGCCGGAGCATATCCTGACCGCCCTGCCCCGCGCGTTCCGCGTCATGACCGACCCGGCGAATTGCGGCCCGGTCTGCCTTGCCTTCTGTCAGGACACCCAGGCCGAGGCCTATGACTATCCGGTGGACTTCTTCGAGCCGCGCATCTGGCACATCCGCCGCCCCGAACCCGACCAGCGCGAGCTGGAAGCCGCCGTCGCGGCGATCAAGGCCGCCAAGACGCCGCTGATCGTCGCGGGCGGCGGGGTGCTGTATTCGGGTGCCGAGCAGACGCTGCTGGACTTCGCCCGCGCGCACAACATTCCGCTGGTCGAGACGCAGGCTGGCAAAGGCGCGGTGGACTGGGAGGAGAAGCTGCATTTCGGCTCGCCCGGCGTCACCGGCACGGGCTGCGGCAACGAACTGGCGGCAAAGGCCGATCTGGTGATCGGCGTCGGGACGCGGTTCCAGGACTTCACCACCGGGTCGTGGACGGTGTTCTCGAACCCCGGTCGCAAGCTTCTGTCGATCAACATCCACGGCTACGATGCGCACAAGCGCGCGGCGCAACCGCTGGTTTCGGATGCGAAAGTCGCGCTGGAGAAGATCGGCGCGGCCCTTGGGTCACTCCGCTTCGCAGACCCGGACTTCAGCGCGCGGGACAAGTGGTTCCAGACCACCGACGGGTTGTTCGCGGCGCCGAAGGGCAATCAACTGCCCACCGACGCACAAGTCATCGGCGCGGTGGACCGCAACACCGGCAAGGACTCGGTCATCATGTGTGCCGCAGGCACCATGCCCGGCGCGCTGCATGTCCTGTGGCGTGCGGCGCAGGGCGGCTATCATATGGAATACGGCTTCTCCTGCATGGGGTATGAGGTCGCGGGCGCGATGGGGATCAAGATGGCCCAGCCCGAAAAGGACGTGATCTGCATGGTCGGCGACGGCAGCTACATGATGGCCAACAGCGAACTTGCGACCGCCGTGATGATGGGCATCCCCTTCACCGTGGTCCTGACCGACAACCGGGGCTATGGCTGCATCAACCGGCTGCAACAGGCCACCGGCGGGGCGCCGTTCAACAACATGCTGGACGACAGCTATCATGTGAACGCCGCCCATATCGACTTCGTGGCGCATGCCCGGTCGATGGGCGCGAATGTGGTGAAGGCCGCCGGGATCGCCGATCTGGAAGCCGCGATGCAAGGAGCCAAGGCCGCGACGATCCCGACCGTCATCGTGATCGACACCGACCCGATGCCGGGCACCGGGGCGGGCGGGGCGTGGTGGGATGTGGCCGTGCCCGAAGTCTCCACCCGGAAGGAAGTGAACGAGGCCCGCAAGGGCTATGAAGCGGGCACCCGTGCCCAGTGGCTGCTGAACTGAGAGAACGAACATGAGCGTGAAGATCGGGATCTCCCCTATCTCTTGGCAGAACGACGACCTGCCGGACCTGACCGCCGCCTATACGATGGAACAGGCGCTGAGCGAGGCGCGGGAGATCGGCTATACCGGCGTCGAGCGCGGGCGGCGGATGCCCTCCGACACGGCGGGCCTCGGGGCTTACCTGACGGCGAACGGGCTGTCGCTCTGCGGCGGCTGGTGCTCGGGCAACCTCCTGATCAACGATGTGAAGACCGAGATCGAGGCGGTGCGCGCCCAGGTCGAGCAGTTCGTGGCGCTTAAGGCCCCCTGCATCGTCTATGCCGAATGCTCGAACACCGTGCAGGGCAACATCGCGGTGCCGGTGAACGACCGCCCGAAATTCGCGGTCGAGGACGTGCGGGCCTATGGCGCGAAGCTTTCCGAACTGGCGAAATGGATGGCCGACCAGGGCATGACGCTGGCCTACCATCACCACATGGGGTCCTTCATCGAATCCGAAGACGACGTGGACGCGCTGATGGAAGGCTCGACGCCGGAGGTGAAGCTTCTGTTCGACACCGGCCACCTCCTCTTCGGCGGGGCCGATGTGATGCGGGTGCTGGACCGCTGGGCGGAACGGGTCCACCACGTCCACTTCAAGGACATCCGCCCCGAGGTGGTGAAGGACGTCCGCGAGAACCGCCGCAGCTTCCTCGACGCCGTGATCGCCGGGGCCTTCACCGTGCCGGGCGACGGCTGCATCGACTTTCAGGCGGTGACGGACAAGCTGCGCGCGATGGATTACAACGGCTGGATCGTGGTCGAGGCCGAGCAGGACCCGGCCAAGGCACCGCCCTATGAGTATTCAAAACTGGGCTACGAGCATATCGTGAAGCTCTGTGCGGCAAGCGGTCTGGTGATCGACCACTCCCGCCCCTCCTGAAGGAAACCCCATGCCCGACCTCCTGCTCAAACCCACCGGAACCCGCGGCAAGGTGCATGAGGTGACCCCGGCCTCGGCGGGCTGGGGCTATGTCGGCTTCACCCTCTACCGGCTGGAACCGGGCGATGTGGCCGAGGAAGCGACGGGGGGCGAGGAGGTGATCCTCGTGCTGGTCGAGGGCAAGGCGAAGGTCCAGGCCGCCGGGCAGGACTGGGGCGAGATGGGCGCGCGGATGGATGTCTTCGAGAAGACCCCGCCGCATTGCCTGTATGTCCCGAACGGCAGCCAGTGGAAGGCCACCGCGACCACCCCCTGCACCATCGGGGTCTGCAAGGCGCCGGGCAAGGGCAACCATCCGGCCCGAAGGCTCGGGCCGGAGGGGATCACCCTCACCCCGCGTGGGCGCGGGACCAACACGCGGCATGTGAACAACATCGCGATGGAGGCGCTGGACGTGGCCGACAGCCTGCTGGTGACCGAGGTCTTCACCCCGGCGGGGAACTGGTCCTCCTACCCCAGCCACCGGCATGACGAGGACGACTTCCCGAACATGACCTATCTGGAAGAGACCTATTACATGCGGCTGAACCCCGGGCAGGGCTTCGGCATCCAGCGGGTCTATACCGAGGACGGCTCCCTGGACGAGGTGATGGCGGTGAAGAACCACGATGTCACGCTGGTCCCGAAGGGGCATCATCCCTGCGGGGCGCCCTATGGCTATGAGATGTACTATCTGAACGTGATGGCCGGGCCGATCCGCAAGTGGCGGTTCAGGAACGACCCGGACCACGACTGGATCGCGCAGCGCGACGCCTGACTGGCCACGGTGGACATTTGCGGTTTCCTGATCGATTCCAGCAGGTTATCCGTGGGCATTTACCTGGGCTTAACCTTGGGTCGGCCCCATCCCAAGCCCGCCTGCAATCATGACAGGGTTTGTCACTGGAGACTGGGCCCCGTGCGGCGTAAGACAGGCCAGCACCGCCCTTTGCCAATGGAGATGAGAATGAAAACCGCTCTTTCCGCTCTCGCCCTTGCCGCCCTGCTTGGCACCCCTGCTGCTGCGACGCACTACGAGATCAGCGAACACACCACCTCGATCATCGTGCATGTCGAGGCCACGAACGCCACCCACGCCGCGTCCGGGAAGGGCAAGTAGGCGTCGCGCGCACATTCAGGACCGCTCGTCGTGCGCCTTCGGCTTCTCCTCGCCGGGGCAGGA